>CAJUTU010000007.1:33824-119666 GCA_910589385.1 uncultured Lachnospiraceae bacterium
TATAAATCTGCGGACTCATCATAAATCCCCCATCCGCCGTTCTTATATCTTTCCTCTATCTGTATATAATGCTCCAATAAATCAGGACGCATGGATTCCAGGGTCGTCTTAAGCAGTGGATGAGGCCTCCACAGCAAAACCGTTTCCTGGTCATTTTCAAACAACTTCAAAACATCTTCTATCTTGTCAAGCATATCCTCCGACTCTTTTAATGTACTTTCAATTGTCGTATTGTAGAGGATCACTTTCTTTTTACTGCCATCTGGTTTCCGGATGACGGTCTCCCAATCACCGGGAATCTCATAATCCTCTTTTCTTGGATATGCTGCCCGGTCATATTTTGGGCTGCCCAAAGCCACTACTTTTTCTTCGATCCTCCCAAACGCACCTTTGCAGTTATTATCTCTTTCAAACTTGTGAAATTCCTTTATATAAGTCTGCCGGACTTTTTTCGACTGCACGATTACTTTATGTGCATATAACACCCCGTTTGTCGTGCAGAAATGTTTTTCGACCTGATCGTTTATCGCAACAAAATAGGGAATATATACTAACAAATCCGTATACTTTCTTAAATTAGACGCATAAAAATCCGGATGGACACTGGTCACATAATTACACTGGTCATAAGGATTATGGATAAAAATGGCATCCGGCCTGCGCTCTGGTATACAATACTCCTGCCAGTCAGTGACAGGGACATCATCTGGATAATCATTCCCCTCATAATGAAACTGGCCGAGTGAACCATCTGGATTCTTATCGTAATATGGAATCGGAATCACAAATGCTTCGCATTTGTCATCTTCCGACACCGCTCTCCAGACACTTTCAAGACTGTCCCACATGGATGCCTTATACGGAAGAAATATTATTTCTTTTTTATCATCCGGTATGTCGCATTTCATCTGGCTGGTGATCTGAAACAGTTGTTTCTGGACTTTTTTCGCCAGCTTCTTTATTTGATTTGGATTGTCCAGCGCTAAACTCATCTGATAAACTACTTCACAATAGTCTTCCAGCATATGTACACTGCCTGCAGTTTTCTCTTCATAGCAGCCTTCGAGATATGTTCCAATTGTGATCGCCGATTCCTGACAGTTTCTGAGAGCCTCCATAATAGAATCCGTATTCGCATGTTCCGCATTTTCTATGATCAGATGATTGACCTCGCCCAGCGAACTTACGATTTTTAATAGTTCTTTTTTCTTATATCTCATCATCAAGTTCCTCTAAATACCAAAAATCTGCTGTCCTTCTAATGCCTCATACAAGGCTCTGTATACATAAAAATCCGCTGGTTCTGTAATCTTCAGATTATTTTTTGTACTGGTCACCATATGCATTGGTACTTGATACAGACTGCATAAATGTGAAGAATCTATAGATTTTATCCCATCTTTCCCTGACTTCTCATATAACTTTGAAATTTTGCCGTAATAAAAGGATTGGGGCGCTTTTGCAGTAAAAATCTGATCCCTTGGAGGCATATCCGATATATGTCTCCCGTCGTCACTTCGTACGATACTCTCTCTTGCCGCCTCCGCTGTAATTGCATTTCCGAATTTTTTTACGGTTTTTATATTTTCCGAGATCAGTTCGGCATTGATCAATGGGCGTACCCCATCATGGATCAGCACAATATCCTCCTCGGACGCAAATTCTTTCATCACTTTTAATCCATTATAAATGGAGTCATGTCCTGTTTCTCCCCCGGAAACAACCTTTACTACTTTTGTGATACCGTATCTTTTCAGCAGGCCTTCTAATTCTTTGATCCACTCTGAAAGACATACGATCACGATATTGTCAATCTCTTCATGGAATTCGAAATGTTCTAATGTATAAATAATAATAGGTTTTCCATGCATTTCCAAAAATTGTTTTGGCTTGGAACGGCTGTTCATCCTTCTTCCTGTTCCGCCTGCAAAAATAAGCGCTGTTGTCATTTTATCCCCTCACCATATCTGGATTTATAAGATCAATCAATATATGAAATAAGGCACATTGGTCATCTAAGCGGCTTATCCGCCAGATGATGCAGATTTCTCTGCTTCGCTCCCTGCTACCTCATGTCCTGTCACCAGCCGAAGGTTGATGGCCTGCATGCGCATCAGCGCGCCTGCTTATTTTCCATGTTCACAAGGTCCTGGCATACCCAATACGCAGTTTCCAGCATAGCTGGATTTCTGCCTTCTAATGCCGTCATTTGTTTTTTATATCATGAACCCGCCTTTTAGTCCTTTCGGTAAAATCCCGGTTCTTCACCGTTATTTATCTAGTTGGCTGTTCTTATGATCTAATGCAGCACGCCATCCCCCTGCCCTCGTTTTTTTACATTGCGGGCAGTATTGGTTTTTTCCTGCACTTCATATCCACATGCAGGGCAGATAAATCTCCGGGCAGATTTTTCTCCGAGCGCACCGCATCTGCTGCACTCCCTGCTGATATCTTTTCCCAGGACTTCTATAATCTCAACGGACTGCTCCCTGCATTTCTGTACCAGACGTTTACGGATATATCCTCTCTGCCACTGGGCAACCGTATTGTTGATTGTTTTATTCACACCTCCGGCCTGTGGCTTTGGCAATTTTACAATATATATGACCCCGGCTCTTTCTGATTGAAGAAATCGGTTCAATTCATGGTTGATGTAGCTGTGCAGCTGCTCTTCAAGCCGTTTCTTCTTTGCATAGTATTTTTTTCTGCCTGGATTCTGCTCCTTGTTGCGGTTATAGCTTCTTGTCTGCATACGGATCCAATCTGCATACTCAATCTGATATCTGCCTAATTCTTCTCCATAGCAGCGCCCTTCATCTGTCGTCAGCATCGTATAGATCCCAACAGATACCCCTACCTGTTTTTTATAATCGGTATGGCTGCGCACCGCCATTTGAACGGGTGCTTTAATCTCCAGCTTCCCCTGTTCCGGGTACAATCTGACATAAAGCTGGGATTTATACTGGTTGTTATCTGTCAACAGGACAAAAATACGTTTTCTTTTTTCCTTTATGGAAATATAAATCCCATGGTCTGCATAGCGGTACGCCCGCTCTGCGATAGAAAACCCGTCTGCCTTATCCGTATGCTGTATCACATGATATTTACGCACCTGCCTGCATAGATAACGATGCATTTTCCCGGTGTCTACCTTAGAAGCCAGAAGTACATATTGGGACTGTATCTCTTTTTTTAGTTCGACTGGCTTGCCATTAAGAACCTGTCCAAATGCATTGCTGATCTTTAGAAGAAACCGCAGATAATGTTTTTCCTCTGCCGTAAAATTTTCATTTTTGCTGACCAACTCTAAAACTTTTGATTTTGTCCTGGTCCATTGGCTTTTAATATCTCCAAGAGCGTCAAAAATCGAAAGGTAAAAATACACGGAGGGCAATTCCAATTTTGACCGTAATCCACTTTTGGTCATCTCATTTTGCACGGTATAGCCGGGATATATTTTCTCCAGGCCGGCTATCCCCCCAAAACGTGCATATACATAATTTTTTACCTTGCCATAATCTGCCGCGATCTCCTGCAGCTTTTTCATATCCTCTGCAGGAATCGGAACTTTATTATGCTGGTGGACTGTTTTGCATATTGTGTCTGATGGCATACATGCTTCCTTAACAAAGCATACCCTCTGGACCTCTCCCATCCGATATGCTTCATACGTTTCATAAAAGTGTACTTTTTCGTAATATAAATCAATAGGGCAGAATTACCAGAAAAAAAACTTCGTATCTCTTGACTTTTTAGTAATCTTGTAGTATATTTGCAAATGGTTAAATGAAAAACAGCCATTACGAAAAAGTACACCTTTTCGTAATGGCTGTTTCTTTTTTAACCTCTTTATAGATTTTCAGTTCTTGAATTCTATAGCGGCTTATGAGATATCCGCTTCTTCTCAGACAGATTTTCCTGTATCCGCCATGCTGCCCACGCCGCAAACAGCCCGATCAGAAGTCCGCCCAGTACATCCGAGGGATAATGTACTCCTACATAGAGCCTGGAAAATGCAATCAATGCCGCAAATATCAGAAGAGGAATCCCATATTTTCTTGGCATCATCCTCCAGTATACACCGGCAGCCGCAAAGGATGCGCATGTATGCCCGGAAGGGAAAGAATCGTCGGACTGTTTCCCGATCAGCGTTACCAGGCCGTCAATGACCTCATAGGGGCGGGTACGGCCGATGAGAGGTTTTAAAGCTATATTTGTGATCAGCGCTCCGATTGCAAGTGCTGCCAATGCAGTAATCCCAATCCTGCGGGTCTGCTTTGGAATCAACAGAAGGATAGATAAAGCAATCCAGAATATACCGGAATCTCCAAATGCGGTGATGACCTTCCAAAAGCCGTCCATCCAATCCTGGCGGATATATTCCTGGATCCATAGCAGCAGATTCCCATCCAAATTTATTAAAAATTCCATAACAAACTCCTTTTTTCAGATACTAAATCCAAAAGTGACTGTGACCCGTAACGTTCAAAATCCTTCGATCCTCCTCTGTTTCCGCAGCTTATACCGTTTTTCTCCTGCAAGCCATTCCGCCTGCTCTGCTTCTGATCCCATGATAAGCCCCGGCACTTCAACCGGATTTTCATTTTCATCAACTGCCACCATGACAACATATGCCCGGTTAATGCTCCTGCGTTTTCCGGCATAATCTTCCACATAAGTATCCACCCGCACTTCCATGGAAGTGCGTCCTACATATGTGAGCTTACCTACCAGAACAACCATATCGTTCTGGTAGGCGCCTGCCTTAAAACTCAGATTATCAATGGATGCTGTTGTCACGCTCTTCCCGGAATGCCTCCTGCTGACGATCACTGCCATTTCATCGATCCATTGCATGAGATAACCGCCGAATAATCTGCCCTGAGGATTGATATGCTGGGAACGTATGATATATACCTGCTCGGTCTGTGAATCCTGGACTCTTTTCATAGTTTTCACCCGTTCTCCTTTTCTCCCTTTTCAGCTCCAATATACTTTTGTGTATCTCTTTTCACGTCTTCCAATGTGATAGAGCCAAGTTCTTTTTCCATAGCCTGCTGTACCCTGTATAATTTATCATCCAGTATGTTGTGGATATTCCTCCCCACAGGACATTGTGTACTTGGATTTTCATGGAAATGGAACAATTCGCCGTTCTCTACACAGTCTACTGCACGGTAAATATCCAGAAGCGTGATCTCATCCAGCGGCTTGGGAATCCATGCCCCCCCAGTCCCTCTCGCAACCTTCACAAGCCCTGCGGCTTTTAGCTGGCCCAGGATCTTCCGTACAATGACCGGGTTGACGTTTGTACTGCCTGCAAGGAAATCGCTTGTCACCTTATATTCTTCCTTAAATGTATCGATACATGCAAAAATGTGGACTGCCAGTGTAAATCTGCTTGAAATCTGCATTAAACTCAACTCCTATATCATAGGTTTATCGCCCGGTCAAACAGGCTGCGGACTTTTTCTGTATTTTTTTGTTCATATATTCTTCAAATAGCGTTCCATCATATCAAAACGCCTAAAAACTGCTGCCATGGTCCGCCCGTCAATCTGCTCCAGAGCATCGCCATTAAAATATTTCTCCAAAATCTCTTCCAATTTCACTTCCGCCTCTTTATAAAGCATCTCTTTCTTGTCCTCAAAGTACAGCCGTACTTTATGAAAATTAATGTGAGTCAGCTCTTTTAATTCAAGTTTTAAATCCCGGAGCAGCCTTTTTCCCATGATATATGCTATATGATACTGGCTGAATGGAAGATGTGCCTGAATCTTTTTATCCTCACCGGCCACCTTCCTCCTGTTATCACAGTATCTGAAGATCAAGACTGCCATAACCATCTGTGACGCATTTAAGCCATCAAAGATATCCAGATAATATTTATCAAAAAATTCGTTCCTTTTATACTTTGCCAGATGAGGTTTTCCCCGCCAGATGGCGAGCACTGCTTCTGCTGCCACAGTAGACGGAATCACATTGGTATTCGAACTGTTATCCCTCTTCCTTTTATATACATATCCCAGGCCGCGCGCGCTTTCCTCAAGAAGGAGCTGCCTCTCATCATTAGACTTCAAATCCCGGAAATCCACTGGATTCTGGCTGTTCGTCGCATAAGTGATATCTTGTATCACATCCTCCCCACCACTGACTTCATATAACCTTACCAAAATATATACCTGCGAAAAGTCCATTTCAGGATGTTCCTTTAACGTCTGATAAATAATTCTACAGGTCTGCCCTCCATTTATGATCTGAAGCCGATTGAGCTTCACGATCCAGTCCCTTTCCTGCAGGGCATTATAACTAAATTTTTCACAGATCATGGTAACGCCATTATTAAAAAAGAAAAAATTCTGACGTTTCTCATCACTCAGCAATGTCCGTACAATTCCATCATTAACCGCATTTTTCCCAAGATACCGCCGAATATTTTTTTCCAGCAGACGGTCGCCATACTGATCCATCAACTCATATATCTCTTTTACAGACATCCGTCCCAAAATTACTCTTTTGTAATTAAAATCTTCCTGAATGCCTTTCCCCATTAACGCAAACTGTGTATTGATCGGTTCCGACCTTCTGATATAGCCGATAATATCCGTGTGGCAAAAATGTACAAAGCGCACCTGCTCCTGCCCATGAAACGCAAAGTCTATATAGTTCTGTCCCTCTTTATTCCATGTAAGTCCATTGTTCAGCATCACGAATGTGACATAAGGAATCTGCCCATCTAAAATAAAGGAACGTATCTCATCTACTACCTTTTTACTTCTGGGATTCAGTTCAATATTTGCCGACGGATCAAATACACATCTCACCGTATTCACTGCCTTCTCAATTGAGTTTGCAGGAAAATGACTGTCCTTTTCCAGATTACGCGTATATTTTGACTGGAATAAAACCACATTTAGCTGTGAATCCTGAGCCTCCACAATATAGGCCGCATCAAATCCTCCGTCATTTCCGCCGTCCGTGATAAACTGCTCCGCCTCTGAAATATCGATATCCAGATACGCTGCAACCCCTAACAGCAGGTATCCTTTGGAACGTCTTCTTTCCAAATCATCTTTTGCAAAAAAATCCCGGTTATCCTCTATGATCTTGTTTACTCTCTGATCCACAATCTGCTTTGCGATGTCCACACTTGTCACCTGCCATATCCTTTATTTTTTCCAGTATAGCACAATCCCACAAGTAATGTAACCACATATTTTTTCACTATAACGTTCACCACTGATCCCGTAATAAAGGAAAAGGTTATCACTTAACATCACTGCCCCCGCCTGTATATCCTATTTCACAGAAATCAGTTCATACTCATCTGTACCCAGGCCAATCTTCTTTGCATGTGCCAGACAGGTCTTATATTCTGAGTTGGGGGTTGTATTCTCAAAATGATCGTGATGGTCACAGAAATCTTTGCCTGCCATCTGTTCCGTAAGCTGGGTATTTGGCAGGGGAGTCTCTTTCAGACAGGCGTCCACGCAGGCCTGATCCAGCGCCAACGGGTCAAAGGAAGCGAACATCCCCAGGTCTGGAAGGATCGGGGCGTCATTTCCCGCATGGCAGTCACAGTTCGGGGACACGTCACATACGATGGAAATATGGAAGCATTCCCTGCCTGTGACCACTGCTTTCGTGTATTCCGCCATACGGCAGTTTAGCTCTTTGACTGCCGCAGACTGCGCAAAATCAATAGCGTCAAAATTACAGGCCCCGATACAGCGTCCACAGCCCACACAATTTTTTTCATCGATCGTCATGACCTTTCTTTCCACGTCAAATGCCAGCCCGTTGTTGGCACATTCCCGCATACAGCGCATGCAGCCCCGGCAGCTTTCCGGGTTAACGACCGGCTGTCCATTGTGATGCTGGTCTTTCTTTCCGGCCCTGGAACCACAGCCCATGCCAATATTCTTGATCGCTCCTCCAAATCCTGTCATCTCATGCCCCTTAAAATGAGTCAGTGAAATAAAAACATCCGCATCCATAATAGCATGCCCGATCTTCGCCTCTTTGATATACTCACCGCCCTCTATCGGTACGGCAATGTCATCCGTGCCTTTCAGCCCGTCGCCGATGATGACAGGACATCCCACGGTCAGCGGGGTAAATCCATTTTCCCACGCACAGTATAAATGCTCAATAGCGTTCTTCCTGCTGCCCGGATACAAGGTGTTGCAGTCCGTCAGGAAAGGCTTTCCGCCGAATTCTTTCACCATATCCGCTACTGCTTTTGCATAATTAGGCCTTAGAAAGCTCATATTGCCCAACTCTCCAAAATGCATCTTAATAGCAACAAATTTGCCGTCCATATCAATCTGCCCAATCCCGGCCGCTTTCATAAGCCGCCTCAGTTTTTTGACCGGACTCTCATCCATCACACAACGAAAATCGGTAAAATATACTTTTGATTTTTTTGTACCGCTCATACTCTTAAATCCTCCTGTTTGGTTATTAAGCGCCCATAGAAATCTGTTTACTGAGATTTTTCAGGAACACCCTTACTTTTGCTGTTTTTATAGTTTACCATATTTAACGGATCCCCGCCACAAGAGATTTAGCTGACGGCAAAATCTTCCCCTATTCCAATGCTGACTTCCCTTGAATCCTCCCTGCGTACATAGACCAGAAATAATTTAGCCGATATTCGGACAGCGCTTCATCTTTCACATAGATGTCCGCATCCGTACCGCGCAGCAGCTCCTGCCCCGGACGGATTTCTGACGGATGCGTGTTTTCCAGGATAATTGCCTGTAACTGCGTACATCCTTCAAAGGCCCCGTCCTCGATCAATGTAATCTCCTCTGGGATAGTAACTGTGCGTATATCCTCGTTCCCTGCATAAACTTCTGCGTAAAGGATATGCGGGGCGTCTGAAATGTGCCCTGTGGAAGCATCTTTCTCTCCCACGTCCGCACACATCTTAGGCTTCTTAGGCATTTCATATACCACCTGCGTGCTGTCTCCAAGCATTGCTTTGATATCCCGGATGCATTGGATCGTATTCACCGTCCTGCCGCTGGAATTGAGATGAAAATTGGTATCATAAAACCACCCGGCATCCATTATGCTGTCGTTCGGATTTCCGATAACCGGAAAATCCAGCTCCTCCTGCAGCATTTCATAATATGCATTTACGTCCTCCTGCCCCGCCGCCAGAGCGTTCACCGGGCAGAAACGATACCAGACTTTTGCACCCTGCTTTTTCAGCCGCAAGGCATAGGCATTCATATATTCCAGAAATTCCTTCTGCCAGATTTCTTCCGTAAAACACACCGGAGTATTCAAGTCATACCCATTGGACATGATATTTTTCTCACACAGGGCTGTGTCAATATCCCCATATTTGTTGAATACCGATTTTTGGTATACCCCTTCCGGATGAGGCCTCTCACCTTTTAAATGGTATCGCAGCTTTTCTATGGCAAAGCCGGGCCATGTCCCCAGCATCTGCTCCCAGTTTCCGCGTTTTATTTTCAACAGGAGGGAAAAATCCCCGTCTGCCGCCTGCCACATGGCCTCCCCATTAAAATAGCCTGAAAGAGTCTGTGCATCCTGTTCCGGCGACAGGATCACAATATCCCCTTCCCCCGCTGCGTCCTCGGAAAGATCCAGCATGACCTTTGTTCCCAGCCCCGCATACATTCCAAAGTTTACGGCTTGGTATTCTGGAAATGCATTTTCCAGCATGGCGCTGTCATAGCCAAACGCAACGCCGCTTCCGCCCACCAATATGATCCGCTTCCCTCCTACTGTTTCCAGACGCCTGCATTTTTCCTTCAATTCCCCTAAGAATGTTTCCTCATACCGGGAGGGCAGGCAGAATGCGCAGGCTGCTAAGAAAACAGGTATGAACAGAAGCAAGGCTGATGTTGTAATAAGGATTGTTATTTTCGATCTACGTTCCATGCCGGTCATATTTACTCCTAAAACCCAAAATTAAAACTTGAAATAGATAAACGTATTCCCTCTGTCTGCCGCCATCTGTATCAGCCAGGAAAGAGCGGCTGCATTTACCATATAAAATCCAAGAAACGCTGCTTTTGCAGTCTCTTTCACCGTCGTAACCCTAAAAACCGTATCCGGCACCTGCTCTGCAAGCCGCAGGCAGAGGAACACCAGCGGCAGCAGAAACAGATCGGTCCTTTGAAGCTGCATCAACTGCAAGGTCTGCCAGATCCCCTGATCTGTAAAATGGAAGAGCATCTGCAAAACGGCCTGCCCTGCCGCACTGATACTTTCTGCCCGGAAAAAAATCCATGAAAAACAGACAAAACCCAATGTGGCAGTTCTAGAACATATATGCCAGACGCCCTCCTTCCCACAGGAGCCTGTTTTGTTGGATGTATACAGAATATACAGCACAAAACACGTCCCATGCAGCAGCCCCCACAGCACATAATTCCAGGACAGCCCATGCCACAATCCGCTCAACAAAAATATGATCCATATATTCCTACAGTGCGTAAGCCGCCCTCTCCTGCTTCCGCCCAGCGGAATATACACATAATCCGTAAACCATTTCGTCAGGCTGATGTGCCATCTCTGCCAAAATTCCCTGATATTGTGCGCGCCATATGGATTCTTAAAATTCTCCATGAGCCGGATTCCCAACAAAAGCGCCGTGCCCCGCGCAATATCTGTGTACCCGGAAAAATCACAGTAAATCTGGACTGAAAAAAACAATGTCCCCAGTACAACTCCCAGTCCTCCCGCTTTTTCCGGCGCCGCATATACCGCATCCACAAAGACCGCCAGATAGTCTGCCACAGCAAGTTTTTTATAGAAGCCCCGAAGCAGCAGCCAACAGCCGTCCGCCAGGTCATTCCGGTTCCAGATGTGTATTGTTTTTAACTGCGGCAGCAGGTTCTCCGTCCGTTCAATAGGACCTGCGGCAAGCTGCGGAAAAAAGGATACGAACAATGCATAATATCCGAAATGCCGTTCACAGGAAATCCGTCCGTAATATACGTCCAGCACATAGGCCAGCGCCTGAAATGTATAGAAAGAAATTCCAACCACCAGAAAATCTTCCTGTTTCCAGACCAGCAGGCTGCCCAGACAGCAAGACAGCGCAAGGGACATCCACATTTTGGCGGCGCCTGATCGTTCCTCATTCCGCATTTTCTCAATCTGGACCGCCGCCGCATAGGACACCCATGTGGTAAATAAAAGCAGAATCCCCGGCCAGAGGCTCCCATCCATATAGAATAGATAACTTGCCTCTAACACAAGGAGCCACCGTACCCTGCCAGGCATCAGCCAGTAAACAAGCAAGACAGCCGGAAAAAAAATCACAAATTCCAAAGATGTAAAATTCATATGTCTTTTTACGAGCCCTCCTTCGTCCGTACAAGCAGCAGGCTGGCAGCAAGCATAAGCAGTATTCCCGCCAGGACTTCCGAAAGCTCTGCACCGCAGACAAGCGCACATACGATCCCGATTATAGTACACAATTCACATAATATACAGACGATTGCTGTTTTCATCCTGACCACTGCCTCCTAGTTTCCATCCCGTTGTTTTTTCAGAGCCTCTATCACCTGTTTTGTCCGGATCTCCACCCCTTCTGTGGACAGATGGTTATCCGTCCCATACAGATACACTCCGGAAACCAGAGAATCCTCCAGTTCCGCAATCACCGGCACGATCAGATTCTCTTGAAAATACTGGTGCAGCCGTGCACGTTCTTCTGGAGTACTCTCCTCTGACACGGCATACTGATTACGGGGCGAGTAGGTAAAATATACTTCCACCCCTTTTTCCAAAAACATCTCATACACCGCATTCAACGGCTCTATATACTGCTCTTTCGGAAATGCATTGACTGTATAATGCACCGGAAGGCCATAGATTGGCTGTTCTTCCTCTGAGTTAGGACGGTACAGGCAATAGTCGCCATATTCGTTATAACTGCTTTCCTCTGTCGGAACGCCGTCCTCGTCATAATACGAAGCTGAGATCTCATAGTTTTTCTTCTCCATGCCCTCCCGTCCGGCATTGTAAGCAGTAAATGCGGTAAATACCTGTTCAAATCCTCGGATATCCAGCTTTGCAAACACATCATAATCTGATTCCATCATGGCGAATGCAGCGTAATCCAAAGCTTTCTGCCCACAGAACTGCCGGCTGCTGGCATCAAATTCCGGCGCATGGAGCAGAATATCCCCTTCCTGCATACACTCCAGGATCAACAAAAGCTGAGGCAGCGCCGGAGTATAGGCGAACACTCCCATATTCACCACCTCATACTCCTCAAACGCCTCGTCGAGCATGGCGCTGTCATATCCAAACCGGGTGGAAGACCCGGAAAACAGTACGATTTTCTTGTGGTCTTTCAACTGTAGCAGGCGGTCATATTTATCCTGAAAGGTAGAAAAATAATTTCCACTATATACCGGCGGCTCTATTGCATTGATATGGAGTGTTTCAAACTGCCCGCATCCTGCAAAAGCATGGTCGCTGATCTTGGAAATATCGTCATACAGATAGAGTTCCTGCAGCAATGCATTTTCAAATGCTCCATTCTCCACCTCATAAATCCCCGGCGGCAGGACCACTTTACTGCAATCCACACCTGCAAATGCCCCTTCTGCAATCCGCCGTACCTTCTTTCTATCTAGTTCTGCCGGAATACAAATCGTATCTTCCTGCCCTTGATAATCCATAATCTGTGCATATTCTCCTTGAATTTCATACTCAAAAAGAGCCGCGTCTGTCCATGGGATCCATTGGGCATATAGCTCCATCCCCTCCTGCCATTCCACCCTGCTGCCAAGCCCGATCTGAGTGCCGCTCCCGTCCTGCTTTGTATTCCAGCCAATCAGCGTATAGCCGGGCCTCTCAAATAAATCCGTGCCGATCGATGTATTCGGCCGCAAATGAGAACGCACAACAGCAGCCGAGACTTCATCCCCGCGGCCGTCCTTCCCATCTTCATCCGCCATCTCCCGGCTTTCACATCTGCGGCCCCCATTGGCATGATACCGGATGACCAAATCACTTTTTTCGACCCGTGCCTGCACGGTCTCGGAATATCGAACGCCATACAGCGTCAAAGTAAGCGCTTTACCATCCCTATCATATCTCACTGAATAATTATGAGCATCACTTCCTGCTTCCCTGTCATCTCCATATTTCACATTTCGCAGTTCATATCCGTCCTCCAGGATCATCTCAAAAGCCGCATCCTTCCCCCGTTCCACCGACAGGGCACTTTCCTCCACCAAAAACCCTTCTCCTTCCTCCAGCACAAGATGGCAAAAATCCTTTTCTTCCAGCACCCTTTTGCCGCATCCCATGATGCCAAAGGCAATACATCCCCCAAGGACACACGAAACAATATGCCGTTTTCTTTCCATTGCGCCCTCCTCTATTCGGAACAAACTACTACAAAAATACAGCAGATGGTATTCCATCCACTGCACTTAAGACATTATTTCACTTCTCCTTCTTCCTCTTTGCAATCTCCGCCTGCTCCTTCGGCAGGTCCTTTTCCACCGTAAACAGGAAGATCAGCGCCGCACAGACTGCATAAGCTGCCGTCTCCACCCAGATATAACTGATCGAGATCGCATTCTGCACTGCCGCACTTTGTGCCGCCGTCCCCAGCGCCACATCCGCATCCTGCACATATCCGCTGACCTTTAGGATCGCGCTGAAGATGGAATTACAGATCGGAGTCCCTGCTACCATGATAGAACTATAGATTGACATTGTCAATCCATCGGTACGCATCCCGTTCTTAAACTCGATATGGTCGATCACATCTGCCAGCATTGCCAGGATCACATAAGCTGCCGGAGAGGATCCCAGGCATTTCAGCGCAACGCCGACTGCTACCGGCACAATGCTGCCGTTTCCAAGCCCGGCAATCAAGCCGCCTGCCACACCGATCACCATTCCGATAAATACAACCACTCTCTTGCTGAATTTATTGCACAACGGCACCACGACTACAACTGCCAGAGCCATCGGGATCGCCCCCATGATGCTCAAAAGAGACTGAGAAGCCCCCCAGGCATCGGCAGAGCCGAAAAAGGTATTGTCCAATACCCATTTGCAGAAGAAAGACATGGAGCCATTTTTGATGGCGCCGCTCCATTGGAATCCGAGGTAGAACAGAATTGCGATCCACCACATTTTCTCGCCGGTAACGGCTTTCAGCTGTGCGGACAAGGAAACGGATCCTTCCGCTTTTCCGTCTGTTTCTTTCACTCCGGACGCCATGATTTCCTCTGTCACGCGCTCCCTGGTAAACAGAAACTGCAGATAGATGGTCAGCGCGGAAAATACTGCAACCGCCAGCATGACCATAAACCACAGCGCCTGGTGATCCTTTAATGCAAATGACACTAAGATCGGAAATACCATGGAGCCAAATCCCATCACTCCCAGGCCCGCCACATTGGTAAAAGAAGCCAACGCGCCCCGCTTCTGGCTGTCCCTTGTAGACACCGGCACCAGCGTGGAATTTGCCGTATTATAAATCGGATACGCCACTGCATAATACAGGTTATAGGCAATCGCGACCCAGATCAGCTTTGCCGCTCCTTCAAAAGGAACAATGAACATCAGGACACTGGCGACCGACAGGGTCAGCGCGGAAAGCAGGATCCATGGCCTTGCCTTTCCGGCAAATGTTTTTGTCCGCTCGATCAACTGTCCCACGACCAGGTTTGCCGCTACGATCAGAATGGTGGAGAACAACTGCAAGGTTGTCAGAAACGTCAGATCCAGCCGGAGTACATCCGTAAAATAATTTTGCAGGATGCTGGTAAAGATCCCTGAGGAAAGCAGCGCTCCGAAAGGGCCGATAAAATAGCCCAGCAGCATCTCCGGCGTCCTGACATCGGAGGTTGTAATCTTAGAGCGAGTCAAAGGGCTGCTCCAAAAATCATTTTTCTGACTGCTCATATTTCTTCATTCCTTTCTGGAGCTGCAGCGGCATTGCCGTGCAGCCCCGAACTTTCTTTTTTATGCTTCTTTCACTACTTTAAAGAAGGAACTGACCATTACCAGTAATAATGCGATCACGCAGCAGGCCATGGCAGCAATGGCATTGTTCAAGTCCGCCATATTTTCTGCATTGCTTTCAAAAGTCATGATGGAGGCCGCCCCTGCGATCCGGCTTCCGATAAACTGGATCGCCGCAACCGCTGTCAGGACTCCGCATACTACCGGGATCACATCCAGATATGCTTTCTCACCCTGCTTTATGGATAAAACCAGCATCAATATTTCCAGCACCACTGCAATCCCGAGGCATGCAGCCACTGTCGTGTTGACGCCCATATTTGCAAAATAATTTGTCTTACAGTTCTGCAGATAAAGGAACAGTGATACGGCAGTCACGATCATCGTCAAAACTGTCAGGATAAATCCGATACCAATCTTTCTTTTCTCGCCCATCTCATTTTCCCCTTTCCTACTGCTCTTTCTTCTTCATTCCAAGAATATACATTGCAATGCTAAGTACTGTCAGAATACCAAATCCCACTCTCAGTCCCAATACCAGGTTGTCATACCATGTATTGATCTTTTCAATATGGGTGCCGGTAGACATTCCGTCCATTGCATTGGAATTTGCCAGTGCATAGTTCTGATACAGCATCACCTGTTTTAGGTCACGCAGCAGCGTCTCATCCTGGCTTACATTTTCCACGGTCCAGTACGGCCATTTTTCAGAGACTGCCTCGATCTTGTTGTCACCTGTATTACAGGTCATGGTCACGCCGTTATGTACGGCTTCTTTTAATACCGTATAATTCGGATCCTGGATGAAGTCTTCCGACATCAGCCCTTTGAATCCCCATTCCTTATGGAGAATGTTCAGGATCAGCCCTTCGTGGGCATTGCTCTGTGTACATCCTACACGGTTATAGGTGGACATCACGCCCAGTGCGCCTGCCTCTTCGATACAATCCTGGGTTCCCCGGAGCTCATTTTCCCTTGCCGCCTGCTCGGTCATAAACGCAGCGATACCGGTCCGGTTGATCTCCGTATCATTAAATGCCAGATGCTTCGGCGCAATAATGGTCCCGTATTCCTGTCCGGCGGCAATGAAAATAGAAGCCTGTCCGGCTGTCAGCACTGCATCTTCTGAAAAATACTCATGGTTTCTCGCATTGTACGGTACACGGTGAAGATTCGTGCCAGCGCCCCAGAAAATCGTCGTATTTGCCCACAGGGAGTAGTTCCCGATCACCTTGCCCCATTCCTCCATGAGTTGTTTGCTGAACGTCTGCCCCATGACTGTGCCATTTCCCATAACTCCCATCCTGTAGCCTAAATTCGGGTCGTCCGGATCGACTGCACAGGGATCGCCTGTAGAAGCATCCTTATTGGCATATTGTCCCAAAGGATAAGAATTGAAGCCGTTCGGCCCGTCGTTCTGGATTGCCTCAGGAGATACGATGGATTCAATGATCTTCGTACTTGTTCCGCCAAATGCAGTCCGGATCAATGCCTCTTCCAGTTCAATCTGGTCGATCAGCTGGCTCCAGCGTTCGTCCTCAATGTCCGTCACGCCCTTGAGATCAGCCAGTGTCAGGCCGTTATCCGCGCCGAATATGACGGACTCTGGATCGCCCTGGGCCGTGATCTCACGGATATCATTATCCATAATGTCCAACATCTCATCCGTCGCCGTCAGATCCTGATAGGTCTTCGGCCAGGTGCCCTCCCAGTCATTTCTGGTCAGATAGGTTACCGTATCCGGCATATAGAAATTCAAATCTGCATCCGCAAGCTGGTTTTCTACCGGAGTTCCGTTTAATGTCACGGCAAAGGATCCAGAATCAAAGCTGTCCAAATCCCATGTCTTTACATTTCCCTCGTCTCCTTCTGCTGCCGCGCCTTGTGCCGCAAGCACATTATTGACCGCCTCATGGGCTCCGTTTCCTACGGTAAAATAATAAGTTCCGTCATCCAGAATCCAGTTTCCAGTCGTTCCCGCCTCATTTTTGCAGGTGGAATCCCAGCTCGCCATATCCTGCGCGTCTGCCGTGATCGTCACGGTTTCGGATTTACCCGGCTCAATAAGGTCCGTCTTTTCATAATCCAGAAGCTGGACCGCCGATTTTTCTACCAGATGCTCTTTGTCATATTTGGTATATGGGACAGATGTATAGAGCTGTACCACGTCTTTTCCCGCAACGTCGCCGGTATTCGTCACTGTTACTTCTGCGGTTACTGTTTTGGAATCCAGATCTACCTCTATACGTTCCAGTTCCTGCTCAAAAGTCGTGTAGGACAGTCCATAGCCAAATGGATAGGAAACTTCACTGTCATAATCCCATGCGCCTCCTGTGGTGCTGCCTGCTTTAGAAGCAGCATTTCCCTGCCCAAGCACCACATCTGCATAACGGGTCTCGTAATATTTATATCCTGTGTAGATTCCTTCCGCCTCTACCTCAAAAGAATTGGCGCTGGTAGACGGATCCGGGTTTGTCCATGCGAAATTGCCGAAGTTCTGTGCCGCAGGCGAATTTGCATTTTTCACAGCATAAGTATCGGTCAGATGGCCGGACGGGTTCGCCTCTCCGCTTAAGACATCTGCGATCCCGTAGAAACCATATCCTCCCGGCAGGCCGATCTCCAGGATCGCATCCACTCCGGAATTGTTCTTGATCTCGTCAATCTCCATGGCGTTTGCATTATTTAAGAGCACGATCACTTTTCCACCGTTGGATTTTTTCGCCTCAACTGCCGCATTGATCAGGTCACGTTCATCGTCGGAAAGTCCCAGAGGATCCGTCTGGTTCAGGTCCTGGGACGGATCCACCCCTGCCTCTCCCGGCAGATAGGTTCCGTTTTCTGTAGAGGAACGGGCAATCGTAACAAGCATCACATTGTAATCATCCATACTGTCTTTCCAGGAAGCATCCGTACTGTCCATGATTTCCTGTGACGGCTCTTTGCTGGAAAAAACACCGTCTGTAGCCGGGGCGGTAATGTGGTAATATTCCATGATATTTCCCCACATATCGATCTCGGTCTTAAAACTCGATTCCAGGCTTTTGTAAAGCTCCTGCAGCTTTTCATTCATGCCAAAGCCCTTTGCAGACAACGCCTGTACAAAATCCACCGTGTCCGCATCTGTACCGCCGTTCTCTGCTCCGGCCCCGCCATTGGCTGTCAGGGAACTTCCCATATCGCCTCCCTGTACCGGATAATAGCTGGAAAAGCCCAGCAGGGAAATTTTCTGTGTCTCTTCCTGAGAAAGCGGAAGGGCATTGTTATCATTTTTCAAAAGAACCGTCCCTTCCTCACTCATACGTTCCCCCAGATCTTCGATGGAATCCAGAAGTTCCGTGGTGCTGGAATAATCCGACTTGTAAGTATACAAATCTTCTCCGTCCGTATTTTCGGTGACCATCATGCTGCTTTTCGTTCCAAGGAATTTGTCAATGTCCGTGCGGTAGCTGTCTACCAGCGGACCTGCTGCCAGAGAAACCGCCAGCAATGACGCCGTGCAGGTGGACAAGCCCCGCCAAAGATTTTTTCTGTAACTCATCTTTTTCTCTCCCTTTCTCTTTTTGATGAAAGGATTATAACATTTCTTTTTTTCGGCAGATGCTTCGGAACGTCATCTGCATCTTTTTTGACGCGAATGGAATGGCAGGTTTCGCCCAAAATTAAAAGCCCCGGAAAAACAGGGCTTTTGGTCCATATATTTATGGCTGATCTTTTGCCATTGCTATTTTGTCTTTCGTGCTTATAATCATAATATAACTTATATCCATTTTTAGCAATCACTTTTTATATGCACAAAATCTCCGCCGTATAAGTCTCCTGGCTGTCTGCCACCGTTATGGTTACCACGCCGGTTTCCCCGGCCCTGACAGCCGCCATGGCCTCCCCATAATAGGTGTCTGCCGTATCCTGTGCATAATTTCCTTTTACATATGCATTTGCACTTCCAAGCCCCATCAGGACTCCGTTTTCCACAGATACTTTCAGCCGCTCCCGCACCATCGGTTTCCAGATCCCTTCTGCATCTGTATATTGGAGAGGAATGAACACAAGTTCACCCGGCCTTACTTCCTGCTGCTCCGGGCAGATCCTGAGCAGGGTATCTTCCCCTGCTGTTTTCAGAGTCTGGCGGCCGATAATCCTGCCCATACTGTCATAGGAAACCGCCGTGATCTCTCCATCCTCGTATTTCGTTTTGAATACCCTGCGGCATGTATTTTTATAGTTCTTTCTGCCCAAGGCCTGTCCGTTCACGAGAAGTTCCACTTCTGCCGCCCTTGCATACACTTCCACCGTGGCTGTCTGCCCCTGGCACCCATGCCATGACCAGCTTTCCAGCGCTTTCGTCAACTGCCACCCTGTCAGATTCAGCTTTTCCTTCTGATATACCGGGTTTACCGCAATGACCGGCCCCTTTTCCTGCTCAAAAGCGACTCTGGTAAATGCGGCCTCTGCACGCGGTTTTCCAAGCAGATCCACGCGCCCGTTGCCTCCTGTCATACGGCAGGCCGGATTTTCTTCTTTATAATCCGAATATTCTGCGGCTCCTTCGCCTGTCTCTCCGATATAGTCCATGCCGGCCCATACAAAATCTCCCAGAATGCGTGGATTTTGTTTTGCCTTCTCCCAGAAAGAATAGGCATCCTTACAAAACGTCTCTGTTCCCAGGATCAGTCGGTCCGGATATTTTTTCAAGTCGTGAAGATAGCGGAAAATACCGTAATTGTAGCCTGCAATATCCATATTGGAAAATGCATCCCTGGTCTTTAGATCGCAGGGGTACAACGTAGCTCCGCATTTCATGAAATAATCCCCCGCAAGGCAGGCCAGAGTATTATAAAATTCACTTCCCACCGGTTTTTTCTTTTTTTCCTTCCCGGTATCTGTTTTCTTTTCTGCTGCCTGCGCATTCTTTTGCGCCGCCTGGGCGTTCTTTTTCGCCTTGTCGTCACTGTAAACCCCAAAACCGATGGAGCTTAAAAAGTTAAAGAAAATATTGATCCCACAGGTTACCGGCCTGGTACGGTCCAGAGAATGAAGGTATCTGGTAAACCGGCCTGTCAATTGGATCCCTTTTTTCTGGGCAGTCTCCGATACCTCATTTCCTGTAGAATACATAATGACGGACGGATGGTTATAATCCTTTTCCACCATATCTTTCAGATCCTGTTTCCACCAGTGGGGAAGGTGATCCACATAATCATGCTCTGTCTTGTGGATATACCATACATCCACATATTCATCCATCACCAGCATACCCAGACGGTCACAGGCAGCTAGCAGGGCTTTGGAGCAGGGATTATGGGCGGAACGCAGGGCGTTGTAACCCTGTTCTTTCAAAATCCGCACCTTCCGTTCCTCTGCCTCGGGGAATGCACATGCACCTAAAATCCCGTTATCGTGGTGGATGCACGCGCCGCGCAGGATGACACGTTTCCCATTGATGGCCAGGCCTGCCTTTTGATTCCATTCCAGAAGCCGGATTCCAAAATACTCTTCCACGACGTCTTCCCCAAATGTCACTTTACAGCGGTATAGATTGGGCGTATCGCAGTTCCAGAGTTTTGCGGAAGGAATGATCATCTGCACAACTGCCTGGTATCCTGACTCTCTTGATTGGGATTCCGTTTCTTTCACTGCCACAAGTTCTCCGCTGTCATCAAAAATCTCAATCTGCACCCTGCCGCTTACGGAAGTCCTAACTTCTGCCTCTATAACAGCAGGTTCATAACTAACGGTACGGATCCGCACGCCGTTGACCGGGATGTGCTTTTCCTTACCGATCCAGAGGAACACCGGGCGGTAAATCCCGGTTCCTGTGTACCAGCGGCTGTTGGGCTGGTCGGAATTATAGGCGGTCACACGGATTTCGTTTTCCTCCCCATAAAGAAGCGCATCTTTTGTATCCACGTAAAAGTTAGTATAGCCGTAGGGACGGGACAGGATCTTTTTCCCATTGAGAAAGACCTCTGCATTATGATAGACGCCTTCAAATTCTATGAGGATCTTCTTGTCACGGTCGTCCTCCGATACAAAAAATAATTTCCGGTACTCATAGTCTCCGCCTTCAAACCACCCGATATTGTTCTCTCCCCTGCTTGTCTCTGTGCGGGCCTCTGACCACATAGCGTCATGGGGCAGAGCCACCGGATACTCCGCCTCGCCACGTGTCAGACATCTGCAGGTCCAGCCGTCGTTAAAATCCACTTTTCTCATCTTCTGCATCCTTTCCTGTTTCCGTTTTTTATGATCGGATCCTGTTTTTCTGTTCAATCCGACTTCCAATAGATAATTGTAAGTGTATCACGGACGGAGACTCGGAAACATCCTTTCACGTGAATTGACTGTTTTTTTTCGTTAATGTCGATCACATGATCGCCAGGAAATAGAAATGGCAGAAGATATGAGATTACAGAACAGGCTTCGTTGTATTTATTTTTCACTTCCCTTTGACAAAAAAGGCTCTGAAAAACTGTGGTTAAAGAACACGATCAGCGGCCCCATAAAAAACGCAGTGATCAAGGTGCCGATACCAGGCATCAGTCCAGACAGCGTCCCTATGATGACGCATAACAGGTCACAGCCGATCCTTACAAATTTGAATGGCAGTTTCCTTTTTTCTGCGATCACGATCGGAATCGCGTCATACACCGAAACACCCAGGTTGGAAGTCATATAAAGCGATGACGCAAAACACATCACCAGAACCCCAACCGCCAAAAACACAATCCGTGCCAGCAGCGAAGGTTCCGGTGAAAAATGAGTGATTATTTCACTGGTAAAATCTACGATATATCCGGTCAGGAACATATTCACCAATGTAGCCACACCCATATAGCTTCTGGCGATAAATAAGTCTATCAGCAGCATGATCCCGCACAATATGGTATAATAAAGCCCATAGTCCGTCCTTGCTGAAAAAAAACGCCCCCAAATGCCCTGGGCAAAACATTGGAATGGGTCGACGCCAAACTGTGAGCATTTAAAAAAACCGACCGCAGCCGCACATAAGACCACACCAACCGTCGTCATAGACACCCGCTTTTTAAAATTTTCCGGCAGCTTCATATCCTTTTTCTCCTTCGTTAATATGATTTTTCATTCATCACGGCCATTGGGACAGAGTCGTATCCTTCTTTCACTTCCCATCTCACTTGCAGCCTGCCATGCATACCATCATCTGGCCGCAAACAGATATTATTAGCATCTTTCCGCAATTTCATAAATGAGCCGTTCTGTATCCTCCCAGCCCAGACATGGGTCTGTGATGGATTTCCCATAGACCCGTTCGCCGTCTATGCTCTGGCAGCCTTCTACCAGATAACTTTCTATCATAACACCCTTGATCAGTTTTTTCAGATCCGGATTGCAGCTTCTGCTGTGCAGCACCTCGCTGGTGATACGGATCTGCTCCTTGAATTTCTTGTCTGAATTGGAATGGTTCACATCAATGACTGCCGCCGGATTTTTCAGATCTATCCCCTGATACATTTCAAACAAACGGATCAGATCTTCATAATGATAATTTGGGATGCAGATTCCATACTTGTTTACACCGCCGCGCAAGATCACATGCGCCAGGTCATTGCCCTCAGTCGTCACATCCAGGCCTCTGTAGATAAATTGATGGGAACTCTGTGCCGCAACAACGGAATTCAGCATCACAGAAAAATCGCCGCTGGTCGGGTTCTTCATCCCGATCGGGATGTCCATGCCGCTGGCAGTCAGCCGGTGCTGCTGGTTTTCTACGGAACGGGCCCCAATAGCTTCATAGGATAAGATGTCATCCAGATAACTCCTGTTCTCAGGATAAAGCATCTCATCCGCCCCGGTCAGCCCGCTCTCTTCCATGGCACGGATATGCATTTTCCGGATGGCAAGAATCCCTGCATAGAGATCCGGCGCCTTATCCGGCTCCGGCTGATGCAGCATTCCTTTATAGCCTGCGCCGGTGGTCCTGGGCTTGTTCGTATAGATCCTTGGGATGATCATCAGACGCCCGGAAACCTTTTCGCTGACCTTTGCCAGCCTGGTCACATATTCACAGACCGAGTCCTCATTATCCGCGGAACACGGCCCCGCCAATACGATGAATTTATCCGAAGCGCCGGTAAAAATATCCCGGATCTCACGGTCTCTCTCCTGTTTCATCTGACGAAGCTTTTCTGTCAACGGATATTCTGCCTTTAATTCTGCCGGCAGCGGCAGTTGTTTATTTACTGTCATACCCATTTTCCTGTCCTCATTTCCTTATCTATATCATTCAGCAAGATTTCATTAGCTTTTTCATCATCCGTGTTAAGACCACGGTACTGATACATGCCATCATAAATTCCGATACAAATGCACCATATGCAATCCCATTGATCCCAAACAATACATTCAATATAATGGTTGCCGGAATCTCAAAGACAATCTTGCGGAAAATAGCAAACATCAATGATATTTTTCCTTTCCCTACGCTCTGGAATACCCCGACCCCAAGAAAATCCAGGACCAGGAATGAAATCGCAAAACAAAATGCACGCAGGAAAACGGCCCCATACCGGATGATCTCCTGATTTCTTATGAATATACCGATCAGCCCGGGCGCAAATATCCATCCTGATACCGCTACGACAGCCAGGCATGGGATCATCAGCCTCCGTACGAACCGGATCGTCCCGTCCATCCGCCGGTAATTCCCGCTGGAATAGGAATAGCCCACCAAAGGCATCACGCCCTGCGTCCCACCCAGCGCGATCTGCATAGGGATCATATAAATCTTCTGCGCGATCCCAATGGCCGCCACTGCTTCCGTCCCGTAACCTGCCATTAGATTATTTAAGATCGTCATCCCAGTCACATTCAGCAGGTTTTGGATGGATGCCGGGATGCCTACCGCACAGACACCCTGCACAATTTTCTTTTCCAATGTAAAATCCTTCGGATTCAGACTGATAAACGTGCGGCTCCGTTTCCGGTACAACAGAACAAAAAAATAACAGCATGCCGAACAGTTGGAAAGGAATGTCGCAAGCCCTGCACCGGCCGCGCCCATCCCAAGCCCCCAGGGCATGATGAAAATAGGATCCAGAATGATATTTAAGATACATCCGCTCATTGTCCCGATGCTTGCATGGAATGCCGCGCCCTCCGAACGCACAAAATATGCCATCACCACATTCAAGATGGAGGGCGCCGCGCCGCAGATGACCGTCCATTTCATATAGGCCGCTGTAGCCCCCATAGTTCCTGCATCTGCTCCCAGCAGCCCAAGCAGCGGAAACTGGAACAATCCACAGAGCAGAGAGATCAGCAGTCCGCCGAAAAGAGCGCAGTAAAATCCGAATGCCGCACTTTTTTTCACAACATCAAAATCCTTGCTCCCCAGCCCCCTGCTCATCATGCTGGAACACCCTACTCCGAACAAATTGTTGACTGCATTGAATGCCAGCATGACCGGAGCAGCCAGCGTCACCGCCGCGTTCTGCTCCGGGGCATTCAGCATTCCTACAAAATAGGTGTCCGCCAGGCTGTATACCACCATCACAAGGGAACTGAGCATGGTTGGCACCATCAGCTTCTGCGCCGCTTTCGAAATCGGCATATCTTCAAATATTTTCTGGTTTTCTATCTGGCTCATTGCTTGTCCTTCCTTAATGTATCCCTAAGCCGCTGGCCTGACGTGCCAGTTCTTCAATTTCCGGCTGCTTTGATATGCCGGCCCTTCATCTGCCGATTATTTCGCCGGGATGATCTCCAGCCAGTAGCCGTCCGGATCTTCGATAAAATAAATTCCCATCTCCGGATTTTCGAAGCAGACACAGCCCATCTCTTTATGTTTGGCAAGGGCAGCATCAAAATCGTCTACTTTGAAAGCAAGATGTATCTCATTATCCCCCAGCTCATATGGACGGTCCATGTCCCTAAGCCAAGTCAGTTCTAGCAGATGCGGGGTCGTCTGGTCGCCTAAAAATGCAATGGTAAAGCTGCCGTCTGAGGCATCTGTTGTACGTTCTACGGTGAGTCCAAGGGCTTCTTTGTAAAAATCCAGAGATTTCTGCAGGTCATATACATTCAGATTGTTGTGGGCAAACGTAAATTTCATAGTCATATCCTCCATATCTTTTTAGATTTTCTCTTTTAACTTTCCATTTTTCTTATAAAACTTTCTCAGTAAATACGTCGGGGTGCAGCTCCACGCATGGCAATAGCTGTTCACCATACTGGATCCATACGGCGATTCATGCTTATTATATGGATTATATAATTCCCAGAATGTGTCCGCGCCGTCCAGGATCATCTCTCCCCAGTACCGCTTCATCTCTTCCAGCGCCAATTCTTCTTCCCCGCAGCGGATCAGCGCGTCCATATAATGATGATACATATAAGGAGTCACCATGCGGATCCTCGGGTTGACCTGCATTGTACGCAGTATCAATTCACGGCTTTTTTCTTTGTCAAATACCCTGGCAAGGATCATCCAAACCTGTGTCGCCCAGGACACCTGCCGCATTTCACCGCTGACAAACAGTTTCTGCTTTTCATCCCAAAAATATTCCAGTGCCGCCGCTTTCAGCAGCTCCATCTGCTCTTCTGTTTTTTGGACACGCTCCTGGTCTCCAAGTACATTTGCCATCCGGATCGCATAACGCATCGTATAGATCAGTACAGCCTGGGCACCGGCCTGCTTGTTCAATCCCTCTCCCCAATCCAGGAAACACCAGAAATCATCCCCTTTATCTATGACAACATGACGGTCGTCGAGCATGGTCTCCCAGCAGATGTCGATCTGCTCCATAGCCTGCGGATACAGTTCTTTCAGTGTCTCCAGATCCTGGGAAGCCTCATAATAGTCGCACAGTGCAGGTCCAAACAACAGTGCATAATCCATCAGGTATGTGTCATCTACACGCAGGTCTGGTTCATGGAAAAAACAGGCTCCGATCCTTCCGTCATCAAAGGTCATTCCCGCAAAAAGGTAGAGGCATCGCTTTACCATATCATAATTACGGAAGGTCTCATAATTAGCCCTGGCCTGAAGCCTTAAATCCCCCAGCCACAGTCTCCTGTCACGTTTGACTCCATCCTCGAACACGCTCTGCATACAGTCCATCAGTGTCTTAATACTTACACGGTCCATCCGGTTGAGCAGGTCATCATCCGAATTCAAAGGTTCCACCACCTTCATTTCCACTGCGGATACATAATCACAATAGATGTTGCGCAACGTTAAACTGTATTTCGGTGAAGTGTCTAATACTTCGATCTGCATATAGCGGAATGCATAACGCCGTGGAAGATGCACTGCGGACGGCAGGATATCCAGATGCAGGGAATCCTCCTGGATCCAGGACCTGCTCAGCCATCCGTCATAATCTTCCGCATCCTCCAGTAATTCTGACGGGATCTCTGCAAACTTCAGCCGTAAATATGCCGGGGCATCGTAATGGCTGCCTACCGGCACTGCCGTAAATGAGACGTATCCCACCTGGTGGTCCCCAAAATCAAAGATGACCTTGTCTCCTTTCCCAAAACTCATCTCCGGTAATTCGGACATCTCTGCAGCTTCATGGACAATCGCTTCATGATACTGGTTCTGCTCCACCGTTATGATCCGCATTGGCCGGATGACCCGCTTATTCAGCACCGGTTCCAGCGCTGCTGCTTTGTCCAGAAATGCCTGGTTTGTTTTTACTTGAAAATTCTCGATTCTGCTAAATGATGCCATATCCTTTTCCTCCAAAAAAACATTTTCGATAACAGCTATTATGATTCCGGCCTATTCCAGCACTTCCACTGTAACCTTTACAGACTCTTTTAGATTTATTATCTGTACTTTTATAAGCATTGTCAACAAAAAATCTAAAATGTTACTGATCTATCTCCTTTGCCAGTTTTGATCTTGTGTCCGGTCTTCTCCCGGTCAACGGCTCGTCCTTCGCTCATATTCATCGATCAGCAGCGGCTGTATCAATGGATAGGTCCAATCAGCAGGCAATGTATCTAGCAACACGATTTTCTCCATCTCACTGTGCAGATCCTCTGCAAATGTTTTGATATCTGCATAATAAAGCATCCCATATGTTTCTTCCCCTGTTTCATTTACCCGGTTTTTTCCTGTAACAGAATATACACACACAGGCCTTATTTGAAAATCAACAGCTCCTGTTTCTTCCTTTAATTCTCTCTTCGCCGTTTCCTCTATCGCTTCACCCTCATCCCGATGCCCTCCCGGGATTTCATATGTGTCTCTTTCTTTATGCTTGCAAAATACCCATTTCCCTCTCGACTTTGAAATAATGACCGCAAATTTTAACAAAGAATCTTCAATATCATTATAAAATTTAACTTTCATACACTACATTCCTCACTTTTGTATATTCAGGTTTTTCTTTATGTTGAAACTTTCTGCCGCTTTATTTTCCCTGCTGTATTTTATTTCCCATTTTCCCAATTTTCCTGTCAAAGCCGTGAGACTTTAGAAATCAACGTTGATTTTTTCAGAAAGAAATGATATATTAAAAACAAGGAAAGCACCCACTCCAAAGTGGATGCCCCCGAAAATGGTTTAAATGTCCTTACGGACACCGCCTATCCTGTGGGCAGACAGGATAGGCATTTTTATTTCTTCTTGTTCCTCTTATCGAGAAAGGCAAGAAACGCAACAATGAAACTTCCAAAGGACATCAGCAATGCTAAGATCCCAATGAAGATAGAAATCACTTCATAAGCTGTCATGTTACGCACCTCCCTTCTTCTCACCGGTGACCGGCTATGTAAGTTCGGGAGGCTGCCACCCTGTCATGGACACTTTCCTGCATGGCAATACCATGCAAGAACAGATTATCACTTTTTTCTGCTCAATTCAACATGAATCTACCTTTACGGCAAGCCAATTTACAAGAAAGAGTTTCGCTTGCGAAATTCGCGCCTGTGGCGGTGTCTACATAGCTACTCTCGATAATCACTTCTAATAAAAGGCCTGGCAATTTTCGATTCGGTCAGAAGTTTATATTTTTTCGGATGTCGATAGGCATTACCGAATGTTTCATTTTCACGATACTCCCGCAGTTGTTCTAAATCCAGTTCGGAAATATAAATCCCTTCTACCTCGCCTGCTTGAAAAATGCAGGTATCTCTTGAACCGCTATCATCCGGCAGATAAGCAACACCATCAAATACGCTTGAATTACCATTACAGTCAGGCACGGTTCCAGGATAATTACAGGTAGCAATAGCCAGCATATTTTCAAAAGCTCGGGCACGAAGTTGTGAAAGGCGGTTTATTTCCATTGGGCAGGCGTTTGGCACAAGAATGAGTTCCGCACCTTTCAGCATGAGGATTCTTGCACTTTCGGGAAACTCTCTGTCAAAACAGATCATTGCGCCTATTTTTACCTTACCGCAGGATGTATCAAGGGTTTCAACATAAAAGTTTTCCCCTGCCGTTAAATTTCGTTCTACGTCAAAGTCGCAGGTATGTACTTTGGCATAGACAAATTTCAACTCTCCATATCTGTCAAAAAGGGCAAGTGAATTACGGGGAGCATTTTTATATTTTTCAAGCAGAGTAATCCCGATAGCCATATTAAGCTGCTTTGCGAGTGTGCCAAAAGTATTGATAAAATCGCTTTCAATAGAAATAGCTTCTCTTTTCCATTCGTCAACGGGTCTGTCGTAAATATGATATCCGTTGCTCCACATTTCGGGGAATAGTGCGATGTCAGCTCCTTTTTCTTTTGCTTTTTTACAACACGCTATTCCTTTTTCAAGATTTTCACTTAAATTTTTGCAGGGTGTAATCTGCAATAATGCAATTTTTAGTAAACTCATTCGTACAGCTCCTCTTTCCATAAAAAAATCAAACAAGTAAATTGGTTCTCAGTAAAAGTTCATATTTGTACAGCCTTACTTCAGAGGATTTTCCGTATTCAGCATCCAACATTAATCATCTGAAATTTTTATTTTTGTAATTGTATCTGTATGATTATACTCTGAAAAAACGATAAATGCAAGATTTCCCCACAGCCAGCAGAGTACAGTACTCCTATAACAATTGGATATAGACTGACAGCTTGTCAAGGTGGAAAACATGCAAAAAGAAAAGACGGCTCAGTTTCCCAAGCCGTCGTTATGAAGTTGCTGAAAACTGTAATGATAATAACATCCTCTTAATGAGAACAATACACAGAAATAGCCTGACTAACAAATTCCGCAGTACCGTCCCCGCCTGCTCTGTCAATATTCTTCTTAAAGCGTTCATCACCTACATACATTTGCCCTAGTCCATTAAGGATTTCATTGTTGCATACATAGTAGTTATCGGTTATAAATTTCTGTAATGCAGAGATTTTCTTTTGTACTTCATCGGAATCAGGAGTGAAATGTTTTAATCCTCCTAATTCTGAAAACATTGTCATTAGTTCGTTTGCCATCTTACTAAAACTGCTTTCATTTCGAGCAATATCCTTTTGTTTGTACTCTTGATATGCTTTTGTATTGCCCCATTTTGCTATGACTTCCGCCTTATACTTTTCCATTTCGTTCTTGTCGAAAACATCAAAATCCATTGTTGTTACTCCTTTGTTTTGAATTTCACGGGCAAAGGTAATGAGATCCCCTATATGCTTATATTGTAATTCTAACAGTTCGATTTGCTGAGCAATTGCCTCTGATGGGTCAAAATCAGGGCTGTCAAGAATTACTTTGATTTCTTTTAAAGGGAACTGTAATTCACGAAACAGTAATATATTTTGCAAACGGCTTAGCGCTGTATCGTCATACATCCGATAGCCTGCTTCGGTGACTTTCGTAGGTTTCAAAAGACCGATTGCATCATAGTGATGTAGAGTGCGCACACTAACACCTGTGAGTTTACTAACTTCCTTTACTGTCCGCATAATTTCATCCTCCCGTGTAATTCCATTTTAATCTATCACGTTACGTCAGAGTCAATAGATTTTATAATATTTTTTTGATTATTTGGAATTTATGAATCCCGGACGAACCAGCAACGCAAGCGCGTTCCAAATCGGTTTTTCATACTTACTTTTTTTATTTTACAGCCCACATTTCAATTTCTACTAGAAGATCCTTTAACAATACGGACTGAACTGCTGTGCTGACTGAAGCTGGTTTTGGCAGTTTAAAATAGTTAACCGTACATAAAGCCCTACTTCGGTCTTGGTTGACGGGGAGACTAAAGATAAACTTACCATGAAGCACTGAAAGGAATGTTGAAATTTAATTGACAAATAGTCTAAAATCGGATACAGTAATTATGGTGACCATGCGGTCACTAAAATTAAACATGCAAAGTGACCGAGTGGTCATTAAAGAAGGGAGATTATAATGCCAACACCTTTATTTTTGGGACTGGATTCTGAAAAACAACAAAATATTTTTATGGCAGGAGTTTCCGAATTTGCGGAGTATGGTTATGAAAACAGTTCTACAAATCAAATTGTTAAAAAAGCTGGTATCAGTAAAGGAAGTTTATTTAAATATTTTCCAACAAAGGAGGATTTTTATTTTTATGTTCTTGACAAAATCGCAGCGGAACTTATTTCCAGCTTAGAAGAAAAAATCAATACCCTTTCCACCGATTTATTTCAACGGATAGTAGAGTACTCTGTTTTGGAGTTTTCGTGGTATATTTTGTACCCCGAAAAATCCAAAATGATTGTCAAGGCGTTCACCAAAAATGACACCGACATTTATAAGAAAACCATATTAAAATATGGCAATAGAGAACAAGAGATATATTATTGGTTTTTACAGGACATTGATACAACTCAATTTCGATGGGACAGGCAAAAAACGCTTGATATGGTAAAGTGGTTTCTCAAAGGTTTCAATGACGACTTTTTGACAAAAATACAGAAACAAGCCAATTCGAGTTTTGAAATTATAGAAAAAGAATATATAAAAGAGTTATCAGAGTATATAGAAGTTCTAAAATCGGGAATTGTAAAATAAAGGAGGTTGTTATGTTTTATAATGCCCATAATGGAAGTGTTCGTGTTGGAAATTCTGAAATGGATTATGTATCTTTTGGAAATGGAAATAAAAATCTTATTATGCTGCCCGGTTTGGGAGATGGACTGTCTACGGTAAAAGGAATGGCTTTTGTTTTTTCAATGATGTATAGGATATATGCCAAAGAATTTACCGTGTATGTTTTCAGCCGGAAAAATCATTTGCAAGAGGGATATTCTACAAGGGAAATGGCAAAAGACCATGCAGAAGCTATGACCGCTCTTGGTATTTCAAAAGCAGACGTTTTAGGCATATCCCAAGGTGGTATGATAGCGCAGTATCTTGCGATTGATTATCCGGATTTGGTCAATAAGCTCATTTTGGCGGTAACAAGCGCAAACTCTAATGAAATAATTAAAAAAGTAGTTGGTAGCTGGATAGAAATGGCAGAGCAAGAAAATTATAAGGATTTAATGATAGATACAGCGGAAAAATCATATTCAGAGAGATACTTAAAAAAGTACCGTCGAATTTATCCGTTCATTGGAAGAATAGGAAAACCAAAAAGTTTTAAGCGTTTTCTCATACAGGCAGCTTCTTGTATCAGTCATAATGCTTATGTGGAATTAAGTAACATAGTATGCCCTACATTAGTGATTGGCGGTGATTGCGATAAAATTGCAGGAACAACTGCGGCTTCTGCAATAGCCGAAAAAATTAGTCATAGCGAATTGTTTATTTATAATGGTCTCGGACATGCGGCGTATGAAGAAGCCAAAGATTTTAACGAACGGATTTTGAATTTTCTAACGAGATAATGGAAAGTCCAGCCAATAATAAACACAGTGTAACTATTCAGAACCAATGTCATTAACTCAAGGAGATTGTAGAAAAAGAAATCATCTTTGCCGCCTAAAAATTTTTCAAAAAGTTCTTGTTTGTGACGCTGCGTAATGATTTATAATATGTGTCAGGAGGTAAGTAGTTATGGCGCAATACAAAGCAATTCCGCAAGGATTTATGACAGTTGGCGAAGCAGCAAAGAAAATAGGCGTTACCGTCCGTACTCTACAATACTACGATAAAAAAGGACTGCTCTCCCCGTCGGCAGAAAGCGAAGGTGGACGCAGGCTTTATACAGATAAAGATTTAGTTACCCTTCATCAGATTATATCTTTGAAATCACTGGGGTTTTCTTTGAACGATATAAAACAGCGATTGATTTCTTTAGAAACACCGGCTGATGTTACAAACGCCCTTACGGAGCAGGCAGATGATATACGCCAAAAAGTAGAACAGCTTAAAGCTTCTTTGAACGCAATAGAACAGTTAAAAGCAGAAGTTTTACAAATGCAGACAGTCAACTTTACGAAGTATGCAGATATTATCATCAATCTGCAGATGAAAAATGACTTTTATTATCTTATTAAGCGCTTTGATGATGATACGCTCGACCACATACGCAGTCAATTTGATAAGGAGAGCGGCTTAGATTTTATGGACAGATTCAACCGCTTGAGTGATGAAATCATACAGCTTCAAAAGGCAAATATACCTTACTTCTGTCATGCCTGAAATGAGAAGCACGCTGATCCAATCAATGATTGTGATGAGCGTTTCCATGGGAGCGTTTATTGGGTTGCCGCCATCGCTGATTGAAACTTATGGAAGTGATGTAAAAAAGGTTTATAAAGCAAATGGAGTGCCTTTATATTTAGGTCTTATTACAATGTTTCTTTCTACATTTGTGCATTTAATGATTAGCTGTGCCATTATATTGCAGCTTGCCCCTATACTGTTTGAGGCAGCTTTGCCGATACAGTTTCCGTTTTTCTTTTTTGCGCTTGCTATATACATTATTGTATCATTGAGCATTGGAAGTATATTAGGGCTAATTGTAAACAATCAGGCAAAGTTGACGATGATAGCGCAACTTGTGTTTTTACCCTCGATCATGCTTTCTGGAATTATGTTCCCTCTCAACCTGCTGCCCGATTTTCTTAAAACCATCGGGCGTATTTTCCCCGCTTCTTGGGGATACCGATTGATGTTAGATAACGGTTTTTGCTTTGAAAATCTATGGTATTTGATTCTTGTATTTTGTGCGGCGATAATTGTATGTGCAATACTTTTGAATAAACAAAAATCCAAATAGCTTGGAGGACAGCAGATAATTTTCATTATATTACACGACTATTATAGCACCAATATAATAGTGTATCTAAGAAATTTTTTTAATCCTATTCCATTTATAAAACGGCTGCGGTATAATCAAGCCAGCAATATATCGGAATTTAGGATGAGAGTGAAAATGGAAATTACGAAACAATTTGAAAACGAGATTGCACCTTTCTTTTGGACGGAGCAAAGCTCTGGTGCATCTGTCTGTTTAAGTGCAGGCGAATATCTGCAAGAGGTTTGAATTTTTATGAAGTGGTTAAAACGATTTGGGATTACGTTTTTATCTTTGCCGATCATACTAATGGCAATTTTTGTGTTGTATGAAATCTTAGGTATGTGCGTAAATCATATTGCTACTCAAAAGCAAACCCATACATTACAGATGAATTTGGAAAATGAAATTTCTGATATTGAGATCATAAGTGTTTATTCGGAAACCGGGAATACATCAGGAACCGGAAACCATGTTGATTGTCTGTCCTCTATCATATTTTCGACAAAAATGCACGAAAATGAGATAGAGGACTGTATGTCGAAATACTATGTTTTTGATGAATGGAACTGCTATGTGGATCAAACAGATGATGGGGATTATAAAATTTATCTCAATACATCGGCTCCGTTTGCAGATAATATAGAGGGACACTGACTTATCGTTTATAATATATGATCTGTCGTTAACTTTAAACATGCAAGAGCCAGGCTGAATGCTGCTGTTTCCGTGCTTCGTCCTCATCCCCATGCCCAAGCAATTGGGTTTAGCCGATAAACCAGTTTTTTCCTAGAGTTCCATTCTCATAAGAATCAGTTCCTGCCATCCTGTCTTTCTGGAACGAAATCCTCTCGGATTGCGCCCATATTCACTGAAGCCAATACTTTTATAAAGCGAAACCGCTCTGACATTTTCCGCGACTACATCGAGTTCAAGCTGAGAATATCCCGCCTCTCTGGCACATTCAATACAGGCCTGCGTCAACGCCCGCCCTATACCGAATCCCCAGTAAGCTTCTTCTATGCTAATACCAAATTCCGCACGATGTTTCAGCTTGTCCTTTTTCCCGACCGCCTCAATACCTGCGGTTCCAACGACATGCCCATTGATCACCGCACATAATTCAATCTCGTTCTCACTGGTCTCTCTCTCAACCAGAAACTTCCGCTCCTCTTCAATTCCAAAACTGTTTTCATCAGCATAGGACATTAAAAAATCTGTCTGGATGTGCGTCAGGATAAAGTTCTCATATACTGCTTCTGCATCAGAGGCATCTGCGTTTCTGATCACGCACTCTTCGTTGTTTTTCAAAATCACTATTTTTTTATACTGCATCTTTTGTCCCCCCTTCAGTAATGATCTTAGATCCCTCTCGATTTATTGGATTTCTGATGTCCATGCGAATACGGCTCCTTCTTCCAATGTGACAAAGTGATAGTTCGCAGAATCATCCTGAATAAATAAAAGATTACCGTCTGCCATCTGATAATCATTTACATTTCCGGTGCCGCCATCCTGATCCTCTTTAAAAGTAACGATATCTTCTTCTATGAAATAATGGCCCCTCCCGATATAACTGCTGATCGGTGTTTCGTAGTACTCAAAAGTTCCGTCTTCATAAATGGTAATCGTAAAATCTCCTGGAACGTCTCTCTTCGCATCCTGCAATGTATATATCCCGGGTTTTAATGATACTTCGCCATTTTTTCCACATGCCGCCGCTAATAAAACCAATGTGATACATACGATCATTGTTCCTATTTTTTTCATGGCCTTATCTCCATTTTACATTTCCTATACCGTCTCATCCTTCATCTTTTTGGGAAAATATTTCCGGAATGTAAATAAAAATAGTATGATCGCCAGAGCGGTCGTTAAATAATCTGTAATCGGCTGTGCGGCTGCCAGCATTGTGGGAGAGTCAAAAATCCAGCGGAATAAAAACAGGACCGGCAGATAAATGAGCCCCTGACGGCTAATGGAAAGAATCAGGGCCGGCAGCGCCGCGCCTGTGGACTGGATCGCATTGATAAATACAAACATCAACCCGATGACCGGACCCGAATAAATATAAATACGCGCAAAAGACATCCCATATGTAAAAGCGTCTGCGTCTTCCAGAAATGCGTGCACTAACGGATTCGCGCCGCAATAACAGACGACCGTCATGACAGCGCTGATCCCAAATGCCAGTATCAGTGAAAATTTCAGGACGGCCAGATAGCGTGTCCGGTTGCCGGCGCCAAAGCAGTAACCCAGGATTGGCTGAATTCCGGTGCCAAGCCCGATCAGAAGCATGACGACGATCATATTTACTTTCATGGCAACCCCCAGTCCGGCGACCGCCATATCCCCGTAATTGGACATGATGTTGTTTACAATGATATTGGAAAGGCTCATCAAAATACTGTTGAGGGATGCCGGGATGCCGATGGCAAAAACTCCGGCTGCTATGCCGTTACCTGCAGAATAATATTTTGGATGGATAGAAAGCATTGCTTTTTTGGAAAGCAGGTGGCGGATATAAAAGAGCGCCGCAAAGACATTGCCAAGTACAGTCGCAACAGCAGCACCTGCTACATTCCATCCAAATCCAAGGATCATTACCGGATCCAGGACGATATTGATCAGATTGCCGATGATCATACCCATCATTGCCACCTGCGCATTCCCTTCAGCACGTATAATATTGCTGAAACTGTTGCCCAGGATCAGAAACGGGATGGCTGTGGAGACAATGCGCAGATATTCGGAGGCATAGCCCACTGTGTCTTCACTTGCTCCAATCGCCATACTTACCGGAGCGGCCGCAAAGAAGATGACGAACATAGCCAGGATGCCAATACATAGTCCGGTCCAAAAGCAGAAAGAAGAAGCTTTCTTTGCCTTTTCCTCATTGCCTTCTCCAAGCGTTCTTGAAATCAGGGAGGTGCCGCCGATACCGAAAAGCATTCCGACAGCCATAAACAGCAGGAAAGCAGGTGTCGCTACAGAAACAGCCGCTACCATATAAGCATCCTTTGTCTGGCCAATAAAGAATGTATCCGCCAGATTATAGATCAGAACCATGATCATACTGATAATCGAAGGGATTACATTACTGATCACAGCTTTTGGCACCGGGGCGTCACGAAAAATTTCAGTTGTTTTGTCTTTCATAATGAATTCTCCTCGTATTTTCAATGATAAGATTTTGCAGTCAAATTTGATATTTTATGTCTTATAAATCTTCGAAATCATTTGACTCTATATTTTGATAAATTTTGTGCAGCATTTTTTCCAGGAGCTGCTGTTCGCTCTCGGACAGGCCGGCGAATACAATCTTATTTACGCAAGGTTCTTTGTTTCTGACTGCCTCTATGATCTGCTGTCCAAGGCCAGTCAGCGTAATGATTTTTGAACGGGCATCAGAGGATTTATTTTTTTCAATAAACCCTTTCTTTTCCAAAACTTTCAAGACATGTATGGCGCTTGTATGTTTGACGCCAAAATGCGCGGCAATATCTGTAAGAGTACTCCTGCTTTCGGCATCTTCTGCCAGATAGGCAAGGATATCAAACTGGGTACTGGTCAATTCATAGTTCTGCAGTGTCCGGTTAAAGCTGGCATCCAGCCGGTTATGGATTTTCTTTATGTAGCACTTGATTTGATTCATTTCGGAAGATCCTCCTGATTATGTAGCAAGCTACATACTATAACAAAAACAGGCAATTGTCAACCTATTTTTCAGAGAGGCTATCGTTATTTTTTGCACTCAAGGAATTATTGCGATTTTTAATCAATAGATTACAATCTACACCTCTCTGCACTTTCTGATTATGCTTCAAAAATGGATGTGATGACAGCATGATTATGCTGTTGAATATCTGATTCCATCTGGCCCGTAACGGATGTGCATATGAAATTTGATGAAAATAAACTGCAAGATCCATGCCATCTTATGGGTATTTTTTATAGATGGCTTATTGGAGTAAAAGATTTCCTACGCTTTCTGCCTACATAAAAATAGTGTGTTCTTTTTTGATCAGGATATGATCGAAGCAGGTTTGGGAGAATAAGGTGGTTCTTTTGACGATCGTATCAATATCTTCCTTACAATTATTGGATAACCATTTCCTATAGATCACGTAAAATCCATAAGTGTAAAACAGGATCATGTCATCAAACTCATCTTCACTAATATGTTTCGGTATTTGGTAGTTTTGTAACATTTTCGTTTTGAAAAGAGAAATAACCTTTTGATTGATCATCTGCCAGAAATCATCGTGTCTGCTCTTTAATATGAAAAGGCACAGTAATTCTTTCTGGTTATAAATGTACTTAAGGATCATCCGGGTTACCTGGTCAGGCGCGATCTCCTGGCTGGAAATGTATTCTACAAGTAAGTCGAATTCTTCCAGGCAGTCCCTTTCCGTATCTTCGAGTAAAGCGTAAATATCACAATAATGTAAGTAAAATGTAGAACGGTTGATATCAGCCAGCCGGCATAATTCTGTAACGGAAATTTTTTCAATTTCCTTTTGTTGTAATAAATGAATAAATATCTGCTTCAGTGTATTTTGGGTTTTTCGTGACCGGCGGTCTGAGTTTTTCATTTCCATATCCTTATATTTATCGACAATTGATATAAAAGTGTTGTTTAATCAACAATATAAAATTTAAGAGAAGAAATCGAAGCAATGGGCGGCGAATGTCTGCCGGTCCAGTGTGATGTCGGAAATGAAGCACAGGTTGTTTCCGGTGTACAAAAAGTGCTGGATTCTTTTGGAAAAATTGATATCTTAGTAAATAATGCCGGAATGATGGCATATTGTCCTACCATTGAGCTTTCATTGGAGCAGTGGCAAAAGGTAGTCGATGTCAGCTTGACAGGCTATTTCCTTATGGCAAGTACTCTTTTTAATTGTTTCTTTTTCATTCTCTTTCCTCCTGACTAAAATTTGTAACCAGTTTGCGCAGCAAATTGATTGTTGACTTGGCTTTATTATAATATTGGAGAAGCCAAAACTGAATAAACATATATGCTGTATTCTTTTAATTTTATAGCCGGAGAAACTTTTCATCCATCCCTGTTCTTTTTCATCTCCATATGCCTCTTTAAATATTTTGCTGCTTTCTTTAAAATTTTTTACTTCTGTCCCAAAACCGATTGAAGCCATGGCCGCATTATGTAATAATGGCTATAATCATGAAAATATAGTATCTCCGGTATATTGACCGACTATTGATATATAAGGATTTAAGTGACCAATATGAAAAATATTAAAAACCTTTCGCTGCGTTCCTTCATCACTGTTACGGTTTCTTTGATCGTAACCCTTATTTTGCTCTGCTCCTTTTCCTTTTATTATATAAGAACAGACCGGATCCTTACAACCAGCTATGAAAATTCGATTACCAGCCAGTTCAGCCAGGTAAACCAGAAGATCCGCGACCAGATAGATTCCATTGACTCTATCATCCCCCTTTATGTTTCCAATGCGTCTATATCCAGGATTTTAGAAAATACCTCTCCTGAAAGCATGAGTTCGGAGCGTAAGATCGCGATTGAAAAACAGATGACAGATGTTTACTACAGCACCCCTCTGTCCGCCAAAAATTTTACCAATGGTATCTATATACTGAACGGGCAGGAAGAGGTATTTCGCATTTCCACCTCAGCCTCTCCGGCCAGGATCCCTTCCGGCAGCTATGAGATCCTCCGGAATATGGACAAGAAGGAGCACCGGCTGGTCTGCAGGATCCTGCCGTCAGATGAAGATAATATTTACTTTGTCAGGAATCTCTTTGACAGCAATATGGGTCGTTATAACGGAACCTTTATCATCGCCCTGGATCTGGAGAAGTGGCTTGCTTACTGCGTCAGCGGGCTGGATCCTTCCTGGTTTATCTGTCTGTATGACTCCGATATGAATATCAGTTCCAACCCGGAAATGACTGAACAATGCCGCGCGCTTCAAGATACATTCCAGGAAAAACCTGCATCTCCCAGCGCTTTTCAGGAACTCACTTTATGTTCTGAGGAATATTTTACCGCCGTACAAGACATAGATAAAATCCATCTCACCGCTGCCGTGATCGCGCCGAAACGTATTTTGTTCCAGGATCTAAACAGCACCTTAAAGACATACCTCCTCCTGTTGGTCTGCACGGTATTGATCGCGCTGCTCACGGCGGTGATCATCAGCAGGGCGGTCACAAGGCCCATAGACAATATGGTCAGCCATATTAACCAGATTTCCAACGGAGAGCCGGCCAGGCTGCCGCCCATGAGGATGTATCGTGAATTTCAAATCTGGGCGGATGCCTTTAACCAGATGCTAAAGCAGCTTGATATCTACTATAACGATAATTTCCAGAAACAATTATTGCTCAAAAGTTCGGAAATACGGGCGCTGCAGTCACAGATGAATCCACATTTTTTATTTAATGTCCTAAACACGGTCGCATGGAAAGCCCAAATGAGCGATAATGAAGAAATCTATCAGATGATCATTTCTCTGGGAGAGTTCCTGAAAATCAATACTTTGTCCCGGGAGAAAGACTATGTACGTCTTGCACAGGAAATAGAATATGTAAAGTTCTATGTTTATCTGCAGCAGATGCGTTTTGAAGACTAGATCTCCTGTATATTCCAGATTCCGGATTCACTGATGTCCTGTATGATCCCGATATTTTGCATACAGCCGTTAGTAGAGAATGCGATCGTACATGGGCTGGAACCCAAAAACGGAAAAGGGAAATTAATCGTTCAGGCGATCCCAACGGATGAGGATGACTTTTAAACTGTTAGTTGTTGACGATGAAGCGATCATGCGAAAAGGCATTGCGAACTTTATAGACTGGGATTCTCTGGACTGTAATGTTGCCGGGACAGCCGGCAATGGGATTGAAGCGATTGAATTTATCAAAACAAACTCTGTTGATATTGTCATCACTGATATTAAAATGCCTGTAGCAGACGGTCTTGATGTTGCGAAGTTTATCTATGAAAATAAGCCGGAGATCAAATTGATCCTTCTGACCGGATATGCTGATTTTGAATACGCCCAGACGACCATCAAATATAATGTGTCTGCTTTTATCTTGAAACCAACCAACAAGAAAGAGCTGCTTGAGGCCATACAGGATGCCCAAAAACAAATCGTCACTTCCAAGAAACGTTCTTCGACCGCCAAAGAGGAACTTGCGTTTCTAAAGGACCAGCTATTGCTGGAAATGACGAACTCTGCCTATCTCCCCTCTTTTCAAGAACGGCTCTCAAACCTGGGGATCAGCCTGGAGCATTATTATATCGCTGCGTTCCAGCTGGTTCCCCTGGAAAATGATACTGCATTCTTAAAGAATATCATCGTTAATGAAAAGAAGGATGCCTACTGCTATCGCTATAACAATCTTGTCATTGCAGTATATTTTTTAGATCATTACTATGAATATGTGCCTGGCTCTATTTTGGAAAATTGCCAGGAGATCACTGTGATCGCCCGGATGCTGGATTCCCGGCAGATTTCGGTCGGGATCAGCCAGTACCACAGCAAAGCCTCTGACTTTTCCTATGCAGTATCCGAGGCGATCCATGCCCTGACATTAAATTTTTATTATGAAAAAAGTATTGCCCTCTTCTCAGACGCGCCGGAAAATGCAGACTATGACCTGACCGCAGAGAATTCTCTGGATTTATTTCATTTTGAAAATCATTTGCATAACCGGCTGTTTGAAGATGCCAATGCAGTCCTGCATAAAATCTTCAATAAGTTTAAAGCCAACTTTGTCAATTCCTCCGACGCCAAAAATATATGCGCGCAGATTTATTACATTTGCTGCCGTGTGCTGATCAAACGTGAAAATGAAGCTCCTTCCGGCGAATATCTTGCCAGGATCAGCAAGGCTGCAGACATCTTTTCTCTGGAAAATACGGTATACGAGTTGATGGACTATACGAAAGAACATTCCGTGGGAAATGCAGCCGTGCAAAATAAACTATTTGACCATGCGGTAAAATTCATACACGGCCATCTGGCAGAGCCTTTGTCACTGGAGATCCTAGCAGAACATCTTCATATCTCCTCATCCCATCTGAGCCGGACGTTCAAGAAAGTATGCGGGGAATCTCTGACAGAATATATCAATCATGTGAGGATTGAAAAGGCAAAAGAATATCTGCTCCAGAAAGATATCCTGGCTTATGAAGTTGCGAATCTGGTCGGATATAATGATGCAACGTACTTTTCATCTATTTTTAAAAAGTATACAGGGGTGAGCCCTACGGAGTACCGGCAGAAAACGCATGTATGACTTATTTGTGTTTTTCCTACTGCAGCGCCCCAAGCGTGGAAAAAAGCCACATCCTATTTTACTTCCAGTATTTCTTTTGCGGCATTCAGCGCATTGAACAGCCGCGGGATCCCCATATAGCCGCAGGCATGGACAAGGGCGCATACAATTTCCTCTGCGGTATTGCCAACTTTCATTGCACCCTCGACATGGCTTTTTACCTGCACTTCTGCTCCGCCAAGTGCTGCAAGGACGATCACGATCAGAAGTTCCCGGGTTTTTCCGTCCAGACCGTTTCTTGTCATGTAATCCCCAAATCCAAACTCGGTCAGAAATTTCGGTACAGCTTCTGCAAATTCACCGGGCAGCCATGTATATCTGTCTTTGATTTCCGTGCCATAGATGGGAGCTTGAATTGCCAGCCCTTTTTCATAACGCTGCTTGTCAGTTTCAACTGTCCCCTGCTTCGGAAGCGGAAGCTCAATACCGCTTTCTTTGAATACCTCGTTCATCGTAGAAATAGCATTCAGTGTTTTGGGAAATCCGATAAATGGCGCGCATTGATAAATTGTTTCACGAATCTCAACCGGAGTACATCCTACGTTCAGACACGCTTTTACATGGGCAGTAAGCTGGGGCAGGGTTTGGTTTACAGTAAGGACAGTGATAGTTACAAGTTCCCGCATACGGTTATCCAGACTTCCGGTATAGCAGGCATCCCCGAATATAAACCCTTGCAGAATCTGCATAAATTCCGGATCGGTTCCTTCCTCTCCGGCAGCAGGCATATGGAAAAGCTCCTGCACTTTTGCTTCTGTTCTTTCTTTTCTGTTCATGTTAAACTCCTCTCTGAATTTTATAAAAGTAATAAAGTAATACAGTTACACAATGATAAAGCCACGTTTACAAAAGTGGGATTGTGGATTTTCAGATTTACTCAAACTACTCCCTATAAAAATGTCTTGAATATACTATTAGGCACAACAGGACTGCTTCTGCATAATGATTTCCCCATGTGCTTCTGCATCATCACGGATAATCTCTCCTACATAAGGGACGTAGATATGTCCGGACAATGGATTTTTGATACTCAATACCGGGGTACTGACCGTCGCTTCCACCTCTGATTTTTCAAAACACAGATCCGTATCTGCCATCTCACAGTTTATCAGCTTCAAACCTTTGCAATAACACAGTGGTTGTGTACCGACAATCTTACAGTTCTCAAAAGTAACATTTTCACAGTACCATGCCAGATATTCTCCCTTGACCACACTGTTTCGTACTGTCACATTCTTTGCATGCCAGAAAGCATCCTTTGTGTCAAAAACACAGCCCTCAAATACCGAATCCTGAATATACTGGAAAGAATATTTCCCTTTCAGTTCCACATTTGTAAAGGAAAGCTGATCGGACCGCATCATAAAATATTCACTCTGTACCGTACAATCCTTCATCTCAATGCCATGTACCGACCATCCAAATTCTTGTGAGATCACATCACACCCGCTCATTTTGACCTGGCTGCATTCCCGCAGCGCCTTGATTCCGTGAAGCTTAGTATCGTCAATTTCGATGTCTTTAGAATACCACAGTGCCGCCCGGCAAAGCTCTGTCATCTCTGAACCTGTGATCTTCAATCTGTCATCATGCCAAAACGGGTATCTGAGATTGAAAAAGCAGTCTGAAACCTGAATATCCCGGCTCTCCTTCAGGGCACTCTCCCCATCTGTGGGACCGTCAAACGTACAGTGCTTAACCAGTACTCCCTGACTTGCATATAATGCCCGCTCCATATCAAAAGTCTCATTTTCAACTATTTTCATAATAATAAACTCCTTTCTTTTTCTGTTACACTCTGATTTGCTAAGAACTCCCCTATCTGATTCTATTTGCCCGCCATTTTTCTTTCAATAAGGTATACACCAAATAATCCAGACAATCAATCCTGTCTGATCAGAACAATCTTACTGCTCCAAAACGGTATGCCGGATTCTTCCGAACAGAAAAAACGCCAGTGGAAGAGCTATAATTTCTGAGATCAGAAATGCTGCCCAGACCATCCACAGATTCCCTGTCTTTGCCAACAGAAACGCAAATCCTATGGGAAGCACCACCTGCCTGGCCACCGTCAGATACATACTGTAGCTTCCATTTCCCAATGCCTGGAACGTCGTCCCGATCACCAGCCCGAACACGGAAAGCAGATAACTGACTGCCAGAATCCGGATTGCCTGTGTCCCCATCGAAAGCATTGTTTCCGACGCGTCAAACAGATACAGGATTGGAGCCGGAAATGCTTCCAGAAATACGATCACAATCCCTGTCAACGCCAATGCGTAAATAAATGCCCATCGGATGCTTTCATCCACTCGTTCTCTCTTCCTTGCGCCATAATTATAGGCAATGATCGGAATCAGTCCGTTATCAATTCCGTGTACCGGAATTCCGGCAAGATTCTGGATTCTCGCGCAAATCCCATATACGGCAACTGCCGTTGACGAAAAGCCGTACAAAATCGTATTGACCGCGATTCCCATAAAAGACACCAGCCCCTGCATGATCGAGGTCGGTATGCCTACACGCAGTATGTTAAGAAGCATATGCACATCCGGTTTCCACGTAAAGGATACCGGTATCTCTTTGTTGTACCGAATGTTCAAAATCACGCCCAGGACCGCCCCACAGCTCTGCCCTATCACAGTTGCTATTGCGGCTCCAGCAGTCCCCATCGGCGCGAATCCCATATATCCAAAGATCAAGATTGGATCTAAAATCAGATTCACCACCGCTGCCGTGCCAAGCGTTGCCAGAAACAGCATGGATTTTCCGCTTGCAATGATCAAACGGTCAAATACCCACTGCATCATCTGTCCCAACGAGAATATCATGCAGATCCGCAGATAAGAAATACCATATTCCGCAATGACCGGATTGCCGTCCGTCTGCCAGAAAAAATAACTTCTGGTAAACAAGATACCGCACAAAATAATAATCAGCCAGGAACAAATCCCTAAAAAGATCGCGGCAGAGGTCGTTCGCCTGACCTTTTCCTGGTTTTGCTCTCCCAATGCCTTAGATACAGCCGCATTGAGTCCAACCGCTATCCCACATCCAAGAGCAGCCATAAGCTGTTGAACAGGCGATGCCATGGAAAGCGCTGTCAATGCGTCTTCACCTACATGGGAAATAAAAATACTGTCCACCATGTTGTACAGGTTATTCGCAAGCAGTGAGAACATCAACGGGATTGTTGTTTTTAATAATAATGGCGGGATTGCTTCTGTTCCCATCCTGTTTTCTTTTAATTCTTCCATATTCACCATATCCTTTCTCAATACTACCATAAATAACATGAAATTTTTCTCATGGTAAATGTCTCTTTTCGCTGCCCCATTGATATGTATAATGGGAATCTCTATTCGTATTATAATATGAGAATCCACAGATGACAAATACTTATAATAAATATCCAGTCATGCTTTACAAGCATATTTGAGTCATGTTATGATATAAGCGGAAAAACATAAGAGTATATGTTCTAGAGCAAGGAGGAGTTTCTATTATGGAACTACGTGTTTTACAATATTTCCTGGCTGTTACAAGGGAGCAGAGCATTTCCGGTGCAGCCGGCTCACTGCACCTTTCACAGCCTACACTTTCCAGACAGCTAAAGGATATGGAGGATGAGCTGGGAAAGCAGTTATTTATCCGCAGCAACCGGAAGATCACATTGACAGAAGAAGGGATGATCCTGCGTAAACGAGCGGAAGAAATCATGGCGCTTGTAAAAAAGGCAGAAGACGAGATTTCCATGTCAGACGAAAACATAGCCGGTGATATCACCGTAGGCGCCGGAGAAACCGATGGAGTCCGTCTGCTGGTAAAAGCAGCAAGAAAAGTGCAGATAGATTATCCCCTGATTCATTTTCATATCGTAAGCGGTGACAGGGTTACTGTAGCAGAAGAAATGGATAAGGGCCTCATTGATTTTGGTCTTTTATTTGGGAAAATCGATACTTCAAAATATGAATCCATGAAAATACCGTACAAGGACACCTACGGAATCTTAATGCGGCGTGATTCTCCCCTTGCGTCAAAAGAGACCATATCTCCGGAAGATTTACTGGATAAACCACTTATCATATCCAGACAGGCCATTCACGATGCAAATCTTCGCGCAATATTAGGAGTTGACAGAGAAAAATTAAACATCGCAGCAACCTATAATCTACTTTTCAACGGTTCTCTTATGGTAGACGAGGGTATGGGATATGCAGTCTGCCTTGACAAGATCATCAATGTTACCGGTGACAGTAATCTCTGTTTCCGTCCACTTAAACCTAAAATGGAAGCTGGTATGAATCTCGTATGGAAAAAATATCAGTTGCTTACAAAAGCCGCAGAAAAATTTTTATTGCAATTCCGGGATATGATAGAATAGAAGCATCTAACTTGTTTCCCAAAAAGAAAGGGCTGCTGCCCTTTCTTTTTTCTTGCGCTCACTCCCAAACAGGGTTTCAAGTCCGTATACATTCTCGGATTTTCCTGTATATTCCCTTGCATCTATGTCCGAACGTCCGTTTTGCAACCCGGAAGATCCCCCACATACCTGATTCCACATCCCATGCAAAGCTGCCTGAACGGTAGAGGGACATAAGGGTTTTAAGTGCTTCCTGTATCTTCTATGCACCCGTATGATTCCCCACAGCCCAAGTCACGCATCGTCGATTCCGCCAAAATAATAGAGATAATCTCCGGCACCGTATTTTTCCGTTACATTAGCTCCATCCGAGGTATTGACATCATAAGAAAGTCCCTGTACGTGGATCGACAGCCTGCGATCCAATGAATTCTGGAACCGGACTTTCACCGTATCCCCCAGATTGGCCCGGATGACTAACGGCTGTACTTCCTTATATGGCTGTGGTATATCCATCTTAAATCTTTCAAGCGCTTCTCTTCGAATCCTTTCCGCATCTTCCTCAAGCACATAGAGCAGACCATCCGGATCATAATCTCCATATCGATTATACACGATCGGAATCTTTATCGCCTGGATATGAAACGTCCTGACATTTTCCATCTTGGGATATTTGCATGATTCCATATTAATCCCTGCCTTTCCGCGCGTGTTCCAGAATCCGCAGATAGTGATTTGCTTCACGGAGCACATGGTCTGCCAAAAGAGGAAGAATGATGGAACGGATCTCACAGCCTGTAATTCCTTCCGCTCCCACTGTCTTAAACTGCCGGTATTGTTCTGTTGTCCGTAAAGTTCTTGCGGCCAGGGCATGCATTGCCTTACAATCCTGTTCTCTAGCTTCTTCCAAAAGGCGGCAATAGTCTTCCGCAAATCCATCGGCTGTTTCGATCAGTTCACACTCTGTCGGATCCAGCAGCCCCCGGATGAACTGGGCATGTTCCATCATGATCTGATTCCAGAATAGTTCCAGGTTTCTTAAATCAGGCGCAGAGACCCGGCCCTTTTTTTCAAGCTCTGACAGGATTTTCCGATACATTTTTGCTTCCCTCAGTATGTGCTCGGTCAGCAGTGGATAGTTCGTTGTATAAAGCCTGCACCCTGTCACTTCCCTCAGGATCTCTTCTTTAAATGCGATCAGCCCACTCAGACTTCCAAGCATTTGCCGGTTCAACATTCTTACATGCGAAACCATTTCCCTGTTTACCGTAACACAATTCCCTGCACTAAGCCGCTCTTCTGCCTCAGTAATCTTTATATCAATCGGAATTCCTGTCAGATTTCCGGTCTGGCATTCTGCTTTCCTCGTAAATTCCGTTACCACCTCCCCGGAGATTAAAACCGATTTGCTTACAATACCGTCCGCCAATTTTACCGTTTTTCTAAGTCCATCTTCAAATTCTTCCCGGAACTGGTCCGCACGCTGTATAAACCTTGTTACCTTCGCAGGAAATCCGGCAAGCAGGAACAATGAATGTTCCTTCATGATCCTTGCGAAAAAAAGATGTGTTTCCAATGATAAAGCCACATATTCTCTCATATCTTAGCATACCTTTATAATTTATATTTCTTTCTACTATATGCAAAAGATATCAAAACGAGAAAAACAAGTATGATTCCCCCCTTCCATAAAACACAATTCCATTGCTATTTTACTTCCTTTCTATCACATTTATTCTCATATTTGCAAATGCACCGGACAAAGTACCGCTCATAGTTCCCGGATGTCACCACCGCACGGCCGCCGGATACAGAAAGGATGCCTATCGTTCCTTCCCCAAAAGGACTGCGGATCCCAAACTTCCAGGCACTGCTATCCGGCTTGCTCCCTATGGTCTGGATATTTCCCCCAAGATCCAGCGCATACTTTATGATCTCCGTGGTCTCAGCACTTATGTCAACCGGCTGTCCGTCACTGAGATTGATGCAGTAGATTTTGCTGTTTTCATCTGTAACAGACCATTTTCCTTCCAGTTCTGCCAGTTTCTCCTCAGCTTTTTGCAATGCTTCCTCCGCCCTGCTCCCATAGGCTGTCAATCGGATGCGGGTGTCCATTGCAAAAAACTCTGTCTCTGCTTCCAGATTTCCAATATTACTGCTGCCCTTTCCGGCAGGATTCCTTTGACCTATAAAAGTTGAATTTATTTCTACTAAGAACTAAGTTTATTATAGAAAAAAAGACCTCCAAAGAAGTCTCCTTTCGTTATGCAGTGTAAACCTGTGGGTTATAGCTTTTTCAAACGGTGTGGTTTCGATTGTTAAGGAAATAATCTAAAGGCTTTCTTGTTACAATTCCTTAAAATAAGGACATATATCTTCATAATGCCCGTCTTTCATCCGAAATCCCGCCGGGATCGTTCCCAGCTGGACAAACCCAAGCCGTTCGTAAAGGTGGCGCGCATGGATATTTGATGCCACCACAGCATTAAACTGTAATACTCTGAAACCATGCCTTTTCCCTTGAATGAGACAGTCAGATACTAATTTTTCACCGATATGAAGCCCCCTGCACTCAGATCTGACCGCATAGCTTGCATTACATATATGGCCGCACCGTCCCACATTGTTAGGATGCAATATGTAAAGCCCGCATACTTGTCCGGTATCCATATTCACAGCAACGGCATTGTATGTCTGGGAAGCAAAAAATTCTTTTCCGGTCCGGACATTTAAAAGCTCCTCCTGCGGAAACGCGGTTCCGTCCTCCACAACTTCATTCCATATCCTGATCATTTCGGGTAAGTCCCCTTCTTGATATGCCCTTACTTCAATATCCATCGTTCTTCATTCCTTTCCTGCGATTCCCCTGCAAATGCTGCCTTCAGGTTCTTTTCTGTCTGTGTCCCTGCTCCCTTCCATGTCGGAACGCCCCCTGATATGGATATATCTACTATAGCACATCTACAATACGTTTTCACTATCTTTTTCGTTCATTTGGAGCCGGTGCGCCAAAGCTCTTTCCGAACCAGGATAATTTCCAGCCAGCCGGCGTAATCCTCTACCCATCCTCCGTCTGAACCAAATCCATGCGGCCATCCGTCCAGTATGACCCTGCCTGTCTGCCCTCTGCATTTTCCAGACCTGTCCAGACAGGCGGTCCTAGTATCTTTTTCTGTTTTATTATAAGAAAAATGAGACCTCCTAAGAAGTCACATTTCGTTATCCAGTATAAACCTAAAGGTTATATGTTTATTTATATTCTGTCGGGCAGAGCCGCCCGTCCCACAGTGACATGTATTAAGAGATATCCTTTGGGCAGGAAAGACATTCAGCTCTCTTCAATCGCTTTTTTGGTAGCTGACAATAATTTCTTTGCCTCCCTTGCATTCTCCGGGGTATTTTCAAAAGGAACCAGCTTGAACTTCATCTCCGGGCAATGCTTTTGGATCTTCGGCCACAGTGTCACAAACACCTGAGGCGGCGTCATTGGTGAAACACCGATACGGATAACTTCTTTCTGGAGATCCATCGCGTCCTTTGCCCTGCTGATGGAATCTTTACTATATTGGATCAGATATTTTGCATCCTGATATAAAGACTTCCCTGCATCCGTTACGATCAGCCCACGGTGTGTCCGCTCAAATAACTGCAGCTCCAGACTGTTTTCCAACGCATTGATCTGCTTAATGACTGCGGGCGGCGTAATGAATAATTTATCTGCGGCTTTGCTGAAGCTTCCGGAGTCTACCACGCAGATAAAGGTCTCAAGCTGAGGGTTGTACATCATGTATCCTCCTGTCGTCTCATAAGGTCATTATAACGATTAGGCGGATTTTTGACAAGGCAAAAAATACAGCGGCTAATTTTTTTCTGTTTTTTCCGGCCTTACGTGATTTACAGCATAGATTCCCACACAGACCAAAACAAGGGCAGCAATGCTTTTAATCCCCAATGCCTGATCCTCGCCGGGTAAAAATAACGCCTACAAAATTACGCCGAATACCGGAGTCATAAACCCGAAAACAGCCACCCTGGAAATGGGATTGTATTTTAATAAAATCCCCCACAGGGAATATGCCACTGCCGAGACAAGTGCAAGATAGAGCAGCATTGCTGTGGATGCCGCTCGAAAGCCGGCCACGCTCCCTCCCATTACGATTCCGCAAAAACTCATGATGATCCCACCTGCCACAAACTGATATCCGCTTAATATGACCGGATTTTCTTTTTTGGAATACCGCTTCAGATAAACAGATGAAAATGCATATGCCACTGTCGAAAACAGGATAAACCCTTCCCCTGTAAAGGACAGAGAGGTATCCAGCCCACTCTTTGTCACATTCACCAAAACCACACCCAAAAATCCGATTACACATCCCAACATTTTTTTCGCCGTCAGTTCTTCCTGACGGAAAATCAGGCTTGCCACCAGAATAGCAATAAAGACATTCATCGCTTCAATGATGGATGCCTTCACTCCTGTTGTATGGGCAAGCCCAACATAAAAAAACAGGTACTGCGCCACAGTCTGCAGCATACTCAGCCATATGATCTTACTAATGGATTCTTTTTTCGGCAGCAAAAATCCCCGGTTCAGCACACTGCCGATCGCAATCGTAAAAATGCCTGCCAGAGTAAAACGGTATCCTGCAAATAAAATCTGTGCCGCCGTATCCTCCGACGGAATGGAAAACAGCGTATATCCAATCTTAATACATGGAAATGCGCTTCCCCAAAGGGCGCAGCAAAGCATTGCCCCAAGCCATACGATGATGGTTTTTGTCATAAATTCCTCTTTTATCAGTTTCTTTTCTTTCATTCCTCCAAAGCCTTTCCTGATTTCGTATTTTGCCGCTCCTATTATACTACATTTTACCCCGAAATGCTTTACAGCTTTTCCATTTATTTTCCATTTATTTTTCAAAATCCATTGACACTGGGGCAAAAGGAGATTACATTATAATGAAACGGCAGACAGGGGGGCAAAACTGATGAAAACAAAAGCATTTAAGGCCGCATTACCTTATACGATCCCTATTTGTATAGGCTTTCTTTTCTTGGGGATGTCCTATGGATTTCTCATGAGGAGCAAAGGCTTCTCTTTCGTCTATCCTATGCTCATGAGCATGTTCATTTTTGCCGGTTCCATGGAGTTTGTCACTGTGGAGCTGTTATTGTCCGCTTTCCATCCGCTGCACGCATTTTTCCTGGCACTGATGGTCAATGCCAGACATCTGTTTTATGGCATATCCATGCTGGAAAAGTTTAAAAATACCGGATGGAAAAAGCCATATCTGATCTATGGGATGTGCGATGAGTCATTTACGATCAACTGCACCGCGACACCTCCGCCAGACGTTGACAAAGGATGGTTTATGTTTTTTGTAACCCTGCTCAATCAGATTTACTGGGTATCAGGCGCGACTTTGGGAGCACTTTTGGGATATATCATTCACTTTGATACAACAGGCATTGAGTTTGTGATGACGGCGCTGTTCGTTGTGATGTTCGTCAACCAGTGGGAGGAATCCAAGGAGCATCTCCCTGCTCTCACAGGCTTAGGCTGTTCACTGCTCTGCCTGCTGATATTCGGAAGCCAGAATTTCATATTGCCTGCTATGGCTTTGATTATTCTGTGTTTTTCCGTCAGCAAAAGAAAAAGAGATAAGGGGGCGGTACAATGACAACTGCACAAAGTGTCTTGACGGTCCTTGTGGTCGTGCTGGGTACAATGGCGACAAGGTTCCTTCCTTTTTTCATTTTCCCGGAAGGAAAGACACCTCCGCCTTATATTACCTATTTAGGGACTGTCCTGCCATATGCAGTCATCGGCCTGCTGGTCGTATACTGTCTGAAAGATGCCTTTACCAGCGGATATTTTGCCATACCGGAGATGATCGCAATTCTCTTTATTGTGGTACTGCATAAGTGGAAAAAGAACACATTGCTGAGCATTGGGGCCGGAACTGTTCTGTATATGTTTTTGGTGCAGACTTATTTTAACTAGATACTCATGACATTTTTTCACAAGACAGTAAAATTTTGGTTCCGGTTTATCCGGATCAGATACTGTATGAAATAAGAGTTTTTAGTTATTTACATAACTTTTTAGCACTTCACAAATAAATTTTACATAAATCTGTAGGAGGTTTTCAAAATGGAAAAGAAATTATCAAGAGAAGAAGCATGGGAACTGTTGACTGAATACACTAAGACTCCCGCACTGCAGACGCACGCTTTGGCGGTTGAGGCTGCCATGAGCCACTTCGGACACCTGAACGGTGAGGATGAGGAGGTCTGGGGTGTGGCAGGACTGCTGCATGATCTGGACTATGAACAATTTCCCGAAGAACATTGTAAAAAGGCGGAAGAGATCATGCGGGACCGTGGAATCGACGAGGTCTATATCCGCGCCATGAGCTGCCATGGCTATGGAATCTGCACAGACACAAAGCCCGAAAGCCAGATGGAAAAGATCCTGTTCACCATTGACGAGCTGACAGGCCTGATCAATGCGGTCTGCCTGATGCGCCCCTCGAAAAGTGTATTAGACTTGGAAGTAAAATCGGTTAAGAAGAAATTTAAAGATAAAAGATTTGCCGCCGGGGTCAACCGGGATGTGATCCGCCAGGGCTGTGAAATGCTGGGGATGGAACTGGATGACGTGATCCGGGAGACAATCGCCGGAATGAAAGAAAAAGCGGAAGAAATCGGATTGAAAGGGAATCTGTAATATTGGCTTCTCCTATAAAGAAATGCTGTCACCGACAATATTTCTGCCAATATGAGATAAATAAGCAGAGCGCTGTTATGGTTTGATCCATATACTGCGCTCTGCTGCTAATTTCCTATGTACTTTCTTATTCAAAATAAAACAACTCTTCAAACTTCTTATCCAACGCAATACACAGAATCAATGCCAGCTTTGCAGTAGGATTAAACTGGCCCGTTTCAATCGAACTGATCGTATTCCGTGAGACACCCACCAATTCCGCAAGCCTGGCCTGGGACAGCCTTTTTTCTGCCCGCGCCTCTTTTAGACGATTTTTCAGTATAAGTTCCATATAGCCTGTCCCTTTTTATAATATTACGGAAACTGCCAGCATATCTCTGACATAAAGTACAGACCATAATACGACGGCTCCCCAGCCTGCCAGAGCCCGGATCATATCCCACCTGTCTTTCGTCCTAAGTGCTCTCACCGTGTATCCGGATGCCGGAAGCGTAAACGTCAGCGCCCAAAAGCCTTTGACTATTTCTATATCTAAAAATTCCTGTATGAATGAAAAAACAATACACAGTATCATTATCATAGCAAAAGCGACATTTCCGCCTTCTCTTAAAAGATCATTTTCATACAAATCTGCTCCCTTGTTTTCCTTCCTGCTCTTTTGCAATATCTCTTCCCTGTCCATGGCCAGCCCTCCAAAAGTAAACCCCTTTGCCAAGTTTTCTTGTATATCTTTATTATAGCATGACAAGTTTTCTTGTCAATCATTTTAGAAACATTTTGAACGAACTAAGGTCTTATAGTCTGGAAAATCATATTGGAACATCACCCTGCCAATGAACCAAAGGTTCTGATAAGATTATGAGCTTACCCAGCGCTTTCCTCTACTGATTAATTTCTTTCAATCCCTTTTATACAATTGCTTCAATAAGCGTTTTCTCACCCACAATAATTTTACGGACACCTACCTGTTTCTTTTTATTAAAATTGAAGCTAAGCATATATCCTTTTTGCAAATGGTAATCTTCCAAATAGCCAATCAACTGATTTTCACCACGGAGATTATATTCTTTTCCATGGTAAATCTTCATCTCTATGATATATTGCTGTCCCAGATAATCCACGATGACATCAGTACGACCCATACTTCTGGTTCTGGATTCTATATAATAATTTCCAGTTCCATTAATGATAGGTTTCAAATATAGTAAAAACAGACGTCGTCCATTTTCCTCAACAAACTTATCTGGACTATCCGCATAAATATCTGTAAAATGCTCCACAAACTTTCTCAATATCAATTCCATATCCAGATTATTTCCATGTATAAACTGATTCTTTATCTGCAGCGACGCAGAATAAGTACTGCTCCTCAGCATATCCTCTGACAGATAGTAGTTATACAGTCTCATCTCAAAAATCCTGTTTGAAACTACTATCTGTTCGTCAACACATTTTATAAATCCGAAGCGAATGCCCATATCCATTGCCAGATTATCCGGATTATATGCAATACTCTTTCCCGTAAACAAAACTGCATAAATCATTTCAGACAGTTCTGGATAATCATCAAACTTCTTCCGCATATCATCAAATAATGTGTTCGGTTCATATAATATCATCCTTACTGCTGTCTGAAAACCGTCCTTTGTCCATGCTGAAGGCTTGTCAGGATAATCTTCAGTTCCGACAATCTGCTCGTCTATGATTTTGCACAATCTGGATACGAGAAATGGATAACCTGACGTATAGTCATATAATTGCCTGCTCATATCGCTGATATCCATCCCTGTGTGATAATCCTGCTCGTAATCCCACAGCATCCCTTCAATTCCTGCTGTTGTAAGACTCATATTGATATTAAAATCAGCTGCAATGTTCCATGGACTATTATATTTTGACTCTTCTTGTACATGTAATTTCAATTTTAAATTTTTAATATCATACACCCCGGCAAGAATTACCGATTTGAAGGTATGGTCTCTTCCACTCTTCTGCCTCAGATATTTCTCCCTCAACAATCCTAGAAATGACAAAAAAATCTGATTATCTGCATTTTTATCTACTTCATCAATGGTCAGTATTAATTCCCGATCACTCTTACTGCACAAAGCCGTTATTTTTCTCCCAAAGTCACGCAAAGGAAATTCTTCCGATACTGGCGTCTGCCACTCTTTACATAAACTCTCAGAGACACCTTGTGTCTCCAGGCGTTCGGAAATATCCATGGCCAATCCTCTGGCAAGCGCTCCCAATGATTGAAAGTATTCGTCTGCAGCCTCAAAACTAATATCAATCACAATATATTTTTCTTTTAGTTTATGGTAAAGCAATTCCAGCGTTGTTGTCTTCCCAAACTGGCGGGCACGATTGATCGTAAAATATTCTCCCTCTTCAATATAATCATCTATAATTTGATTAATCATATCTGCCGTATCCACCATATAGTGCAAAGAAGGTATGCATATACCTGTAGTATTAAACTTTTTATTAAATGCCATATGCCGACCTCCCTTTATATATCCAGTTTTTTCAGTAATATCAAGATTTCTCTGATTCCTCATAACCAATAAGGATATCCATGCTGTCATGAAAAAATATATCGGTGGGATTTCTTATAAGACGCTGAGTTCTACCTTGAAGGAGTTAGAGGCCGATCAATTAGTAGACCGGAAAGAATATCCCTAGATTCCTCCGAAGGTAGAATACAGCCTTACCGAGCGTGGGAAATCTTTGATTCCCATATTGGATGGAATGTGCGAATAGGGAGAACAGAACAGGATCTAGCAAGATTTACACACGCTTACTTCTTATATCTTCCTGTCTATCGGCTTTCCTGCATTTTCCACGGATTCCCTCGTGATCCCGTCCAATGCTCCGGCCGGGATCGGCATCCCGGCCCTCCAGGAAGGATCCGCCGCTTTCGCTGCATTGACAAATGCCCGGTTGTAGGAACGTTCATACTGCTGTAAGGTATATCCCGCCGCCAGACGGTCGTTTTTCTGTACTTTTCGATACATATTTGTATATACGTCTGACCGTCTTGTTGTATCGCCATTATGGATACCGTTCTCTCGCAGAAATTCTTTCTTTGTCAGCTCAAACATCTCGTCTTTGCTGCTCTCTGGAATCGAAATGATGCGATTGCGGCTGGCCGCATTTTCCTCTGTCACCAGAAGGCCTGCAAGTCCGGTTCTCGGATTAATATAGTCCCCATCCTTATCATAATTTTTCATCAGGTTTTTAATAGCCTGGGGATTTGTATACATTGCCCCGTTTCCGTTTTTCATCATTTCTTTAATAACGGTTTTATATTGCACGCTATTTGTATCGATACCGGCTTTTTTTAACTGTGCCTGTACGGAACTGCTGTTTAACTGTGACAACTGGAAACTTCCGATCGGATTCGTCTTCGGTGTTCCGAGCATGCTTTGAAATAAAAAACTATAATCTATGATTCTTGACATAACCAAACCCTCCCTGATTCTAAACTTTGAAATCCGTTTCACATCATACCCTGATATCCTCCCGCAATACGTGTCCCTCCAGAATAGACCGCACCCGATAAAATATCGCTTTATAATATGTATATCGGTTTCTTTCTGGGAAAAGTTTAGTCCTCATGGGCTATTTCACAGAAATCAACTCATACGCCTTTGTTCCCAGTCCATCATTTGCACACTCCCACATACAGCGTTTACAGCCCGTACCTATATTCTTGATTACTCCTCCAGATCTTCCCTATACTTGAATTATACAGGAAGATCCTTTAACGCTGTTTTATACCTTTCTGGACGAAGTTCTCCCTGCAAGGACATTTTATAATTCCCTGGTCAGGTCTTTCACCCATATGTATTTTTTATAGTGATACATGACCCACGGAATCTTACCCACCTCATCCAGGCAGGTGCATGCATAGACCACCAGCACCGGCCAATTCAAGAAAAATGTTCCTGCCACCGCCAGCGGGATAGCGATCCCCCACATACAGACTGCCAGGCTGTACATATCGAACATCGTATCTCCTCCGGCCGCAAATATCCCGTTGATGATGATCGTATTTACCGTACGGCCAACCATATAAAATGCCATGATCACCATCATTCCAATCAGATACCGCTCCGCCTGGTCCGTCATCTTCACGAAGCCTGTGACAAACGGTGTCACCGCAAGCATGATCGCGGTAGACAAAAAGCCTGTCAGAAACGCGATCTTCGCAAGCCGGTCCCCATAGCATTTTCCCCGGTCCAGATTCCCGGCGCCCAGCTCATTTCCCACAAGGATCCCTCCGCCGCTTGCCAGGCCGTTGCACAGGCAGCAGACCAGATCCCTCACCACGGCAGCAATCGAGTTCGCCGCAGTCGCATCTGTTCCAAGATGCCCCATAAAAGCAGAATAGGACGTGAATCCGATTCCCCAGAACAGGCTGGCGCCCAGCAGTGGAAGCGCACATCTCTGGAAATCACCGAAAAGCAGGCGGTTCCTTTTGAAAAGCCTGCTCCAATCCGGGCGGATATATCCTTCCCGGTGGGAAAACAGTACGACCCAGGCTAGTTCTATAACCCTTGCGATCAAAGTAGCCGTTGCTGCTCCCTGGACCTCCATCGCAGGCATCCCAAAAAGACCGAAGATAAACACTGCATTGAGGATGATATTGATGATCACCGCACCGGAGCTGACAACCGCTGTCTGCAGCGCATGTTCGCTGACCTTCATAATGGCAAGGTAACACTGCGAAATACCCGTGAGCAGATAAGACCACCCGGCCACCTTCAGATAGCGGATTCCGATTATGATTAACGCCTCTTCGTCTGTAAAGATCAGCATCAGATACCGCGGAAAAAAGACGCATCCGATAAAAAAGAGCAAAGACACTCCAATACACAGGCGGAGCCCGATACAGAAAATATCATTCACTGTCTTAGTATCTTTCTTTCCCCAATACTGTGCTCCCAGGATGACGATCGGCGCGATGACCGCCGTCAATATCATGTTCTGGATAAACTGGATCTGTGTTGCCAGCGACACTGCTGACATGGAATTTTGCGCCACACGTCCCAGCATCAGTGCGTCCGCGGCAGCTACTGACGCAAGCATCAGATTCTGGAACGCAATCGGTACTGCAAGCTGCCATAATTTTTTCAAAAATACCTTATCCGAAAATAATTTTTCTCTCATTATATACAACCGCCTCAATCAATATTTTATCCTTGAGAATAATACGTTTGACTCCTATTTCCTTATTTTTATTAAAATGAAAACTCAGCATATATCCTTTGATCTGGGCCAGGAGGGAACTGATATCAACCATATAATGCAGACTGGGTTTGCAGCCAGCAGTTACATTAAATTTTTTTCCCATAATGCCATACCTTGTTTTATATTTTGCTTTCAGTATACCCGATTTCTTTTATACACACAACTACAATTTAATCATCCTAAAAAAGTTCAATATCATAACATGTTTTTTCCGAAAATATATCAATTTTCTCTAGAAATCCCAAAATAAGAAAAGAAAACATCAATGAATCTGACCGTTTTAAACAATCGTAAAAAACGGGAAAAGAATTATAATTTAAGTATAAAAAGTAATGAATGGAGGGTGAGAAATGCTGGACGCAAGAAAAAACTGGATCAGGCCGAAAAATGATATTGTAAAAGATAGGCCAATGAGAATGCTTTTCCGCAGAAGTTTTTCCTTTGACGAGATGCCGGAAACAGCACAGCTCATGGTTTCGGCGGATTCCAGATATAAGCTGTACGCGAATGGCCAGCTTGTGGAAGCCGGTCCGTGTAAGGGAGACAGTGAAGTCTGGTTTTATGACACTTTAGAGTTGGCTTCTTATCTGCGGACAGGAAAGAACGTGATTGCGGTAGAAGTGCTTGCATTTCCAAATGAACATGGAAACGGGAGTTTTAGCATTTTCCGCACAGGGCATCCAGGACTGTTCGTGTCAGGAAAAGCAGAGAGCCGCCATATAGCGATCGACCTGTCTGCGGATGAACAATGGAGGGGATGTGTAGATCCTGGTTTTTCTATTATCAAGGAGTCAGATCTTTTTGCGCCCCTGCAAATGCTGGAGGAGCGAAAAGCACATCCGGAACTGATCCACTGGAAACTGGCAGATTATGATGATTCCTCATGGGAAAATGTAGTTTACGATACGCAGCTCAGCGCGGAATTCAGCCCCGGAAATTTAAGTGAACGTAAGATTCCGTTCCTTTATCGGGAAAATAAGCATTTTATTGATGTCAGAATGGTTCAGACGGAAAAGGAAATGCATGAGCTGGACGCGTTTCTGGAAGGTAATCATCCGGTCACCGTTGAGAAAAACCAGAAACTGATCCTGGAACTCAATGCCGGTGAAGAAGAGACCGGATACCTGCGCCTGAATATCGCAGGCGGAAAAGGGAGTGTTGTGAAGTTACTCACTTCCGAGGGATATGTACAGGAGGGATTCCAGGGCGATCTGAAGGTTCCCTTTAAAAAAGACCGTCTTGATATGGAAAACGGATACCTCTACGGATTTACAGATACTTATTATCCGGCCGGAAACGGAACCCATGACAGGCCGGAAGAATACACCCCCTTTTGGTTCCGGACTTTCCGCTTTGTACGCCTGGAAGTAGAGACAAAGGAGGAACCGATGACCCTGTTATCTTTTGACTATGACGAAACAGGGTATCCGCTGGAGGTAAAGACAACGGCTGCGGCAGACGATCCGGATTTTGAGGCGATATGGGATATCTCCGAAAGGTCACTTCGCAGGTGTATGCATGAGACTTATGAAGACTGCCCGTTTTATGAACAGCTCCAGTATGTCATGGATTCCAGAACACAGATCCTTTATACATATGCTGTTTCGGGGGATGACAGGCTTGCCAGAAAATGTATAGATGATTTCCGACGTTCCCAGCGCAGTGACGGCCTGACGAATTCCAGTCATCCGAATTACGAATCCAATGTGATCCCGGGATTTTCTATTTACTATATCTTCATGGTATATGACCATATGATGTATTTTGGAGATAAGGAGCTGCTCCGGGAACATTTGCCGCATATTGACCGTGTGCTGGGATTCTTCCACAAACATTTGACGGAACAGGGATATGTGGACAAAGTCGGCGGACTGAACGGCCGCGCGAGGTTCTGGTCTTTCATTGACTGGGCCGCGGAATGGAAACAGACATCAGGGATTCCGCCTGCGACTCTGCAGGGGCCGATTACGATGGAAAGCCTTATATATATCTATGGACTTAAGGCGGCAGCAGAAATCGCATCCTATCTTGGATTTACAGACCTGGCTGACAGCTTCTGTCTGGAAGCAGAAAAAGTACAGGACGCAGTGTTGAAGTTTATGATGGGCAAGAAAGGCATGCTGACAGATGGTCCCGGGGTTGAGGATTATTCGCAGCATGTGCAGGTGTTTGCCGTATTGACAGGCACTATCAGCCGTGAGGAAGGAAGAAAGGCGCTTCTTGAAACGATTGAGAAAAAAGAAGAGTATCCACAGTGTTCCGTAGCCATGGCATTTTATCTGTTCAGGGCGCTGGAGGAGACGGGGCTGTATGAATATACGCGGGAGTACTGGGGAATCTGGAGACGGATGCTTGCAAGACATAGTACCACTTGTATTGAAGATGAAATCCAGGAACGTTCGGACTGCCATGCGTGGGGCGCTCTGATCTTATATGAGCTGCCAACTGTCATCCTGGGTGTCAGGCCGGGAGGACCAGGGTATCAGTCGGTCATGATCCATCCACAGCCTGGATATCTGAAAGAGGCGGAGGGGGATGTTATTACGCCGATGGGAATGGTGCATGTGCATTGGATAAAAGATGAGGATGAGAAGCTTCAGTTGGAATATGATGCACCGGAAGACGTAACAGTTATAGTAAAGGAATGAGAAACGGAGGATATAAAATGAAAGAGGCAATCAAAAAGAAAATGTCCATGCTGCAGATCGTTGGCTATGGCAGCGGCTGTCTTGGGGCAAATCTGATGAACAATACGGTATCATCATTTATCAGTTTTTATTACACAGAGGTAGCGGGACTTCCAATCGCGGCAGTCGGAATTATTCTTCTGGCATGCCGTCTGTTGGACGGAGTCTCTGATCTGGTCATGGGTGCGGTCGTGGAGCGTACCTATACCAAAGAGGAAAAAGCACGTCCATGGGTGAAGCGTATGGCGATACCTTTTGGTTTATCTATATTCCTGATGTTCTTATCGCCGTCCTTTGGCATGACAGGAAAGATTATATGGGCAGTCTGCACTTATATCGCAGGTATCGCTATTATTTATACGGCAGTCATGGTTCCGTATAATACATTGTCTGCAGTTTCTACAGAAGATGTTGATGAAAGAACAAAGCTTGTTACCGCAAGAAATATGTTCGGTTTTGTAGGCCCGCTGATGATCGGTGCGATCTCTATGCCAATCGTAAATTTCTTAGGCGCGGGACAGTTCGCATGGTCTGTGCTGACCGGAATATATGGTGTGCTTGGAGCACTCTGCTATCTGTGGGTATATTTCAGCGTAAAGGAAGTCGGCGCTGAGGAAAGATATGAGGAGTATCTGGCGAAAAAGGATACGCAGCAGACTGTGGCAGAGAAAAAAGAACAGAAGAACCTGCTGGATGACCTTAAGGCGCTTATCCAGAATAAATACTGGCTTATCGTGCTGTTCATACAGTTGGTCATCTTCTTTAATTACGGTGTAAAAGCAGGATATCAGACTTATTATACAAAATATGCCCTTGGAGACACGAACTTTTATTCTTTCCTGTCCTCCTGCGGCATGATCCCGAATATTGCGGTCTGCTTTATGATCCCATGGCTTTCTAAAAAGTTTGGCAAGAGAAGAATCTCTGTTATCGGCTGTTTCCTTGCTATTTTAGGAGGCATTGTTATGGCGGTCAACCCGGTAAACCGCACACTGATCCTGGTATCCACGCTTCTGAACTGTGCCGGTATGGCTCCGATCTGCAACTGCGCATTCGCAATGCTTGGCGACACGGCTATTTATAGTGAGTGGAAATCGGGCGTCAGAAATGAAGGGCTTCTCTTCTCAGCCGAATCCTTTGCAGAAAAAGTGGGCGGGGCGCTTGGAGGCGCCGCTGTAGCCTTTGCTCTGAGTCTCGGTGGATTTGTCGGAAACGCGGCAGTACAGACAGAATCAGCCATGGCTGTTATGACAGGACTTATGGTGTGGTTCCCGGTAGCCGTAGCGGTCATTTGTATCATAGCGCTTATTTTCTATGACCTGGATGGAAAGTATGATACGCTTTTTGCTGAGGTTATGGAAAGACGTAATAAATCTGAAAAATAAAAAGTATTGATCTGCTATCCAGAATCGTCAGAAATATCGTTATTCAGCAAAAGGAAACATCCCTGTGGGAACCGGTATCTATCGGATTCCTCCAAGGGATGTTTCTATTATTGGTTTATGATATCGAAGGACTATGCTGATTGCGGTAATCGATCGGCGTTGTCCCATAATATTTCCGGAAAGTCCGGATAAAGTGTTCCTGGTTTTGATATCCGCAGGCTGCGGAAATATCTTTGATCTTAAGCGTTGTGTTGATAAGATAATCTTGAGCCGCCTGCATTCTTTTTTCCAGAATGTATCCACTGAAATTAAACCCGGTCAGTTCCTTGATAAGTGAGGACATATGCTGTGGAGTATAGTGGAACTTATCTGCCAGCTCCTGGAGGGAGAGATGCTGATAGTTTTCTTCGATATACCGCAGGATGCCATAATTGATTCCATCCTGCTTTCTGTGTATCTGCGGCAGTTCGCAGGTGCTTTCGTAGTTGCGTATCAGGACACCCAGCAGCAGGAGAAGCTCCGCATCCATCATATAAACATAATAAGGCTTTTTCTCCAGTGATTCCTGACAGATGCCAAGTACGATATCCATAATAGCAGGATTTCCGTTGGTATGGAAGATCACATAGTCATTTACACTGTTATAATATACATTTCCCATAAAGATCTTCGACAATACATTCTCACCGTGAAGCTGGGAGAGGCAGATATTCTTGAAATGCTTTTCCGGAATCAGCAGGTTTACCAGTACGGTATAATTCTGTACATCTACCAGGTGGCTGACCATGGGCGGGATCAGACAGAAATCGCCGCTGTGCATCTGAAGGCGTTTGGAATTGATCTGCTGCATAAATTCTCCTTCCACACATATCTGCAGCTCAAAAAAGTCGTGCCGGTGCATAGATCCGGGGGTATATCGGTCATGCTGGACGATCATATAGTTTTGTCCCGGCGCATGCCGGAAGTAGATGTCGGATGAAAAAGTATTGCCATCCAGATCCGGTATCCGCGGCAGGTGGAGTCCAATGTTTTTTTCAGCATCGGTTACCGGGACTTCCAGAGCCTGATTGACCGGTTCCATATTCCAGACATCCTGTCTCCGGTTACGATGAAGAAGTTCCCAAGGAGTATAATCATGCAGAGTTTTCATAAGTTCATCTCTAGTCATAAGCCTGCTCCTTTCTACTGATGTGAAGTGATCACCACATAGTTCCTAAAGCCCTAAATACCTGTTCAACAGAAAGCGTCATGTTTTGTTTTGCATTTTCTGGGACCATCGCCTCGTCCAGTGTGGTCACTCCCCGTACGATTGGAAAAAAAGCATCGATCCCTGCTGCATTACATGTTCCCGCATCCGCCGTAACTCCACCGGCAAATGCAAGCACTTTTGCGCCGTATTTTTTCGCAAGCCGTGCAACGCCCACCGGAACCTTGCCCATGGCGGTCTGGAAGTCCAGACGCCCCTCTCCGGTAATAACAATGTCGGCGTCTTTGACTTCCTGCTCCAACTGGATTGCTTTCAAGACGATGTCGATCCCGGACTTTAATTCCGCATTCGGAAGGTAACTCAGGAAGGCAAATCCAAGCCCTCCTGACGCACCTGCCCCTTCTGCCAATCTATGGTCTGCTCCGGTAAACTCTTGTGTCTTGTCTGCAAAATGTCTCATTTTTTCATCAAAGATCTGTTTTTCCTCTTCCTTGATGCCTTTCTGTGGTCCGAACACATAAACCGCGCCATTTTCACCGCAAAGAGGATTTTTCACATCACAGGCAATACTGAAATGACATTCTTTTAATTCTTCCGGTACATTTTTTGCGGAAATGAATACAATCCGGTCTAAATCCCGGATTCCCGGCCTGATGGGATTGCCGTCTGCATCTGTGATCTCATAGCCCAATGCCTGGAGCATTCCTGCTCCGCCTTCACTTGTGGCGCTTCCGCCAATGCCAATAATAAATTCACGGCATCCCCGGTTTACGGCATCTAAGATCATCTCACCGACACCGTATGTCGTGGCCCTGGATGGATCCAGATCTTCACGTTTTACCAGAATCATCCCGGAAGCCTCTGCCATCTCCAGCACAGCGGTTTTTCCATCTCCCAGAATTCCATACTTTGCGTTCGTTTTCCCTCCCAATGGCCCTGTCACTTCAATAGATACATATTCTCCGCCCAGGCCTTCCACCAGCGCTTCCGTGGTTCCTTCCCCACCGTCAGCCAAAGGCTTTACAATGATGCTGTCTGCGCCGCAGGCTCTTTTGATCCCGGCCTTTGCCGCATTTCCGGCCTCCATGGAACTCATGCTCCCTTTAAATGAATCTATTGCTATCACGACCTTCATATCGTATCCTCCTACCTTTTTTATAACCAGATACTTCCGGTCCATCAATAATCCGTCCATCGCCGTCTTTATCAATCAGTTCATATCTTTTTTCAAAAAATGCTTTCTCCTGCCCCAAACAGCTATCATTATAATCTTAAAAAAGAAAAATGTCAAAATATCTGTCGGCACAAAGTATAGATCATCTGCATAAGTCAGCCGCAGCTTCCCTATATAAGAAAAAGCCAGTAAAAAGCAGTGTGGCTGCTTCTGTCACTGGAGCTGCCATCCAGACCCCGGCCATCCCAAACAGCGCCGGCAACGTAAAGATGCAAAGCAGCAGGACCACCAGTCCGCGTGAGGATGAGATCACTGCCGATTCCAATGCTTTTCCGATTGCAGTGAAATAGAATGATGTTATGGAATTGATCCCTGAAAAGAAAAAGGATATCATAAAAATAAGGATTCCTGAATGTATCATCTCCTCCACATTCTCATTCTGCACAAAGAGGCTGCCGTACCAGTCTGCCCCTGCTGCCATGATCAGAAAAACAACGGCTCCTGCCCCAAAGACATACCGGTTTGCGCTTTTTCTGATATCTACAGCAAGCTTCTTTTCCTGTGCTCCGCAGCAAAAGCTGATCAGAGGGCTTGCCCCCTGCCCGAACCCAATGATAACCATACTGAATGCAAAAGCCACATATCCTACGATGGTAAATGCCGTGACCCCGTCTACCCCAATCTTCCGCATAATCACGAAATTATAGGCAAACATGGTAATCCCTGTGGATATCTCCCCTATAAATTCCGAGCTTCCATTTAAGATTGCCCGCACACAGATTTCCCACGAAAAACGAAATCTTCCAAAATGGTATATACAGGCCTTCTTCCAAAAATAATAGAATAGACAAAGCAGGGAAACAAGGGCCGATAAAAGGGAAGCGGACGCAATTCCGGCAGTGCCCCAATGAAACTTTGCTGCAAACAGATAGTCCAATACAATATTAAGCAGGACATTTACAATACTGACCTGCATATAATACTCCGGACTGCCATCGCCCCTGACATACATCCCAAGAGACGAATTGATGACCATGACCGGAAGTTCCAGCAGCATGATCTGATAGTACTCCCGGAAATATAATATGACCTGTCTGTCCGCATGCAGTACAGAAAGCATTGGCTGAAAGCAGAACAACATGATAAAGCTGATCAAGATTGAAAATACTGCCGTTGTCATGATCGTCTGGCGAAACACCCGATTACTGTTTTTTTGGTCACCGGATCCGAGAGCCATTCCTGAGATTGCCACACCGCCAATGGATACCATCAGTCCCACTCCGAGATACAGATAAATAATGGGAAGCCCTAAGTTCACCGCCGCAATCCCCTCTTTTCCCACGTAATTTCCGATAAAAAATCCGTCGGCAATGGTAACCAGCGAGGTGAGGATCATCGCAATGATTGACGGTATCGAAAACTGCAGGATCATTTTTGTCCTGTTCTGTCTGATCTGTTCCAAGTCCATAAAAAACTCCTCCTTGTAATGATAACATACGATTGATTCAAGTAACGTTACCATTATAAGAAGGAGTATAATTATATACTTCTGGATTCTTGCCTTTTTCTTTCAATAACTTAACAACAGATCCCTGCCCAGATCGGTAAAATGGGGGTTCCAATCTATCCGGACAGGAATGCTCACCGGAACACCGGCAGACAAATATCCAGCTCCAAATACATGGTATCACTGTCTATCTTGTGGTAAATATCAAACAGACTCTTACTGCCATCCAGTTTATAGCCGGTCTGCGGCAGCCATACCAGGAACAGGCTTTGATAGGCCGCATAGATATACTTCGCATGGCCTTTAAAGTGATATACGGCACATCTTCCGCCCTGGAGTTTCATCGTATTTTCCAGATGGCAGTCTTCGCTGACACTCATACAAATATCATACAGGCAATGCTCTGCACATGTGACCGCCGGATCGTCATAGGTCCGTTCTAAAAACTTTGTCTCTTCTGTAATATATTTACGGTATTTATTGATAAACCCATTCCAGTCATCGGAAAGCATCCTATAATTGCCAATGCGTCTTTCATAGATTACATTGTAATCTGGAATTTCTTCTATTGTAATCTTTGCATTGCATTCCTCAAAATTCTCTATCCTCCAACGCTCCTGATGAAAAAAAGGATGTTCCATGGAATTGCGATAGCTTTTCCTTCTAAAATCAACTGGAGCCATACAGTAATGCTGCCTGAATGCCGTACTGTAGTTGGAACTGCTATAGCCATAGTCAGCACCAATCGCCGTGATCGGGCAGTCCTGCTCCACTTTCAGGCGGAATGCGCTCTGTTCAAGCCTTACCCTTTTTATAAAAGCATAGACGCTTTCCCCTGTCTGCTTTTTAAAAAGCCGGCTGAAATAATATTTGGAAAAATGGCAGTAATCCGCCACATCTTCCAGTGTCACATCTTCTTTTGCATGCTGTAGTATATAGTCGATTGCACGGTTGACTGTTTCATTTGTGATCATAGGCCCTCTGATTCCATCCATTTATCATGCTTATTTTCTGCCTGTCTCATTGTCTGATGCTTCTTTCTATATCCAAAGGCCATGCCGCATGGATTGCTCCTAACCCCCCTGATTATCTGTGTGCTCTCGGAAACTCTATTGCATCACCAGCTCCGCCAGCCCTTCATAGGAGTGCTGCCCTGCCTCCTGCACATGTTCCACGCCATGTGTTTCCAGGCAGGCCGTAGTCTTCGGGCCGATGCTGTATATCCTGCACTGCCCCCAGTCCTTCCCGAATGCATGGATCAAACGTTCTGCAGAGGACGCACAGGTAAACAAGATCCCATCGTACTCTGCCAAAGGCAGAATCTCTTCCTGCTTTGGTTCCGCAGGCTGGTTTTCATATACTACGATTTCCTCAAACCTGCAGTTTTCCTCCAATGCCTGTTTTAAATGGCCGTCTGCATTTCCTGCCTTAAGATACCATACTTTATCTGATTTTTCCAATCTTTTTTTCAATGCTTCTGCCAATGCATCACTGTGGAATACATCGGGGATCAAATCCGCATACAGTCCATAGTTTTTCAAGACTTCCGCAGTCTTTCCGCCGATGGCCGCAATCCTGCATCCAGCCAGGCTGCGCACATCCAGCCCGCTTTCTCTGAAGCTTTTGAAAAATGCTTCTGCTCCGTTCCTGCTGGTAAAAACCAGCCAGTCCACATCCGCCAGTTCTTCTTTGGAAAATGTCTTTTTTATATCAATGACCGCTCCCACCTGGATTTCATCTGCTATAGCTCCCTGGGCCTGCAAAAGCTCTCTAAGCCTGGTAGATTTTTCCCCAATCTTTGGAATCAGATACCGCTTTTGAAACAAGGGACGCCCCTCAAAGAAGTTCAATCGTTCCCGCAATGAAACGACCTCTCCTACTGTGATGATCGCGGGAGAAACCAGCCCTGCATCTTTTACTTCTTCTGCAATATGCGCTAAATCTGACACACAAGTCCTCTGCATCGGTGTGGTCGCGCAGGAGATCACTGCCGCTTTTGTTTCCCGTGGCATGCCTGCTAAAAGCAGCCTGTCCGCGATCTCACCCACCTTGCTTAAGCCCATCAGGAACACACAAGTCTCTTTCCCACGCGCTAAAGCCTCAAAATCAATCTCCGCCAGCTCATCCCTCTTATTGTGGGCCGTCACCACATGAAAACCCAAAGACACGCCGCGGTGGGTGACAGGGATGCCTGCGTAAGCCAAGCCTGCCAAGGCAGAGCTGACCCCGGGAACCACTTCAAAGGGGACTCCATTTTCTTTCAGGAACAAGCCTTCTTCGCCGCCCCGGCCAAACACATAGACATCACCGCCCTTTAAACGGACTGTTTTTTCATGCTCCATGCTTTTCTTTACCAGAAGGCGGTTGATATCCTCTTGTTTCATGGTATGATGATGATCTGCTTTTCCGACATAGATCATTTCACAGCCGGGCTTTGCCTCCTCAAGCAGTTCCGGGGAAGACAGCCTGTCATAGATGATACAGTCTGCCTCTTGAATCCTCTGGAGTCCTTTCACTGTGATGAGTCCTGGGTCGCCCGGACCGCCTCCTACCAGAGATACCATCCCAGCCATCTGCTGCCGGATCTGAACTGCCGCCTCACGGGCAAGAACCTCCAGTTGTGTACCAGATACCGATACATATGCCTGTTTCGTCCCCGTCTCATTTCCGAACATGGCATCCAGCCGGAAGGAACCATCCTCCTTTTTTCGGCAGACCGCCCCCACAGGAACATGGCAGTCACCGCCGATCTGACGCAAAAATCCCCGTTCCGCCTCCATAGCTTTTACCGTTTCTTCGTCGCTTAAGGCATCCAGCATCCTGGAAACCATCTCGTCCCCGTCCCGGATTTCCAGCGCCAGGATTCCCTGCGCAGGGGCTGGTATCATCTCTTCCGGTTCCAGATATCGGGTAATCCTGTCCTGCATCCCCAGCCGGTGCAGGCCTGCAGCCGCCAGAATAATGCCGTCCAGTTTTTCCTCTTCCATTTTCCTGAGACGGGTGTCCACATTGCCGCGGATATTGACCACTTTCAGGTCCGGCCGCAGACGTTTTAACTGGAACTCCCTGCGCCTGCTGCCTGTACCGATGATTGCCCCTTTCGGCAGTTCATCCAACGATTTTTTTTCACGCAGGATCAAGACATCCCTTGGATCTTCCCTTTCCCATGATCTGGCAAATATAAGGCCGGAAGCCGGGACAGAGGGCATATCTTTCATACTGTGTACCCCGATATCCACCTGATGACTCAAAATCTGCTCCTCGATCTCTCTGACAAATACCCCTTTGTCTCCAATCTCATGGAGCGGCTTATCCAGAACAACGTCTCCCTTTGTTTTGATCACCTTGACTTCAAATCCATGCTCCGGGTATGCTTTTGTAAGTCTCCTGCATACATACTCCGCCTGGGTAAGCGCCAGCTTAGACCCCCTTGTTCCAATCGTATATTTCATGCGTCTGCTCCTGTTCCTATTATTTTCATACAGTTCCTGGCCGCACATCCGTGCAGACAAAAACGAAATGCTGCTTTCTTTTCTGTTATAATTGAAAAAGCTGCGTGATCAACCGTTTATATTCCTCCTGCTCTTCCTTTGTATCCAGCCGTTTCAATTCACGGATCGGCTCCCGCAAAAGCCGCTGCAGAGAAGCATTGAGCACCTTCTTCACAAGCTTCTTTTCCCTTGGCCCCAGTTCCATCTTCCGGTCCAGATATGCAAAGCTGTCCTCCACAATAGCGCCGCACCGCTGCTGCAATGACTCAATCGCCGGATCCATCCGGCTCTGCAAAAGCCAAAGGGATGTCTCCTGCAGCTCCTTTTCGACCAGCTCCCGGCTTTTCTCCACAAGCTGTTCTCTTTCTATCCTGTTATTCTCGGCAATTTCCTGCAATGTATCCAGATTGATCAGGTCTGCCAGCGGCTCATCTGCAAATGCGGTATCAATATCCCTTGGCGCCGCCAGATCTAAAAAAATCATTGGCCTTACCGGGCTAAACTCCTCCCGGCGGATCACCAGATGAGGGGAGGACGTGGCAGAAATGACTATATCACACTGCCCCATGGCCCCATACCGTTCCTCATAAGAAATCACCTCTATCTCAGGAAATTCCTCCCGCAGCCGTCTGGCATGGGAAAATGTCCGGCTGCAGGCAGCCACATGCCCTGCCCCATATTCGTAAACATATTTTAAAGCCAGCACCGCCGTCTTCCCACTGCCCACCACCAGGATTTTTTTCCCTTTGATCCCGGCTTTTTCCTGTAGTTTCTGTATTCCGATATAGCTCGCCGATAACGGTTTCTCACTGATCTTCAATTCCGCCTTGATCCGCTTGGCACAGGTAATGGCATCCCGGACCACTTTATTTAATTCCTTGCCAGCATAGCCCATGGTCCGAGAGTAATCCAAAGCCTCTTTTACCTGCCCCAGGATCTGGTCCTCCCCCAGCACAAGAGATTCCAGCCCTGCCGCAATCCGGAACAGATAAGCCACAGCCTCCTTTCCCGACAATGCAGACACATATCCCTTGACTTCTATATCCGGAAACATCTCTTCATAAATCCGATGGATCTCTGCTTTCTGCCCCTCTTCTGAATAGAAGTAATAAACCTCGCTCCGGTTACAGGTAGAAAGCACCATGCACTGGTCTACTCCCACGTTTTCCGCTTTTCGGAATAATTCCAGCTTCATGGCATCGGTAAAAGAAATCTTGTCCCGGATATCAAGCTGTGCATTTTTATGATCAATTCCTAAAAAACCAAATTGCATCGTTCTTTTTCTCCTTTTTCCTATCTGTAAATCCATCTGGGTAAGATTGTGTCATTATGTGATCATTCTTTCCGTTTGATGACATTTTACCATACAAAAGAACCTGCCGCTGGCTGTTCCTCCTGCATACTATAGCATAAAAAGGAGCTGCATGCCAGCAGCCCCTCTTTTATGCCGTTCAATAGCAATACAATCACTATCCAATATATCCTGAGAATACAAACGCAAATATGTATGAAGAAGCCGCCACACATGCCCATGTGATCCCGCCTAATGCAATCGGCTTCAGCCCCTTGGAAAATACATCCTTAAACTTGATCTTAAAGCCAACCCCTGCCAGTGCGGATGCAAACAGGAATTTGCTTACCGTTGTCAAAAGGCTGATACCTTTGTCTGTGAAAACGCCCATCGTATTCAGCCCGGCCATCACTACAAACCAAAGGATAAACATCGGGAAGGTTTTCTTTACGACCATAAAAATGCTGTCATTACTTCCCACTTCGCCATTCTTCTTCGCATCACGTGCCATCAGGACCGTCCAGACAACCGCTACAAAAATCAGCATGGTAGTACGCACCAGCTTGACATTCAGCGCCCCGTTAAAATCCGGGTTTCCGATCATAGCCTGGAAGGTAGCCTGTGCCCCTGCCACGGAAGATGTATCATTGATCGCTGTTCCGGCTACGAAAGCAAACTGGTTATCCGTAAATCCAAGCGCAGGCGCGATATAAGGATAAGAAAATGCGGAGATGGTATCAAACAGAAAGATTGCCGCCATGCCAAATGCAATCTCCGCGTCTGTCGCCTTAATGATCCGGCTTAATGTCGCGATCGCGGTTCCGCCGCAGATACAGGTTCCGCCGCCTACCAGGACAGACGTATTTTTTGTGACTCCGATTTTTCTCCCTACCAGCAATGCGACTGCAAAGGACAGGCAGATATTGAACAAGATCAATGGCAAGGCCTTTACGCCGGTTCCAAGAATAGACGCAAAGCTTAACGTGCCGCCGGTTAAAATAATCCCCCAGTTCAAAAACTGCTTGCTGCTGTAAGTCGTCCCTTCCTTAAACTCTTTTCCAGGCGTTGGGATGATATTGCATATGATCATAGAAACCAGCAATGCCACCATAGGTCCGCCCATCACTACACGTCCGAATATCGCAGACTGTAAATCCGTGGATTTTGTTGCCAGAAACCCGATGATCAGGCACAACAGGATTGCCCCATATTTTTTCTTTGATTCCATATAAATTTCCTCTTTCGTCTTTTTGATAACTATATAAGTAACGCTTCAAGCAGGGTGGTACATGCACGGCATACAGCCGTGCAGCGCCGCCGCTGCCGAAAATCCAGGATCAGCAGGTCGCCCCTCCTACCAGATGCAGCTTCGCATCCAGGATTTCCTGTTTCCTGTCCAGAATATCATTTGCCAAAAGCTGTTTTTCTACCTCTTCAAATCCAATCCTTGCGATCGTATCTGCAAAACGTTCTCCTGTCTTACCCTGTTCGCGGAATAACAAGATTGCTTTTTCCACTGTATCCAGCAGTTCTTCCTCGGATGTGAAGACTTTGGAGATCGGCTTTCCATGTGCAGTCTTTTTGCCCCATCTTCCGCCGATATAAATACGATAGCCCGGCGTTCCATCTTCAATGACATCAAACGGGCAGGTATCTATGCAGCGCCCGCAGTTGTTGCAGGAATCTTTATCAATTTCGATGATGCCGTCTTCCAGCTTGGCAACACCCATGGGACAGGCTGCCTCTACCTGGCATTTCTTACAGCCGTTGCACATATCTTCATCTATATTAGGGACAAGCTGGCCGATGATTCCTAAGTCATTCAGATCCGGCTTGACACAGTTGTTCGGGCAGCCGCCGGTGGCAATTTTAAACTTGTGCGGCAGCTTCACGGTACGGTAGCCCTTATAGAACCTCTGATGGATCTTCTCGGACAGGTCAAAGGTATCATATAAGCCATACTGGCATGTCGTTCCCTTGCAGGCAACAACCGGACGTACCAGAGAACCGGTTCCGCCGGTCTCAAGGCCTGCCTTTGCAATGAACTCACGGAGAGGTTCAATATTGTCAAAATGAACGCCCCGCAGTTCCACGGTAAGACGGGTGGTAAATTCAACCTCGCCGTTTCCAAACTTTTCTGCCGCCTCAGCGATCACCTTCGTCTGCTCTGCGGTAATCTTTCCGTTGACCGTGATAATACGCGCGTTAAATAAATCTGTCCCTTTATTGTTCAAAAATCCCAGCGCCTTTACTCTCTTGATCTCATCGGGTTTAATTGTACATCCCATATTCTTTTCCTCCTCGTTTTGTAACCATTTCATTTTCTGGCTGTTTCATCTTGCAGCCTTTTCCTTTTGTAACCATCTGCCGCGCAAAAGAATCTCTTTCCTGTGACATCAGAAAAGGATTCTTTCACGCAGCTTTTGAATCTTTTATGCTGTCACATCACTGAATGTAATGCCGCCTTCGAGTACCTTCGTGTTCTGATACCCGTAGAACTTCATCCTGTTCTGGAGCAGGTAAGCCCTCTTGCCCTTATTGCATACGAGCAGGATCTTTTCCTCCTTATCCAGTCCGTCCACAGGCCCTTCTACCGTTGTCAGTTCTACATACGGCGCGCCTTCAATGGATGGCTGCAGGCAGGCATCCACAACTTTATACCCTTCTGCCGCGCCGGCTGCATATTCTGCCGGAGTAAAGGTATCAAACTTGCCGTTTAACTTGTTCATCAGCACATTGAGCGTATGCTCAAACGGATGGATTGCCGTAGAGAACGGCGGCGCATAAGCCAGATCCATATCTGCCAGGTCAGGAAGGGTTCCCTTTAACATGATGCCGGTCACAGCGATATCTACCACTTTATCCACTGCTCCCGCGCCAATCACCTGTACGCCCAGAAGCCTTAAGGATTCCTTGTCCGCGATCATCTTTATGATAAATGTGCCTGCATCCGGATAATAGTGTGCTTTGTCATCTACCACCGTAATGACACTCACCGGCTGATATCCTTCTGCCGCTGCCTGCGCCTCTGTCAGTCCTGTCCGGCCGACATTCATGCCCGGCAGCTTACATACGGCGGTTCCCAGCGCCCCTCTGTATCCAAGCTGCGCGCCCATCATATTCTGGGCGATCAGACGTCCCGCAATATTTGCCGTAGAGCCCATCGGCGACCATGCCGGTTTCCCGGTCAGCGCATTATGTACCATTGCGCAGTCTCCTGCCGCATAGATATCCGGAAGATTGGTCTGGCCCTTTTCATCTGTCAGGATCGTGCCCTTAAACATCTCAATCCCGCTTCCGTCCAGGAATGCCGTATTGGGACGGATCCCTGCGCTTAAGACAACCAGATCCGCCTTATAAGCCCTCTTATTTGTCATGACTTTCTCTACCTTGCCGTCGCCTTCGATTCCGGTCACGGTAACGCCTGTCACAACCGGGATGCCGCTTTCCTGAAGTTTCCCTTCCACGTACTCTGCCATCTCTGCATCAAATCCCGGCAGTGCGTGAGGAGCCATATCCAGCACAAACGGACGGATTCCTTTGAGCTTCAGGTTCTCAGCAATCTCCAGTCCGATATAACCTGCCCCGACTACGACCGCACGTTTTACATCCCCTGCATCCACCACATCACGGAGTTGGATCGCATCCTCAGGCGTCCGTACGAAGAATACGTTCTCCAGGTCACAGCCTTCGATCGGCGGCTTGATCGGGCTTGCGCCTACGGAAATGACCAGTTTATCATAATCATAGGCCTTTTCCTCTCCTGTCTTCAAATCAACAGCCGTCACCTTTTTCGCTTCCGGATCTACCTTTGTTGCTTCTGTTTCGGTCAGCACCTGAACCCCGGTCAGTTTGGAATACTTTTCAGGTGTATTCACGATCAGCTGATCCCGGTCTTCAATGACATGCCCAACATAATAAGGAAGCCCGCAGCCTGCATAGGAAATATTTTTTCCTTTGTTCAGTACAATGACTTCATTGCTGCGGTCTTCCCTCATTAATTTTGCCGCGATCTTTGTTCCTGCGGCAACCCCGCCGAGTACTAATACCTTCATGCTCTTACCTCCTGGTTTTTTTACTTGTAACCAATCTGCAAAACAGATCAGCAGCCTGCCTGCCCGCATCTTTTTTCATACGAGGCTTTGCAGCTTTCTTATGAAACTTCGATAAAATTTTCACTATTATTATAATAACACTTGTTAAATTCCACGTAAAATAGTAAAATATAACTTGTACCATAGGGAAAAACCTATAGTGATTTTCTTAAAGTACAGTTCGATAAACGGGGGGATTTTTGTGGCAACTTTGAAACAATTAAAGACATTTATTGCAGTTGCAGAATATAAGAAAATGAGTGAGGCGGCCAAAAGGCTCTATATTTCCCAGCCCACGGTAAGCCAGATCATATCCGATCTGGAGCAGGAATATCAGGCCAAACTTTTTGAACGCTCTCCAAAAGAATTAAAGATCACACCGGCAGGAAGGATTTTTTTATATAATGCCCGGCAGATCATTGCCGGACACGAGCATCTGGAACGTTCTATGAAAAAAGTCCATTCCCTGCGCCCTTTACGTGTAGGGGCCACACTTACTATCGGCAATACCCTGATGGGGACACTGGCAGAATGTTTGATGGAACGGTATCCTGATATTGATATAACCGTTTTTGTAAATAATACAAAGATTATTGAACAAAAGATGATCCACAATGAACTGGATCTTGCGCTGGTAGAAAATGTGATCGCCCGCCAGGAGATCATGACCACGCCTGTACTGGAAGATACGCTCTGCCTGATCTGCGGAAATAAGCACCCCTTTGCCGCCAGGACATCCGTCTCTTTACTGGATCTGCAAAATCAAACATTTGTCATGAGAGAACTGGGCAGCGGCACCAGAGCAATGTTTGAAAATATCATGATGACCCACCATATACCCTATGTGATAAAATGGGAATGCTGCAGCCGCTGCGCTATTATTGATGCGGTGCGTCATAATATGGGACTGGGGGTCCTGTCCCGGCGCTGCATCGAAGAATATGTTGAAAAAGGGGATGTCAATGCCTGCTCCCTGGAAAATATATCTCTGAACCGGTACTTCTACCTCTGCCATAATCAAAGCCAGGCATACACTTCCCAGATGGAGGACTTTATCAATGTGATTAAAGACGTATTGACGGAAACCTGATATGTTTGGGCTGACACTAACACAGACCGTTACTGTTCACAGGGTAACCGGTCTATATGACTGGATTTTCTATTAGTAAAAACGCTGAGTTTGTATCGGAGATATTTAGACGAAAATATCCTCCAAGAGCACTAGAGGCTATAAATTGGAATAACCTTAATCCCAATTTATAGCCTCATGGCTCACGATTTCACTGTTGGCATATTCCCACCGCGCTGCCTGTATTGCCTCTAAATCGTCCGCCGTTGCCGCCTCTATCGGCGTTCCGTTCTCCCATAGTTCATTACTTCTTTTACTCTGTAAAACATAAGCCGCTCCTTTCTGCTGCCCGCCATTTACTCCAGCGGCGGGATCTTCTTAAATTCCTGCGTGTTCCAGATTTTCAGCAGATCATCTTTGTGCATTGCCGCCCATTCTTTGATCAATGCCTGCCCTTTGGCATAGTCAAGCCGAAACGGTCATACTTGGCTTTCACGTATTTTGCGACCGCCTTTTGCTGCCTCATCCTATTATGACTTTATTATACCCAATTTGTCTATTAGCATCAATATACAAAATGCAAAATATATTAACGCTAATATATTATACTGTGATCAGAAGTTAAGGAAAGGAGCGAAAACAGAATGAAAAATACGTCTGGAAAAAAACAAAAATTCTTTGTAACGTTTTTCTGATTTTCCGGATATATAGAGGAAGATGCAGAAAATATGCTGCCGCGTTTTTTCGCATATGCCCCTGTAATACGATTTACAGGCAGATGACGGAAGATCTCCAGGTTGAGATACCGCCGGCGGAAAAGGAAATTGATTTTCTGAAGAAACTAAAGGCAAGCATGCGCCGAAAATATGTGATCGTCACGCTTTCCACCTGCGCCATACTGATTGGGACTGCATTCTTTTTGAAGAGATATGAAATCCCGGTTCCCTATGACCCGGATTGTATGTCTACAGAATTGTATACGGCTGCATTTATCCCGAACAGCCGCGGACTCAGAGAATGGCAGTATATAGGTACGGTGGATGGACAAAAAACTGATCCGGCGGAGGCAGAGGATACCGGGGGCGATCAGACCATGGAGAAGATCCGGTTTGTCCTGAACCTGTCGGAGGAACAGAGGAAGGCTATGAAAATCAACAATTTCACCTCCAATGGACGGACGATCCGGCGGAACGACAAGGACGTAAGGGTGGTCTACTACTGTTATACGAGAAAACTGTGGAACAGCCTGTTTGGCAGCAGCTTTATCAGCGGTTTTGTTACCGAAGGGGATATCTTTGAGGAGTCCTCTTCCCGAAACGCCAACGAAGATTATCAGCCAATAGAACGGGAAATCTACTATCTGCCGACGGGAAATATGGACAGGCTCGACGGGCTTTCAGATGAGGAGTTTGACGCGCAGAAGGAAAATGCCGAGCTGGTATGGAGCGGGGTTATTTAAACAGATACCTGGAACAGGAGATTTTGTGAAAATAGTGTCTGCCGTTCCGAATATTATGAACATTTTTAGGAAGGAGAGAATACATTATGTTTTATGCGATTTATTTGGTAGGAGCGATAGTCTGGATTCTGATGAACATTGGAGGCGGATTCGGAAATCTGATTCAATATATGGATAGCGCCACAGCGATGTTCATTCTGGTCCCATGTGTGCTGGCCTTATTTTGTACCGGATCCTTGGGGGCCTTTGGCAGTGCTTTCCTGTTTGCCTTCGGCAAAAAGGGCGGTTCCGTCGTTTCACATAAAGAGAGCCTTCTGGCAGTCAAAATGGTGATGCGGATCTCGGGCCTGTTCGGGTGCCTGGGCTTTTTGATCGGGATGTTTGCCAGTATCCATTCCATTAAGGATTTTTCGTCTATGGAATCTACGGGCTGGATTCTTCTTGACCTTCCGGTGGCTATGATATCGCTTATTTATCCGCTTCTGGTCTGGATCATTCTGACGCCAATCTGGTTCATGCTGAAAAAGCATGTAGAGGGACAATAGCGAATAGCGCGTTCCATCAAGCCGCTTACATTCTACAATAAATATGGATATATCAGTTGGACTAAAATGCAAAAAAGGCAGCAATAGAATTAACCCGAAACATCCCCCGCCGCCGACTGCCAAGCCGACATGGGGGATGTATTTATAAATCAAAAGTCTCCTGCAAAGCGGCTTTTATGGCCTGGCAGGTGCGCCCTACATCTTCCTGTGTATGGGCGTCTGACAGGAACATCGCCTCGAACTGGGAGGGCGCTGCATAGATCCCCCGATCCAGCAGATATCCGAAATACCGGGCATACCGGGCAGTATCTGAGGACAGGGCGGTTTCATAGTCTGTCACTTTCCGGGAGGTAAAAAAGATACTGAGCAGGGAACCGATCTGATTCACGCACACGCTGTCTCCTGCTGTCTCCCGGACTGCTGCTGCAATCTGTTTTGCTTTTTCGTCCAGTCTCTGGTAAATACCAGAATCTTCTTTTAAGATTTCCAGGGTTTCTATACCTGCCGTGGTGGCAATAGGATTTCCTGACAAAGTTCCTGCCTGGTACACGGGTCCCACAGGAGAAACCATTTCCATGATCTCTCGTTTACCGCCGTAAGCGCCGATCGGCATCCCTCCGCCCACGATCTTCCCAAGGGTAGTCAGATCAGGAATTACATGGTAGTATTCCTGGGCGCCCCCCAGTGCAAGACGGAAACCGGTAATGACCTCGTCAAAGATCAAAAGCGCGCCGTTTGCTTTTGTGATTTCCCGCAGAAATTCTAAAAATCCAGGTGCAGGCAGCACCACGCCCATATTCGCTGCAACAGGCTCTACCACGACCGCAGCAATCTCCTTCGGATTGGATCTAAACAAAGCTTCTACGGAATCCGGATCGTTATACAAGGCAACCAATGTATTTTTTGTATAATCCGCCGGGACGCCTGCGCTGTCCGGCACGGATGTAGTGAGCGCGGCAGACCCTGCCTTGACCAGAAGCCCGTCCGAATGCCCATGATAACAGCCTTTGAATTTAATGATCTTATCCCGGCCAGTATAACCCCTTGCCACACGGATCGCGCTCATGACCGCTTCTGTGCCCGAGCTGACCAGACGGCTCACTTCCATGGAAGGGATCAATTCTGAGATCAATTGTGCCAGCCGTACTTCTTTTTCCGTAGGCGCACCATAGGTCAGGCCTGCATTACACGCCTCCTTTACCTGCGCAATCACTCTGGGGTGCGCATGCCCCAAAATCCCCGGCCCCCAGGAACATACATAGTCGATCATTTCATTTCCGTCCACATCTATAATCCTGCTGCCGCTGGCAGATGCGATAAAACGAGGGATTCTCCCCACGGAACCAAATGCACGGACAGGGCTGTTTACTCCGCCCGGAATATGCTGTTTTGCTGCTTCGAACAATTCTTTTGACCTTGATTCCTTTGCTACTGTATCCATTTTATTCTCCCTCCCGAATCCATTTTGCCACATCCAGTGCATGGTAGGTAATGATCATCTTCGCCCCGGCGCGCTTCAGGCCAGTCATAATTTCCATCACAATCTTTTTTTCATTGATCCAGCCTTTTTCTGCCGCCGCTTTTACCATAGAATATTCTCCGCTCACATTGTAGGCCGCCACCGGAATATTGTATGTTGTGGTAATATCCCGGATGATATCCATATAGGCCATAGCAGGTTTGGCAATGATCATGTCCGCCCCTTCGAGCAGGTCTTCCTCCACCTCCCGCATGGCCTCCCGGCCGTTTGCCGGATCCATCTGGTAAGTCTTTCGGTCGCCAAAGCCCGGAACGGAATGGGCCGCATCCCGGAAAGGGCCGTAAAAAGCAGAAGCAAACTTTGCGCTGTATGCCATAATGGGGATCTGGACAAACCCATTTTCATCCAGAGCTTCCCGGATTGCTCTTACACGGCTGTCCATCATATCACTGGGTGCTATGATATCCGCCCCGGCTTTGGCATAGCTGACCGCCGTTTTTGCCAAAAGAGGCAGGGTTTCGTCATTTAATATAATGCCGTCTTTTACCAGGCCGCAGTGTCCATGGGAAGTATACTCACAGAGGCACACGTCTGCAATGACAATCAGGTTTTGATATTTTTTTTCGGATTTTATAAAACGGACTGCCTGCTGGACGATTCCTTGGTCATCATATGCGCCGCTTCCCACCTCGTCCTTATGTGCTGGGATTCCAAATAAGAGCACCGCCGGGATCCCGGCTTTTGTTACACGATTCAGTTCTTCCGGCAGGCGGTCGATCGAATACTGGCAGATTCCCGGCATGGAATCTACGGGCTGGCACAGATCCTGTCCTTCCATCACAAAAACCGGATAAACCAGCTCGTCTATCCGGACGTGGTTTTCCCTCACCATACTGCGCATGGCAGGGCTGACTCTCAATCTTCTCATTCTTTCCATGATATCTTCATCCTCTCAAGTTTTGCATGAATGCTTTTCTGCTATTTTCCCAATCCCTTTTATGGGAAAGAGATACTAGTATAACTAAAACTATTATGGCTACTTGGAAAAGGAAAGTCAAGATAGTCTTTGGTAAGATTGCTGCTATTATGAATTCTTCTATAGTAAATGTTTTAACAGGGCATACGGATCGTATGCCCTGTTGTCATATTCTTATTTCATTCCACATTCTCAATAGATTCCACGATCTCCATTTTAGCGATACTGCGCAGCGGCACTGCCGTTGCTGCCAGGCAGGCTATGATAGAAAGAATTGCAGCCTCTGCAACCGGCAAAAAGGGGATCTCCACAAGCTGTAAGGTATCTGTCCGCGCCGCTCCTATGAATACACAGCTGATATATCCCAATACAGCGCCAATGGCAGACGCGAAGATGCCGTAATATGCGCCTTCCCAGAGGAAGGTCGTAAACAGGCTTGCGGCACTCATGCCGATCGCCCTCTGCATACCGATCTCATCCACACGGGTGTGGATATTGCTGTAAACAGTATTGATGATATTTAAAATCCCAATAATGCCGATGAAAATGATCAAAGCCCAGCATAACATTCTAATCCGCCCAAAACTCTCTTCCATCTGTGCATCGGACATACGGAAAGAAATCCAGTTGGTTCCCGGTGTGTCCGCGCACCAGCCGTCCAGCCAGTTTTCAAAAGCCTCTGCATCTGCCTCTTCTTTCAATGTAGGGTATACTTCGGAATAGCTGTTATTTCCTGTCAGGGAATCATACACTTCATCATTGACGATGACCTGCACGCCATTGACAAATCTGTCGCTCATTACAGGAGCATCCACAATAGCAACGACCCTGAGTTTGAAGCCATTCATGGTAATGATGTCTCCGGCTTCCAGTTTCGTATATTCCACCTGCGTATCACCATAAGAAAATTCGATTGGATTTTTTATCAGACACCCGGTTCCCGCCTCCTGGGCCTGTAAAGCCTTAACTGCATCCACAGGAATCCCGATAGTTTCATTTGTGATGCCATAATCCCCTAAATGCATTTCCTGTATCGAACTGCTGGTATCGAGAAGACTTGTAAAGCTTTGCAGGGCCACAAACACTGTAATGCTCATCACCAGGGACCAAATGGTGATGACCGTCCTTCCCCTTCCCCGTTTTAAATTCAGCCACGCATGCCCTGAGCGTCCCATATTCAATCTTTCAAAGGCGTGGTTCCTGCGCTTATGATATCCATTACGTCAAATAATCTGTCGTCCTCATGCAGTTTTTCCGACTGTTCGCGGGACAATTCGTAAAAGCTGGCATATCGGTTTCCGTTCAGCCCGGCAGCCTGCTCAATACGCAGGGACTGCAGGATACCGATGGACTGGCCGACCACCGTAGTCATGACCGTAGACATGGTCACAGCAATCAGAATGAGCACGGCTGTGACTTTCTGTGCTTTTAATTCTTTCCAAGAAAGGTTCCAATATGATCTCATCCTGCCGTCACCTCCGAAAGTTCCCCGTCAATAATCGTAAAACGACGGTCCGCCATCTTTGCTATACGTGGGTCATGGGTGATCACAACAAGCGTCTTCTTCATTTTCTCCCGGATACCGCACAGCATTTCCATCACTTCGCCGCCGCTCTTGCTGTCTAAGTTTCCGGTGGGCTCGTCGGCAAAAATAATATCCGGCCTGGCAATCAGTGCCCGGGCGATTGCCACGCGCTGCTGCTGGCCGCCGGACAGCTCATGCGGCAGATGGGTAAGCCTGCTCTCCAGCCCTAAAAAGGATGTGATTTCCTGCAAATAGGCTTCATCCGGCTGCTGCCTGTCGAGCAGAAGAGGCATGATGATATTTTCCCTTGCGGAAAGCACCGGGAGCAGGTTGAACTGCTGGAAAATGAACCCGATCTTCCGGCGGCGAAAAGCGGACAGTTCTTTGTCACTGCCATGATGGATGTCTGTATCTCCATACAGCACACTTCCCGAGGTCGGGGCATCCAGGCCGCTGATGATATGAAGCAGGGTGCTCTTTCCACTTCCGGAAGGCCCCATGATGGAAATGAAATCACCTGCATAGATGGTCATGCTGGCAGAATGGAGTGCGGTGACCTTATTTTCACCTGCGCCATAGATTTTTGAAATGTCTTTCACTTGAATCTCCATAAAAATACTCTCCTTTCATTCCAAATGCATCCTCAGAAAGCGCATCCCCCGGATTTCGGGGGGGGAACTTTCTGGGATCCTCTGGTGATAAGGAGAGTATAAAAGAGAAATCTCAAGAAAAACTCAAGATTGGTTTATCTCGTACTTTTATGATATCAAAAGGCATTTTTCGTATAAAGCCTTAAAACCGCCGTAGCTTTCGCTCCTGTAGGAAGGTTTTCCATTTTAAGTGTACCGCCGTGTTTTTGGCAGAGAAGCTCGCAGATATACAGCCCCATACCGAAATGGGCCGCCTCTTCCCCACATTTTTGGAATGGCTGTATCCCGCTTTTCAAAAGCTTATCCGGAAAACCATTTCCGTCATCCGTCACTTCAAAAATCAGCGTCTCTGGCTGTATGGAAAGGGAAACAACCACACTCTGCTTTGCAAAGCGGAGCGCGTTGGACACAAGGTTTTCTGTAATTTCAAACAGTACGTTTTTGTCCAGCATGATATCTGATATTTCGCCAATACTACATGCGCTGCAAAACGAAAGCCGTTTCCCGCTGTCCGATTCCGCGAAGGAAAGGGCGTTTTCCAGTTCTTTAGCCAAAACCACAGGATCCACGGGCGCTTTCTTTAACTGCACCTGCTCTAAACGCTGGACATTGCTCATGGTCTCTACATACCGTTCGATCCGGCTTGTATAGTTCTCAATGCGGCTCAGGTTTTCTATCAGCGGTTCCGTCTGCCCCCACAGTTCAAGGTGGTTTTTTAAAAGCGACTGCCGCATCGTCTCAAAGGCGGAACAAAGCAGCCCCAGTTCGTCGCCTGTTTTCGCTTCTATCACAAAATCCAGGTCATTATCCATGATCCTGTTTGCACCGTCTGTCAGGATCGCAAGTGGTTCTTTTAATTTCCAGCGGTAGAACATTGATGCAGTCGCCACCAGCGCAATGACAAAAAACAGGACAGGCAGCGCAATCTGGAGGAGAGAACATATATCGCCAATCCTGGCCGCATCTGCCGACGGTTTGGAAAACTCTGCTCTTTCTATCGAGTCTAAACTGACATTGAGAGTGACTCCTTGCGGCGCAATCGTTGTACTAAATTTTATACAAGCCCAAAAGACAAGTATCGAGAGCACCGCCGCAATCAGGAGGTTGGTAAATGTCAATGTAAACAATGCCTTTTTCAGACTCATCTGTTTTATCCATTCCATTTATATCCTACCCCCCAGACTGTCTCTATATAGCTATGAAGCGATACGGCCGAAAACTTACTCCGTATCTTGCGGATATGCTCCATGACCGTATCGCTGCTGCCGCTGCCCTCCAGCCCCCATACGATATCGTAGATACGTTCCCGGTCAAAGACTTGTCCTGCATTGACGGAAAGCAGTTCTACAATATCAAACTCTTTCCGGGATAATGCGATTTCTGTCCCGTTGACGGATACCTCCCGCTTGGAATAATCAATCACCATATCGGAGAAGAAACGCAGGACAGACTGTTCCTGTCTGCGGTTTTCCCTCCGCAGATGGGCGGATACTCTCATTACTGTGATTTCTATCAATTAATTCCTAAATTTTATTGCACCAAATTTTCGAGCCTTCTTTTCACCCTTGCTATTTTCTACATATTCCGGTATAGTAAAGTCAACAAATCCCGAAAGAGGTGAGCCTTTATGATATGTGCTGCAGCAGCTCCATGCAAAGTCTTTTAGGGCAGGACTGCATGGAGTAGGATGACTGCTCTGAGGCTTTGCAGATATCAAAAGTAATGTATCCATAAATTACCTATTTGATAAGGAGCAAAGTCTATGAAAAATTTTATACATACAATACAGGAATTGAAAACTTTTTTACTGCTATGGATCACCCAGTCCTTTTCCGGCCTTGGCAGCGCCATGACAAGCTATGCCCTGGTCATCTGGTCCTATTCGCAGAGAAGGTCGGCCCTGATGACAGCACTTTTGATGGTGAGTTCTTATGCGCCCTATGTGCTGCTCAGTATTTTCGCCGGGGCGCTCAGTGACAAATGGAACAAGAAGCTTACCATGCTGGTATGTGATTCCATAGCTGCGCTGACCACCATCGTCATGCTGCTGTTACTGCGAAATGGCGATCTGCAGATCTGGCATCTTTATGTGATCAATGGGATCAACGGCCTGATGAATACGGTGCAGCAGCCTGCTTCGGAAGTCGCTGTCACGAGAGTCCTTCCAAAGAAATATTATCAGCGGGTCGGTGGATTGAAATATTTTTCCAGTTCCCTGAATTCTGTCATGACTCCGGTCATTGCCACGGCAGTTTTAGGAATTGCAGGCATGGAAATGGTCGTGGCGTTTGACTTATTTACGTTCGCCGCCGCATTTTTGGTGCTGGCATTCAAAATCAGGATCCCGGAAAGCAACGGTCAGGCCGAAGCACAGGAAACACTGCTGGTTTCTGCCAAAAAGGGCATCCATTACTTGAAAAAGGAGCAGGGGATTTTTCATCTGATCCTGTTCCTGTCCGCGATCAATCTGGTGGCATCCATTTACGATGCGGCATTTCCAGCAATGATGCTTTCCCGGAATGGGGGCAGCGAAAAGGTGCTCGGCCTGGTAAATGCGGTGATTGGGATTACTACATTTTCAGGAAGTATATTGGCTTCTTTTATGAAAGCGCCGAAAAGCCGTGTCAGAGTGATCTGCAACTGCCTGCTGTTTTCCATGAGCACGGAAAATTTTCTGCTGGCATTCGGGCGGACGCCTTTTGTCTGGTGCCTGGGAGGATTTCTTGTGGATCAGTTGTTTGAACCAATCATGGCTGTCCAGGAAAAGGGAAGCCTCCTTGTGAAGATGTTCGGAAGCGGAAAAGGTTCCGGGGCGGCATTTTTGTTTTTTGTCATTGCCTTTGCCGGGATCGGGGTTTTTCTGTATTTCCGGCGTGATCGATATATATGGGGATTGGAAGGAGAAAGATAAGCCATATGTTTTTCCATATAGCCTTTAGAATAACAATCGTATTAAAAATACCCGATTTCCTATAGGAGGTGGTTATCATGGGAATTTACCTGAATCCGGGCAATGAAGGGTTTCGGGAATCCATCCGGTCCAGGATCTATGTAGACAAAACAGGGCTGATCGCGTGTACAAATGAACTGATCTGTACAAAAGAAAAATTCATCTGCGTGAGCAGGCCCCGGCGTTTTGGAAAATCCATGGCTCTTGAAATGCTTGCCGCTTACTATAGCTGCGGCTGCGACTCACGTGAACTATTTTCGGGACTGGCTATAGAACGTGACACTGGCTTTCTGGAACATCTGAATAAGTACGATGTGATTTTTTTAAATATACAGCAGTTTCTGATCGAATCAAAGCAGGAGAAAGTAACTGACTATCTGGAACGGCAGGTGTTAGAAGAACTTTATGAGGACTACGGAGATTTTTTTAAGAGCCCTGTCTCCGGAATGGCTGGCGCATTAAGAAAGCTTTATGCAAAAACAGGCAAGAAATTTATTTGGTGTTAGTTACAAAATGGGTCGATAGACATACTATCCCTATATAAT
>CAJUTU010000008.1 GCA_910589385.1 uncultured Lachnospiraceae bacterium
CTTGAAAATATAAGGTTTGTAACAAAAAAATAGGTAGTAAATTTGACACTACCAACACTATCAAGGAGGAAAGATTATGAATGTAACAGTAGCGTATGAAGACGTCGTCAGCGTCGTTTCGCAGATTTCTGGTTATCTGATTGTAATCGGGATTCTGTTTGTGGCAATGGTGGCAGCATTGGTTCTTGCAAAGAAAGCAGGAAAACCGAAATCCGGTTTTATCCGCTGGCAGTCAGTGATCGCATTTCTTGCGGCAACAGCAGTCGTTGTGAATACGATCCTGCTGGTGCCTATGGCGGATCTGATCTCCGCTTCTATGGTTGAGATTGGAACCCTAAGCGATGAGACCTCCGGCAATTCGCGAGCAGTCGTGGAAGAGGTTGCCGGTGAAGGAATCGTAATGACGAAGAATGAGGAAGGCACATTGCCTTTGGAAGGTGTTGAGAATCTAAACGTATTTGGATGGGCATCCACGAACCCAATCTACGGTGGGACCGGTTCGGGGATCATTGACGCATCTACGGCAGTTGACCTATTGGGCGGTCTGGAAAATGCCTGATTTTCATTAAACAGCGAACTTTCTGATTTCTATAAGGAGTACCGTGAGGATCGGCCGGTTATCAGTATCAATGAGGGCCAGGACTGGACGCTCCCGGAGCCGACGGTTGACAGCTATACGGATGAGATGATTAATAATGCGAAGGAATTCTCTGATACGGCAGTGATCGCAAATGCAGGGGTCCAGACAGTCAAGGTGGATTCTGTAAACAAATTCCCCACAATAGACAGCGACGGGCCTGCAGGAGTGAACTCCTTCATGGTAGGGGCATACGGCACAGGGTATTGCGCGCAGATCCTGTTAGCGCAGACATGGAATATCGAGCTGGCAAATAAATTAGCAGACGGTATCTGTAAAGAGTTTGTAGATTTTGGAATGAATGGATGGTATGCGCCCTCTATGAATCTGCACCGCTCTCCATTCGGCGGACGTGATTTTGAATATTATTCAGAGGACAGCCTGCTGAGTGCAAAGATGGCGGTGGAAGAGTGTGCTGCAGCTTATCCGTATGGCGTTTATCCATACATTAAGCATTTCGCATTCAACGAGCAGGAAACAAACCGAAACGCGATCCTTTGTACCTGGCTGAAAGAGCAGGCAGCCCGTGAACTTTATCTGGAGCCATTTGAAGAGTGTGTAAAGGCAAATGATGGTTCTGTGTTGGCTGTAATGTCTTCCTATGTATATGTAGGCACTGAGTGGGACGGCGGATGTGCTCTGCTTTTGAACGGCATCCTCCGCGATGAATGGGGATTCCAGGGCATGGTCCTGTCAGATTATTTTGGAAATTATGGATATATGGATGCAGACAAGGCAGTCCGCGGCGGTACAGATGCAATGCTTGGCACGACCGGAAACGATGCGATCATGACGGGCCAGGAAAGTGCAACCTCTGTATTGGCTATGCGTCAGGCAGTGTAAAACATCCTTTATACCGTTGTAAACAGTAATGCTTACACGGAAGAAGCTTATGCCAAAGGAAGCGCAATGCCCGCATGGCAGAAAACACTTTATATGGCAGACGCGGCAGTTGTGATCGTACTGGCAGCATTAGAGGTACTGCTGATCCGGTCTTATAAGAAAAAGAAAGAGCAGGCCAAATAAAGAAAAGCATTAGATTGAAACAGCAGCGGAGCAGGTGATCGCTGTATTTGGGGTAAGGCCAAAAAGTGAAGAGTTGGTATGACAAAGATAAGCCATACCAACTCTGAGCCATGACATGTTTCAAGCTGTGAGTATTTCACAGAGTTCTCCGAGCAATGCCGGATTGAGATTCATATACGCAAGGGAAGCGACAGCATCTTTTCCCAGCTTTTTCACATTGTTCAATACACTTGCTTTCAGATCATATTCAATCTGTGCCTTTTCAAGAACCTTATAGCAGCGTTCTTCGATGCCAGGCCCTGCGATAGAAAGCCCCTGGGGGAAGGTGATACAGATTTCTTTCTCAACAGATGTGGCCGGAATCTCTATAGTCAGGCAGGAGGTATCACTGCAATAGGATACTTTTGCGTCAAGGAAAATTCCGTCCGCCGCCGCTTCTATCGTAGTTTTTTCCACAGCAGTAAATACCAGTTTCCAGGTCCTGTTATTTGGAAGGACGGAAAGATTTCCCGTAGCCTTTCCGATCACAAACTGCGCGTTTGTTCCGCTCTGGAATGTAAGCTGCATACTTGCCCAATTCTCATCCGCATCTTCTGCCGTATCTCCGGAATCCTCCCAAAGCATAAAGTTTCCGTCCGCCGCCGGGAAAATCTTCACTTCCATATGTTCCGGATTGTCCACGCTGTTATCGAAAATACGCATATCTTTCATCGGTACGATGGCCCCTGCCTTCATAAGCACTGGGATATTTTCCACGCCCCTCCACAGGTTCATCATTCTTCCGCCGTGGTATACTGTGCCGTCAAAGAAATCAGCCCAGAGCCCTTCCGGAAGCCAGGTGGCTGCCTTTGCTGCTCTTGCGGCAGGATCCTGGGGCTCTGTAATAGGAGAAACAAGAAGCTCCGAGCCAAAATAATATTCGTTCGGAACGTGATATGCCTCATCCTGTTCCGGCTCCATATAGTACATTGGCTGGATCAGCGGCAGATCCTCAACATGGGCTCTGCGGTTCATGGTATACAGATATGGGATCAGGCTGTGGCGCAGACGAAGATATTCCTCCATCACGTTCTGCGTGATCTTGTCGAATTTCCACGGTTCCTTTCCGTTGAACGGGTTATCCGTACTGTGCAGACGGTTGATCGGGGAGAATACCCCGTATTGTACCCAGCGTGCCATCAGTTCGTCATCCCGTATCCCCATCATATGTCCGCCAATATCATGGCTCCACCACCCATAACCGATGTTGCTTGCTGTGTTGGTAAAATAGGGCTGGAAATCCAGGGTGTCCCAGGAAATGACCGTGTCACCCGAGAAGCCTACCGGATATCGATGGCTTCCTACGCCGGCATACCGCGAAAATGTAATGGAGCGGCTCCCTTTCCAGTTACTGTCCAGATAATGATAATGGTTCAGCATCCACAGCGGATCAAGCCCCGGTACTTTCGTCAAAGTGCCCTGCTGCCAGTCAAGCCACCAGAAGTCTACGCCTTCTTCTTCAAGCGGATGATGCAGGTCTTTCAGATATACTTCCATAAAATGTGGGTCTGCCGGGTCGAATTGTACCGGAAGCTCGCTTTCCGGATCAATTCCCATTTTTTCTGCGATACGTTGATAAGGTTCTTCAAAAGCACGGATCCCGTCTGCCGGGTGGACATTGAGCGTGATCTTCATTCCATGTTCATGAAGCCAGCCCATAAATTCTGCCGGATCTGGGAAAAAGTTTTTATTCCAGGTATATCCGGTCCACCCGCTCCCATATTTTGGATCCATATCATCCACCAGATGCCAGTCCATATCGACAACAGCCACAGAGAACGGCAGCTTTTCTGCCTCAAAGCGTTCTACCAGTTCTTTGTATTCTTCTTCCGTATACCGGTGATAACGGCTCCACCAGTTACCCAAAGCATATCTTGGGAGCAGAGGCGTCTTTCCGCACAGATAATAAAAATCCTTTAGGCATTCCAGATACTGATGCCCATAACCGAAGAAATAGATGTCAGCAATACCGGACTCTCTTGGCTTGATCCAACCGTCTTCAGTCAGGACCATGGAACGGCTGTCATCCACCAGGGAAAATCCATTTCTGGAGATCACTCCATGCTCAATCGGTACTTTGCCGAGCGTAGGTTCCTTTACAGGGGAAGGGTTGAAAAATGCCGGGCCGTTTATCACATCCGATCCGTTTGTCAGATCCAGTGTACGCGCCGTCCCACCCAGGTCATCTGGCTCTTCTCCATAGTGCCAGGTACTCCCCCAGCCTTGTCCGCAGCCGTTGACCTTGATGCTCAATCCATGAGCCGAAAAAGCTTTCCGGTCATAATGGAGCTCCAGATTGTCTGTATAAACAGACAATTCATCCGCTGTCTCTACAACTTGAAATTGGGGAACCGGAAAATCACGGTTTAACACGGACTGCGTCGCCCGGTCTTCAAATTTTCCGCTTTCATTGTATTCCAAACGGATCAGGGCCGGTGTAAGTACTGTGAACCTGTATTTCTCTCCAGAAATTACCGAGCCTTTGCTGCATACTGGCTTTGAATTCAGTTTATATCCTTCCATTCCCATATCTGCCACACTCCTTTTTCAGAACATTAGAAATACTCTTTATATGATAGTGTAGATATTATAATATATATCATCCCAAAATTCTTTTGTTAATTTTACCGAAAAATATATTATTTTGACTTCAAAAAAGAATTTTCGCTTTTGATATCGTGTTTTTTTGTGTTATATTCAGAATATCATGAAAAAGTATAGGAAAACATGGCGTGTGGGACGGGGGATTTATGCAAAGAATACCAGGAAATACAAAAACTGTGAGGAATAGCATAAAAAAATAATAAAAAATAGATTAAATTTGTCGGAAAATCTGTTATAATGAATGTGTTTCGTGATCTGCATGCGCATCAGCGTGCAAGAAAAAATGTCACCAAACCGGAGGTTATATTAAGGGAGAAAAAATCATGCTTTTGTTATTCTTTTGTGTATGGATCATATTTAACGGGGCAATGACTGCGGAGATTGCCGTGATCGGCGCAGTGATTGTCTTTTTGATGTTTGCATTCATCTGTAGGTTTATGGATTATAGTTTAAAGCAGGAGATCCTCCTGTATAAAAAAAGTATCTGCCTTTTGCACTATATTCTTATATTGGGAAAGGAGATCATGAAAGCGAATATGGCGGTGCTCCGGCTGATCACTTCCAACAGTGAAGTGGTAGAGCCGGTGATGGTGCGGGTACATACAGATCTGAAATCCAATTTCTGCAGAGTGCTTCTGGCGAACTCAATTACGTTGACTCCAGGGACCATTACCGTGTCAATGGATAGAGATGAATATGTGATACATTGTTTGGACAAGTCTCTGTCTGAAGGGATGGAAGATTCTGTCTTTGTGAAAATGCTGGAGAAGCTGGAAAGGATTGGTGAGTGATATGAGGATCATTATGGAGCACTCGTGGATTTTTATATCCATTTTGATATTTTTAGCCATTCTTCTGCTTTTTTGCCTGATCCGTGCCATCAAAGGCCCTACGATCGCGGACCGTGTCGTGGCGGTGAATATGATGGGGACCATGGTCATGGTGATCATCGCCATGCTCGCGGTATATATGGGGGAGGGCTATCTTCTGGATATCTGCCTGATCTATGCGATGATCAGTTTCCTTGCAGTGGTGGTACTTACAAAAGTGTACAGCGGGGTATATCTGGAGAAGCTTGCCAAAGAAAAAAGAAGGCATCAGAAAGTCATGGAGGCTGAAATAAAACAGGAAGAAGAGTTCCAGGCTAAAGAAGTCTTGGCAAAGAAAACCGGAACAGAAGAAGGGGGTGAGAGGCTATGATCCTCATGGAATGGCTGCAATTTGTACTTGGCGTTGCTTTTCTGCTGGCAGGGGTCGGAGTTTTTGCGGTGCAGGTATTCGGCGTTTTTAAATTTGACTATGTATTGAACCGGATGCATGCGGCTGCGATGGGGGATACTCTTGGCATTGGCATTTCCCTGGCAGGCCTGATCATCTTATCAGGATGGAATTTTGCATCCTTGAAAATGGCATTGATCATCGTATTTTTATGGAATGCCTCCCCGGTATCCTCTCATTTGACTGCACGTCTGGAGGCAGTGACTAATCCCCATCTGGAACGGTGCTGTGAGATGGAAGAAGGGGTAACAGAACATATTTGGGATGAGGACCAGAAGGAGATCATCTATGCGGATAAAACTAGGAGGAGAAATGATGGCTGCATTTGAATATATATTGATGGGCTTTCTGGTCGTCTGTGCCATTTCCGTCAGTTTTTCCAGAAACCTGCTGAATTCTATTTTGATCTTTATGTCCTACAGCCTGGTGATGTCGATCATCTGGATACTTCTGGAGTCGCCGGACCTTGCTATTACAGAGGCGGCAGTGGGAGCCGGGGTGACCAGTGTGCTGTTTTTTGTGACATTAAAGAAGATCCATGCTCTTGGAGAGGAAGATGAGGAAACAGATGAGTAGAAAGATATCAGAGGAAGAATATAAACGTCAACGGATTGTCCGCATGAAACATTGGCTTAGCGGTGAAAAGGATCTGTATCTGGATAATATGGAAGTCATTCCGTATGGTGAATACAAACCGGATAAAAAGCAGATGGAACTCTATGAGCATGATCGGGACGAGGTCATGACACGGACATACGATACGGAGCATAACCGGGTATACCGTTTTTTCCAGAGGTTTTATAAAATGGCGGCAGTACTCTGCTGTGTTGCGCTGATCCTGATATTGGCCGTGGAAGTATCTTATCTTCCGCCGGTCGGCTCTGCCAGCAACCCGGCAAGTAATGAGGTGGCGGCAAAGTATATTGAGGACGGCCTGCAGGATACGGGAGCCGTCAATATTGTGACGGGTATGATCCTGGACTACCGCGCTTTCGATACATTTGGGGAATCTAATGTGCTGTTTATAGCGACCTGTACAGTACTGATCCTGATGCGGAATGATAAAAAGAAAGGGAAGGGCAGCGCGGAAGATGAGGAACGCCGCGACAGCTTTTATGAGCCGAAGAAAGATGCCATCCTACAGATGGGAGCCAGGATCTTAGTGCCCATCATCATGCTCTTTGGGATTTATATCATCTTGAATGGACATCTCTCCCCGGGAGGAGGATTTTCCGGCGGAGCGGTCATCGGGGCCGGATTGATCTTGTATCTGAATGCATTCGGCTTTGAGAAGACAGAACGCTTTTTTACAGAGAAGACCTATAAAACAGTTAGTTTCGGGGCACTGCTTTTTTACTGCCTTGCTAAAAGCTATTCTTTTTATACCGGGGCGCATCATCTGGAGAGCGGGATTTCGCTTGGAACGCCGGGAGCGGTCATCAGCAGCGGGCTGATCCTGCCTTTGAATATCTGTGTCGGTCTGGTGGTCGCATGTACGATGTACGCGTTCTTTGCATTGTTTCGAAAAGGAGGATTCTAAAGGATGTTTGGTTCCAATCTGATCCCCAATATGGGGGAAGTTGTCGCCATGATCCTCTTTGGCATCGGGTTCGCAAACCTCCTGCTCCAGAAGAACCTGATCAAAAAGATCATTGGCTTGAATATCATGGATACGGCAGTCTATCTCTTTCTGGCGATCAAAGGATATATTGAAGGAAGGGCTGCCCCGATCGTGGCAGACGGGGTGCAGGAAGTAGAAGCCTACATCAACCCGATTCCCAGCGGCCTGGTGCTGACCGGTATCGTAGTCTCTGTCTCTGTTACTGCATTGATGCTGTCTCTGACGGTGAGGCTGTATAAGCGGTATCACACACTGGACTTGGATGAGATCTCTTCCAGGCTGAAAAAGGAGGGAATCTAAATGGCATTTGTTCAAAATGTACCTTTCTTCTCTATTATGCTGTCTATGTTTTCAGGGATTGTGTCGTCGGTCCTTCCGGGAAAAGCAGCGAAAAGGCTGAATACTGCGGTCATTATGCTCATCGGCGCTGCTTCTGCATGGCTTCTTGTCTGGCTGATGGATACGGGCGGCAGCTATACATTTATGATGGGGCATTTTCCGGCTCCGTGGGGAAATGAGATTCGGGCCGGGGCATTGGAAGCATGTATGGCCTTATTTTTCTGCGTGATCATGCTGCTGTCCATGATGGGCGGACGCAAGAAGCTATTTGATGAAGTCGAAGTGACAAAGCATAATATTTACTATATCCTGACGGATCTTCTGCTGAGTTCTCTATTGGCGCTAGTCTACACAAATGACCTTTTTACGGCATATGTGTTTGTGGAGATCAATACGATCGCTGCCTGTGGGCTGATCATGATCCGTCAGAACGGAAGAACGATCGAGGCGGCGGTTCGCTATATGATCATGAGCCTTTTAGGTTCCGGCCTGCTGCTGATGGGGATCTGTATGTTGTATGACCTGACGGGGCATCTCCTGATGTCAAATATCAAGGAAAGTGTTGTGGCGATCATGGCGGCAGGAACATACCAGATCCCTCTGACGATCACGATCGGGCTTGTGACAGTGGGGCTTGCGATCAAAAGTGCGTTGTTTCCCTTCCACTCCTGGCTTCCCGATGCATATGGTTATTCTACGGTATCCTCGGCGGCGATGCTGTCCAGTCTGGTGTCCAAGGGATATATTTTTCTGCTGATCAAGATTTTTTACCGTGTGGTAGGATTTGAGATCATCTGTGAAAGTAAGATCCCGAATGTGTTGTTCCTCTTCGGGTTGTGCGGTATGATCTTTGGCTCCATCAGTGCAATCTGGGAAAAGGATATCCGCCGTATGATCGCATTTTCTTCTGTTGCGCAGATCGGATATATTTATATGGGCTTCGGCCTGGGGACAACAGAGGGGATGGTGGCGAGTATTTTCCATATCCTTGCCCACGCGGCAACGAAGTCTCTGCTGTTTATCTCTGCAATCGGGCTGACAGACGTATCAGGGGGGAGCAGGAACTTCTTTGACCTGACGGGGTCTGCGTACCGTAATAAAGTGGCTGGTGTGGGATTTTCCGTCGGGGCTATGTCCATGGTCGGGATCCCTCTGTTTTCAGGGTTCGTCAGCAAGCTGCTCTTTGCGGAAGCTGCGGTCATGCATCCTACCCATAAAATGATGCCGACGCTGATCGTACTGGCTGTCAGCACTATCCTGAATGCTATTTATTTCCTGAAAACAGTGGTGCGGATCTATGTGCCGGAGAAGAGGGAATTGGAAGCGGAAAAAGGGTATTTTAAGATGACTGTGGGGCAGCAGAAGCAGTATACTGTTACAATGATTCTGTTTATTGTCATGAATCTGGTGTTGGGAATGATGTCGGAACCAATCCTTGACATTATAGAGACCGGACTGACTCATTTTGTTTAGAAAGGAGACGCATACATGAACGTAATTATCTGTCTGGCAGTATTTTTTCCGATTGTCTGCGGACTTTTGATCTTGTTCTTCCCGGGGCTGAAAAAGCGGAAAGAGCTTCTTTTTGTGTCGCTTCTTTCTCTTGTTGTGTCCATGCTCTATGCTCTTGCCGTGATCGCAGGGGGCGAGGCAGAACTGCATCTTTTGCGGTTCGGGGGCAGTCTGGAAGTATATTTTCATGTGGATCCGCTGGGGAGGCTGTTTGCTGTGGTCATCACGGTTGTGTGGCTGATGGCAGGGATTTTTTCCTGTGAGTATATGAAGCATGAAAAGGAAGAAAAGAGATATTTCGCATTTTATGTGCTGGTATACGGTGTCTTGATGGGATTGTGCTTTTCCGGTAATCTGGTGACCTATTATATGTTCTATGAGATGATGACATTAACCACGCTTCCGCTGATCATGCACAATAAATCAAGAGAGGCGATCATGGCGGGACTAAAGTACTTGTTTTATTCCCTGTGCGGCGCTTATATGGTGCTGTTTGGAATTTATTTTCTGAACCACTATGCCAATACACTGGACTTTACCGCCGGGGGAAGCGGCCTTAGGGCAGTGGAGGGACGCTCCACGCTGATCCTTGTAGTAATATTCCTGATGATTCTTGGATTTGGTGTGAAAGCGGGGATGTTTCCGATGCATGCATGGCTGCCGACAGCGCATCCGGTGGCGCCTGCTCCGGCAAGTGCGGTGCTGTCCGGCCTGGTCGTGAAGATGGGCGTACTGGGGATCATCCGTGTGATCTTCTATGTGGTGGGGCCGGATGTGCTCCGCGGGACCTGGGTGCAGACAGCATGGCTGGTATTAACGCTGATCACTGTCTTTATGGGTTCCATGCTCGCTTATCGCGAAAAAGTGATGAAGAAAAGGCTGGCATATTCTACAGTCAGCCAGATTTCTTATATTTTATTCGGGCTGGCTTTGCTGGATCCGGAAGCTATGACGGGGTCACTCCTGCATGTTGTATTCCATGCATGTATCAAATCCTGTCTGTTCCTGAGTGCAGGAGCGGTCATCTATAAGACTGGAAAGATCCGTGTGGACGAGCTGACTGGAATTGGAAAGGAGATGCCGGTCACGGTTTGGTGCTATACTTTTGCTTCATTGGCATTGGTTGGGATTCCGCCGGCAAGTGGATTTATCAGCAAATGGTATCTGGCAGGCGGTTCACTGGAATCCGGTATTCCGGTATTTTCCTGGCTTGGGCCGGTCATCCTCCTGGTCAGCGCCCTGCTGACGGCTGGATACCTTCTGCCGGTCACGGTCAGGGGCTTTCTGCCGGGAGCGGATTATGACTATGAGGGATTGGAAAAGAAAGAACCGGCGGGCGTTATGGTGGTTCCACTGATCATACTGGCAGGGCTTTCCGTTTTACTTGGAGTGTTCCCGAATCCACTGACACAATATCTGACCGGAATCATCCAGGCTTTATATTAGGAGGAAAGGAAATGCGATACCTTATTATAGAGGAGGGAAATGTGTGATGAATCAATATTGGATTGTAGCAGCCATTCTGCTTCCGATACTGGGCGGCGCACTTACGCCTGTGCTTCCGTTTCCATCAAGAAAGGTGATGCTGGTCTATCTGGAAGTGCTGATGCTTGCGGCCTCAGCGATCGTCCTGTCACTCCTGGCTCATGGAACAACCGAAACGCTGCATCTGGTTTACTTTGTGCGCGGGCTTTCCATTTCTTTCCGGATTGACGGGCTGGCCATGCTCTTTGCAGGGCTGGTGTCTGTTCTCTGGCCCTTTGCTATGCTGTATTCCTTTGAGTATATGGAGCATGAAGGCCATGAAAAAATCTTCTTTATGTTTTACAGCATGACCTACGGAGTGGCTTTGGGAGTGGCATTTGCGTCGGACATGCTCAGTATGTATCTTTTCTATGAACTTCTGACACTGGTGACAGTACCGTTGATCTTGCATACGCTGGTACGGGAGGCGATCCTTGCGGTGCGTCAATATCTGTATATGTCACTGGGGGGTGCGGCATTTGCTTTGATCGCCATTGTCTTTCTGATGGTTTATGGAGATACGATGGAATTTACTTTGGGCGGGGTACTGAATCCGGCAGTCATAGGAGATGAGAGGAATCTATTGCTATTCGTATATCTGCTGGCATTTTTCGGATTTGGCGTGAAAGCGGCCATTTTCCCAATGAGTTCGTGGCTTCCGCAGGCTGGCGTGGCGCCCACCCCTGTTACGGCATTGCTTCATGCTGTGGCGGTGGTGAAAGCCGGTGTGTTTGCCATTCTGCGATTGACCTATTACAGCTTTGGCGCGGAATTTCTGAAAGGCACATGGGTACAGCCGATCGTGATGGGGTTTGCGATGTTTACGATTGTCTATGGCTGCAGCCGGGCGGTCAAAGAGCAGCATATCAAGCGGCGGCTGGCATATTCTACGGTCAGTAATCTGTCTTATATTATCCTGGGCGCTTCGATGATGACTCCGGCAGGAATGGTGGGGGCGATGGCGCATATGGTGTGCCACGCGTTTATGAAGATCGGTTCCTTCCTCTGCGCAGGCGCGGTCATGCATCAGACAGACAAAAAGTATATTTATGAATTGAACGGATTCGGGCGTAAAATGCCAGTCGTATTCGGCTGCTTTACCGTATCCGCGCTGGGGCTGATGGGTGTGCCGGGACTGGCAGGCTTTATCAGCAAATGGAATCTGGCGAAGGCTGCGGTGGAAAGTGAAAACGTCATGGCATATGTGGGGATTGGATGTCTCTTGATCTCTGCTCTGCTGACCGCGATTTATATGATGTCGATTGTGATCCGGGCATTTTTTCCGGGGAAAGAATTTGATGCCGGGACAGTGGAAGGGGTAAAGGATCCCGGCTGGAAAATGTGTTTTCCGCTGGTCTGCTTTGCAGCGGCGGTGGTCGCCATTGGACTGTGTTCTTATCCGATCATATCCTTTTTGCAGGATATTGCGGCAGGGGTATATTAGAGGCGGAAGGCGCTACATTATTACAGGAGGTGCGGTACGATGGAACATGAAAGGATTTTGCTTGCTGGGGCAGTGTTTTTCCCCATGGCTGCCGGTATTGTATCTTATCTGCTCGGAAGAAAAAGCAAGAAGCTCAGGGACAAGACTGTCAGTCTGACGGCAATCTTGGAATTTGTCCTGGCGGTGACAGTTGTGGTGCGGTACGGTGCGTCAGGCGGCTTGTGTAGGATTCCCGGCGTCTGCGGGCTTGGCCTGCATTTTACCGTGGATGGTTTCCGGGCTTTGTACGGTGCGGCTGCGGCTTTTATGTGGATGATGACGAGTTTATTTTCCGAAGAGTATTTTGACCATTACCGGAACCGGAACAGATATTATTTATTCCAGTTGATCACACTGGGGGCAACGGAGGCGGTGTTCCTCTCGGCGGATCTGTATACGACTTTTATCTTCTTTGAAGTAATGTCCTTTGCCTCCTATGTCTGGGTGGCACAGGATGAGCGGAAGGAATCTCTGCGTGCAGCGGCTACCTATCTGGCAGTGGCGGTGATCGGCGGACTGGTGATGCTGATGGGGCTTTTCCTGCTGTACTATCAGGCAGGAACGCTTATGATCAGTGAACTTTATGAAGCCTGTCAGGGAAAAAATGTTTATCCTGCTGCGGCCTGTCTGTTTTTTGGATTTGGGGCAAAGGCAGGCGCATTCCCGCTTCATATCTGGCTTCCAAAGGCGCATCCGGTGGCGCCTGCCCCGGCCAGCGCGCTGCTGTCTGGTATTTTAACAAAGACAGGTGTGTTCGGCATCCTTGTGATTTCCTGCCAGATCCTGTTCCATGATGCAATGTGGGGGACTTTTGTGCTGTTGATCGGTGTCCTGACAATGGCCGTCGGGGCAGTGCTTGCTTTGTTCTCCATTGATTTTAAGAGGACACTGGCATGCTCTTCCGTATCCCAGATCGGGTTTATTCTGACTGGTGTAGGAATGCAAGGACTTTTGGGGGAAGAAAATGCACTGGCAGTGCAGGGAAGTTTTCTGCACATGATGAATCATTCGCTGTTCAAGCTGGTACTTTTTATGACAGCAGGAGTCATCTACATGAATCTGCATAAACTGGACTTGAATGATATCCGGGGATTCGGAAGAAAAAAGCCGCTTTTGATGTGCGTCTATCTGTGCGGAGCCCTGGGGATCGGCGGAGTCCCTCTCTTTTCAGGATATGTGAGTAAGACTCTGCTCCATGAGAGTATTGTAGAATATATCCAATTGTTAAAAGAAGGGGAAACTGCATCTGCTCTTCTGGGGACAGGGGATATGAAATTGATCGAATGGATATTTCTCATCAGTGGAGGATTCACCGTTGCTTATATGTGCAAATTATTTTTTGCAGTGTTCATTGAAAAAAATAATGATCCGGAAATACAGGCGAAGTATGATTCGATGTGCGGTAATTATATGAATAAAAAAAGTGCATTTGCCCTGACAGCCAGTGCAGCGCTGTTTCCGGTTATGGGGATCCTGCCGCATCTGACGATGGACAAGGCAGCAGGATTCGCAAAAGGTTTCTTTCGGCTGGAGCATATCCATGAGGCCGCATATTTTAGCTTTGCGAACCTGAAGGGTGGGCTGGCTTCAATCGCGATTGGAGCTGCGGTGTATATTGTGATTGGAAGGCATGGTATGATTCGGGAAGAAAGCTTCGGATATACGGTCTATATCAATCATTGGCCTAAAGTGCTGGATCTGGAGGATTCTCTTTATCGCCCGGTCTTGCTGAAAGTAGTTCCATCTGTCTGCGGCGCGGTATGCTTTGTACTGGATCATGCGGTCGATTTTATTGCCCGCATACTGCCGATTGCGGGAAGTGTGGAGGCCAGTTTCTTCGATACGCTGGTGGATACGGTTGTTGTATTTTTGCGCAAGACAATTTATAAGGACAGCCCGCAGCCTCAGGAACTGCTGGAAGGAAATGCAATAACGTATCAGTTGGGTTCCTTTGTAAACCACATCGTTGTAATTTTAAATAAAACTGTCTGGCGGGACAGGCCAAATGAAAAGGATTATACACACCAGTATGCATTGGCCTATACAAGTTTCAAAGAAAATACGAGCCTGATCGGGCGGAGCCTTTCCTATGGACTGATCCTGTTCTGCGTGGGGCTTCTGGCGACGCTGGTGTATCTGCTGCTGGTGCTGGCAGGATGAGCAGGTTAAAGGAAAAGACTATAAAGAACAGCAATAGAAAAAGCCGCATTTTTCAGCGGCTTTTTCAAATTGCTTCGTTTTGTCTGCAACAAATTTAAGCTTATTCTTATAACTGAGGACCAGCGGAAACCAAAGCTTTTCCTGCTTCGTTGCCTTCGTATTTCTTGAAGTTCTTTACGAATCTTCCGGCCAGATCCTTTGCCTTTGTTTCCCACTCAGCAGCATCTGCGTAAGTGTTCCGTGGGTCAAGAATATTGGTATCTACGCCCGGAAGTTCTGTCGGTACTTCAAAGTTGAAGTATGGGATCTTCTTTGTAGGAGCATTCAAGATATCGCCATTCAAGATTGCATCAATGATACCACGGGTATCCTTAATGGTGATACGCTTGCCTGTGCCGTTCCATCCGGTATTTACCAGATAAGCCTTAGCACCGTTTGCTTCCATTCTCTTAACCAGCTCTTCGCCGTACTTTGTCGGATGCAGTTCCAGAAAAGCCTGTCCGAAGCAAGCGGAGAAAGTCGGTGTAGGCTCTGTGATACCACGCTCTGTACCAGCAAGCTTTGCTGTGAATCCTGACAGGAAATAGTACTGTGTCTGCTCTGGAGTCAGGATAGATACCGGAGGAAGTACGCCGAACGCATCTGCGGACAGGAAGATTACATTCTTAGCTGCCGGTGCTGCAGATACCGGGCGGACGATCTTTTCAATATGGTTGATCGGATAAGATACACGTGTATTCTCTGTTACGCTCTTATCATCAAAATCAATCTTTCCGTTTTCATCTAATGTTACGTTCTCAAGAAGAGCATTACGTTTAATCGCATTATAGATATCCGGCTCAGATTCTTTATCCAGGTTGATAACCTTTGCATAGCAGCCGCCTTCAAAGTTGAAGACACCATTGTCATCCCAGCCGTGCTCGTCGTCACCGATCAGGAGACGCTTCGGATCTGTGGAAAGTGTGGTCTTACCTGTACCGGAAAGTCCGAAGAAGATTGCGGTATTCTCTCCGTTCATATCTGTATTCGCAGAGCAGTGCATAGAAGCGATGCCCTTCAGCGGCAGATAGTAGTTCATCATGGAGAACATACCTTTCTTCATCTCTCCGCCGTACCATGTATTCAAGATAACCTGCTCGCGGCTGGTGATATTGAACATTGCTGCGGTTTCTGAATTCAGGCCTAACTCTTTATAATTTTCAACTTTTGCCTTGGAAGCATTGTAAACAACGAAGTCTGGCTCGAAGTTTTCAAGCTCTTCATCTGTAGGCTGGATGAACATGTTCTTTACAAAGTGAGCCTGCCAAGCAACTTCCATGATAAAACGGATTGCCATGCGGGTATCTGCATTTGTACCGCAGAATGCATCTACAACAAAGAGTCTCTTGCCAGAAAGCTCTTTCAGCGCAAGATCTTTTACCACAGCCCATGTCTCTTCTGAAGCCGGATGGTTATCATTTTTGTATTCATCTGAAGTCCACCATACAGTATCTTTTGAATTCTCGTCCATTACGATGAATTTATCTTTTGGTGAACGGCCAGTATAGATACCGGTCATTACATTGACTGCACCAAGTTCACTTACCTGTCCTTTTTCAAATCCTTCCAGATCAGGTTTTGTTTCCTCTTCGAATAACATCTCATAAGAAGGATTGTGTACAATTTCCGTAGTTCCGGTAATGCCATACTTGCTTAAATTGATTTCTGCCATCTCATTTTAACCTCTCTTCTTCAATATTTGCCTTCAGATGTAGGGATATGTGATGTTTCCTACAAAATGGACATTCTTTCATTATCATATTATACATGATAAAGCGATAAAATCAATAAAATTCCACAAAATTTTTGAAAATGTTAAAAAAATAACTATTATAAGTCCTTGAAATCGTGGTTATAACGAGTTATAATGATTCTCGTGAAAAGAATGGATTCTTCGGGGCAGGGTGTGATTCCCAACCGGCGGTATAGTCCGCGACCCGCTTAGGCGGCTGAACTGGTGACTCTTTTTAGGGAGGATTCCAGTACCGACAGTGATAGTCTGGATGAGAGAAGGAATTCATGCCATTTATGTGTGGATAGTCTAAGGCTCCGGAAAGTTTTCCGGGGTTTTTTTTGTTCCATACAGGGGGCAGCAGGATTTCCATGAAGATTTTCTTTCTTTATCTAAATTATGATCATCATTTAAAAAGGAGAGAAGTAACATGAGTACACAGACAAACGCAGCAGTAAGAAAGGAATCAAAGGTAAATATCCGTATGATCGTACAGATTGGCATGTTATCGGCCATCGCAGTAGTATTGATGTTGTTTGAGATTCCGCTTCCCTTTGCACCGTCGTTTTACGAAATTGATTTCAGTGAGATCCCTGTCATGATCGGATGCTTTGTGATGGGGCCGATGGCGGGGGCTGTCATCGAATTTATCAAAATCCTGCTGAACCTGATGATCAATGGAACTGTGACCGCAGGAGTTGGAGAGGCGGCAAATTTCGTCATTGGATGCGCATTATGCGTTCCGGCAGGATTGGTCTACAAGAGGGATCATACAAGAAAAGGCGCTCTTATCGGCATGGCAGTGGGAACCGTTATCATGACGGTGATGGGCTGTTTCATCAATGCGTATATCCTGCTCCCGGCTTACGGGGCAGCGTTCGGCATGCCTATTGACGCCCTGGTAGAGATGGGGTCGGCTGTAAACTCCCATATTACCAGCCTGACGACATTCGTAATATTTGCAGTGGCGCCGTTTAATCTGCTGAAGGGTACGCTGGTATCCCTGATCGTCTTCATCATTTATAAGAAGATACGTCCGATTTTTAAAATGAAATAAGGAACAGCCATGGCAGTTTCCCAATATAGTCTGCAAATTTTCAGAGAAGACCTGGCTTAACCAGCCAGGCTTCTTTTTTTCTTATACAGATAATAAATGACAAACAAGATTCCAGTGGTAAACCAGGTCACCGGATAGCTGAGGATGATCGCGTTTATCGTAGGATGTATCTTCAGCACGCCGATGAGCCACAGGATACGGAAGATACAGACTCCGCCCAGCGTGATCAGCGTAGGGACTAATACATCGCCTATCCCGCGGAGCGCACCGGACAGGACTTCAATAAAAATAAAAAACATATAGCAGGGCGTAATGAGCAGCATCATCTGGGAACCGATACGGATTACGTCAGCGTCATTTGTGAAGATCCGAAAAAGCGGTATGCGGGCAGACAGCAGAAACAGGACTAAAACAACAGAAATCAGGAAATCAAGCCTTAAGCACACCAGTACGCTTTTCTTTACCCTGTCATATTTGCGGGCACCAAAATTCTGTCCTACAAATGTAGTGATGGAAATGCCGATCGCACCGCTGATCATCCAGAATACAGCATCCAGCTTTCCATAGACAGACCATGCGGCAACCGTATCCGTTCCGAAATTGTTCAGCGCTGTCTGGATGAAGACGTTGGAAAGGCTGTACATGATCGATTGAAATCCGGCAGGCATTCCGATACGGAGCTGAGATTTCAATACATTTGCATGAAACCTCAGCTTCCTTAAAGATAATTTCAGCATTCCATCGGACTTCATAAGCTTCCTTGTGACCAGCGCCGCGCTCACTGCCTGTGAAAAAAATGTGGCAGCGGCAGCGCCGGCAACGCCCATCTGGAACTGTACTACGCATACGATATCCAAGATAATATTCAGCAGGCAGCAGATCATCAGATAGTAAAGAGGGTGTTTGGAATCTCCGATGGCGCGCAGGATACTGGAACCGATATTAAAGATAAAGACAAACAGGATCCCGGCAAAATAAATACGCAGATATAGGGTAGAATCCTGTATCAGTTCGGAGGGAGTGTTCATCCAGCGCAGCAGGCCGGGCGCCAGCAGGATACCGGGGATGGAGATGGCGATGCTCCCTAAGATGGAAAATGTGTAGGCCGTATGCAGGCTCTCCTGCACTGCGCGTTCATTCTCTGCACCGTAAAACTGGGCAATGATGACGGATGCACCGGAGGAAAGGCCTGTGAAAAAACCAACCACCAGATTGACGATCTGCGTGGAAGAGCCGCCAACACTGGCGAGAGCGCCTTTGCCAAGAAAATGGCCTACAATGATTGTATCAATGGTATTATATAGTTGTTGAAAGAAAGTACCGAACACGATCGGAAAGAAAAAAATAAGGAGCTGTTTCCATATGATTCCTTCTGTGATCTGATTTGCAGGTGGTGTTTTCGTTTTCATAGACATATTGCAGCATTCCCTCCGCTATCAAGCAAATTTAAGACAAAATAAGGGCAGGAACTTACAAAATTCTGTAAAAGTACCTGCCCTTTTTTTTCTAATTATACGAAAGTCCAGAAATTCGTTATTCGATTGGTTCGAAATCCGCAGCCCCGTGTTTACAAAGCGGGCATACGAAATCTTCGGGCAGTTCATCCCCTTCATAGATGTAACCGCACACAACGCAAACGAAGCCTTTCTTACCTTCTGTCTGCGGCTTCGGTTTAACGTGATTCTGATAGTAGGTGTAGGTCATGGTTTCTACATCTGAGATAACACGTGCCTCTGTGATAGTACAGATGAACATTCCATGCGTGTCAAGGTCTACATACTGCTCTACTTTCAATGACATGAAAGAGTTGATGTACCTTGGCAGGAAAGCAAGTCCATTATCAGAACGAAGCGGCTTGAGGTTAGCAAATTTATCTGCTGTTCTTCCGCTCTGGAAACCAAAAGTCTCAAACACACTAAAAGGTGCGTCGGTGGACAGGCAGTTCAGGTTCATGATACCTGTCTGCTTGATCACATGATGGGAATAGTTGTCTTTATTGATCGTAACAGCAATCCGGTTCGGTGTATTGGTAACCTGGGAAACGGTATTCACGATCAGTCCGTTATCTTTCTTTCCGTCATTAGAGGTTACTACATACAGGCCGTAACCGATCTTAAACAATGCGGTCATATCATTTTTATCTGCAGTCTCGTCCTGCTGTGCCAGATAGTCACGGCAGAGTTCTTCTGCCAAAGCTTCAAGCTGTGCATTGCTGTCTTCATTTAAGGCAGACTTGATCTGGACAGTGGTATCCGTAAAGGTCAGCTTTTTGCAGCCTTCCAGCATTTTTTTCATGGTCTTTGCGGCCATAGGCGCCCAGGAACCGTTTTCGATCAAGCCCACGATCCGGTTCTGGAAATTGCGTTCCGTCAGGTGATTGATAAATTCGCGCATAAACGGGAAAATATCTGCATTATAAGTAGTAGTAGCGAGGACCAGTTTTCCATAGCGGAACGCGTCTTCTACCGCTTCAGCCATGTCGTCTCTTGCCAGGTCAGTTACAACAACTTTCGGGCAGCCTTTTGCAGCCAGCTTTGCAGCCAGGGCTTCTACGGCTTTCTTTGTATTGCCGTAAACAGAAGTATAAGCGATCACGATACCCTCTGTCTCTACGGAATAAGAGGACCATGTATTATAAAGCCCCAGATAGTATCCAAGGTTTTCTTTCAAGACAGGGCCATGCAGCGGGCAAATGGTCTGGATGTCCAGCCCGGATGCTTTTTTAAGAAGATTTTGAACCTGTGTGCCATATTTTCCAACGATTCCAATATAATAACGGCGTGCTTCGCATGCCCAGTCCTCTTCTACATCAAGGGCGCCGAATTTTCCGAATCCGTCCGCGGAAAACAGGACTTTATCGAAACTGTCATAAGTCACGATAACTTCCGGCCAATGCACCATTGGCGCGGCAACAAAAGCAAGCTCATGCTTTCCTAAAGAAAGAGTATCTCCTTCTTTTATGACAAGCTGCCTATCCTCAAAATCCGTGCCGAAAAACTGCTTCATCATGGCAAATGCCTTGGCAGAAGAAACAATCTTGGTATCTTTATATACTTGCATGAAGTTTGCGATATTGGCAGAATGGTCCGGCTCCATGTGCTGTATGATCAGATAATCTGGCTTACGGGAACCCAGGACAGATTCAATATTGTCCAGCCATTCATGGGTGAAACGGGCATCTACCGTGTCAAATATAGCTGTTTTTTCATCCAAGATCACGTAGGAATTGTAAGACATGCCATTTTCAACAACATATTGCCCTTCAAAAAGGTCAACCTTATGGTCGTTAACACCTACATATTTGATATCGTTTGTAATATCCATTTGCAATCCACTCCTTTATTTTTTATATCTTTCAGATGCATTAGTGTGTCTTTGACACTTTAAGAGGAAGCGTACTGATGCCCGTGCAGGTCATCAACTTCCGCTCCGCTCTAATCGGTGACATATATTATACCACTTTTTATTAAGAAAGCAATAAAATATAGTCAAGTACAGGAAAATATGTTAAACTGAAATATAAATTTGATGCAGTATGCATATCTTTCGGTTTGAAATACAATACACAGTTGTGCAAAATGGCATTGGATAAAATTTTGTCTTACATTTAAAGAAGAAGGTGCTTTCATGTATATAGCAGATTTACATATCCATTCCAGATATTCACGTGCTACAAGTAAAGACTGTACACCAGAATATTTAGATCTATGGGCAAGGCGCAAGGGAATCGGAATCGTGGGAAGCGGAGATTTTACCCACCCGGCATGGAGGGAAGAACTGGGAGAAAAGCTGGAACCGGCAGAAGACGGGCTTTACACATTAAAAAAGGAGTACCGGATAGAGGATCCTGCAGCTGCAGATACGATGCAGCCGCGTTTTGTCATTACCGGAGAGATCAGCTCCATTTATAAGAAATACGGCCGGGTGCGTAAAGTACACAGCCTGATCTTATTGCCTGGGCTTGAAGAGGCAGAAACGGTATCCCGAAAATTGGAAGCGATCGGCAATATCCATTCGGACGGCCGGCCTATCCTTGGGCTGGACTGCCATGACCTGCTGGAAATCTTGCTGGAATTATGCCCACAGGCAGTTTATGTCCCGGCCCATATCTGGACGCCGCATTTTTCTCTGTTCGGCGCCTTTTCCGGCTTTGATTCCGTGGAAGAATGCTATGGGGACTTATCAGCCTATATACATGCCATGGAGACAGGGCTTTCCTCTGACCCTCCGATGAATTGGAGAGTTTCGGCTCTGGACGGTTATCAATTGATCTCAAATTCAGATGCCCATTCCCCGGCAAAGCTTGGGAGGGAGGCAAATCTTTTAGACATAGAGCTTTCTTATGAGGGGCTGAGGGAAGCGGTCCAGACAGGAACAGGTTTAAGTGGGACGATTGAATTTTTCCCGGAAGAGGGAAAATATCATTATGACGGACATCGGAAATGCAATATCTGCCTGGAGCCGTTGGAAACAGAAAGACATCACGGTATCTGCCCGGTATGCGGGCGGAAACTGACGATCGGCGTATCTCATCGTATTGAGCAGCTTGCGGACAGGCCGGAGGGGAGCATCAATGGCAGGGCGCATTTTGAAAGCCTGGTTCCCTTGCCGGAGGTCATTGGGGCGGCACTGGGCTATTCCTCTGCCAGCGCAAAGGTACAAAGGGAATACTTAAACCTGCTCGGCAGCCTGGGCTCAGAATTTCGGATTTTGAGGGAACTTCCGCTGGAAGATATCCGAAGCGCGTCAGGTGTTTTGATATGCGAAGGAATCCGGAAGCTGAGAAAAGGCGAGGTAGAACGGATTCCGGGATTTGACGGAGAATATGGGGAAATCCGTCTGTTTACACAGAGTGAACTGGATGCTCTGGACGGGCAGCTAAGCCTGTTTCCCGGAAGTGCATTTTCAGAAACCGGATGTTTGGAAAACACAAAGGCAGAGCAGAAACAGAGCGGCAAGGGGCAGATTTTAAATGAAAAGAGTGCAGATGTGAAAGCTGCACAGAAGATTCTCTTGAATGAAAAACAGCAGCAGGCAGTTCGGGCCATAGAGCGTGTGACAGCGGTTGCCGCCGGGCCGGGGACCGGAAAAACAAAAACCTTGATTTCCCGTATTTTATACCTTCTGGAGAACAGGAGAGTGAAACCTTCCAGTATTACGGCAGTGACGTTCACAAACCAGGCAGCAGGGGAACTGAGGATGCGTATCAAAGAACAGATGGGAAAGGGAGCGGCCGCAAAAAAAATACAAATTGGGACATTTCATTCGATTGCACGGAAGCTTTTGAAGGAGCAGGAAATCGAATTTTCTTTAGCCGGAGACATGGAGACGAAAGAGATTGCTGATACGATCATCAAAGAGTTTGGGCTGCAAATAGACAGAAAGAAATTTCTGACAGAGTTATCCAATTATAAAACGAGAGTGGACAAAGAGGTATTATCAGGGATAAAGCCTGGCAATGCCGGCACAGAACCGAACTTAGAGTCATCATATTCTCAACAGGATATTGATTTTGAATCTAGAGACAGATTAAAACAGGCATTTGAAGCATACCAAAGAATCCTAAAAGAGAAGAACGCGATGGATTTTGATGATCTTCTCATAGAGGCATTGCGTCTTGCTAAGGAATCAGGAAATGAATCACAGAGAAAAGACGGTGCAGGTTCATTTGATTATCTGTTGGTGGATGAATTTCAGGATATCAGCCCTCTGCAGTATCAGTTGATCCAGGCATGGAATCAGAGGGGAAAAGAATTGTTCGTCATTGGTGATCCAGACCAGGCAATTTATAGATTCCGTGGGGCAGACGCAGGATGCTTTGAGCGTCTGTTAGAGGAATTTCCTCAGACTATACAGATTACCCTGGAGGAAAATTATCGTTCCACTCCACAGATTTTGAGTCTGGCAGCGCAAGTGATATCCAGAAATCCAGGAGGAGAAAGGGAATTGCGGGCGAACACACTGGACGGCGCTGCCGTGAGGATTGTAGAGGCAGACAGTGAGATGTCAGAAGCCATCTTTGTGGCAAAAGAGGTGAACCGTATCACAGGGGGGATCGGTATGCTGGAAGCCCAGGAAGTCTATGTAGAAAACGAGGGCAGAGTACGGGGGTTTGAAGAGATTGCTGTATTGTACCGGACCCGCCGGCAGGCAAAGCTTTTGGAGAAGTGCTTGAAAAAGGAGGGGATTCCATATGTCGTGGCAGGAAGAGAGGATTTTCTTTTGGACCCGGCCGTGCGGGGAACGGTCAGCTTTTTTAAAAGCCTTGCAGACCCTCAGGATGGACTGGCAGGGCAGACAGCGCTGAAGCTTTTATGGAATTTGGAAGCCGGGGATATGACAGCTTCTATTTATCAAAATATGAGAGAGAAGTATATGCCGTTTTTGAAAAAGAAAAAACCACAGAAAATCCTGGACGAGTGGATGGAAGATCTACAGTTGGGACAGAAAAAAGGAATGCAGAAACTATACCGGACCTCTGTGTTTTATCTGACAATGGTGGAATTTATCGAGGCTTTAGATTTTGGGGTAGAAAGTGATTTGAAGCGATGCGGGGAGAAACAGTATACATCCGGCGCGGTCACGCTGATGACTCTTCACGGCTCGAAAGGGTTGGAATTTCCTGTTGTTATGATATATGGGGTCAATAAGGGTATGATTCCTTTTGAAAATGAAAAGTACCTGTCCGATGAAGAGGAAGAGAGGCGTTTATTCTATGTCGGGCTGACCAGGGCCAGGAAAGAACTGATCCTGACGACTTCAAAAGAAGAATCTCCGTTTTTGGAAGAGATTCCAAAGGAGCTGGCCGACAGGGAAAAAGCACATCAGAGCAGAAATACAGGAAACGGCAGACAGATGAGCCTATTTGACTTTATGTGAATGCTGTAAGCCAAATGTATGATAGGAATTTCTGCCCCGGCCGTTCCGAAAGAAATCTCGCTTTCAAAGAAGAAAAACGATGCAGAACAGCTTTGTCTTCAAGCTGTTCTGCACCGGTTTTTTATCCTTTTTTTTCTTTCATCCTCTTGATGACCTTCAGACGGGTAAATTCTTCCCTGTCTTTTTCCTCCAGAGCATTTGTGATGGAACTGACCAGTTCGGAATACATCGGGATTGTGATATTTTGCAGAGCATTTGCACGCTTCTGTGTTTTCTTAATATTTGTAGCCAGCCGATAGGCCGCGTTTTCGACCATGGATAACTTTACTGTCAGGTCTTTTACCTTCTGAAATGCCTTCGTGGCCTGGTCAATGGATTCTCGCGTTGTACTGAACGCGTAGGTCGGCAGTTCATGAGCCGGGGTATATCCCACATGCGGGATTTCCGTACCCATGATACTCCGTGTATGGATCTTGATGGAGTTTTCGACCGGAACCGTGTAGGCGAGCTGGGAAACCATGCTGATCCCCTGCTCAATGTTGGCACGCTGCAGACACTGGTAAGCATAAGTAAAGGTGCTGTCAATCTCATCCTGGATATCTCTGGCTTCATCGATCAGAGACATCAGCTCCCGGATCAGGATATTCCGCTTTTTATCCATCAGGTCATATCCCTGCCTGGCGAGGGTCAGAGAGTTTTTCGCCAGCATCAGGTTTCCTTTGGTTGGAAAAGTTCGTGGATCCATATGGTGCAAGCGCCCCCTTTCCTAAAAAACTATTTCTTTATTCGTCTTCCGCCGCAGGCTTATAGTATTTATCCAGAATCTTCGTATCTACACGGTCAAGCTCTTCTCTCGGAAGCATTCCAAGCAGTTCCCATCCAAGGTCAAGGGTTTCTTCAATGCTCCGGTTCTCATTGACTCCCTGGCCGATATAACGGGTCTCAAATTCCTTCCCAAATGCAAGATATTTTTTATCGATCGGAGATAATTCATCTTCACCGATAACAGATGCCAGATTCCTGGCGTCTCCCACCTTTGCGTAGGCAGAGAAAAGCTGGTTTGCCAGATCCTGATGATCCTCCCTTGTAAAACCGGCGCCGATCCCATCCTTCATCAGACGGGACAGGGAAGGCAGGATATTGATCGGCGGATAGATAGACTGCCCATGCAGCCCACGCTCCAATACGATCTGGCCTTCGGTAATATATCCGGTCAAGTCAGGGATTGGATGAGTGATATCATCATTCGGCATGGTCAGGATTGGGAGCTGGGTCACAGAACCATTGATTCCCTGGACGATTCCGGCACGCTCATAAAGGGTTGCCAGCTCGCTGTACAGATATCCTGGATAACCTTTACGGCTGGGGATCTCCCCTTTTGAAGAGGAAACTTCACGCATGGCCTCGGCAAAAGAGGTCATATCCGTCAAAATGACCAGAATATGCATGTTTAACTCAAAAGCCAGATATTCTGCAACTGTAAGAGCAACCTTTGGTGTGATCAGACGTTCTACAACCGGGTCGTTTGCCAGGTTCAAGAACATAGCCACATGGTCGGCAACTCCGCTGTCCTCAAAGGTACGGCGGAAAAAGTCAGCGACATCGTGCTTGACACCCATTGCGGCAAACACAATGGCAAATTCCTCACTGGAATCACCGCCCAGAGAAGCCTGCTTTACAATCTGTGCCGCAAGCTGGTCGTGGGGCAGGCCGTTTCCTGAGAAGATCGGCAGCTTCTGCCCGCGGATCAAGGTGGTCAGGCCGTCAATGGCAGAGATTCCGGTCTGGATAAAGTTTCTGGGGTATTCCCGTTTTACCGGGTTCAGCGGAAGGCCATTTACATCCCGCCTTAATGTGGAAGTCAGCGGCCCTAATTCATCAATTGGCTCGCCGATCCCGTTGAATGTACGTCCCAGCATATCCGGAGAAAGTGCAATTTCCATCGGATGCCCGGTGAGACGGGTATGGGTATTTTTCAGAGACATATTTTCAGAACCTTCAAATACCTGAATGACTGCTCTGTCTTCATAAACCTCAACGATACGCCCGATCTTCCGTTCAGTGCCGTTTATGAAGAATTCTACGATCTCATCATAAAAAGCATCCTGTACACCCTCCAGGGCGATCAGAGGGCCGTTGATACTGCTTAAGCCTAAATATTCAATTGCCATGGCATCATTTCCCCCTTATGCATTTTTTTCCAGAACACGCTGGTAAAATTCATCGATATCACGGTGGTATTGGTTGAATAATTCCAAACGGTCATTGGGCACGTCATACTTTATGGAAATGACTCTGTCAAAAATGTCTTCTGATTTTAGTACAGACATCGGATGCCCCATGGTTACCAGTGCGCGGGACTGTTTATACAGATACAGGATCGTTTCCATCATTAAAAACTGCTTCTCCATAGAGACACAGGTGTCATCTTTATGGAACGCGTTCTGCTGCAGGAAGCCCAGACGGATCACACGGGCAATCTCCAGAACCAATTTCTGGTCGTCAGGCAGCACGTCGCTTCCGATAAGCTTTACGATCTCCAGCAGGCTGCTCTCTGAGTTCAGGAGCGCCATGATACGGTTCCGGTAATCTACGAATTTTGGTGAAACCCGGTCTTGATACCAGGGAGCCAGGTCGGTCAAATATTCACTGTAGCTTGTCAGCCAGTGGATAGCCGGGTAATGCCTTGCATAGGCAAGGGATTTGTCAAGCCCCCAGAAACAGCGGACGAAACGCTTGGTGTTCTGGGTTACTGGTTCGGAGAAGTCGCCGCCCTGGGGAGACACTGCCCCGATGATCGTTACAGAACCATCTGTATCATTCAGATTGTGCATCATACCTGCTCTTTCATAGAAAGCAGAAAGCTTGGATGCCAGATAAGCAGGGAAACCTTCCTCAGCGGGCATTTCTTCCAGACGGCCGGACAGTTCACGCAGCGCCTCTGCCCAGCGGGAGGTGGAGTCCGCCATGATCGCGACATCATACCCCATATCTCGGTAATATTCTGCAAGGGTGAGCCCAGTGTAAATGCTGGCCTCACGAGCAGCAACCGGCATATTTGAAGTATTGGCGATCAAAGTGGTCCGGTCCATCAAAGGATTGCCTGTCCTGGGGTCGGTCAGTTCGCCAAATTCCTCCAGAACCTGTGTCATTTCATTTCCACGTTCTCCGCATCCGATATAAATGATGATATCGGCATCAGACCATTTTGCGATCTGGTGCTGCGTCATCGTCTTTCCGGTTCCGAACCCGCCAGGGATAGCGGCTGTGCCTCCCTTGGCAATAGGGAACATGGTATCGACGATACGCTGGCCTGTGATAAGCGGGACGGAGGCTGGGAATCGGTTGTTGACCGGCCTAGGAACACGGATCGGCCAGCGCTGTGTCATGGTCAGTTCTTTCATGGAACCGTCGGCCAATTCCAGTGTTACCAGAGTTTCATCAATCGTATATTCCCCATCAGGCACGACTTTTACAACTTTTCCTTCAACGTCTGGCGGAACCATGCATTTATGCACGATCGCGCTTGTCTCCGGCACCAGGGCAATGATATCGCCTGCATTCAAGAAATCCCCCACAGAGGAAACAATGTGTGCTTTCCACTTTTTGTTCCGGTCAAGAGCATCCACACTTACACCTCTGGTGATAAAGGCGCCGCCGGCTTCGGATATCTTTTCCAGCGGACGCTCGATCCCGTCAAAAATATTATTCAAGATGCCGGGCGCCAGGGTAACAGAGACTGCACTTCCGCTGGCAATGACCTCTTCTCCCGGCCGGAGCCCGGTTGTTTCTTCGTACACCTGGATGGTCGTCATGTCTTTATCAAGCGCAATGACTTCCCCTACCAGTTTTTCTTCCCCTACATACACCATTTCCTGCATGCGGAAACCAGTGTTGCCTTTCAGATAGATGACGGGGCCGTTAATCCCATAGATTTTTCCAGTATTAAGCAATTCCGCCACCTCCAAATAAAAAGTTATCATACTCATTGCGTAAAAGTGTCTTGAATGAGTTGTCGATCAAAATATTGCGTTCGCGTAAGACTGCGCGCGTTCCTCCGATAAAATCTTCCGAACTGACGGTCAGCCGTGTTCCGGTAGCTTCTTCCAGGCCCGCGCAAAGCCCTTCATCAGTGGGATTGATATAAATGGTCATCTCTTCGCCGGAGGCAAATGAGATTGCCTTGCGGATAGACTTGACCATGTAATCTTTATAAGCATCTGTTTTCATGAAATCCTGGGCAAGTGCATGCGCTTCCTCAAAAATTTTATCTTTGAGCTCTACCTGGATCTTTCCGGTTTTGCGCTTCAGTTCTAACTGAGTCCGGGCGGCTGCCTGGTTCAGCATATGCCTTGCATTCGACTGTTCTGCTTTGACGCGCGTTTCTGCCTGCCACCGCATTTCTTCTTTATGGTCTTTCAACAATTTTTCCAGGGCGTCACGGTAGTTGTCAATGATCGCGTTGCCTTCTGCCCGCGCCTCCTCCATGGAGGTGGCCTGTAAATGTGCGAGTTTTTCTTCCAGAGTCAAGAGGGATACCTCCTTTTTCCTATTACTTGTTCCAATTCAAAGTCACCTAATATTACAGCTTTAATCCGATTGCCTCGGTTACGTAGGATGTGATAAAGTCTTTTTTCCGGCCGGTTCCGTGCCTGTCAGGGATTTCTACCAGCAGGGGAAGCTGACGTTCCAGACGGAATTGGTCGAGGATTTCGGGAAATTCCCGGCCAAATTTTTCTGTCAGCAGGACAATGCCTACTGTTTTGTCCGTCAATACTTTTTCCAAAGCCTCCCGGAGTTCGTCACGTTCATGTACAACGACGCCTTCTACGCCTGCCAGACGCATTCCTGTATAGGTATCAACATTATCACTGATCAAATACATCTTCATCTTACAAACTTCCCAGGATCATGAAGGAGATGATCAATCCATACAGACACACACCTTCTGCAAGACCTACGAAAATCAAGGATTTACCAAGCACGCTGGAGTCCTCGCTGATTGCGCCAAGGGCTGCGCTTGCTGCGCTTGCTACGGCAATACCGCCGCCGATACAGGATAAACCGGTAACCAGTGCGGCTGCGATATAACCAAGTCCTGTTGACATAGCTGCCTGTGCTGCTGCATCTTCCGCAGCATGAACCTGCGGGCCGCCCAGCATCATGACCGCTGCGATCGCAAATGCGCCGAAGAAAAAGAATGCGTTCACACCCAATGTTGTCTTATAACGCTTTTTGTTCTTTTCACCGATCAGGTAATAGCCGAAAGGAACAATGATGCTCAGTACTAAAGCTGCGATAAAAATGAGTTTTGTTGCGGTTGTCATAATAGTATCCTCCTAAATATATGAATATGTTTACATTACATTTTTAAAATTAATGGTGGGAAAGAGTTCTTACTTTGTCTTTTTCTTTCCGGATTTTGCATAAGGGTCAAATGAACGGCCAGAGCCTTTATAGAACCGGCTGAACATCTCGTAGTATTCCAGACGAAGTACTTGGATGCCCACGATCAATCCCTCCATGCCGCATACAAACAGGTTGCCGAGCACGACTACGATCCAGTTCGGATTTCCTTTTTCCGCGCCTGCCAGCATCAGGACAACTTCCATCATGGCTGCATGGCTGACGGCAAAAGCGCCGATACGGACAAAAGAAAGGGTATTGGAGAAGTAGCTCAGCATGGTCTCAAACAGTTCAAAAAAGCCCTGTACCAGGAACATAGCCTTGCTTTCTTCCATCTTATCGGCTCTTTTTTCTATTTTTTTCGTCAACGGTTCTTTAAACAGAATCAATATCAGCGGAACTCCGAACATAATGGCCATCACGATTCCGCCGGGAGTCTTATGTCCGGTCATAAACAGGACAATGACAGCGACTACAGAACCGTAAAATACAAGTCCAGCAACACCGTTTACATCGAACCAGGCATCTCCGATATCATGGCTTCGAAAAGCGTTGACAATATGAAGGATCATGGCCAGGATGATGATTCCCATACCGAAAGCCACGGCAACCACGAAGACCGTATTCAGTTTCCCGACGAAGGGGAGCGTAGTCATATGTTCAATAGGCCTTAGCCACACGGCATCAATAATATCTTCGAATCCAAAAATACTTCCGAACAGGAATCCGAAGATCGTGGAAAAAATACCTGCCGTTGCAACAATCCCTGCCAGCGGGATCCGCTTAAAGTAATACAGCAGCCCGCCGCCGATCAGCAAAAGCAGCCCCTGTCCTACATCTCCGAACATGGCCCCGAAGATGAAAGAGTAAGTCAGTCCGACAAATATGGTCGGATCCATCTCGTTATGTGCCGGGAGCCCGTACATCTGTACATACATTTCAAAGGGCTTGAAGACCTTCGGGTTTTTCAGCTTTGTAGGCGGCGCTCCGAAGTGGGCGCTCCGGTCCTCTTCCACCATGACGAAAATTTTATCATCGTTTTCAATATCCTTCTGGAATTTTTCCAGGTCTTCTTCTGACATCCATCCACATAGGATATAAAAATCTTCCTGATTATCTTCCATCCGCGCTGCCATTTTGCGCACATCAAAGTTACTGGACAATTCCTCAAGCCGCTTTTGGGAAGCGACGATCTGGGGCGCACGGTCTGCCAGCATGTTCACAGCCTCTTTGTCTAGATCAGCGATTTCATTTGTATGCTTGTTGATCTGGCGCTGTAATTTATGGTAAACGTCAGCCGGTGTCCCCTCATATTCAGTATTCAGAGTGATCCGCTCAAAATGCAGGGTCCGGAACAGAGCGTCTGCTTTCGGGGCTCCTCCGGGAGATACGAAATAAGCTCCGTATACATAGCTTTCATCCCGTTCCCCTTCTACAAAGATGGCATCCATCTCTTCGATCAGATATTTCTTCATCTTGTAGTAGTATTCTACAGCAATCCGTCCGAAACGATATGCAATATACTTATAGTTCAAGACTTCATTCAGATTGCAGTCTAACGGCCGGAAAGGTGCGATGACCTGCTGCTTTTCGCGGAGTCCTTCGATTTTTTTCTTCAGGTTCTCTTTTTTGTCCTGCAGGCTTTGATAGTCGGCGCTGGTATTGCGGATGATTTCAAACATGCCGTCCAGCCCCAGCTTTTCATCGGGCCGGACTTTATCCGGGTTCTCCAGAAGGGCGGCGAACTGCTCTGCCTGTGCCAGTGCATCACGGTATGGGTTGATCTCCACAAAGGGCCGCAGGTTGTTCACCGTCTTCAGCTCAGAAAGCGCAGATTCGAGCTGGATCTCATACTTTGAGAGATAGAGGTCTGTTACCCGGTCGATATCATCCCGGGGGCCGGAGATATTGATGAATTTCATTTTTACGATCATTGCGTCTTACCTCCAATATAAGCCAGCGTCTCACCAGAGGATAGGCCATAACGGATACATTCTATGGCGGTCGTCAGCTTTCTTACTTCTTCTTCTTTTAAAAACAGATAGGTGTTGATGGCAGCGATAGAATAAGGATTCTGCCGTCTCTCCGCCCGGTACAGGCGGTCCATGCACTCCGTATACATCTGTTCAATGGTAAGCTGCTGCCCGAAGTCATAATGCCGTGCATAAAAAGTCTTCTGGAGTACAGCTTCAAATTCTTCGGCACCGGGGGTTTCTATCAGTTCTTTGATCAGTTCGGCCGATACCTTATATTGGACCGGAACGAGAAGGGTATAGATCGTAGTAGGCGGCATATGGTAATATTTCTTCGCCCGGTAGATCCATTGCAGGTTCAAAAGGTCAATTTTGGTTCCGCATTCTCTCGTGTACAGTTCCAGTTCTTTCTTTTTCAATATTTTTTTTCTCTTTTTCCAAAGTGTGGAAAGGTTATATTGGTTCAGTGTTAAATCGTAATCAAAAAGCGTCACAGAACCGCTCTCCTGAATCCGGTGTAAAGACGGATAGTACTCCGTTCCTTTGAGGTTTTCGACAAGCTCGTCAGTTGTCCGCGAAGTGATCAGATCATCAATCGAAATCTGGGTATACTTGTCAAAAAACTGCTTTTTGTAATTCAGGTCAAAGGGTTCATCATAACGGTTGATGACAATACGCAGGCAGTAATTGATCAAGTCGATCTCATAACGCCTGACATATAGCCTCAGGAACTCACGCTGCTTCATCCCGCAGAACCGGTAAATCTTGGAATATTCATGATAAAGCTGCCGGGTCAGGATTTTTTCGATATCACCCCGGTGCATCCGGTTCTCGTCCAGCAGGTCTAATACATAAGCATAGGATGAATTTTCCCTCAGATAAGCCACTACATCAAGCACACTGCTCAAAGCGGCAATCTCCTCAAAGTTTTCCGGTTTTAAAAGCTTTGCTTCCATGGCACGCAGCTTGGTCACGATTCCACCGTAGGTCAGTAGATTTCCCATGCTCTCATACCTCTGTGATCCGTTTTAAAATATTCTGTGCATACCACGTATGCCGTTCTTCATATTCCTTCTCCAGAGCAGCGATGGTATCATTGCGCCCTCCCATTTGTGCCTTCAGTAATTCCTGTGTCTTCGCGGCAAGGTCTTCCTGAATTTTCTGGATTTTGCCGGAGGTTTTTTCCTCCAGTTCCGTATCAAAGCGGTTCCGCTTTTCACGGTATTCATGATCCAGGACTTCCTTTTGGGCCTCTGCGTGTTCCACAATGGCTGAAGCGGCAGATTCTATCTCTGACAGTTTCTTTACAATAGAGTCCATAGTAAGCCTCCTCATGTGAATTAAGGGTATTGATTTGTTAATACTTTGTTTATATTTTTCCTTTAATAATCATACTCTTTTTTGAGAAAAAAGCAATGTCAAAACTTACAAGGATGAATGAAAAAATGAATTTTTTTTTGTAGATTTTGCAACAAGGTATTTTAATAGGTAGAAACAGAAATAAAAATCTGCGGTTCTACAAAATATTCATTCATTGTGTGATCCTGCCGGGGAAGGCAGGGTATGGCTTCGGATAATGGCCCGGATCGCTTCATAAAGCTCTGGTTTCAGTTCTTCAAAACTGACAGGTTCGTTTTCCAAAATGGTGCTGTAACAGGAAGCGCTTGCCAGTTCTGCGATTAAAAAAATCATGATTTCCGGATTGCGCAGCCGTACAGAAGTGTTTTCCTGTATCAACAAAAGAAAATAATCCATGCTGCTAAGCTCTGTGTTATCCTCATTTTTCGTGATTGCCTGCCGGAATACTCCCCAGCTCAGGTTTTTAGAGATAAACCGGAGTATAGGCTTATTGTTTTCTAACTTTCCGATCACATAGTCCACGATAAAGATGATCTTATCTTCAAACAGTGGGATATCTGCCTCTTCCAGCTCTTTGTGGGCGGCAAGGAAGAGTTTGCCTGCGGTTCTGGCGATGAGCCGGTCCCGGATATCGTATTTATCTTTAAAATAAAGGTAAAATGTGCCTTTTGCCACCCCTGCGTTCTGGACGATATCAAGAATAGATGTCTTTGTAATGCCCTGTGATAAAAATAGATCATACGCGCTTGCGAAAAGTGCGTTTAGTTTCTGCTGTTTGTTCTCTTCTACTTTTCCCATATTCTTCTCCTGTCGTTTTGTAAAGAACTGTACCAAACCGTGGCTTTGCAATGGTTTCAACAGCTCTTGAAATTGGTTTACGGATTCAATTATAAGTGCAAAATGACTAAAAGTCAATTTTAATATAAAAAGGGATTGACTTTTGGTCATTTTTGGTATATAGTACTCTATGCAACAAAAAAATGACCAAAAGTCATTCAAATAAAGGGGGCATTTTACATGGTAACAACTGGTAAGAAAATCGTAAAGTACAGGGTTGTGATCCTGATACTTGGCATTTTGCTGCTGATTCCATCTGCAATGGGATATTTCAAGACCCGAGTCAATTACGATATCCTGTATTATCTGCCGGACAGCATTGATACGATGAAGGGGCAGGACATTTTGATGGAAGACTTCGGAAAAGGGGCGTTTGCAATGGAGGTCGTAGAGGGGATGTCTACGAAAGAAACTGCAGGCCTGAAGGAGAAGATTGAAGGGGTAGAGGGTGTGGCGGATGTCATCTGGTATGACTCTTTGATGGATATATCCGTTCCGGTTTCGGCATTGCCGGATAAGATAAAGGATGTGTTTAATACTGAGGATGCGACGCTGATGGCGATCTTTTTTGATGATTCGACCTCTGCGGATAGTACGATGGACGCGATCCATGAGATCCGCAGCGTGACCAGCCGGCAGTGTTATCTCAGCAGTATGTCTGCGGTGGTGACAGATATCAAGGATCTGTCAGAAAAGGAAACTCCGATCTATGTGCTGATCGCTGTCGTTTTAAGCTGTATCGTGCTTTCTGTATTTATGGACTGCTGGCTGCTTCCGGTATTCTTTATGCTGAGCATCGGAATGGCAATTGTTTACAATATGGGGAGCAACTATTTCCTGGGAGAGATTTCCTATATTACGAAAGCGCTGAGCGCAGTCCTGCAGCTCGGCGTGACCATGGATTACTCGATCTTCCTCTGGCACAGCTATCAGGAGAACCAGCAAAGATACGAGGGCGATAAGGAACGTGCGATGGCCCATGCGATCGCGAATACATTTTCCTCTGTTGTAGGAAGTTCTGTCACGACAGTTGCCGGATTTATCGCATTGTGTTTTATGAGCTTTACATTGGGCAGGGATCTGGGGATCGTCATGGCAAAAGGCGTGGTATTTGGTGTGATAAGCTGTGTGACGGTGCTGCCGTCTATGCTTCTGATTTTTGACAAAGCGATTAGAAAGACAACCCACAAGGCCATTATACCGAATATGGATAAACCGGCGGCATGGATTACAAAGCATTACAAAATATTTGTGGCGGTATTTGTTATTCTGCTTGTGCCTGCGTTGTGGGGCTATACGAAAGCAGAAGTTTACTACAATCTGGATGCTACACTTCCAAAGTACTTACAGAGCATCCAGGCAAATGAAAAGCTGTCGGATGAATTTGATATGAATGCTACCCACATGGTTTTGTCTGATGCAGAGTTGTCCCCGAAAGATGCAAAAGCAATGCTAAAAGAAATGTCTGATGTAGAGGGTGTGAAATTTGCATTAGGATTGGACAGCATCTTAGGTTCCGCCATTCCACGTGATATGATCCCGGATGGGATCAGCGATACAATGAAGCAGGGGAACTGGCAGCTCATGCTGGTACAGTCGGAATATAAAGTGGCGACAGATGAGGTGAACGACCAATGCAGCAGGCTGAATTCGATCATAAAGAAATACGACAGTTCAGCGATGCTGATCGGAGAAGCGCCATGTACAAAGGATCTGATCACAATTACGGATAAAGATTTCAAAGTGGTCAGCGCGGTTTCTATCGTGGCGATCTTCCTGATCATTACCATGGTGTTCCGTTCGGTTTCACTGCCAGTGATCCTGGTGTCTGTGATTGAGTTTGCGATATTCATTAATCTGGGGATTCCTTATTATACAGGAACGAAGATGCCGTTTATCGCATCCATCGTGATCGGTACGATCCAGCTTGGCGCGACTGTGGACTACGCGATTTTGATGACGACCCGTTATAAAAAAGAACGAAGCCTGGGGAAAGAGAAGCAAGCGGCTGTGCAGACCGCGCTGTCTGTCTCGATCAGTTCGGTCATCGTATCGGCGCTGGGATTCTTCGCCGCTACGTTTGGAGTGGGAATGTATTCAGATATTGATATGATTTCAGCATTGTGTACTTTGATGGCAAGAGGTGCGATCGTGAGTATGTTTGTCGTCATCTTCATCCTGCCGTCCATGATGATGGTGTTTGACAAGGTTATCTGCGTAACGACAAAAGAGATGCGCGTAAAAAAGGCAGCATGGAAAACAGATGCTGTGAAGCTGTAAACGATTTTGCAGGAATATGAATTGGATATTTTATGAAATGAGATTTGAAAAGGGTTCACAAATAAAATGATTGGAGGCTGTGTTTTATGAAAAACAGAGAAATTAGAGCATTTATTGCAAGTATGATGTTGGTAAGCCTGGTGGCAGGCAGTCTTTTACCGGTTTCTGCAAATGTGCCGGCCAATGGAGAAACAACTGTAATTGCTGCGGAATATACAGGCGCAGAAAATACGGAGACTGCAAAGCAGGAGTCTGTAGATAAAGAGGAAACTGACAAAAAGAGAGAGGAAAAAACGTCAACATCTTCATCAGAAGATTCTGCCGCAAAACCTACGAAATCGGAGACAGTTTATGCCAAAATAGACGGCACTGGTTCCGTAACATCAGTTACGGTATCAGATCAGTTGAAAAATATATCCGGAGAGTCAAAATTTAAGGATATTTCGGATCTGGAAGATATTATAAATGTGAAAGGGGAAGAATCCTATTCTGCGTCAGGGAAAGACCTTGTCTGGGATGCTGTGGGCGAAGATATCTGCTATCAGGGGACTACATCCAAAGAACTCCCTGTAGGAATTGAGATTTCCTATAAATTAGACGGAAAAGATGTTACGGCAGCCCAATTAGAAGGCAAAAGCGGGCATCTGGTGATGCGGTATACCTATAAGAATAAGACATCCGGTAAAGATAAAACGGCGACCCCGTTTATGATGGCTACCGGGCTTGTCCTTGATGAGGAAATATTTAAAAATGTAACAGTGGACCACGGAAAACTGATGTCCGACGGAGAGCGTAATATTGCGATCGGCTACGGGCTTCCGGCCATGAATGATATTTTGGATGTGGAGAACCTGGAGATTCCCGACTACTTTGAAGTGGAAGCTGATGTGACAGGCTTTGAGCCTGTGGAGGGGCTGACCATAGCAACAAACAGCGTGTTTAATGATCTGGAGACAGATGGATTTGAAAGTCTGGAGGATCTGGGCAGCTCCATGCAGGAATTGCAGGATGCATCCAGCCGGCTTGTCAGCGGCAGCGGGGAATTGAAGAATGGAATTGATACTTTGCTGGCATCTTCTGGTACGCTGGTAGATGGGATCGGACAGTTGACGGCGGGCGGAGAAGCACTGCAGTCCGGCGCGGGGGCGCTGGCAGCAGGCGGCAATGCCCTTGCCGAAGGAAACGCAGCTCTTGCTGACGGTACGGGCCAGCTTCTGAGCGGGGCGCAGACGCTGGCTTCTGGTGCAGGCCAATTGAATGCTGGGTTAAAGACAGCGGCGGCTCAGACGCAGAATGAATTACTGCCAGGGGTGAAAGCATTAGATGCAGGAGTTACGCAGATGCAGGAGTCCCTTGGGGAGCAGCTTCCTGCCCTCTGCAGCGGGGTTGCAGAATTGGATGCGGCCGTGAATGGAGAGAAAGACTCTCTGGCAGCAGGGACGGCTGCATTAAGCGACGGGGCGCAGGCGTTGGCGGCTGGCGCACAAAATTTGAAAGAGGGAATCAGTACTGCCCGTACGACACTTCAGAACTCCAGTGGAGAGATTTCTGAAAAAATTGAGCAGATATTAATGGGTGCGGCATCAGGCGCTGTGGTCACAAACGCGGATCCTGCGGCCATTACAAGGGATTTAGGCAGTTCTGCCATAAGCAGTGCGCAAAACGTTTCCGCAGAGGCCCAGTCGCTGGCAGGAGATCTGGAAGCAGCCCGGCAGAGTGCATATATGGCAGCACAAGGGAACGGAGGCTCGGATAGCGCAGTGCAATTACTGTATCAGGTACAAGGTATGCTTCCTGAAGAAGCGGCGGATGCAAGCGCGCTCATAGGCCAGGCGATCGGAGAGATCCAGAGTGACAATGAAGCAAAGAAAAGCGCGGCACAACAGGCGGCGGCACAGGTTGAAACGGCGATAGGGGCATCTCAGTCATTAAGTGCAGATGCCGGTATGATTATCAATGCCGGTCAAGAACTTTCCGTGCAGGCAGCAGCAGTAGGTGAGGCGGCACAAAATGTCAGCGATGCACAGCAGATGACGGCTGATCTGCAGAAAAGTCTTGCGGATGCAGCGGCCCAGATAGAAGGGGTATTAAATGCTGCTCTAGGGCAATTGGATGGAGGATTAGCAGACATAGAGGATGGCGCAAAGCAAATAAGTGACAATGCGTCAAAACTAAGTGACGGGGCTGCTGAACTGCAGGGCGGGATCCAGCAGGTTGCTGCTGGCGTGCAGGAACTAAACGGAAAGGTCAATGACCCGCAGAGCGGCCTGCAGGCCCAGGTTAATGCTGGTGTCGGTACATTGAAAGCAGGAACATCAAAAATCGCATCAAGCGTGGAAGGGGATTTGGTCAGCGGGCTGAACCAGTTGGCTCAGGGAGCCGCTGCAGTAGAAGAAGGTGGCGCTCTCCTTTCCCAGAAAATGGGAGAAGCAAACGAAGGCGCGAAAAGTGCGGCTGCCGGAGCGCTTGAACTTGCATCAGGCGCTTCACGGCTGAATGATGGCGCTATTACATTAAAGGATGGGCTTTATACGCTGCAGTCAGGTTCCGGTGCCCTCATCAGCGGAGTACAGCAGTTGGATAATGGCGCGGCGGAACTGAACAATGGGATGATCCAATTTGACAAGGATGGGATCCAGAAGCTGGTTGATGTATTTGACGGTGATATCGAAGGCATGCTGGACAAAATGAACGAGGCGTTGGACAATTCCCGTGCATACAAAAGCTTCTCTGGAATATCCGATGATATGGACGGAGATGTAAAATTTGTATTCATAACAGAGGGATAACACACATATAATTTACTATCATTTGTTTCTGTTCCTGACGTAATAAAAATCACCAGAAAAATCTACCGGGCGCTGCCCGAGGGGATTTTCTGGCGATTTTTATTTCTTTTTGTATTTCTTTAACAATTTTTTACAAAAGTACTACCTATTTATAAAAAAATGTGGTACAATCTGCATACAATATTTTATAGAATAGGGGATAAGATATGGCAAAAGAAATGATTGCAATGCTTCTTGCCGGCGGTCAGGGCTCACGTCTGTATGCGCTGACACAAAAGCTGGCAAAACCGGCAGTTCCTTTTGGCGGAAAATATCGTATTATTGATTTTCCGCTGTCGAACTGCGTTAATTCAGGCATTGATACTGTTGGTATCCTTACCCAGTATCAGCCGCTTGTTTTGAACGAGTATATTGGAAATGGCCAGCCGTGGGATCTGGACCGCCTGTATGGCGGAGTCCATGTACTTCCGCCGTATCAGCAGGCATCCGGCTCTGACTGGTACAAAGGTACTGCGAATGCAATATACCAGAATATTTCTTTCATAGAGCGTTATGACCCGAAGTATGTGATTATCCTGTCCGGTGACCAGATCTGCAAGCAGGACTACAGTGAGTTCTTGAAATTCCATAAGGAAAAAGGCGCGGAATTCAGTGTGGCTGTAATGGAAGTACCGTGGGAAGAGGCACCTCGTTTCGGGCTCATGGTAACAGATGAGAATGATAAGATCACGGAATTCCAGGAGAAGCCGAAGAATCCGAAGTCAAACCTCGCTTCTATGGGAATCTATATTTTTAATTGGGACATCCTGAAACAGTATCTGGAAGAGGACGAGGCAGACCCGAATTCCGAAAATGATTTTGGGAATAACATCATCCCGAATCTTCTCCGTGACAACCGTACCATGTATGCATATCGCTTTAGCGGCTACTGGAAGGATGTGGGAACGATCTCATCCCTGTGGGAAGCGAATATGGAAGTTCTGGATCCAGAGCACAGCGGAATCAACCTGTTTGATGAAGACTGGAAGATCTACAGCCGTAACAGCGGTATGACCGGCCATAAGATCGGCGCGGATGCTGTGGTAGAGAATTCCATGATCACCGATGGCTGCCGTATCTGCGGCGAAGTAAAGCACTCCATCCTGTTTGCCGGTGTTCAAGTGGAAAAGGGCGCTAAGGTAGAGGATGCCGTTATTATGGGCGGCAGCGTGATCAAGGCTGGTGCAGTCGTAGAACATTGTATCATTGCAGAGAATGTGGTGATCGGTGAGAACGCAAAAGTGGGGGCTATGCCGGACAATGAATCTGATGGTGTGGCAACGGTCGGTTCCGGTGTTTATATCGGAGACGGCGCGAAGATCGGGCCAAAAGCGATGATCAATAAAAATGTAAAGGACGGTGAAGAGCAATGGTAAATTCGAATGCAGATGCATTGGGCATCATTTTCCCAAACAGTTATGATGGATTAGTGCCGGAACTGGTAGCTGACCGTCTGATGGCTTCGATTCCATTCGCAGGCCGTTACCGCATGATCGACTTTGTTTTATCCAGTATGGTCCACAACGGGATTGACAATGTTTCTATCATTGTCCGTAAGAATTATCATTCCTTGATGGATCATCTTGGATCCGGACGTGAATGGGACCTGACTCGTAAAAACGGCGGTCTGAATATTGTTCCTCCGTTCGCACAGAAGAATGTGAAGGTTTATAACGGCCGTGTAGAAGCATTGGCAAGTGTTTTGAATTTTTTGAAGCGCCAGAAGGAAAAGTATGTCATTATGTCCGATGCCAATATTGCCGTGAATTTTGATTTTTCGGCATTTTTGGAGAAACATATCCAGAGCGGCGCAGATGTGACAGTCGCATATATAGAGCAGGAGATTCCGAAGAATATGCTTGAATCGGACATGGATTTCAGTGCTTATTATTATACTCTGGAGTTGGAAAACGGCCGTGTGAATAACATTAAGATCAATTCTAAGGCATCCGGCGTGCAGAATTTTTCTATGAATATTTATGCCATTGACCGGGAATTACTGATCGATCAGATCCGGCAGGCAACTGTACGCGGCTATATTTTCTATGAGAGAGATATCCTGTCGCCCCATCTTGTGACTCTGAATGTACAAGGATATAAGTTTGAGGGGTATTATGCAAGGATCAGCGGCATGAACAGTTACTTTGAAGAAAATATGAAGATGCTGGATGATGCGAATGTGGATGCGCTCTTTGCAGATTCGGTTTATACGAAGATCCGTGATGATAATCCAACCAGATATATCCCGGGCTCAAAGGTGAAGAATATCATGGCTGCAGACGGCTGTGTGATCGAGGGAGAAGTGGAGAACTGTGTTCTGTTCAGAGGCGTGAAGATCGGAAAAGGCGCGAAAGTGAAAAACTGTGTACTGATGCAGGATACTGTTGTGGAAGCAGGAGCAGATATTGAATATCTGATTTCTGACAAGAATGTGGTGATTTCCGAAGGAAAACAGCTCAAAGGGACAGATACATTCCAGGTATTTGTAGAAAAAGGAAAACACGTATAAAATATATGGGACCGCATCCAGCCCATTGAAATCTGCCTGCCGGCTGTCCGAAGCGCCGGCGGCGCTTGTTTAGGACGGGCTGGATGCCGTGTATCCATAAACAGTAACTAATCAATGGTAACATTGGTGAAATTACAAAAAATAAGTTGACATCTCTCGGGAAGGGTGCTATGATAATCAGGCAATTAGCTGCCGAAGACAGTAGGTGCCGTGAGGCATAAGCAGAAGAACGCCTACCGAGGAATGCGAGATTCATAGAATTGGATTTTACCTCTGTGTCTTTGTGCGCACAGAGGTTTTATAATGTATACCCAAAGGGCATCCCGTAATGCATGTCCCCGTGGGACGGGCGGATTTCGTCCGTTAATGTATACTGATTGGACTGCCGATGTTCAATAAGGTAATGATAGGCAGGACGATCCATTTTCCTTGTGGCAGTGTACAAATATAATAAGGAGGTGCACCAGAACGTGGCAAAAGTTGAGTTAAAACAACCGATTGTAGAAGCGATCAGCGAAGAGATCAAGGATGCCAAATCTGTAGTTCTTGTTGACTACCGTGGATTAACTGTAGGACAGGATACGGAGCTTCGTAAACAGCTCAGAGAAGCCGGCATAGTATATAAGGTTTACAAAAATACTATGATGAAGAGGGCATTTGAAGGGACTGAGTTTGAAGGCCTTGATGATTGCTTGAAAGGGCCAAGCGCAATTGCAATCTCAAAAGATGACGTTACCGCTCCGGCCAGGATCATCTGCAACTTCGCAAAGACCGCAGATAAGCTGGAATTAAAGGGCGGCGTAGTGGAAGGCCAGGTTTACGACGTGGCAGGACTGACAGAGTTATCTAAAATTCCGTCAAGAGAAGTGCTTCTTTCCAGATTGCTTGGAAGCATGCAGTCGCCGATTGCTAATTTCGCCCGTGTGATCAAGCAGATTGCTGAAAAGGACGGCGAGGCAGCAGAGGCTCCGGCAGAAGCAGCAGAATAATAAAATCTAAAAGAAAAATATAAAAAATGGAGGATATGGAAATGGCTAAGTTGACAACGGCTGAGATGATCGAAGCGATCAAAGAATTATCAGTATTAGAGCTGAATGAATTAGTAAAAGCATGTGAAGAAGAATTTGGTGTATCCGCAGCAGCAGGTGTTGTAGTTGCAGCAGCAGGCGGAGACGGCGCAGCAGCAGAGGCAGAAAAAGACGAGTTTGATGTAGAATTGGTATCAGCAGGCGCATCTAAGGTTAAGGTGATCAAGGCTGTACGTGAGATTACAGGTCTTGGACTGAAGGAAGCTAAAGAACTGGTTGATAACGCTCCAAAGGTAGTGAAGGAAGCAGTTTCCAAGGCAGAAGCGGAAGAAATCAAGGCAAAACTGGAAGGCGAAGGCGCTGAAGTAAACTTGAAATAAGAACAGGGTTGGAAAACATTTGCGCAGCAGCGCAGGATAAATCCACAGACCTGAAAGATACCATGAGGTTACAGGATATGCCGGAAGGCATGGATCGTAATGGCATGAGAACCGCAGATGAAATGCTCGTCTGCGGTTTTTCGTCTTTATATAGTCTGTGTGGGCTTTCTGCTCTGCTTTGTTATAAAGCACTGGGACAGCGTATGTTTAGAATGCCCCATTACCACAGAAATGATAATTTGTCAAGAACTTTTTCGAAATGTGTTGACATTGAAAAGTTGTTTATGCTATAGTAAAGAATGCGTTATTATGGAAAGATATACCGTTTATTACGAAATCCCAGTAACCGGAACCGGCAGGCGGACGGACTATGAATAGGAACATCTCATCATAATTTCCGTACACATGCCAAAAAATTAATAAGGAGTGAAACGTCAATGGAGAAAAACAGAATTCGTCCCATCACAAGCGGAAAAAGTTCACGCATGAGCTATTCCAGACAAAAAGAAGTATTACAGATGCCGAATTTAATTGAAGTTCAGAAGAATTCATACGAATGGTTCCTAACTGACGGATTAAAAGAGGTTTTTAGTGATATTTCTCCGATTGCTGACTATAGTGGCCATCTGAGTCTGGAATTTGTTGATTTCAGATTATGCGAGGATGAAGTAAAGTACACAATTGAAGAGTGCAAAGAGCGGGATGCGACTTATGCTGCGCCTTTGAAAGTAAGAGTAAGGCTTTACAATAAAGAAAATGATGAGATCAACGAGCATGAGATTTTCATGGGGGATCTTCCGTTGATGACAAAGACAGGGACTTTCGTGATTAACGGGGCAGAACGTGTTATTGTCAGCCAGCTTGTTCGTTCGCCGGGTATTTATTATGGGATTGCCCATGATAAGCTTGGTAAAAAGCTTTATTCTTCTACAGTCATTCCTAACCGAGGGGCATGGCTGGAATATGAGACAGACTCCAATGACGTATTTTATGTTCGTGTAGACCGGACGAGGAAGGTTCCAATTACAGTGCTGATTCGTGCGCTTGGGATCGGAACCAATCCTGAGATCCTTGAATTATTCGGAGAAGAACCTAAGATTCTGGCAAGCTTTACCAAGGACACTGCTGAGAACTATCAGGAGGGGCTGCTGGAACTCTATAAAAAAATCCGTCCCGGTGAACCGCTTGCGGTAGACAGTGCGGAAAGCCTGATCACCAGCATGTTTTTTGATGCAAGGCGTTATGACCTTGCGAAGGTAGGACGGTATAAATTTAATAAAAAATTGTTACTCAGGAACCGTGTGAAAGGACAGACTCTGGCAGAAGAGGTTGTCAGCACAGTTACAGGGGAAGTGATTGCGGAGGCAGGAACCGTGATCACAAGAGAACTTGCCGATACGATCCAGAATTCGGCCGTTCCATTTCTGTGGGTAAAGGGTGAGGAAAGCACCCGCAATATTAAAATTCTTTCTAATATGATGGTAGACCTGCAGGCTGTTGTGGATATCGACCCAATGGAAGTGGGTGTTACAGAGCAGGTGTATTATCCTGTCCTGGAAGGGCTGCTTGAGGAGAGTGCAGGGGACATTGATGAACTGAAAGCGCTGATAAAGCGTGACATTCACGACCTGATTCCAAAGCACATTACGAAGGAAGACATTCTTGCTTCTATTAATTATAATATGCATCTGGAATACGGCATGGGCAATGACGATGACATTGACCATTTAGGGAACCGCCGGATCCGTGCAGTTGGAGAATTGCTCCAGAATCAGTACCGGATCGGCTTGTCAAGATTAGAGAGAGTTGTCCGTGAACGTATGACTACACAGGATCAAGAGGGGATTTCCCCACAGTCCTTGATCAATATAAAACCAGTGACAGCAGCAGTGAAGGAATTCTTCGGTTCCTCCCAGTTGTCTCAGTTTATGGATCAGAATAATCCGCTGGGTGAGCTGACTCATAAAAGACGTCTTTCCGCATTGGGACCAGGAGGATTGTCCCGTGAACGTGCCGGATTCGAGGTACGAGACGTGCATTATTCACACTATGGGCGGATGTGCCCCATTGAGACTCCTGAAGGTCCGAATATCGGTCTGATCAACTCTTTGGCATGCTATGCAAGGATCAATCAGTATGGCTTTGTGGAGGCGCCCTACCGTGTGATCGATAAAACCAATCCGGATAATCCGGTGGTTACAGACGAAGTAGTCTATATGACTGCAGACGAAGAAGATAATTACCATGTAGCACAGGCCAATGAGGCGTTGGATGCGGAAGGGCATTTTGTGCGTAAGAATGTATCCGGCCGTTATAGGGAAGAAACGCAGGAGTATGAAAGAAGTAAATTTGACTTTATGGATGTGTCTCCGAAAATGGTGTTCTCTGTTGCTACGGCATTGATCCCATTCCTGGAAAATGATGATGCAAACCGTGCTTTGATGGGTTCCAACATGCAGCGTCAGGCAGTTCCGCTTTTAACGACCGAAGCGCCGGTTGTGGGAACGGGTATGGAAGTGAAGTCAGCAGTGGACTCGGGAGTCTGTGTGGTTGCAGAAAAAGCAGGTGTGGTAGAACGTTCTACCTCCACGGAGATCACAGTCAGATCAGATGACGGAAGCAAGAAGACGTATAAGCTGATGAAGTTCCAGCGAAGCAACCAGAGTAACTGCTATAACCAGAGACCGATTGTAAATAAGGGAGAAAGAGTGGAAGAGGGGCAGGTTATCGCAGACGGTCCATCCACTTCCAAGGGAGAGATGGCTCTTGGCAAAAATCCTTTGATCGGATTCATGACATGGGAAGGATATAATTACGAGGATGCCGTATTGCTCAGTGAACGTCTGGTACAGGACGATGTATATACTTCTGTCCATATAGAAGAATACGAGGCAGAGGCAAGAGATACGAAGCTTGGACCAGAGGAGATTACAAGGGATATTCCTGGTGTCGGTGATGAAGCGCTCAAGGACCTGGATGAGCGGGGGATCATCCGTATCGGTGCGGAAGTCCGTGCAGGTGACATTCTGGTCGGCAAAGTGACCCCAAAAGGAGAGACGGAGCTGACCGCGGAGGAGCGGCTGCTGCGTGCGATTTTTGGAGAAAAGGCCCGTGAAGTCCGGGATACCTCTCTGAAAGTTCCGCACGGAGAGTACGGAATCGTTGTGGATGCGAAAGTATTTACGAGGGACAATGGCGATGAACTGTCTCCGGGTGTCAATCAGTCGGTACGGATCTACATTGCGCAGAAGAGAAAGATTTCCGTAGGAGATAAGATGGCAGGCCGTCATGGAAACAAGGGTGTAGTTTCCCGTGTGCTTCCGGTGGAGGATATGCCTTATCTGCCCAACGGGCGTCCTTTGGATATCGTGTTGAATCCGCTGGGCGTGCCGTCCCGTATGAATATCGGACAGGTGCTGGAGATTCACTTGAGCCTGGCTGCAAAAGCGTTGGGATTCAACATTTCCACGCCGGTATTTGACGGAGCCAACGAAGTGGATATTATGGATACACTGGATCTGGCGAACGATTATGTAAACTTGGAGTGGGAAGAGTTTGAGAAAAAGCATGGAGAAGAGCTGCTCCCGGAGGTTATGAAGTATCTGTATGAAAATCGGGAGTATCGGGAATTGTGGCATGGAGTTCCGATTTCGCGTGACGGAAAGGTACGCCTGCGCGACGGACGTACAGGAGAATACTTTGACAGCCCGGTAACCATAGGCCATATGCATTACCTGAAGCTCCACCATCTGGTTGATGATAAGATCCATGCCCGTTCTACAGGCCCATATTCTCTGGTTACTCAGCAGCCTCTGGGTGGAAAAGCCCAGTTCGGCGGCCAGCGTTTTGGTGAGATGGAGGTTTGGGCTCTGGAGGCATATGGCGCATCCTATACGCTGCAGGAAATCCTGACCGTGAAGTCGGATGATGTTGTTGGGCGTGTGAAGACATATGAAGCAATTATTAAGGGTGAGAATATCCCGGAACCAGGCATTCCGGAATCTTTCAAGGTACTTTTGAAGGAACTGCAGTCTCTTGCATTGGATGTCCGTGTGCTGCGTGATGACAATGTGGAGGTTGAGATCATGGAAACAGTGGATTATGGAGAAACCAATCTGAACTCTATCATTGAGGGCGACAGAAGATATGGTGATGACGAATCTTATGGAGAGCATGGCTATACGGAACAGGAGTTCGTGGACGGAGAGCTGGAAGATGTTGAACCGGATGAAAGCGAATTTGAGGATGACGAAGAGATCGAGTTTGACGAGTATTTTGAAGATGACATGGAATAGGAGGAGCCGACTATATGCCAATGAACAATGAAAAACAATACGAACCGTTAACATTTGACGCAATCAAGATCGGCCTGGCTTCACCAGAAAAAATCATGGAATGGTCAAGGGGCGAGGTGACAAAACCGGAGACCATCAATTATAGAACACTGAAACCTGAGAAAGACGGGCTTTTTTGTGAGAGGATTTTTGGACCTAGCAAGGATTGGGAATGCCACTGCGGAAAGTATAAGAAAATTCGCTACAAGGGTGTAATCTGTGACCGCTGCGGCGTGGAAGTGACAAAATCTTCCGTGCGCCGTGAGCGGATGGGACATATTGCGTTGGCTGCACCGGTTTCCCATATCTGGTATTTTAAAGGAATCCCCAGCCGTATGGGCCTGATCCTTGATATTTCTCCGCGTACACTGGAGAGGGTGCTGTATTTTGCCTCCTATATCGTATTGGACAAGGGCGAGACTGAGATGCAGTATAAGCAGGTACTTTCCGAGTCCGAGTATCAGGAAGAAAAGGAAAAATGGGGAAATAAAGCGTTCCGTGTCGGCATGGGTGCAGAAGCAATCCAGGAACTTTTGCAGGCGATTGATCTGGAAAAAGAGTATGCCCAGCTTCAGGCAGCCCTGGAGAATACATCGGGCCAGAAGCGTGCGCGTATTGTGAAGCGTCTGGAAGTGATTGAAGCGTTCCGCGAATCGGGAAATAAGCCGGAGTGGATGATCCTGACAGCAATCCCGGTCATTCCGCCGGATCTGCGTCCAATGGTACAGTTAGACGGCGGACGTTTTGCAACTTCTGATCTGAATGATCTATACCGCAGGATCATTAATAGAAATAACCGTCTTAGAAGACTGTTAGAGCTTGGCGCGCCGGATATTATTGTTCGAAACGAGAAGCGTATGCTTCAAGAAGCCGTTGATGCATTGATCGACAATGGCCGCCGCGGCCGTCCGGTTACAGGCCCTGGAAACCGTGCTTTGAAGTCTCTTTCCGATATGTTGAAGGGGAAATCCGGCCGTTTCCGTCAGAACCTGCTCGGAAAACGTGTAGACTATTCTGGCCGTTCTGTTATTGTGGTAGGGCCCGAATTGAAGATTTACCAGTGCGGCCTGCCCAAAGAGATGGCAATTGAATTGTTTAAACCGTTTGTTATGAAAGAACTGGTAGCAAACGGTACTGCCCATAATATAAAGAATGCGAAGAAGATGGTAGAACGTCTGCAGCCGGAGGTGTGGGATGTGCTTGAGGAAGTGATCAAAGAGCATCCGGTCATGTTGAACCGCGCCCCCACTCTGCACAGGCTTGGTATCCAGGCATTTGAGCCGATTCTGATCGAAGGAAAAGCAATCAAGCTGCATCCATTGGTATGTACTGCTTACAATGCCGATTTCGATGGGGATCAGATGGCAGTCCATGTGCCATTGTCAGTAGAGGCTCAGGCAGAATGCCGTTTCCTTCTGCTTTCTCCAAACAACTTGCTGAAGCCTTCAGATGGCGGTCCTGTGGCCGTACCGTCTCAGGATATGGTGCTTGGAATTTATTATCTGACTCAGGAAAGGCCGGGTGCAAAAGGGGAAGGGATGGTCTTCAAGAGCGTAAATGAAGCAATCCTGGCTTATGAGAACGGCTATATTACGCTGCATTCCAGAATTAAGGTACGTGTGAAGAAGCAGATGGCAGATGGTACGACGAAGCAGGGCGTGATCAATGCAACGCTTGGAAGGCTGCTGTTCAATGAGATCATTCCGCAGGATCTGGGATTTGTAGACCGTGAAGTGGAAGGGAATGAGTTACTCTTAGAGATTGATTTCCATGTTGGAAAAAAGCAGCTTAAGCAGATTTTAGAGAAAGTTATCAATACCCATGGGGCTACGCAGACAGCAGAAGTGTTGGATGATGTGAAGTCCATCGGCTATAAGTATTCTACAAGAGCTGCTATGACGGTATCTATTTCTGATATGACCGTGCCGCCGGAGAAACCGCAGATGATCCAAAATGCGCAGGATACGGTAGACCGGATCACGAAGAATTACAAGCGGGGCCTGATCACGGAGGAAGAGCGCTATAAAGAGGTTGTAGAGACTTGGAAGACTACAGATGACAAGCTGACAGAGGCTCTGCTGGGCGGTCTGGATAAATACAACAATATTTATATGATGGCGGACTCGGGTGCGCGTGGATCGGATAAGCAGATCAAACAGCTTGCAGGTATGCGTGGACTTATGGCGGATACGACCGGACGTACCATCGAGCTGCCGATCAAGTCTAATTTCCGTGAAGGGCTGGACGTATTGGAGTACTTCATGTCTGCCCATGGAGCACGTAAAGGTCTGTCAGACACGGCGCTCCGTACGGCCGATTCTGGTTATCTGACGAGACGTCTGGTGGATGTTTCACAGGAACTGATCATTCATGAAAGTGATTGTGTGGATCCAGAAGTTGATAATATTCCGGGTATGTATGTGAAGGCATTCATGGATGGGAATGAAGAGATTGAAAGCCTCCAGGAACGTATTACAGGACGTTTTTCCTGTGAGGATATTAAGGATAAAGATGGAAATGTGCTTGTAAAGGCAAACCATATGATTACACCCAGACGTGCAGAACGTGTCATGAAAAAGGGCGTGGATGAAAATGGAAATGAGTTAGAGCAGGTAAAGATCCGTACCATTCTTACTTGTAAATGTAAAAACGGTGTCTGCTCCAAGTGTTATGGCGCAAATATGGCGACCGGGGAAGCCGTTCAGGTCGGTGAGGCTGTCGGGATTATTGCCGCGCAGTCTATCGGTGAACCAGGAACCCAGCTTACTATGCGTACATTCCATACTGGTGGTGTGGCCGGTGATGATATTACACAGGGTCTTCCTCGTGTGGAAGAGTTGTTTGAGGCAAGAAAGCCAAAGGGACTTGCAATCATCACAGAGTTCGCAGGGACAGCAACACTGAGTGATACGAAAAAGAAGCGTGAAGTGATCGTTACAAATGATCAGACTGGGGAATCTAAAGCTTACCTGATCCCTTATGGTTCACGCATTAAGGTAAAGGAGGGGCAGGTCTTAGAAGCCGGTGATGAGCTGACAGAAGGTAGTGTCAACCCACATGACATCTTGAAGATCAAAGGTCTGCGTGCCTCTCAGGATTACCTGCTGCGCGAAGTGCAGCGTGTATACCGTCTGCAGGGTGTGGATATCAACGATAAGCATATCGAGGTTATTGTACGCCAGATGCTGAAGAAGATCCGGATAGAGGAAAGAGGAGATTCTGAATTCCTGCCAGGCAGTATGGCAGATGTGCTGGACTTTAATGAAGTAAATGAGCAGCTTGAATCAGAAGGAAAAGAGCCGGCAGTGGGAGAGCAGATCATGCTTGGTATCACAAAGGCATCTCTGGCAACGGATTCCTTCCTGTCTGCGGCTTCTTTCCAGGAAACTACGAAAGTCCTGACTGAGGCGGCGATCAAGGGGAAAGTAGACCACTTGATCGGCTTAAAAGAGAACGTCATTATTGGGAAGCATATTCCGGCAGGTACTGGTATGAAGAAATATCGGGATGTCCGTCTGAATACAGAGGTTAAGCCGGAAGATGAGATAGACTTTGATGATGAATTAACAGAGAATGTACAGGGTGAAGAAGATATAGATTCTGTTAAGGAAATGTCCGGCGTTGAGACAGAAGGCACAGAAGATGCGGATGCTGGCACTGAAATGGAGACAGAGGAAACTGCTGCTAAAATAGAAGATATCACAGTGGAAGATATTGGAATGGATGAGACAGCAGAAGAAGGGAATCTAGAAATAGAAGAGCTGGCAGGAGGCATAGTCGAAAACGTAGAAAATCTGTAAAACAGACATATGCAAGCATAAAGATAAAAGAAACGATATATATACCTATATAAAAAGAAAGGGCGGCAGGTGATCTTCATCACTTGCCGCCTGTGTTATATCTCAATCTCTCCGCCATTTTTATAGACTTGCAGCACATGCTGTATCCGTTCATTTGGACTGAGCAATGTACTGATGGAGCCGTCGTGGTTCAAGGTGTCAATGATCAGGGCAATATATTTGCTCATGTCACAATTAATATAATATGGTTTTGACAACAGATTCGGGGTCTGGTATATGAGATTCGTGGTTAAGATCCCATTCAGCAGGCCATCCTCATAAGCTTTGTCAAACCTGTCCATTCCATTCGTAAAAAGCCCGAAAGTAGCTGCCGCATAAATTCTTTTCGCTTTTCTCCGCTTTAGCTCTGAAGCGACTTCCAAGATACTGTCTCCGGAAGAAATCATATCGTCGATGATAATGACATCCTTGCCCTCTACGGAGCTTCCCAGAAATTCATGCGCTACAATGGGGTTTCTGCCATTGACAATACGGGTATAATCACGGCGTTTGTAAAACATCCCCATATCCAGCCCAAGTACATTTGCCAGATAGACAGCCCGGTTAGTGCCGCCTTCATCCGGACTGATCGCCATCATATGTTCGCTGTCAATTTGTAAATCCTTTACCTTGCCAAGCAGACTCTTGATAAACTGATAGGTCGGTGATACTGTTTCAAAACCACTCAGAGGAATTGCGTTCTGTACCCGGGAATCGTGGGCATCAAAGGTAATGATATTGTCAACCCCCATGCGTACCAATTCTTGCAATGCAAGAGCACAGTCCAGGGATTCACGTCCATTCCGCTTGTGCTGGCGGCTTTCATACAAGAAAGGCATGATTACATTGATTCGCCTGCCTTTTCCACCGATTGCAGCGATCACGCGTTTGAGATTCTGAAAATGATCATCCGGCGACATATGATTTGTGCTGCCTGTGAGAGGGTAGGTAACATTGTAGTTCAAGACATCTACCATAAGATATAAATCTCGTCCGCGGACAGATTCATTGATAATTCCCTTTGCTTCACCTGAACCAAAGCGGGGGACTTTGCTTTTAATGATATAACTATCTTTTACATATCCGTTAAATACCACATCTCCAATGTGCTGGTTCTCACTTTCTTTTCTCCACTTTACAAGGTACGCATTGACTTTTTCTCCAAGCTCTTCACAGCCTGTAATGGGAATCAGCCCCAGTGCCCCAACGGGGATGTTCTCCAGATTTCGTTCGCTTCGACGCAACATCACAATCCCTCCCTGTTCATCAGTTTTTTCTTGATCCGAATATCATCGCCGATTAATTTCAGCATGATATAGTTACTGGTAATTCTGGAAAAAGACCGCTCCGTATATAAGTCGGCCAGAGAATCCAGAGACAGATTCGTTGAGATGACCGTGGATCTTTTGCCCAGCAGCCTTTCGTTGATACATGTAAAAAGCTGGGATGTGACAAATGAGTTCGTGAATTCTGTTCCAAGGTCATCAATGATAAGCAGATCACAGTCAAAAATATACTCGTATATATTCTGCGAATCCGCGGCATTTTTCTGGAAAGTACTTTGGGCAAGCATGTTAAAAAAGGATGGCGCTGAATAATAGATGACCGAAAACCCCGCATCCATCAGTTCTTTAGCGATACAATTAGAAAGAAACGTTTTGCCGACTCCGACATCCCCATAAAGGAACAGGCTTTTGTGCTGATCATCAAATGTATGTACAAAATCCTGACATGCGGCAAATGCATCTTTCATAATTGCCAGGGAAGAACGGTCAGATTTTGGATCAATAAAATTGTCGGAATAATAGTTAAATGAAAAGGTATTGAAATTTTCTTTTTTTAAAATCTCTTTTAAGTTGGACTGCTCATAAAGCATATGGCTTACAGCTTTTTTGAAACAGCGGCACTTCTTGTTCCCGATATAGCCAGTGTCCTTGCATTCGGGGCATTCGTACGAAAGTTCCAGATAATCAGCAGGAAACCCGGCGGATTTCAGCAGGTCCTCTTTGTTCTTTCGGAGGATTGCAAGCTCCTTTTTTAAAGAGTCCACTGCGGTGTCATCGCCGCCAAGCAGGCGCTTTCCATATTGGACGGAAAGGATTGAGATAGATTCATCCAGGGATTTTAATTGCGGAAGTCTCTCATAAACTTCTGTATAATGCCTGGAGAGGATGTCACGGCTGCGAAACTGTTTCTGCTCGTATTCTCTTATGATTGTCTGATATTGTGAATTATTTAATCCCACGATATTCTCCTAACCCGGTTTATCCGGAATCACAGATGTAAATTTTACCGGATTGTGCAATAAATAGTTTTTTAGTATATTTCACATCAGTTACTGTTCAATAATTGTGCCTCCAAAGAATCCATATCATAAGCACGCCGCTCGAAATTATTTAAATTCTTCGTTGTGTTTTTTTGCTTGGAAGAAGAAGCTTTTTTGGCCTCCTTTTCCTTTTGGAATGCAGCATCCAGGCTTTCGATATCTTTCAGATGATGAACCTGGCTTGTATGCCATTTTTCCAGAATGGTATCCGCATATTCAAAACTGGGCTGATGAGTGGCGGAAATCGTGCGGCTGCACGCCTCCTGGATAATATCCAGGGAAAAACCAAGATCGTCCGTCCATTTCCGGATATAAGCAATTTCAGAGGCGGCAGGCCCGCGGCTCTTAATTCCAAATGCATTCAATACAGTATAACAGTTCTTATTATAATTCATAGAACGCAGGCGGGCTTCCTCCACAGTCTTAATTCCGTCGTCGGACCAGGATATTGCCACCTTTCGTATATAATTCATATTTTTATGTTCGTTTTCTACACACGTCTCAACCAGATACTCAATCAGATCGGCTGACATGCCCAGTGTTTCATAAAAGTATGTAATCGTTTCCACATCCGTGTGGGATAAAGTTTTTCCAAGATATTGCTCTGCAATAAAATACAGGGATTTCAACTCTTTCTGTGCCTTAGGAGAGTCTATAGGGACGGCTTTTACAGGTTTGTCTCTGCCCTCTTTTGGCATACTGGATTTTACCGTCTCATTGTCCTGGGATACCTCTGATATACGAGAAGCTTGTCTGCTATGCTCCACAGGAACTGCCTTAGGGCTGTCAGCAGCAGGTTTTGCTGCTGACGCGGCAGGATCCTTTTCAGGCTTTGCTTCTATATTCCGCTTTGATTCTTCTTTGCCGAGGCTTAAGACCCCTACGGACTCCCAGTATTTAAAGGCTCTTATGATATCCTTTTCTGTATGGTTCAGGCGGTCTGCGATCCGGGAAATCGAAAGTGTAGAACTGGGGTCTTCCAGATGCCGTAATAAGAACAAATATACTTTTACAAATTCCCCGTTTGCCTGAGCCATATATTTATCAATAAAATCATTGGAAACAAGTGTTGCGCTGACCTGTAATTTGTTTTTTAGTTTTAATGTTTTCATATGTCGCTCTACCTTTAAAAGTCTTTCCATTTTTATAGACAGAAGTTTTTGAACACCAAATATAATAGTAAACGTATTATAACATTTAAAGGCAGCAGGAAAAAGTATTTTTTTTCCCCATTTTAGAGGTTTTTGTAGATAACTTTATGTGAAAACTGTGGATAACTTTTATTTTAACAGACTTTCTCCAATGTTTACAACGTTTCCGGCTCCCATAGTTATCAACAAATCACCCGGAGCACAGTGTGTTTTTACGAAATCTTCTATCTCTGAAAAAGAAGGAAAATAATGTGTATCTGTTCCAAGCATTTGAACCTCTCTGGCAAGATCTTTTGATGAGATTCCCAGAGTATCAGTTTCCCTTGCTGCAAAAATATCCGCCAGTATCAGATGGTCAGTGTGTGACAAGGCTTCCGCGAATTCATGGAAAAACGCCTTAGTCCGGGTATAGGTATGGGGCTGGAAAATACACCAGAGTGATTTATGCGGGTAATGCTTTGCGGCTTTTAATGTTGCCACGATCTCTGTGGGATGATGGGCATAATCATCAATGACCGTCACACCGTTAAAAGTCCCTTTATATTCAAAGCGGCGGTCGGTCCCGCAGAAAGAAAACAGCCCTTTTTTAATTGTCTCTATGGATAGGCCTAACAGCTCCGCAGCAGCGATGGAAGCCAAAGCATTGGATACATTATGGTCTCCGGTGACAGAAAGCCGGATACGCTCTGTGATCTCCCCATATTTTACCAGATCGAAAGATACAAGCCCTTTTTCGTCATGCTGGATATTGTCCGCGCTATAATCAAAATCTGGTGATGAGCCATAGGTGATCACATTGCAGTCCAGCCCTTTGTAAATTTCTGGATAGTCTGTGATCTCTCCATTGATGATCAGAGTGCCGTCAGAGGGCAGCAGTGCCGTAAATTGATGGAAAGAATGGCGGATGTCTTCCAGATCCTTGAAAAAGTCTAAATGATCTTCTTCAATATTTAATATCACACCGATCTTTGGAAAGAAATTCAGGAAACTGTTGGTATACTCGCAGGCTTCTGTGATAAAAGTGCCGGAATTTCCTACACGGATATTGCCGCCGATTGCCTTTAAAATCCCACCAACGGAAATGGTCGGATCCAGATCCCCCTCTAAAAGGATATGGGAGATCATGGAAGTCGTAGTAGTCTTTCCGTGTGTGCCGGATACAGCAATGGGAGTCTCATAATTTTTCATAAGCTGCCCCAGAAGCTCCGCGCGGGTCAGCATGGGGATCTTTTGTGCCACAGCCTCGATCAGTTCTGCATTGTCCCGGCTGATAGCAGCCGTGTATACGACACAATCAATCCCTTCGATGATATTGGAAGCTTTCTGGCCGTAAAAAATCTGTGCCCCGTATTCTTCGAGCTGCTGTGTGAGTGGAGACTTCTCCCGGTCCGAACCAGAAATTGTAAAGCCATTCTGCAGAAGGATCCTGGCAAGTCCGCTCATGCTGATACCGCCGATGCCAATAAAATGGATGTGGATCGGCTTACTGAAATCAATCTTATACATATATATTTTCCTTTCTTTTTATGAAGGTGGTTACGTTTTATCGCCTTATATATTATACTATATATGATAAAAATTGAAAGAAGTTCTTTTTGTTTAATTCCAACAAAAAGTGAATTTTTTGTTTGAAAAAATTGTAAATTCTGTGTACGAAAGAGAAAAAAAATGCTATAATAGGGATAATTAACTAGAAATGGGGGTGACGGCGTGATAAAAAAGGAAATGATTGCCATGCTGTTGGCAGGCGGACAGGGCAGCAGGCTGGGGGTGCTGACTGCAAAGGTGGCAAAACCGGCAGTATCCTTTGGCGGTAAGTACCGGATTATTGATTTCCCGCTCAGTAACTGTATCAATTCGGGGGTCGATACAGTAGGGGTACTGACGCAGTATCAGCCGTTGCGGCTGAATACACATATTGGGATCGGAATTCCGTGGGACTTAGACCGGAATATCGGCGGTGTGACGATCTTGCCGCCATACGAGAAGAATGTGAACAGTGAGTGGTATACAGGCACTGCGAATGCCATCTATCAGAATCTGGATTATATGGAAAGCTATCATCCAGACTATGTGCTGATCCTTTCCGGCGATCATATTTACAAGATGGATTATGAAGTCATGCTGGCATTTCATAAGGCGCATAAAGCAGATGTGACGATTGCGGCGATGCAGGTGCCTATGGAGGAGGCCGGTCGGTTTGGGATTGTAGTGACAGATCCAAACGGCCAGATTACCCGGTTCGAGGAAAAACCAGACAAGCCAGGCAGCAATCTGGCATCTATGGGAATCTATATCTTTAGCTGGCCGGTTTTGAAAGATGCATTGGTTCAATTATCCAGGCAGCCAAACTGTGATTTTGGTAAACATATCATTCCATATTGCCATGCGGATGGAAAGCGGCTGTCGGCGTATGAGTACAAAGGGTATTGGAAGGATGTAGGGACATTGGAATCCTACTGGCAGGCCAATATGGAACTGATCGATATTATACCGGAATTTAATCTTTATGAAGAATACTGGAAGATCTATACGAATTGTATGAACCTTCCTCCGCAGTACATATCCCCGGAAGGTGTGGTGGACAAATCTATCATAAGTAATGGTTCAGAGATTTACGGGGAGGTACACAGTTCTGTGTTGGGAGCCGGTGTAACTGTAGGAAAGGGTTCGGTCATCCGGGATTCCATTATCATGAGGGATACAGCGGTCGGAGAGAATTGTGTGATTGAGAGGGCGGTCATAGCAGAGGATTCCCAGATAGGAAGCAATGTAGTGATCGGTATAGGAAGCGATGTCCCGAATCGGCTGAGGCCGGATATCTATAGCGGCGGACTGGCAGTCATCGGGGAAAATACCGTAATTCCATCTGGTATTCAGATTGGGAAGAATACGGCCGTCAGCGGTGAGACATCTGCCCTGGATTATATGGGAGGCGTCCTTCCAAGCGGTGAGATATTGATAAAGGCAGGTGATCGTGCATGAGGGCAGTAGGAATCATTCTGGCAGGCGGCAACAACCGGAGGATGCAGGCTCTGACCGCGAAACGGGCGGTTGCGGCGATGCCCATTGCATCCAGCTACCGGGCAATTGATTTTGCATTGAGTAATATGACGAATTCCCATATTCAGAAAGTTGCTGTACTGACGCAATATAATGCGCGGTCTCTGGATGAGCATCTTAATTCTGCCAAATGGTGGGATTTCGGGAGAAAGCAGGGTGGGTTGTATATATTTACGCCCACGATCACTGCAGAAAACGGATATTGGTATCGGGGGACTGCAGATGCGATCTATCAAAATCTGGATTTCCTGAAAAGATGCCATGAGCCATATGTGGTCATAACCTCCGGGGATGCAGTGTATAAATTGGATTATAATAAAGTATTGGAGTACCACATTGCAAAGAAGGCAGATATTACGGTAGTGGTAAAGGAACTGGAGGATACGGATGACGCAACCCGTTTTGGCACTGTACGGATGAACGAATCAGCGAGGATCCAGGAGTTTGAAGAGAAACCTATGGTAGCGAATTCTCAGACGGTATCTACAGGGATTTATGTCCTGCGCAGGCGGCAGCTCATTGATTTAATAGAATATTGTGTGGAGGATGAACGTTATGATTTTGTGACAGATATATTGATCCGGTATAAAAATCTGAAAAGGATATATGGATATAAGCTAAGCGCTTATTGGAATAGTATTTCGAGAGTCGGCGCGTATTACCGGACGAATATGGATTTCTTGAAACCGGAAGTGCGTAAGTACTTTTTTAAAGATCTGCCAACGGTATATTCCAAGGTGAGCGACCTTCCGCCGGCAAAATATAATCCGGGTTCGGTGGTGAAAAACTGCCTGGTTGGGAGCGGGAGCATTATCAATGGGACAGTAGAGAATTCGGTGATATTCAAGAAAGTATTTGTGGGAAATCATTGTGTCATCAGAAACTCTATTATTTTAAACGATGTATATCTTGGAGATCATACATACATTGAGAATTGTATCGTAGAAAGCCAGAGCACGATCCGGGCAAATACGAGACATGTAGGAGAGGGTGAGGTAAAAGTGGTTGTAGAAAAAAATGACAGATATCTGATATAAGATCAGAACGCCGTGGTTCCCTTGGAGGGACTGGAGGAAAAGTGCATTTTGGCTGGCATTTTTTTAGAATTCTGAACGCAGTTTATGTTTTGCAGGATGAATCTGGATCTATGCCGGCCTGCAATTATAAAAAAATAAGAGGTGAAGGTGTGTTATAAGTCTTTTCGGTACGGATGATGGGATGAATGGACAGGCTTGCGAAGGGCTGTACCGGGGAATGCAGACAGAGAAAGGAGACTGGATATGCAGATCACAGATGTGCGTGTACGAAAAGTGGCAAAAGAAGGAAAATTAAAAGCGGTAGTTTCAATTACGATTGATGACGAATTTGTGGTTCATGACATTAAGGTAATTGAAGGTGAGAAGGGATTGTTTATTGCAATGCCGAGCAAAAAAGCGATGGATGGAGAATATAGGGATATTGCACACCCGATTAACTCTGAGACGAGAGACAGGATCCAGAGAATGATATTAGACAAATATCAGGAAACGACGGCAGAGGAGGAAGCAGTGTAGACTCTGAAAAAACGCAGCATATCATAAATCGGCGGCCGGCTGAAGAAGAATCAGCCGGCCGCCGTTTACTGTCAAAATGAAAGCTTCGGATCGTAAGTAAAGGATAGTGGGGCACCGGACGCAGGATGCCGGAAGGAAAGTCTGGCGGCATAAAGCTGGAGCTGGTTTGAAGGCGGTATATCAGTACAAAAAGCAGCCGGAGTATATTTGGCATCCCCCAGGACCGGGCAGCCAATGTGGGACATCTGGACGCGGATCTGATGATGGCGTCCGGTGTCAAGGGTGATTTCAGCAAGGGCAAGGGGAGCGTTACACCTTATAATTTTGTAATGAAGCCTTGCAATCTTGGCATCAGGGGTATCAGGGGTGCAGATGCGGGATACATTGGTGCGCCCATCTTTTACCAGATAATTTTCCAAAGTGGATTCTGGCAGTGTGGGGACAGAACTCAGGACTGCCAGGTAATGTTTGCCGAAGCCGGAAGATTGGAGCTGCCGGTTAAGAGATTTTGCCGCAGCCGGATTTTTCGCAAATACAAGAAGACCTGCCACAGGCTGATCGAGCCGGTGGATGAGGGCAAGATAAGGCTCTCCTTTCTGCTGTTTGGAATGATGGATATGATTTTTGAGGATGCTTACCATATCGGGCGTACCAATGTGTTTGCTCTGTGTTGGGACTCCAGAGGGTTTTATGCAGACAAGGATATCTTTATCCTCAAAAATAATTTCCGGTGTTATCATAATAGTGTTCTCTCTTTCTTTCGTTTTACTATCTAAAGAATTATGTATATTTCTTGACTTTTTGCTGTAATCTGTCTAAACTAATTATCATATAAAAGTTTTGCGAGGTCAAGCAGCATAGATTGACTTTTGATATTATCCGTTATAGTTTACGGCTCCGTGAACAGTAATTATTATTCTTTATAATTCTACGGACGCTTTTGGCTACATATTTTTATGTCCAAGGATTACGGATGATCATATAGACAGCGGCAGAAAGCAGGAGGATAGGATGGATAACCGGGAGTGGGAAAGATTTGGGGAAGAAATCCGCAGGAATGTCCAGGATGCGGTAGACTCCAGAGATTTCAGCAGGTTGAATCAGACAATTACAGATGCCATTAATGGCGCGGCAGATGGAATCAGCAGAGGCGTGAGGGACGCGGCGGGTGAACTTACCAGAAGCGTACGGGACAGCATGGCCTGGAACGGCAGTACGCCGAAAAGGCGGAATGCTCATAAAAATAAGAATTGGTATCAAGGCGGGGCCGGGCAGGATCAGGCACAGTGGCAGCAAGGGGCAGGCATGGATTGGAACGGACAAGGTGCCGGGCAATCGGGCGGAATGTATGGACAGGCCGGCAAAGCGTACGGCCAGGGGGCTGGCGGAGAGACGTACAGCCAGACGGGCCAGGGAGCATTTGGCGGAACATACAGCCAGCAAAGCCAGGGAACAGCGTATGGGACGTATAACAGGCCGAACTCTGGAAATGGAACCTACAGGCAGCCGGGCCAGAACGCGGCTGACGGCACATATGGGCAGTATGATCAGAGATATAACTGGAATAAGGCATATTATTCCAGATTTGGAAACAGAGACAAACGAGTAGATGAAGAAGAGAAGGCTTCTTCGGCACAGGGAGCAGCATCTGAAAAGCAGCTTCCCGCACTGTACGCGGGAACAAGGCTTGCCAAGGTCGGAGGATCCGTGCTTTTTGGGGGTGGATGTGCGGCAGGAAGTATTTCTTTGATCGGACTGGCGATGGTCCTCCTTGCCGGATTCGGAACCGGGGATCTGAGTGCCGGCTTCTGGGCTGCTGCTGGATGTACGGCAGTATTTGCGGCGGGATTTGGCTGTATGGCAGGTGCCGGAAATGGAATTCTTGGAAGGGTGAAAAGATTCCGAAGCTATATCAGCAGCCTCGGGAGCCGGGAATATTGTAATGTGAAAGAACTTTCGGAACATTTGGGAAAATCCCCGCGGTTTGTGGTAAAAGACCTGGAAAAGATGATCCAGAAAGGGTGGTTCAGGCAGGGACATCTTGATAAGCAGAAGACCTGTCTCATGGTCAGCAATGATGCATACAGGCAGTATACGGATCTCCTGCAGCAGACAGATCAGATGAAATCGGAGCAGAGAGAGAAGCAGGCAGATGCCGCAAGGAAAAGGGCCAAGGAAGTACAGAAGCAGGCAGAAGAACCAGATTCAAACCTGTCGCCGGAGGTTCGAAAGGTCATTCGTACAGGAGAGAAATACATTCTCAAGATTCATGCCTGTAATGATGCATTGCCAGGAAGAGAGATTTCCGCGAAGATTTCACGGATGGAGCTGCTGGTGGACCGTATTTTTGACCGGGTCGAGCAGAATCCGGAACTTGTGACAGATATCAGCCGGATGATGGACTATTATCTGCCGACGACTGTAAAGCTGTTGGAGGCATATGAGGACCTGGATGCCGAGCCGGTACAGGGAGAGAATATTATTTCCTCGAAAAAGGAGATAGAAAAGACATTGGATACTCTCAATATTGCATTTGAAAAGCTCTTGGACAGCCTGTTCCAGGATACGGCATGGGATGTGTCTTCAGATATTTCTGTATTGGAGATGATGCTGGCGCAGGAAGGGCTGACAAAGGATGATTTTAAGGAAGTACATTGATACATTGGAAAGTACGCTGATGTATACGCAGGCCGGTAGTTTCTGTGGAATTCATGGCAATAATATACAAAAAACTTGGAGGTTATTATGAACAACGAATTTGGAGCGTTTGACGCAACACCGATTTTGACACTGGATCCGTTTGAAGAAGAGAAAAAAAACGCTTTCCCTGTAATGGAGGCAGAACCGGAAAAGCCGGTGTTTGACGAGAATGTTTTGTCGCCGGAGGAGAGGCAGGCGGCAGCGCAGTTTGCGGAGAAGATTGATCTGACAAATTCTCAGATGATCCTTCAGTATGGTGCCGGGAGCCAGAAGAAGATGGCGGATTTTACAGAGAATGCCCTGTCCAATGTCAGGTCTAAGGATCTGGGGGAAGTCGGTGATCTGCTTGCAGGGGTAGTCAAAGAATTAAAAGGCTTTGATGAAGAGGAAGAAGAAAAAGGATTCTTTGGTTTCATAAAAAAGCCTGCTAATAAGATTACTGCAATGAAGGCAAAATATGCCAAGGCTGAGACGAATGTCAACCATATCTGCAAGGTGCTGGAATCTCATCAGGTGCAGCTTATGAAAGATGTTGCGCTTTTAGATAAGATGTATGAGCTGAATCTGACGTATTTTAAGGAACTGACGATGTATATCATGGCGGGGAAGACAAAGCTCCATGAAGTTCAGACGACTGAACTTCCGAAATTACTCGAAAGAGCGCAGGCAAGCGGGCTTGCGGAAGATGCGCAGGCGGCACGGGATCTGGATGCCATGTGCAACCGGTTTGAAAAGAAGCTGCACGATCTGGAATTGACCCGGCAGGTTTCCCTGCAGACAGCGCCTCAGATCCGTATGATCCAGAGCAATGATACCTTGATGGTGGAAAAAATCCAGTCTACGATCGTTAATACGATTCCGTTGTGGAAAAGCCAGATGGTGTTGTCTTTGGGCGTGGAGCATTCTGCACAGGCAGCGGCGGCGCAGCGGGAAGTGACAGATATGACCAATGAATTATTGAAGAAAAATGCTGCGAAGCTTAAGATGGCGACTATTGAGACTGCAAAAGAGTCTGAGCGCGGCATTGTAGATATCGAAACGCTGAAGACGACCAATGAATCACTGATCTCCACATTAGATGAGGTGATGCGGATCCAGCAGGAAGGCAGGCAGAAGCGGCGTGAAGCAGAAACGGAGATGCAGCGTCTGGAAGGTGAATTGAAGCAGAAACTGCTCCAGATACAGAGATAAGATGTGGTTTCTATAAAAAAGCAGTACATGGCAAAAAAGCATAAATCAAGATGACAGGAGAATAATGATCATGGCAAAGGAAAAAAAGCTGGTAGAGTCTATCACTTCCAGAGAGGTGGATTTTGCACAATGGTACACAGACGTTGTGCGTGAGGCAAAACTGTGTGATTATTCAGGGGTGAAGGGATGTTTAAATTACCTCCCCAATGGATATGCAATCTGGGAAAAGATACAGGCAGACCTGGATAAACGTTTTAAGGATACAGGGGTAGAAAATGTCTATCTTCCGGTTTTGATCCCGGAAGCTCTGCTCCAGAAAGAAGCGGATCATATCGAAGGCTTTGCGCCGGAGGTTGCGTGGGTGACACAGGGCGGTATAGAACCGCTGCAGGACAAGTTCTGTATCCGGCCTACCTCAGAGACGCTGTTTTGTGATGTATGGAGCAAGACGGTGCAGTCCTACCGGGATCTGCCAAAGGTATGGAACCAGTGGTGCTCTGTGCTCCGCTGGGAGAAGACGACAAGGCCATTCCTTCGTTCCCGTGAGTTTTTGTGGCAGGAAGGCCATACCATCCATGCTACATTTGAAGAGGCAGAACAGAGAACTCTGATGATGCGTGACGTGTACCGGGATTTTATCCAGGATGACCTGGCTATCCCGCTGGTATGCGGACGTAAGACGGAGAGTGAGAAGTTTGCAGGTGCACAGGATACCTATACGGTAGAGGCTTTGATGCATGACGGACAGGCTTTGCAGTCCGCTACGAGCCATTTCTTCGGAAATTCATTCCCGGATGCATTTGAGATCAAGTATTCAGATAAAAATAATGAACTGCACAGCGTATACGAGACTTCCTGGGGACTTTCCACCAGGATCATCGGCGCGATCATCATGGTTCATGGTGATGACAGCGGTCTGGTACTTCCGCCAAGGATTGCCCCGATCCAGACCAAGGTAATCCCGGTCGCGCAGCACAAAGAAGGGGTATTAGACAAGGCAAGGGAATTGCTGGATACATTGAAAGCAGCAGGATATTCGGTTAGGATTGATGATTCCGACAAGGCTCCCGGCTGGAAGTTCAGCGAACAGGAGATCCAAGGGATCCCCACCCGTATTGAGATCGGCCCGAAGGACATTGAGAAAGGGCAGGTTGTCGTAGTACGCCGGGATACAAGGGAGAAGACGATCGTTCCGATCAATGAGATTTCTACAAAGCTGGGAGAAATCCTGGAGACTATGCAGAAGGATATGTTTGAACGGGCAAAGGCATTTCTGGATGCACATATAGATTCGGCAGTCACCATGGAGGAAATGAACAAGAAGTTTAATGAGAGCCGTGGGTTCATCAAGGCAATGTGGTGCGGAGAGGAAGCCTGTGAGGATGAAATCAAGGCACAGACAGGCGGCGCATCGTCCAGATGTATCCCGGATGAGGAAGAGCATCTGTCTGATGTCTGTATATGCTGCGGAAAGCCTGCAAAGCATATGGTTTACTGGGGGAAAGCATATTGATGCTGCCATCAGATATGTATGTTGTTTGTGGAGACAGGCACTGAACAGGGGGATGATGATGGCATTTCAAAATATGGTGAATATGCAGCTGATGATGTTCCTCCTTGTTGCAGTCGGTTTTTTTGTAAGAAAAAAGGGGATCATCGGAGAGATTGCGCGCAAAGAACTGGTTAATTTCTGCCTCTACATTACCCTGCCGTTCAATATTTTCCATTCCTTTCGGATGGACTGGGATTTTGGCATGCTCAAGGCTTTTATGGAAGTGCTCCTTTTGTCAGCCGGTTATAATGTGGTTTCTATTATCATAAGTTATCTCTGCTATCATAAGACAGCTTCACAGAGACAGAAACCCCTTAGGTATGGTACGATCGTGTCTAACGGAGGATTTCTGGGAAATCCGGTCATCGAAGGGATCTATGGAATGGACGGGCTATTTTACGCATCGGTATTTATGCTTCCGGTGCGTATTGTCATGTGGAGCATTGGGACATCCTGCTTTATGAAGGGCAGCCAGGAAAATCTTGTAAAAAAAGTGCTGACGCATCCCTGTATTGCAGCGATTTACCTGGGGCTTGCGGCGATGATATTGAGGATTCCATTTCCGGTTTTTCTGGAAAATACGATTACTGGTATCAGCAGCTGCAATACGCCTTTGAGCATGATGCTGATCGGGATGATGCTGGCGGAGATGAACCCAAAAGGTCTGATCGACCGGACAATGGTATTTTATACGGCTGTACGCCTTGGAGTGATTCCGGCGGTTATTTTCGGGATTACTTTTTTACTGCCGGTCACACCGCTGCTCCGGGGGATTACGGTCATCATTGCAGGAATGCCGGCGCCTGTGACAACGGCATTGCTGTCTGCCCAATATGACGGCGACGAAAGCTATGCCACGGGAATGATTTTTGTGACTACGGTCCTTTCATTGTTCACACTTCCGGCGTGGTGCTTTCTGCTTGGCGTTTCGTAAAATACTGCCGCCTGTGCAGCAGGATAACTCAATTTTTAGCCGGTTATATTTCATAATTTGGAAAGGAAGCACATGGATATGAGAAAACGGATCATCCTTGGTTCTGCATCCCCACGGAGAAAGGAGCTGCTGGAACAGATAGGGATAGAATTTGAGATTGTGGTGAGTTCAAAAGAAGAGAGCTATCAAAGCACCGAGCCGGAAGAGATTGTCAAAGAACTGGCATTGATGAAGGCTGAAAATGTGGCAGAGGAATTGGCACGAAAGGAAAAAGGTTCTCAAGATTTAAGAGAGAATGACTGTACAGAGACAGTATTGGTATCTGGCGGGGATGAGACGGTGGGAGGATATCTTCGTAATGTGTTGATTCTCGGTGCGGATACCATTGTTGTACGGGACGGGGAGATTCTTGGCAAACCTTCAGATGAGGAAGCGGCATTTCATATGTTGGGGAGCCTGCAGGGAAAAATGCATCAGGTGTATACAGGAGTGGCAATGCTGGACTTTAACGGGAACGGAGAGAGGCAGGCCGTCTGCCATGTAGAAGAGACAAAGGTCTATGTGCATGAAATGACAGAGGAAGAAATCCGCAGGTATCTTGCTGCAGGAGAGTCTATGGACAAGGCAGGCGCTTATGGGGTACAGGGGAAGTTTGCGGCATACATTGACCGGATTGAAGGAGATTACTATAACGTGGTAGGGCTGCCGGTGGCCTATGTGTACCAGAAAATGAAAGAGTTTTTGCTATAAAGAACTGTATTTTATTACCAAAAGTGAATAATCATAAGTTCTCCGGGCACACTAGGAAGAGTACACTGAAAAAACGAGGAGGAAGAATGATGAAAGCAAAGGTAAATGAAGGCTGTATTTCCTGTGGGGCATGTGTTTCTACCTGCCCGGAGGTGTTCCGTTTTAACGATGAAGAACTGGCAGAAGCTTACGCGGATGTTACAGAAGAGACAAAGGAAGCCGCAGAAGAGGCAAGAGACAGTTGTCCGGTTTCTGTCATTGACCTGATGGAATAAAATGCACATATTGCCAGAAACTGAATAAGGTTGATAGAAAAAGCATCCTGCAGGCACGATAATATGGTGCCTGTAGGATGTTTTTTTGGTTAAATAATATTATGAACGATAAAAATGAAGTATGACGGATTAAGGACAAAAATATACCGGCAGCGGGTATTGGGGATGCGGTTAATTGGTGAGAACATAAAAATATAAAAAACTGGAGGGCAGAAAACATGCGACTCAGGGTCAAAGGCTTGTATTGAGGGGATTTGGGAAATATAATAAATGTATAAATGGTACAGGCGGCGTACAATCTTACTATGCTATGGGGGCTGATGTGAAAATAAAGGAATTGAATAGGCGCATGGGAAGAAAGGGGGAATAGGAATGGAAAAGCAAAATATAAAAACATGATTCAGCAAGGTTAAGTTTTATTAGCAAACAGTATGATGAAAATGCATGCTGCATTATATACAATGATGCAGCTGTGGGAAAGGCGTTTTTATGAAAAAAATTTTGTCTGTTATATTTTCAATGAGTATGATCCTGTCTATGAGCCTTACTGCTTTGGCTGAAGAACCTGTAGAAGTGAACGATACAGATAGCGGACTAGAGGTTCAGATTGTGGAAGATTTTGAAACAATGGTTCCTCGGAATATCACTGCTGGCGACTTAACAAAGGCGGATGATCTGCCGATAAATATTCCAGAGACAGCATCGGGCTTATCTTTAGAGACAGGAATGCAATTGATGGATTCAGAAGGTGTTTTGGAGGCAGAAAGCATGGCGCGTTCGGCATCCGGCGTGATACAGTCATGGACGGGAACGATTGCGAATCAAGGCCAGTTTGCTTATTATATAGCAACGTTGACTCCGAAAGATATTCTTAGTGCAACTCTGGTATGCCCACAGAATCCAGATCTTAACTATGATCTTTTGCTCTATGAAGTGGATTCTAATGGTAATTTGGGAAATATGCTGAACGCCTCGATTACGGAGACATATATGAATACATATCCAGATGGGACAACAAAAACAATGGATGAGTCTCTGGCATATATTAATAATACGGCGGAAACAAGAAATTATGCGGTGATTATTCTGGCAACTGCCGGGGGCAGCGCCACAGATGCATTTAAGCTTACTTTAAGTCTGGATACAGCAGGTTCATATGATGGGTATGAATATAATAACAGCCCGTATGACGCATATGAACTTCCAGAATTGACCAAAGTGGGGCTGCGTGCTTCCAGCCTTACGCTTCATATGGCAAACGATCAGGATTGGTTTTTGCTGCGCACTTCGTCATCAGAGATATCAGAAGCGTCTATTATTCCGGAAAGAACTGATGGGAAGAAATACAAAATTGAAGTTTATACGGCCGATGGGAATAAAATGAAGCTATCCAGCAGTGCTGGAGGAGATTTATATAAGATTCAGCCGGGGGTAAACTACATTAAAGTATTTGCAGATGAGCCGTCCTTTGAGTCATCCGAGTATACATTGAAGATTCTTGGGCTGAGCAGCACTCCAGCATCCGTAGGCCTTCGGATAAATGGCGATGAAGGCCGGGAGCAGTATGCGTCTTATCCGCAAGGGACGTATTTCCGGTTTCAGAATAAATTATGCCCGGAAGTAATTGTTTTGAGTAAAAATGGATTCCCCGTCTCTGGGGTTAGCGCATCGCTCTATTGGCAAAGCGAGGGATGGAACGAGCATACCGGCCATAAAACCAGATCGATAACCGCGCTAACGAATAATAGCGGAATGGCTGTATTGACGCTGGCTAAAGATCTGCCTTCACCAAATGATCTGCCGATTGCTTTAGGAGAACATACCTATATGCGTAACGGAGCAATTACATTTATGGATTATTATGATATGGATTATATTGAGATTCATGCATGCGGCGAGACATTGTATGCAGGCCCGGTGTATCATCTGATGCGTTCGGTCTATGTCTCCAGCTGACTGATAGCAGATAAGGAGGTATCAAGCGATGGTAATAACGGTTAAACTTAACAATAACAAGGCGCCGGAACCGCTGGCAGAGGCCATACAGCCATTACAATCCAGCAAGGCGGCACAGGCAATGAACGCATTGCAGGGAACCAAATTACCGGAAGGGCAGCGTATGGATACCCTGGAAATTCAAAACCGTGAAAATGCTGAGCCTGTTGTTAAAAAGTATCCAAACCTCACAAAAGAAGATTACATCACTGTACTTCAGCCATACCATTTTTTAAATGACATCGATGGGTATTTAGGCAAATTCGAGCAGTTTGCAAAAGGGGAGATTGGTTATCAGGATTTTCAGGGATATATAGCTGGCTTTGAAAGAGAAGTGTCATCAGCTTTAGGATATAACTATGGCGGCTGGAAGTTTGTGGAAGATCTTGTGGATGAAATGAAGCAGAATCTGGAGAACGGAGTCGCGAATACTTTAGATAACCTGAAAACGAAATTTACTGTTACCGGAAAAGAGTTTTCCTATAAAGAAGTGCTGGGCATTGCAAAAACAGGGAACTATCTGGAAAAAGTCCTTCAAGGAAACCATGCATTAGGGTATGATGACTATATGAGGATGGGCTTTGCAAGAGCCTATGTTTATAAGCCGGAATTAAATCTCACGGACGACCAGAGGGAAGTCCTGCGCCAGGCGTCGGAGCGGCATATAAATGTAAAATTAGAGAACAATAAGTATTGGCTGGAAATTGCTGCCGCGGAAGAGCAGAACGACAGATGGAAGGGGTATTATATAGGCGGACAGACGGCTGTCGCATCGAATACACAGATCATCTCCGGGATTTTAAAAGCCTTTTCTGAATACGATCCGAAGGATAAAAATTCCTTTCTAAATGCAGTAAACAAGTGCCAGGAATTGATGCGTCCGTGGAGTGAAAGATGCGCCGGTTATATCGCGACCCAGTGCCCGGGCTACGCAAGCTATTATGTGCAGGAAAAAGCGGATCTTTCGCGGAAGTACTACCTTTCTCTTTGGGAGGGGAAAATGTTGTAATTACAATTTTGAGTAGAGCGGGGGGTGTCCAAAGTTGGGATGACTTGGAGGATGCCCTCTTTTTTGGCTGTTACAGAATTCATATGAAATATATAGTACGTACCTAGTATAACCCGATCTAAATGAAAACAGGTATATCTTAAGTATGACCTGTCAAAAAATATTCAATAGCTATAGAAAACCTTACTGATTTTCAGAAACTGAAAGTCGGTAAGGTTTTACTTTTTCATATATGTTGCTGTGAACCAATAAAAAAGAGACAAAGTATGACGGATTACGGACAAAAATATACGGATTACGGACAAAGCCACATTTTTGTATTTGATTGTGCTATGATATGGGCAAGGAGATTTCATAGGTGGAGGAGAGGGTTGTGGTAAAAATAGCAATTGTAGATGACGAAAAAATGGTATTGGAACTCGAATATGACTGCATTGGAAAAGTGATGTATGCAAAAGGTGAAGCAGAAATATTTCAATTTGCGAATGCAGAAGAGATGATAGAAGATATCAATCAGGGCATGGAGTTTGATGTTTTAGTCACAGATATTGAGTTATCGGGTATGAACGGCCTGGAATTGGGAAAGCTTGTGCGCAGGAAGATGCCGGGATGCTATCTGGTGTTCCTTACATCTCTTTCAGAATTTGCGGTGGACAGCTATCGTCTGGAAGCATATCAGTATATCTTAAAAAATGAAATGGAAGAACGTCTGCCCTTGATTATGGAAAGGCTCGTTGAGAAAGTAAAAAAGGAAAGAAATCATTTTGTGATGCTTGGGCTGGAAAACAAGAAACAAAAAGTATATTTCCGCGATATCCTCTATGTACAGAAGGATAAAGGGAGAAAATATGTAACATATATGACTAAGATGGGTAGTTTCCGGGAGAGGGGGATGCTGAAAGAGGCTATAGAGAAGCTTGACAGTCCCATGTTCCTGCTGGCAGACCGCAGTTGCATAATTAATATGAGATATATTGAAAAAATGAGCGGCTATACCTTATATCTGGAAGGCGGCTATGAGCTTGCCATTACCCGGGCAAGGATGAAAAGTGTAAAAGAAATGCTTAACAGGTATTGGGGATGCGGTTAAATGGCGAGAACATAAAAATAAAAAAACTGGAGGGAAGAAAATCTGTATTCTCCCCAGCTATACTGGGGAGAATAGGGTAAGTGGAAGCGATGGGGAAAACAATAAAAAGCCTCCTATGGTACAATGAGATTGGTGCTGCAAGCCAATTCAAAGAATAGGAGGCGGTCCTCCAAATTCTCAACTATATTTTTTCTTGAAAAGTGCAGCAGATAAAACATAAGATAGAAAAAAATCACGAGTGTACCAACAAATCCGATAATCATACTCGTATCAAAATTATGAAAATCCCATAATGGCATTACCAGTCATTTTCGACCAGACTCATACGAATCTGCACGAAAAGGTGCGGAAAGAGCCAGAATAGTTGTTGCCGCTTCCGCATAAGATAAAAATATAATTGCAATCTACTTGTATTTGCTGTAGAATATAATTAGAAAAGCTGTGAATCAGCGGTGGGTTGACACCTAAAATCTGACATGTTTTCCGAACGCAGGTGTCGGAGGTTGGCAGGCAACGGAAAAACCTGTTATTTTCCAGACGCAGGTGCTGGAGGTTGGCAGACAACAGAAAAATCAACCATGAAAAGGGGATGTTTGATGCTGCGGCATAGACGTTCCCTTTTCTAAATTACTCAGATAAAGGATGAGTCTATGAACAAAAGAAGAGCAATTCAGATCATGGTAAATGCGGCAGAATTATATAAGGAGAATCTTGAGGATCAGAAAGTACTGTTTCTTTATGGTGTCCCTTCCGAGGTCAGGAAGCAGCTTATAGCAGAAAGCAAGCAATTGCCGGCCATGAAAGGCTATGAGGCAGCATTCCACTGATACAATTTTCTGCATTTAACGGAAGCAAAATTAAAAGGCACCGGAATTGACTAGGCTATCCACTTTTATCAAAAATGTTTAGATCACCGTCTTATGGAGGACGATTTCAGTTTTGCAAAAGACGGTTCTACGGCTCAAAAGCTGGATATATTGGAAAATATGATGCGCTTGAAGATGAATGCTACAATGATAGGGGATTTTACCGGTAGAGGATTAAAGCTTTTTTTTGAGAAAGCTGCAGGAAATGTATGCGGCTGTATTGGCTTTGTAAAGGACAGGAATACCAGATTGACAGAAAAGGAATCTTGTTTGGCGCCACCGGAAATTCTTGAAAACAACTATTGGATGAAGTATCATAGGATAAAAGCAATTGAAATACAAAGTGGAAAATGTTAGTATGGAATCATATATAATTACTATATTTTGGATGGACAGGAGCCGGATTATGATAGACTGGATTTCAGAAATTGAAGAAGAAGACGGCGTAGATGATGCCGGTACAATAAGGTTTGATGGAAATAGTGCAGAAGTGGATCAATGCGTATATCCGATCGTCAGTCTGAAGATTGACAGGATGCAGTTTTCTGTTTTTGAATTGAAGCGCCGATATGACAGGGGGGCAATCCGTCTGGATCCGGATTTCCAAAGGAATTATGTGTGGAAATCAAAACAAAAATCAGAACTGATAGAATCTATAATCATGGGGATTCCTCTTCCTTTGATTTATCTTGCAGAAACAATGGAAGGAAATCTGGTGATTGTAGACGGCAGGCAGAGGCTCACTACTTTTTTTGATTATATGGATAATAAATTTGCACTGAAAGGGCTAAATATTCTGCCCCGGTTAAATGGCTGCAAGTTCCATGATTTGGAGCTTGACGAAGATATGCGTAAGTTTGCCGCCGCTATCGAAGATTTCCAGTTGATCATGCAGGTGATCAAATACCCTACGCCGGACAGAGTGCGGTTTGATATATTTGACAGAGTAAATCGGGGCGGAACTCCATTAAATAATCAGGAAATGAGGAATGCTTTATATCAGGGGCGCTCTACAAAATTATTAAACAGATTGGCTGAAAGAGACGAGTTCAAACGAGCCACAGGAAATTCGATCAGTCCTGTTCATATGAAGGATAAATACATTATTCTGCGTGCGATTGGCTTTTATCTTTTGATAAAAGAACAGTTGGTAAAACGTAACGGAGAAAAAGTAAGATATCGAAGCGATATCGAAGAACTTTTGGGAGAAACGATGGAACAGCTTAACCGAATGAGCGGAACAGGACTACAGGAACTGGAAGAGTTATTTTGCAGAGTGATGGATGATACCTATTTTATCCTTGGGGAAGATGCGTTCCGGATTCCTACGGACAGCGGCCGCCGCCGTCCGGTCAGCATGACTCTGTTTGAAAGTTTGTTTTATTTTATGGCATTGTTTACGGAAAGACATAACTGTATCGACCCAAAAGAAATAGAAACAGCAGTAGAAGAGATGCTGGAAGACAGTGTATTTCTGAATGCCTTGACATATAATGTAGACAGTAAGATCCATGTAGACGAAAGATTTCAAGTAGTTGTAGATAAATATAAGGAGCTGGCGGATGGTAAGTAGAATACTTGTAGACGGGTATAAAAGCATTGACCGGATTGAGTTGGAACTGAAGGGGTTTACTCTGCTGTCAGGAATTAATTCTGCAGGAAAGTCATCGGTTATACAGGCCCTACTATATATGATACAAAGGCTGAAACTAAGGGATAATGGTGAACGGGGCTGTGAGTATGTGGATTTGGGGCGGTTTCCAGATATTAAGAATAATGTAAAGGGAAATAAAAAAATCCTGTTTGAAATTGATACAAAGGATGGAGCGGTAACGAGCAAATCCGGGGTAACGGTAACTATAGGGGAAGGTTTCAGCCTGATGGAACTGGAAACAGAACTTCCAGAGGATAAGCGCAGTTATGTAACAACACATCATATCGTATATTTACCGACAGACCGCATCGGTGTGGAAAAAGCCTATGATCTGAATACGGAGAAACCGCAGGAAATTGGAAACCATGGGGAATATACCTATTCTTTTCTGGGAATGTTCGGACAGGAAAAAATTCCTGAGGAGGCGTTTGCCTGCAAACCTGAAACGGTAGGGATGAGTTTGAATAACCAGGTGAATTACTGGTTGGAATATCTGACAGGATTTCACATCCAGACGAATATTGTGTCTGATATTGACCAGGTTGTGGCCACTTATGCAAATGCAAAAAGCAATAGATATTACAGGGCCAGAAATGTGGGGACAGGGGTTACTTATATTGCGACATTGCTCATAGCGGCATTGAGCTGCAAGGTAGATGATGCACTGATTATTGAGAACCCGGAGATCCATCTGCATCCAAGGGCACAGTCACGGCTTGTCGAGTTTTTAGCGTATGTATCAAATCTGGGACTACAGGTGATTCTGGAAACTCACAGCGACCATATTTATAATGGATTGAGAAAATGTATCAAGAAAGAAAAAATAATGAAAGATAAAGCGGCGATTTATTTTTTTGAACTAGATGAAACGATGCAGACTAGAGTGTATGATATCAAGCTAAATAGCCAAGGCGCGGAAGAAAACCATCCATATGGCCTTTTTGACCAGTTTGATGATGATCTGGATGAACTGCTGGGAATGTAAGGAGGCGGGATGGAATTATTACTAAATGAGAAATCGCTGGATGGACAGTTTCAGGATCAGGATGACTTCTACCAGGTGCTGCCTGTTATGAGCAAGAACCTTGGAGCGCTCAGGAAATTAAAGATTTCATTGTTGAAACATAGTTCATTGTATGACAGAAGGATTACAAAAGATATGACGATTATGGATCTGCAGAACAGTAAGGGGAAGGTGAATCCGATCTATCGGGATCAGGTCAAAAAGTGGAAAAGAGAACTTTCTTCCTTGATTATGGAACCCCCTTTCTGGGATAGCGGATCATCAGAAAGCGAAGATTCATTAGAAGAGGCGGCAAGACGCAGGACAGATGTCCTTTCTTTTCCGCATCCAGATTATCAGGACCGGATGCTGGATATTGCGTATAAGGATGGATCAATACCAATAAAATCTGCGGTTACTACGCGATATCTGCTAGATCTGCTTTGGGAGCGTAAAGCGATGGGAGCATTTGAGTATCTGAAACTACGGTATAGGGAAGGGAAACTTCGGACAGAATTTCTGGATGCTGGGATGAAAAGCATAATGGAACTGCAAAAAACAGAAGTGGAGGAACTACTTATTGCATTTGATCGATTTGAAATGAAATCATGGCCGGAGATCCAGCAGGATCGTTTTTTTTGCTATAAAAGTTACCAGCCGTCTTCGAAAAAGCAGGATTATTTTCTGCATACAGAATTTGCGGATAAAAAGATTGATAAGTTTCGCTGTGGAAAGCATTCACAGATCAGGTGTTTTGGGTATAGGGAAGAAGAGTGTTTTTACATATTGATGATAGAACGGGATCACAGTGTGAGCGATACAGGCTGATTGTTTTGGGATATATAAAACGATAAATAAATTTGCGGTTTACGAAACCGTCCAGATTGCATTTACGAAAAATATACAGTGCTGCTGTATGAAGGACTGAGTATACAAGATATCAGATTTCATCATAGAAATAAAAAGAATGATATCTTGTGACGGATTTCCTTGATGCGGCAGCATTGTTTTATTTCTGCGGAGTCTTTGGTTTTTCAAAAAGAACGATTTTTCACTTTTTGCATACTTGGTATCCCTTTCAAAAATCATAAGAACCATAAAAGTGTTTAATGTGTCTGAAAAGTCTGATAATTTTTGAAACTCAGAAAATATGTGAAATTTACACAAAATACAGAACAAAAAAACAAAGAAAACACGTGTTAAAAAATTTGAAAACTGTAAAAAACGCTGAAAATCTTTGAAACAAAGAAAGTAAATTGACAAAAATACAGATTTGGAGTAAACTGTAAATACATCAAAGAACAACGTTTCCGGCCGGAAGCAAAAAGATGCAAGAAGCAAAGTGGGTTTTAGATTCATGAAGAAAAGGAGAAGAACATGAAAGCATTAGCAAGATATGGAAAAGCATTTGGCGGATATCGTTTGATCGACGTGCCAGAGCCTGAATGTGGGCCAGAAGACATTATTGTTGAAATCAAAGCAGCAGCAATCTGTGGAGCAGATATGAAGCACTACAAGGTTGACAATGGTTCTGACGAATTTAATTCCATCCGCGGCCATGAGTTTGCCGGAGAGATCGTAAAAGTAGGCGAACTGGTAAAAGACTGGAAGGTTGGCCAGAGAATCGTATCTGATAACAGCGCTCATGTATGCGGCGTTTGCCCTGCCTGCGAACAGGGAGATTTCCTCTGCTGTGAGAACAAGGTAAACCTTGGACTGGACAACAACACATGGGGCGGCGGATTTTCTAAATACTGCAAGGTTCCAGGGGAAATCTTAAGGATACATAAACATGCGATCTGGGAAATCCCGGAGAATGTAAAATACGAAGAAGCTGCAGTGCTTGACCCAATCTGCAATTCTTATAAAGCAATCGCCCAGCAGGCACATCTGCTTCCAGGACAGGACGTCGTTGTATTCGGAACAGGCCCGTTAGGACTCTTTGCGGTACAGGTTGCAAGGATCATGGGCGCTGTAAATATCGTAATGGTCGGACTGGAAGAAGACACCAAAGTTCGTTTCGGCGTTGCAAAAGAATTAGGCGCTACTCATGTAGTAAACGGATCTAAGGAAGATGTAGTAAAGAGATGTACGGAAATCTGCGGAAGAGATAACCTTGGATTAGTTGTTGAATGCTCCGGCGCAAATATCGCTCTGAAACAGGCGATCGAAATGCTTCGTCCAAACGGAGAAGTTGTTCGTGTAGGTATGGGCTTTAAGCCATTGGAATTCTCTATTAACGATATTACATCCTGGAACAAGAGCATCATCGGACATATGGCATATGACTCTACTTCCTGGAGAAATGCGATCCGTCTGCTGGAAGCAGGACAGATCAAAGTTCAGCCGATGATCACACACAGGCTTGGACTGTCTGAGTGGGAAAAAGGATTTGAATTGATGGCAAATAAAGAAGCAATCAAAGTAATCTTCCACTATGACTTTGAGGACTAATTCCTGAAAACTGATTTTCAAGGCCGCAGACAGATGGCTACCCCTCCTCATCTCACGTTATTTGCTGTTCATCTGCGGCTTTGATAATAGGAGAACATATTAATGGAAAAAAAGTTATTATTAGCGCCATCCATGGGATGCTGCGATTTATACGATTTTGAGAATCAGGTGCGGTTCATAGATGAGCATGCGGACTTCCTCCACATCGACATCAAAGACGGCAACTATGTAAAAACCTTTGGTGTTGGACCTGACTTTATGACCGTTTTGAAAAAGGTAGTCAAGACGCCTATGGACGCCCACCTGATGATCAAGCATCCCCAGGAATATATCGAGGCCTGCGCGGAGGCGGGTGCGGAGTATATTACGCCCCACACAGACTGCATCGAGAGTGACGCGTTTGTAACACTGAATAAAATCATTTCCCTTGGGTGCAAGGCGGGGATTGCAATGAACCCGGCCGCGCCTTTGGAAGGGATTCGTTATTATCTTCCGCTGCTGTCCAAGGTAACCATTATGATCGTGGACGCGGGTTATGCGGGGCAGAAAGTGATCACACAGATGTATGATAAGATCCGTACTCTTGTGCAGTGGAGAAAGGATATGGGACTGGACTTCCTGATCGAAGCAGACGGTTCCATGAATGCAGGAGTGTACGGCCCTTTATATGAAGCGGGAGCAGACGTGGTAGTATTAGGCCCGCCGGCGCTGTGGAATAAGGATCCTGATATTAAAAAAGCATGGGAGATCATGGAAAATGAAGTGAAAACGAAACTTTCCAACTGTACAAGGGCATAACCAGAAGAAATCTGTGAAGTAAAAATACCATCTGAAAAAGTTATAAAAAGGATGAGAAAAGAAAGGAAAAAATTATGGCATCTAATACAAAAACAAAGAGTGTGAATATCGGTGCAAGACTTGACCGTCTCCCGAATTCAGGCTGGCATATAAAAATGTGGCTGGTATCCGCTTTTGCACTGCTTGTTTGCTGGTCAAACGGTATCGGAGGCGCGGTACAGAATATTCTTTTGAATGAATTACATTGGCTGGAGGAAGGAAGCGCGCTTCTGGCAATGTGGGGCACGACTTATACGGCAGGACAGTTGTTCGGCGCTTTGGTCGGCGGGCCGATCGGTGATAAGATTGGACGCAAAAAGAGTATCCTTTTGTATGAGATCATACATATTATCGCAATGGTCGGCGGAGCAATTTCACCGAATATCGGAGTACTTTATGTATTCAGGCTGGTTCAGGGCTTTGGACTTGGCGCCCTCCTTGTTGTTTTGTTCGCAGGATTTACAGAATATGTACCAGGCAGAAACCGTGGTGTATGGTCAAGCCGGAACTCCTTCATTGGAAACTGGGCACATCCGATCTGTAACGGAATCGCATTTGTGATCGCGCTGACAGGAATGAGCTACAACATGAACTGGAGAGTTCAGTACATGATCCCGTCTATCCTTTCCATCGTTGCATCACTGCTGATCGCAAAGAAGTTCCCGGAATCTCCGAGATGGCTGGAGGCACAGGGAAGAGTTGATGAAGCAGATGAGATCATGACAAGGATTGAAAAAGAAATCGAAGCTTCTACAGGAAAGCCGCTCCCGCCGGTGACAGAAGCTCCAAAGGAAGTAAAACAGCTTCCATATTCCGCACTGTTCCGTGGAAAGCTTTTAAAGAGAACAATCGTTGGCTCTCTGGTACTGATCGGTATGAATACCATTCAGTATACCTTGATGACCTGGATGCCTTCTCTTTTAAGATCATTAGGGTATGATACTTCTCAGTCACAGTTTATGACCATGTTCGGACTTTTCGGCGCGCCATTTGGAATCTTTATTGCATCCCTGATCATGGATAAGATCCCGAGACGTGTCATGGGTGTCATCTTGCTGGTAGGTATGGCTGTTCTTGGAATTATCACAGGGCAGCAGACACAGATGACAGTATTGATTGTTTCTACATTCTGCCTGAACACGATTATTTATATGTATGTATGCTATGCATCAGCAGTATATGTTCCGGAGATGTGGCCGACATCAGCCAAGCTTTCCGGTTCGGGATTCTGTAACGCAATGGGCCGTGTCAGCAACATATTCTTCCCGTTCCTTGTAACCTCAGTTGCAAGCTCCATGGGAAGCGGCGGAGTGTTTATCCTGATTTCGATTGTTGCTGCAATCATCGCGGTATGCGTATTCATCTTTGGTGTTGAGACAAGAGGAGAATCCGTTGAGGATATCGGTAACGTAGAATAACAAGTTGGTTTCAGTATATATGAAAGCTCACGCATATGACGGCTGATTTGCGGCGGCGCGTGAGCATGTAAGGAAAGGAAATAGTCATTATGAAAAATACAGAGGCAATTTTGGTTGTTCCTGGAACAATGGAAATTAAAGACGCGCCTGTACCGGTGCCGAAAGATGATGAAATCATGTTAAAGGTGGAGTATGTAGGAATCTGTGGTTCCGACGTACACGGATTTGAGTCAGGCCCATTCATCCCGCCGAAAGATCCAAATCAGAAAATCGGACTGGGCCATGAATGTGCAGGAACAGTTGTACAGGTGGGAAGCAAAGTAACAAAGTTCAAACCAGGAGACCGTGTAAATATTGAGCCAGGCGTACCCTGCGGAAAATGTAAATATTGTCTGGAAGGACATTATAATATCTGCCCGGATGTAGATTTCATGGCTACACAGCCCAACTACAGAGGCGCTTTGACAAATTATCTGTGCCATCCGGAAAACTTTACTTACAAACTCCCGGATAATATGAGCACCATGGAAGGCGCTCTGGTAGAACCGGCAGCAGTCGGAATGCACGCGGCTTTGGAAGGCGGCGCAAGGCTGGGCAAGAAGATTGTCATCCTTGGCGCGGGCTGCATCGGCCTGATGACATTACAGGGCTGTAAGAGCCTTGGGGCAACGGATATTGTTGTAGTAGATGTGATGCCGAAGCGTCTGGAAATGGCAAAAGAGCTTGGTGCATCTGAAGTCATCAACGGAATGGAAGAAGACACTATCAGCAGATGCAAAGAAATAGTTGGAGAACTGGGGGCGGACATCGTATTTGAGACAGCAGGTTCCCAGATTACTGCAAAGCAGGCTCCGCAGATCGTTGCAAGAGGCGGAAAGATCATGATCGTTGGGACCATTCCAGGCGAAGTGCCGATTGATTTCTTGAAGATCAACCGTGAAGTAAAGATCCAGACCGTGTTCCGTTATGCAAATAACTATCCAATGACAATTGATGCCATCGCGTCCGGAAAATTTGATGTAAAATCTATGGTAACACACATTTATGATTATCAGGATGTGCAGAGAGCGTTTGAAGAATCCGTGAACTGCAAGAAAGATATTATTAAGGGTGTTATCAAGATAGAGGATGCTGAATAATCAGACAATTTTATATAAAAGAGCCGCCAGGGGCATCCGGGTATATGCCCCTGTGGGGCGGACAGATTTTGTCCAAACTATCCATTTAAAATATAACGAAATGATATAGGAGGAAAACAAATGTTAGCAGATATCAGATATTGGGAAAACAAAGCAAAAGAAGGCAGGTTCGCAATTCCCCACTTCAACGTATGGAATGCAGAAATGCTGATGGGCGTTATGGACGCAGCAGAAGAGACAAAGGCGCCGGTTATCATTTCTTTTGGGACAGGATTTGTAGGAAATACTTCTTTTGAAGATTTCTGCCACATGATGGTTTCTATGGCAAAGAAAGCAACCGTTCCGGTTATCACACACTGGGATCACGGCCGCAGCATGGAAATCGTACAGAATGCATACAATCATGGAATGAACTCCGTAATGAGAGATGCTTCTGCATATGAATTTGAAGAGAACATCCGTCTTACAAAAGAGGTTGTAGATTACTTCCATCCACTGGGAATCCCGGTAGAGGCTGAGCTGGGACATGTAGGAAATGAAACCGTATATGAGGAAGCTCTGGCAAGCTATCAGTACACAGATCCGTCTCAGGCAGCAGAATTTGTAGAGCGTACAGGCTGCGACTCTCTGGCAGTTGCGATCGGAAACCAGCACGGCGTTTATACTTCTGAGCCAAAGCTGAACTTTGAAGTTGTAGAGAAGGTTAGAGACGCTGTATCCGTACCATTGGTACTCCACGGAGCATCCGGAATCGGCGATGAGGATATCAAAACAGCAATTTCTCTTGGAATCGCAAAGATCAACATCCATACAGAACTGTGCCAGGCAGCTATGACTGCGATCGGAGCAAATGTTGACAAACCGTTCCTTGAATTAGAAAGAGCCGTAAGGGCAGCAGTAAAACAGCGTGCACTGGAAAAAATCGTTTTATTCGGAGATGACGGAAAGGCGGAATAATCGTGGAGAAAAAATTAGATGCAATCTGCGTCGGCGCTGCAATCGTAGACATTCCCCTGCAGCCGGTCAATCGGGACATGTTTGAGATTGAATCCTTTCCACTGCAGCAGATTTCCATGACGATCGGCGGAGATGCGATCAATGAAGCAACGATCATGTCCAGATTAGGACATAAGATCGGACTGATGAGCATGGTAGGCCGGGACGCGGTAGGCAATTTTATCATTGAACATTGTGAAAAGAACGGCATTGACTACTCCGGGATTAAGGTAAGAGAAGGAATTGATACCTCTATCAATGTAGGCCTGGTGACCGCTGACGGAGAACGGACATTTGTTACAAACCGCAATGGCAGCCTGTGGAAAATGACGATTGATGACGTGGATCTTTCCAGACTGGGCGAGGCCAGGTTACTGTCTCTGGCAAGTATTTTCAATAATCCGCTTCTGGACTGCAAAGCGTTGGTTCAGATTTTCCAGGAGGCAAAGAAGCAGGACATGATCATCTGTGCCGACATGATCAAGGCCAGACTGGGAGAGACCCTGGAAGATATTAAAGAAGCGCTCAGCTATGTGGATTACTTCTTCCCGAACTATGACGAAGCCTGCCTGATGACAGACGAGACAGAATTGGGAAAGATTGCGGATAAATTCCTTGACTGCGGAATCCAGCATGTAGTGATCAAGACCGGAAAGAAGGGCTGCTACATCAAGAGCCGGGACGGAAGTGTGCTGGAGGTTCCGGCAATGAAAGGCATCACTGCAATTGATACCATTGGCGCGGGAGATAATTTTGCATCTGGATTCATTACTGCAATCCTGGAAGGGAAATCTTTGAAGGAATGCGCGGAGTTTGCAAATGTGACTGCTTCCATCAGTGTGCAGAGCATTGGCGCGACGACGGGCGTGCAGAGAAGAGAGCAGGTTGATGAAAGAATGAAGGAATACCATGAGCAGCAGAAATAGGAAACTGTCATAAAATGATATGCGCAGGCGGATTCAACTGCCTGCGCTGGCCAAGAAAGGAAAATAAATATTATGAAAAAGATGAAACTGGGAAATACAGGTACAGATATTTCAAGAATGGGTCTTGGTACATGGTCTATCGGCGGCGGCCCGGCATGGGGTGGAGATCATGATCTGCAGGTTGTTCTTGACCTGATCAGAGAGTGCCCGAAGCTTGGCGTGAACCTGATTGATACTGCGCCTGGATATAATTTCGGAAACAGTGAAAAGATCGTAGGAAAAGCCCTGGAAGAGATGAATCGTGAAGATGTAGTGATCATCACAAAGTGCGGAATCATCTGGAATGACAGAAAGGGAAGTCTGTTCAACAAGGTGGGAGATACGCAGCTTTACAAAAACCTTTCCAAAGAATCCATCCTGGAAGAGATCGATCAGAGTTTAGAGCGTCTTGGTACAGATTATATTGATGTATACATGACACACTGGCAGGCAGTAGAGCCATATTTCACTCCTATTTCAGAGACGATGGAAGTGTTAAATGACTTGAAAGCAAAAGGAAAGATCCGTGCGATCGGCGCGGCTAACGTAGATGTAAACCATATCAAAGAATACTTAAAGTATGGTTCTCTTGATATCGTACAGGCAAAATACAGCATTTTGGATCGTGCAATTGAAGATGACCTGCTTCCGGTCTGCAAAGAAAATAATGTGACGATCCAGGCATACTCTCCATTGGAAATGGGTCTGTTAAGCGGAGCTCTTCCAAGAGATTACAAGCCGGTAGGCGCACAGATCCCGAAGAAATGGTTCCAGCCGGATAACATGCAGAAAGCTATGGATATGATGGATGCATGGAAACCTCTCTGTGAAAAATATGACTGCACTATCGCAAATCTGGCGCTTGCATGGATCCTTGCACAGGGTGAATTCATCAACCTGTTGAGCGGTTCTACAACCGTAGGACAGATTGAAGAAAATATCAAGTCTGCAGAGATTGAATTAGAAGCAGAAGATGTTGCATACATGCGGAAACTGGCTGAAGACATTGATAAATAAAAAAAGCTCTATTTTCTTTACTCCTTATGAACCGGCCATATTTTTTGACCGGGTTAATTAAAAACTTACCTGTCTGTCTTTCAAAGGCGTTTTAATGCGTATTTTTGAGCGTATGTACGTGTTTCAAAGGAGGGAAATATGCTTTCAAAGGAAAAAGTCCTTGCAAATACCAAAGAGGCTGGTATATTATTAGATAGAGGTGTTTCTGGTATTCAGGATGAGGAGAGGGAAGAAAGCATGTCGAGTAAAGAAAGACTGATGGTGATCAGGCAGCATATCCAAAATGTGAAAAAGGTTTCGGTTGCGGAACTGAGCCGGCAGTGTTCAGTGACGGAAGAGACGATCAGGCGGGATTTGGATAAGCTGGAGCTGGAAGGCGTCGTGACAAGGATTCATGGCGGGGCGATCTGGAACGCAGATGTTCAGAAGGAAAATGTCCATTTTTATAAGAGGCTTACGAAACATCTGCGGGAAAAGCAGGATATCGCACGTAAGACGGCAGCATTGCTGGAAGATAAGAACACCATTATCGCGGATTCCAGCACCACTGTTGTTGAGGCGCTGAAGCTGATACCGGATAACCGGGATGTGACGATCGTGACGAATTCAACAGAAGTATTCCGGGAATTTCAACAGTCTTCGTTTCATATTATTTCGACAGGCGGAGAATTTAATAAGAAGTCGCTGTCATTACAAGGGCAGCTGGCAAAGACAAATATAAGTAAATATAATGTAAGTCTCGCTCTGATAAGCTGTAAGAGTGTGAATATTGAGAAAGGTGTCCTGGATTCCAACGAGAGCGAGGCGGAGATAAAAAAACTGATGCTGGAGCAGGCAGAGGAGGTTGCGCTCCTTGTGGATCACTCCAAATTTGACCAGACGGCATTCGTATGCCTTACTGACTTGAAAAGCGTGAACTATATTATTACGGACAGAAGGCCGGGGGACATATGGATTCAGTACTGTGAAGAAAATAGTATCCGGCTGATCTACTGAAGGATATACAGCAGCTATCTGTTTTGGTTTTTTATACAAAAATTTGAATATATATGTCTGAAACAAAATCGGGCCACTGAAGAGCAGGATAGAATCTGTGAACAGTGGCTCTATTTTTTATGTTTCAAAGGAGGATCGATAGGATCTCTTTTTTTGTCTTTATTAAAATCTTTATAACAAAGATAAAATGCACAAAACAAAAAAATAATACTGGATAATATGCGGATAAAAATGGATAAAACAAACAAAAATCTTTGAAATAAAGAAAAAAGATTGACAATATTATTGTGCGATGTTAGAATTATAGAAACAAAATTAGTGCGTTATTACCAATATGAGGCAAAAAATATAGTGAAGACAGGGGGAGAATATCTAAAATTTGAAACACAAAATATTGTGATTTCAAAAAAATACTTTATTGCTATGGGATGACAAAACAAAAAAGTAAAGAAAATTTATGCGAAGTGCAGAGAGAAATGAGCACAGACAAATACATCATGGGAGGTTAATAGCAGAATGGATAATAAGAAAAAGGAAACTTCAATCGTTAAGAAAATGATACTGGCAGTAGCAGGAGGATTTATTGCTGGATTTTTATGTCTGCTTTTGAGAGAGTTCCTGAATGGAAATGGCAGCAGCGGGGTCTGGAATGTGATTGAGGCAATCCTGTTTCAGGATATCACTGCAACGCAGGGAATTGAGGGCCTGGGAATCTTTTATATCGTCGGCCAGCTTTTCATGAGGGGGCTCCAGATGGCGATCGTACCTCTGGTCATCACATCTCTTACCCTTGCCCTGTGCAGCCTGGCGAATCCGGAGCGGCTGGGAAGGATTGCAGGAAAGACATTTATTACATATCTTTGCTTTTATGTAGTTGCAGCAACTCTGGCTGGCGTTGGTGCGTACTTTGTTAAATCCATGGGATGGTTTGATGTAAGCCTGCCTAACGAGATGGCTACGGAAGCAGTGACCATGGAAGGATATAATCCGCTCGTGACAGTCGTAAATGCAGTGCCGTCTAACATATTTGCTGCATTTTCGACCAATAATACGATTTTATCAGTTGTAGTAGTTGCGATCGTATTGGGGCTGTGCATGACTGCAATGGGAGAAAAAGCAGATCCGCTGAAAAAAGTGATTGAAAATCTGAATGATGTAGTACAGATGTTCCTCAATTTCCTGATCAACAAGATTGCGCCGATCGCTATTTTCTGTATGATCACAAGGACCCTGGCTGTATATGGAGTGGAGTACATCGGTCCGACCCTGGTCTGGATTGTGACAACGATCGTGGTAAGCCTTGTGCTTGTAGTTACGATTTATCCAATCGGCATTTTCCTGGCCACACGGATGAACCCTATCCCGTTCCTGAAAAAATCTTTCAAGATTGGATTGTTTGCGGCAGCTACCAACTCATCAGCAGCGACACTGCCTTTAAATACAAAGACTTGTACGGAAGAACTGGGATGCTCAGAGGAGATCAGCAGTTTTGTGCTTCCTACCGGTATGACGATCAATATGAATGGAACCACAGCCATGCATATGATCGCGATTACATTTATTGCAACAGCAGCAGGCATTAATGTGACACCGGCGACTCTGGCAACAGCAGCGTTCTTATCTATCTGTACCGCTGTAGGAACTCCGGCGATCCCGGTAGCAGGCACGACTATGGTTTATGTGGTAATGTCCGGCCTTGGTATGAGTTCCGAATTGTGTATGATCGGCTACTCGCTGGTGCTGGCAATGAATTATCTTCCTGGTATGGCAGTTATTACATTGAATGTGATCGGTGATGCGGCAACGAACGTGATCGTAAACTTTAAAGAAGGTGTGCTGGATAAAGATGTCTACAATAAATAAGAAAAATTAAGAAATGAAAAAGGCGGCTGAGGCAGCTGCTTTTTTCATGTATCAATACGTGGTATGAAAAAAATCTGCCAGTAATAGATGTCCTGTGTTGTGAACTTCTCATTTTTTTGCATTAGATTTTTAGATTTGGCACATAATATTCCTTATGAAGGCGAGGAGGAATGATTATGTATCAATATTTACCAATACGTGATGTATACGCGAGAGAAATTCTGGATTCCCGGGGGAATCCTACGATAGAGGTGGAAGTACTGGCAGGGGAAAAGGTGGTAGGCCGGGCATCTGTGCCGTCCGGTGCTTCCACTGGAAAATATGAAGCAGTGGAACTGCGGGACGGGGGAGGCCGGTATGGCGGGAAAGGCGTCCAGCGTGCCGTAGAGCATGTCAATGACCAGCTTGCAGGCGCGGTGATCGGCATAAATGTGTTTGACCAGACCGAGATTGACCGTGTCCTGATCAAGACAGACGGCAGCGCCAACAAGGGGAACCTGGGTGCAAACGCATTGCTTGGCGTATCCCTTGCAGCCGCCCATGCAGCAGCGGCGGCCTTGCGTATTCCTTTATATAAATATCTGGGCGGTGTCAATGCGAAGAAACTTCCGGTACCGATGATGAATATTTTAAATGGCGGCGCCCATGCGGACAATACGCTGGATATCCAAGAGTTTATGATCATGCCTGTGGGAGCGAAGGACTTTAAACATGGGCTGCGGATGTGCGCGGAAATCTATCAGTCTTTGAAAATGCTTCTCAAAGAAAGGGGGCTGAGCACGGCTGTCGGTGATGAGGGCGGCTTTGCGCCGGATCTGCCTGATACAAAAGCTGCGCTGGACTGTTTGAAGGAAGCAGTGGAAAGAGCCGGATACCGTGTGGGAAGAGAACAGGACATTGCCATTGCAATGGATGTGGCGGCATCTGAACTATATAACCAGGATTACAAGAAATACGAATTTCCCGGTGAAAGTAAGATGCAGGGAAAGAAAATCGTGCGTTCTGTGGAAGAACTCATAGACTATTACGCAGAACTGATTGAAGAATTTCCGATCTGTTCGATTGAAGATCCGCTGGACGAGGAAGACTGGGAAGGCTGGGAGCTGCTGACCACCAGGCTGGGAAGGGAAATCCAGCTTGTGGGCGATGATCTGTTTGTGACAAATGTGGAACGGCTGAGAAAAGGGATCGAAAAAGGGGTCGCAAATGCAATCTTAGTGAAGGTCAATCAGATCGGAACCCTGACAGAAGCCATTGAGGCTATACAGTTAGCGCAGAATTCCGGATACCATGCGATCGTGTCCCACCGTTCAGGTGAGACGGAAGATACAACGATCGCAGATATTGCAGTGGCATTTAATACCGGGCAGATTAAGACGGGGGCGCCCTGCCGTACAGAGCGTGTGGCGAAATATAACCGGCTGCTCCGGATTGAAGAGCAGGTGGAGAAATAAAAAGCGGCTGGTAAGAAACATGTTACAGTCTGCGGCCGTCTGGCTGTGGGCTGTAACGAAACAGCACAATACAGTCTGCTTTTTTTATCTCATACATTGTACTATTTTGGAAAATCAGTTATAATTTTAACTGAAATTGCTGATTTTCCAAAATTTTGGCAGCGAAAAATAGAATGTGAAAAATATGCTTCCCATATACATATGTGATGACGATGCCAGAATCCGCGCCGTTCAGGAAGAATATCTGAAAAAACAGATTACCATAGAAGGTTACGGCATGGAAATTGCCCTGTCCAGTGCGCATCCCCGGGAAATATTGGATGCAGTGGCCGCGGCGCCGAAAAGAGGGATTGATTTTATGGGGAGCATCCAGGAACTGGAAGAAAAGCTTGGGGGGCGTTTCTTAAGAGTACACCGGGCATACCTGGTCAATGTGGAGCAGATGGAAGAACTGGATTTAAAGCGCCGGGAGATACGGATGAAAAATGGGGAGAGATGTCTTTTTTCCAGAAATGTAAAAAGTACTCTTCTTGAAAGAATCTGCTGCGAGGAGAAGAACGTGTATGAGTAAAAAGAAAAAAACGAAAATGGAGTTCCGATATTACAAGATGCCGGATGGAAGCCCGATTTTGGCGTTATTGGGCGATAAGTGGGTTCAGACGTATGGAAATGATATCGATTATCTTCATTTCCATAATTATCTGGAAATCGGGTATTGCTATGAAGGGCATGGGGAACTTGTATTAGGAGAGCAGAGTTTAAGGTTTAAGGAAGATCAGTTTACCGTTATTCCAAAAAACTATCCGCATACGACCAATAGCACCCCGGGGACGACCAGTTACTGGGAATATCTGTTCATAGATGAAGACAGTTTCCTTCGTGAATGTTACAGGGGGGGGAGTATAGGCAGGGTAGAACGTATGCTGGAGAGGATTAATTCCCGCGCCACTCTGAAAAATATCTCTGAATCCCCCGTTCTTGGAGGAATGATCCGGCAGATTCTGGATATCATGCGCGAACCGAAAGCGTTTTATATTGATGAAGCAAAGGGGATTTTGCTGGCTTTTTTGGTTAATGTCGTCCGGGAAAACCAGGTGGAAGATTCGGAACAGGAAAAAAATGAAGTTCTGGAAGGAAAGATCACCATCCCGATTTCCCGTGCATTAGATTATATCACCCTTCATTATATGGAACCGCTCAAAGTGAGTGAACTGGCATCGTGGTGCCACATGAGCGAGACTCATTTCAGAAGGACTTTTTCGGCATATATGAAAATGAGTCCTTTGGAATATATCAATCTGGTGCGGATCCAGACAGCCTGTGAGTATTTGAAGAAAACAGATGTACCGGTATCTGATATCGCATACAAATGTGGATTTACTACAATGTCTACATTCAACCGGAATTTCAAACAGATCATGGGAACGGCGCCTTATGAGTGGAGGAAGCGCCCGGAAAACTTTGAACAGCAGCTTCTGAAATGCCAGATCCACTCTGAGGCGGGGTGGTAACAGTATAGAAAATACGATGCTAAAACAGGGCTTCCGGCCAGACAAATCCAGCCGGAAGCCCTGTTTTTTACTCTGGGTGCCGCCCCTTAGGGGCATACATTACGGGATAACCTCCGCGTATGGTCATCGGGATCATATCCCGCGGAAACGGAACGTAAAACTCATTTTTTTGCTGGTATCCAGCAGGTACTCAGGCAGCGGCCGGGCTCCCCAGCTATTGTCTCCGGCGATGCCCATCTGCTGCATTGCAGCGCGGATGACGGTGTAATGCACTTGCGGCAGCTCATATGGATGCCGCGCGTTTTCCATCTCATGAGGAGTCCAGGGCAGCGCGGAGAAGTTCATGGAATCGCCCTCAAACAGCAGCCCGCGTCCGCGTCTGTCTGTGACCTTTGCCCAACGTACACCGACTTTATTACCGCATTCCTGAGGAACCATATAACGTGCCATGTTGTCCATTACATGATTTTTATAAATGCCCAGTTTTGCGCCCTCGCAGCGGTCCGAATAAGTCTCGGCCGGGCCCATGCCGTACCATTCTATCTGATCATAGTCTGCATTGATCTTCATCATCATGCCAAATTCCGGCATATCTCCGAGTTCCTTCAACGGGTCATAGGAAAGCGTGGTCTCTACCGTACCGTCTCCATAAACCGTATAAGCAACGGTGCAGGAAGACACTGGCTTCGTCGGAAGCTGATAGCAGAAAGTAATGGTTGCCTCCCCGTCCTTTTCCTCGATCAGCGGCTCTATAGGATGATTCGTCTCAAGATCCTTGTGCGACAGATACAGGCTTGCTAGTTTCCATTGTCCGTACTGTGCCATCATCTGGCTGCCTTCGTCATTGTCTACAGGCGCCCGCCAGAAATTCGGCTTTGGGATGGCCTCAAGCATTTCCACTCCGCCGTAGCGGTAGGAGGTAAGTCCGCCGAATAATCCGGAAAACAGGACCTCAAAATTCTCGCCTTGTACACCCACATTACACATTCCCTTTACGACAGTGACAGGTTTGCGGCATGGCTTGCTGTCGGCGGGAGCTTCAACGGTATAGACAGTCTGCCCGAATGCAACTTCATATCCGGCCTTTTCCCAAAGTGTGTCTTCTTTCAGCAGGAAAGAAACGGTTACGGTATATTCGCCCGGATTCTCTGCTTTGCGGATGGGCAGTTCATATTCTTTTTCCGACAGAGGTTCCACGTCAGTTTTTAAGATGGTACGGCATACCGGTTTTCCGTCTTTTGCAAGAGCCACAACACAGTCAAAGGTATCTGTATTTACGAAAAGGTTTTTATTCTTAACCAAAACTTTTTCAGCAGATACTGCCGCAGTAATATTCTGATAGTTGTATTTGACTTCCTGCATCTTCGGGGACGGCACCCGGTCTCCGCCGTAAACGATGCCGTTTCCGCTGAAATTATAATCTGTAGGACGTTCTCCGAAATCGCCGCCATAGGCTTGGAATTCATTGCCGTAGCGATCCTTCTTATATATAGATTGGTCTACATAATCCCAGATAAATCCGCCCTGGTACAGCGGCTCGGTATCAGTCAGGTCTGTATATTTATGCATGCCGCCGCAGGAATTGCCCATGGCATGGGTATATTCACAGCAGATAAAGGGTTTGTCACGGTGTTCAGCCAAAAATTTCTGGATATCGGCAGCAGGGGTATACATCTGGCTTTCCATATCACTTGTTTCATTGTAGCGGCGGTCATTAAAAAGCCCTTCATAGTGGACAAGCCGCGTATTGTCAAGCTCCCGGAATTTGTCGGCCATTTCTTTGATGACAAGACCACCGAAAGATTCATTTCCGCAGGACCAGATCAGGACAGAAGGATGGTTCTTGTCTCTCTGATAAACAGAGTTGACCCTGTCCAGCATCATTCCTTCCCATTCCTTCCGGTCACATGGCACGATCAGGCTCATGTCATCGTCCAGCCCCCGCATGTGAGGATCCCAGGTGCCGTGGGATTCCAGATTGTTTTCGTCGATCAGATACAGGCCGTAGCGGTCGCACAGGCGGTAAATCCGGGAATCATTGGGATAATGGCAGGTACGGATGGCGTTGATATTGTGCCGCTTCATAGTCAGGATATCTAGAAGGATTTCATCCTCCTGCGGCACACGGCCTGCTTTGGAACTGAACTCATGGCGGTTTACCCCTTTGAATACGATTCGTTTTCCGTTCAGGCACATGATATGGTCTTTCATCTCAAACCGGCGGAAGCCAACCTGTTCAGAAATAACTTCTGTAAGCTTCCCGTCCTCATCAAACACCTGGACCGCCATTTCATAAAGATTCGGTTCTTCGGCGCTCCATAGGTCAAAACCGGAAACCGGCAGTCTCAGATGTCCCTCTCCGTCTTTATATGCAAATGATGTGGAAACCAGGAGAGAGGCTTCTTCCGGTCTGTCCATCCTGTTGGCAGAAACCGCTGCGTCCAGTGTGGGAAGTTTTTTCAGCTCGATTTCCACCTTCCCGTTACCACATCCGGTTATATCTAAGACAAGTTCTCCTGCCTGATACGTGTCGTCTAACAAGGTCTGGGTCTTCAGATCCCAGATGTGGACCTCTGGTCTGGTAAACAGATAAACATCCCGGTAAATCCCTGAGAAACGGAAGAAATCCTGATCTTCCGCCCAACTGCTGCTTGTCCACTTAAATACCTGTACCGCTAATTTATTTTCCCCGTCCCGGAGATAGGGCGTCAGTTCAAATTCCGTGGGTGTAAAGCTGTCCTCGCTGTAGCCTACATATCGGCCGTTGAGCCATACTGCCATGCCGCTTTCTACGCCCTGGAAGGAAATGTATACAGGAGCGCCTTTCATGGATGCGGGCAGAGTAAAATATTTTACATAGCTTGCCGTAGGATTAAAACGGGTCGGGATCTCCCCGGCCCAGATCTGTTCCCGGCCGTCCCATGGATACTGTACATTGAGATATGCGGGAACATCATAGCCCTCCATCTGGATATGGGCAGGCACACGGATTTCTCCCCAGTTTTTACAGTTATAGTCATCCGCTTCAAACCCTTTCACGGTATCGTCCAGATTTCTGCCGTAAGAAAATTTCCAGATGCCGTTCAGAGAGAAACGATAAGGATTCTCCTGGGCTTCCAGATGTTCTTTGTCCGGATAGCAGGTATGGTCGGAATGAGCCGGAAGCGCATTCTCTTTAAAAAATTCTGGATCTTGGATCTTGCTGTAGTCAAACATGTTAATACCTCCTTGCATTGCTTGTCCTACCGAAGTGCTGCGGTTTGCCGGCCGGCGGGAAAACCGTAACACCGAAGTACGATTACTGCGATATTTTCCCCATTATGCTTGAAAAGGGAAAATAATACAATATAAAATCATTGCAAATACATGGAAAAATGTTGCCTAAATGAGTGAATAGAGATATACTGGAAACAGAGAAAAGGGGGGAAGGACAGATGTCAGATTTAATGGAAGATTATGTACATTCTTATTATACGGAAAACAGGCCTTTAAGCTCTCTTTCCGTATACAATGTAGGAAGCCAGAAGTGTACGCCTGGTTTTCAGTGGGGCCCCGGTGTGCGCGACCACTACCTGCTCCATCATGTGCTGAGCGGAAAAGGTTATTTTGAGACACGTGGGAAAACGTATCGCCTGAAAATGGGGGACACATTCCTTATATATCCCAATATGGAAGCATGTTACCGGGCTGACGGTGAAGAACCCTGGGCATATACCTGGGTGGGATTTGCCGGGACAGACGCGTTTTATCTTTTAAACCATACAGATTTTTCGGAGGAATCCCCGGTATTGGAACAGGCGGCGCTCAGTGAGGAGATTGAACAAAAGATCATGCAGGTTTATGAGGCGAAAGGTAGTTCATTTTATGACGCGGTCTCTATGACGGGAGCGCTCTATTCCATGATTGCCATGTTGATGGAAAATTCCACGTCTGACGCGAAGCAGAAGAACCTGCAGACAGGCCGTGTGGAACAAGCAATCCGTTATATCGAAGAGCATTATTCCTATCCAATCACCATAGAAGATATCGCAGGGTATACCGGAGTCTGCCGCAGTTATCTGTACCGGATGTTCCAGAAAATCTTGAAAATGTCTCCCAAGGATTATGTGGAAGAATATCGGATCCGGCAGGCGTGCCGGCTTTTGCGGGAGACAGATATGCCGATCACTGCCATAGCGCATTCTGTGGGATATGAGGACAACCTTTATTTTTCCAAGGCATTCAAAAAATGTAAAGGACAGACTCCTTCCTGGTATCGGAAAGCAGAGAACGGTGAAGGGGACAGGCTATAGAAACAGGTGTAAAGAAAAGTGCCTGGCCAGACATGAAAATAGATACCGTGTTATGGGGAATACAAAAAAATGGAAAGAGGAAATGGATTATGTACGATTATGCGATCGTGAAACAGGTCAAAAGAAAACAAAAGGCGATGACAGGGGCGCTGCGGAAGCTGATGATTGTTTTTGCAGTGATTTTTGTGCTTCTGGGAATTGCCGTCTCACAGGGATTTATGCTTCCGGGGTTTCTTCTGATAGTCCTATATTTTGGCTATGATGTCTACAGCCAGAAAGAGTATGAATACCGTCTGGAAAGCCGGAGGCTTACGATTGATGTCATCCTGGGGAAAAGATACCGGAAGACCGCCCATATCCTGGATCTGACGGAGATGGAGGTGACAGCTCCCAGCCGCCATGAAGCAGTTGCAAAGTATCGGAAGGATGCAGGCGGAGAAAAGCTGCCCAAATATGATTACACCTCCTATGAGGAGGATACCCCGTATTATACGATGATCATCATGCAGGACAGGACGAAGATCAAACTTCTTTTGGATTTGGATGATGAAATGCTCCAGCCTATGAAAAAAATGTATCCGGAGCGGGTGTTTCTGATGTAATAGATTGCAGATGAAAATTGCATAAGTGATTATTGGCTTTATTGGTTTTGTCAAGTTATTATATTGTGATTATCAACAAAAAAAGCCTGGTAAAAAAAGGAGAATAGTGCAAAAACAACAATTATGGTTGAAAATGCACACTTTTAGGGCGGTTTTGCTCACTATGCTAAAAATGTATTTGGTAAAATATTTTCATATAAAACCAGACAAAAAGCACAGGTTACAAGCTTTTTCGAGGTAAAAAAGGAGGATATATAGTATGAAGAAAAAGTTACTTTCAGTGTTACTTGCAGGTATGATGGTATTGTCCCTTGCAGCTTGCGGAGGCGGCGGGGATGACGGCGCAAGCAGCGACGGCGGTTCCGACAATGCTGCTGCATCAGACGACGGTGGTTCCGGCGGCGGTTCCGAGGGTGGACATAAGCTGGTTGTATGGACCTGGGATCCGGCGTTCAACATTCCTGCGATCAAAGAGGCCGGAGAGATTTATAAGAACGAAGTTGATCCGGATTTTGAACTTGAAGTAATTGAGACTTTGTCCGATGACTGTGAGACCAAGCTGCAGACATGTGCAGAGTCAGGTGACTTTGGAACAATGGCCGACATCATTCTGATGCAGGACAACTCTTATCAGAAGTATGTATCTTTCTATCCGGAAGCATTTACAGATTTGACAGACAGCGGAATTGATTTCTCTGAATTTGCAGAAGGAAAGCTTGCATATTCCACAGTAGACGGCAAGAATTACGGCGTACCATTTGACAACGGCGCTGTAATCTCCTGTTATCGTACTGATATTCTGGAAGAAGCTGGATATACGATTGACGACCTGACAGATATCGACTGGGCTAAATTTATTGAGATCGGTAAAGTTGTAAAAGAAAAGACCGGAAAATATATGCTCTCCGGACAGGCTAACAGCCAGGATATCATCATGATGATGCTGCAGTCAGCAGGCGCATCCCTGTTCAATGAAGACGGAACTCCGAACCTGGTTGGCAACGATGCATTGAATGAATGTATCGAGATCTATCAGGAGATGGTACAAGAAGGAATCTTCTTTGAAGTAAATGAGTGGGATGAATATGTATCCTCTATCACAAACGAGCAGTGTGCAGGAACGATCAATGGTAACTGGATCATGGCAACTGTTATGGGCATGGAAGATACATCAGGTAACTGGGCAATCACAAATATGCCGAAGCTCATGGAAGCATCCGGCGCTACAAACTACTCCAACAACGGCGGTTCTTCCTGGTATGTAAGTTCAAACTGCCAGAACACAGACCTTGCTTTCGATTTCCTTGCTAAGACATTTGCAGGAAGCGTAGAACTGTATGAGAACATCCTTCCGACTACAGGCGCGATCAGTACATGGGGACCGGCAGGAGATTCCGAAGCTTATCAGGAGCCACAGGAATTCTGGAGCGATCAGCCGATTTTCGCAACAGTTGTTGAGTTCGCTGAGAAGACACCTTCCAATAATACAAGTGCTTACTATTATGATGTACGTGAAGTTATCTCTACTGCAATCCAGGATATCATGACTGGCGGAGATATGGAAGGCATCTTAGAGCAGGCACAGGCAGACGCTGAATTCTATTATCAATAAATAGAATCAGGATTCACGTTATAGAATATGCGGGGGACCGCCCTGGCGGTTCCCTTTTTTGTACCTTGATTGCGGAAAATCTGCACAAAATCAGGTTATTTGCAGGCAAAATTATGAAAAGCAAGGGGGTTTTTCAGTGGAATCTAAGAAAAAAGGTATGAGCTTGATCGCGAAACAAAGAGCTGCCGGATGGGCATTTCTGACTCCGGCAACGCTGATGATCGTAGTTATGAGTTTTTATCCTATGGTCAGGGCATTTATTCTTTCTTTACAAACAGGAAGAGGAACGAACTATACGTTTACTGGTTTTTCGAACTACGCACGTATGTTTGAAGACCGCGTATTCCTACGTTCCGTAGGAAATACATTTTTCTATCTGGCAATTCAGGTACCGATCATGTTGGTGCTTGCAATCCTGCTGGCACAGCTTTTGAACAATAAGGATCTGAAATTCAAAGGACTTTTCAGGACATGTGTATTTTTGCCTTGTGCAACATCACTGGTTTCCTACTCCATTATTTTCCGGTTTCTGTTCGCACAGGACGGATTGATCAACAATGCGTTGATGGCGCTTGGGATCTTCAAGGAGGGCTATAACTTCCTTGGTAATGACGGAACAGCAAAAATGGTAATCATCATTGCGCTGATCTGGAGATGGACAGGATATAACATGGTATTCTATCTTGCAGGTCTGCAGAATATTGAATATGCTGTATATGAGGCTGCAAAAATTGATGGTGCGAACGGCTGGAGGACATTCTGGAGCATCACCGTACCGCTTTTGAAGCCAACGATCATTATGACCTTTATCATGTCGATCAACGGTACTTTGCAGTTGTTCGACGAGTCTGTCAACCTGACGAGCGGCGGACCGGCTAATGCCACGATCACAATGTCTCACTATATTTATAATACATGTTTCCTGCGTGCTCCGAACTTTGGTTATGGAAGCGCAATGGCATTCTTCGTATTTATTATCGTTGCAATCCTTGCATTTATTAATCTGAAAGTAGGTGATACACGTGACTGAGCCAAAAAACAGATCTATGATACAGCGTAGGCTGGTTCCTACATATATTTTTCTGACTATTTTTTCGATCATCTCCGTATTTCCGTTTTTGTGGATGATCTCAGCGGCAACGAATAACTATATTGACATCTCAAAAGGACGTCTTCTTCCGGGTACATCCGCAGTGGAGAATTTCAAGAACCTGATTGCGCAGCAGCCTCTGGCACGTGCTATGGGGAACTCTTTCCTGTATGCGATTGCAGTAACGGTGATCTGTCTTCTGATCTGTTCACTGGCTGGATATGGTTTTGAAATCTATCATGATAAATGGAAAGACAAATTATTTTCCATTCTGCTTCTGGCAATGATGGTTCCGCAGGTGGCAACCATGATTCCATTGTTCCAGATGTTTAGTTCAGCCCACTTGCTGAATACGGCGGTTGGTTTCTTCCTTCCGATGATATCCACGCCGTTTATGATCATGATGTTCCGTCAGAATGCAAGAGCATTCCCGATCGACATCATTGAGGCAGCCAGGATTGACGGGCTGAATGAATTCCAGATTTTTTACCGTATGTTTTTCCCGACCATGAGATCTACTTATGCGGCGGCGGCAGTTATTACATTCATGAATGCATGGAACGCATATCTGTGGCCGAAGGTAATCATGACAGACGGAAAGTCCCTGAATATGGTAATGTTGATCGCCAATACGATCGGTGGTTATAAGATTGACTATGGTATGATCATGATGGGCGTATTGTTCTGTTCACTTCCTACGATGATTGTGTTCTTCGTATTACAGAAGCAGTTTGCAGAAGGTATTACGGGTGCAGTAAAATAAGCAGTGTGAGCGCTCCTGAGTACTTATACGAAGGTGAACCTAATAAAAAAGAGTTTCGCATGCGAAACTCTTTTTTAAAACTGTGCGTCCGGCAGGCGCATGTTCTAACGGCAGCTATAATGTTTAGTTTAGAAGGAGTAAAAAAATGAGTGAATTTATTCTGAATGTGATCCATCGTCCGGAAATGGTGCCGGAGTATTCTGCTACGGTAACCGGACATGGAAAAGAAGAGGATATCGGGGACAAAAAACTTTTGACAGAATCCCTGGACATTTTCAAGACTCAGCAGAGACTGGCACATGAAAATGGATTAAAAGTAACGATCCATATGACCTATGCGGCTTTGTTCAATGCAGAGGCGGTACAGATCGCAAAAGAGGATCATGAGAAATACGGCGACGAGATCGCGCTGTCTCTTTTGGGGCTGCCCTGCGAACAATTCCGTGAGAAATATAAAACAAAGGACTTCTGTATCTGGATGTTTTCCATGGAAGACAAAAAGAAGATTGTAGATGATGTATTTGCAAAGTTTCATGATACTTTTGGATTTTATCCGGAATCTACAGGCTCCTATTATATGGATGCAGATCTGACCAATTATATCAAGGAGGCTTATCCGTCTGTCAAGTGCGCCATTGCCACCTGTTGGGAGGAAGGACCGAAGGCGTACCATACCTGTAATAATTCCTGGTATACCTTGTTCGACGGCGGCCCGTGGGCGCCGTGGATCCCATCGAAACAAAATACCCATGCTCCGGCTGCGGACGAGGCAGAGGACAGTGGGATCGTGGCGATCCCCCACTTGTCGAGAGATCTGCTTGCCTGCTACGACGGGAATGGCTCCAACTTTGGCACACATCCCCAGAATGTACTGAGGGGTATGATCTATGATTCCAAGACATGGGAATTTCCATATTTGTATAATCTGATAGACCAGTACCGCGCCCAGGAGAAGTACAACAATGGTTATGCCTACAATATGATGTTTGTAGGCCCTGGATGGATGAACAAGATGGGACGCTGGGAGGCTCCTTATGAGCTGCTTTTGAAATCCTATTCGGATGGCTGTAAATATTATGGGGATCTGAAGAAAGAGGGAAAACTCATTGACATGACGATGTCTGAGTTCGCAGATTATTATCGGAAGAAAAAATCCTACACAGAGCCGGAATGTGCGCTTTGGCGGGATATCCTGTATGGCTCTGACAAGCAGGTGTTCTGGTATACAGATCCCTACATGAGGGCTGGGGTGAATATGGACCAGGGCGGCGCTATTTTTGATCTGCGTCCTTATGCTGCCAAGCTGAGATGGGAGGTGGGGATCGGGACGAAGCATGTACAGGATGCATCCTATCCGTTCCTGATACAGGAAAAATACCGGGCCGGTTATTTTACCCACTATGCGGGGGAAGGTACGATCAGGAGCGCGAAAGTCTGCCATAATGGAGAAGAGGTGGATATGTGCCTGTGCCGGACAAAAGCGCATTTTTCCCATGAGGGAAAGACCAGGATCCTGACATTAGACCCGGTGGATATTGAATTTTCGGATCTGACCGTAACCCTCCAGACGAAAGAATATTTTGAGGAGGGAACAGGCTCTGTCAAAATCGAACGGTCAATCCTTTCCATGAGCGACCCGGATGCGGAAGTAGAATTGAATGAATATATGGTGGCATGCTACGGGACCACCGAATATCCGGAGGATATGAGCGGAATTCTTTTGAAATGTGAGGGCAGCGAGACAAAAGAGATTGTTTATGAATACCGCTGCAGAGAAGAAAGCCTGCAGGGAGCGGATGCGGTATCGGCAGTGATTCCTGCCATTGAGACAAAAGTATCTATGACACAGACCGGAGGCGGAGAAGGGTATATCAGAGAAGGATATGCATTTTCACCGATGTTTACACTGGGATACAAGAAAAAGATTTCAGATAAGGAGGTATATGCAACATGGCTCAATCTGGAAAAGGCAGATTAAACTACAGGTGTCCTTCCTGTTTTATGCGGGATCTGGATATTGATATGTTTTATGATAAGGATAAACAGGAATATTATTGCCTGCGGTGCCAGTTTACCGGAACGGAGGAAGACGTGCTGGCCGGCAATGAGACGGTGCGCATCCGGTATAAGGCAATGCATAAAAGATATGAGAAGTTTGATTTTGATTAATACGAAAAACGGATAAACAAAGGTTTTGGGAAACGTGTAAAAGATAAATGTTGAAAAATATGTTCCTGTCATGTATGATACTATAGACAGGCAAAATGAATTAGGAGCTGTAAACATTTCTTTATGGCTCCTATCGTATTGTTCGAATATACTTATAGATAACATATTGGCAGCACACAAAAACACATGTTTTCAAAGATAAGTGTCCGAGAGTGTATCAAAGTGAAATGGAGGAAATTATGCAGATTTCAGTGATACCAGAACCAAAAAGAATCATAGAGGACGGGGGCGGCGCTGCGAAAGCAGCGGTCATAGAACGAAAAATCGATCAAAAGCTTCAGGAGGAAGAATACCGGCTGCGGCTGAATAAAGATGGGATTTCAATCGCAGGCGGCAGCGAGAGAGCATGCCTGTATGCAGAGGCAACCATAGAGCAGCTTAAAGTACAGTGCCCGGAACGTCTCCCATGCCTTACTATAGAAGACAGGCCGTCTCATCCGTGGAGGGCATTTCATATTGACTGTGCCAGACATTTTTTTCCGTCAGATGAATTGAAGAAGATGATCAAGATGTGTGCGCATTTTAAAATGAACCGATTCCATTGGCATTTTATGGATGACCAGGGGTGGCGGATTGAATGCAGTCGGTATCCGCTTCTGCATCAGATCGGGGCGGTCCGTAAAGGGGATCATTTCGGATGCTATCATTCGGAAGAGATTGAGGACCGATATTATACAAGGGATGAAGTGAAAGAAATTGTGTCTTATTGTGAAAGCCTTGGCATTGAAGTGGTTCCAGAGGTTGATATGCCTGGACATGCCACAGCTATTCTGGCGGCTTACCCAGAACTTGGGTGCCATGGAAAAAAGATGGAGGTAGCCACCAGGCAGGGGATTTTCCGGGACATCTTATGCTGTGGGAAAGAGGAGGTCTTTACATTTATTGAAAATGTCCTGGACGACCTTATGGATCTGTTTCCCTCAAAGTATTTCCATATAGGCGGCGACGAGGCACCCAAGGAACGCTGGAAGAAGTGCCCGCTGTGTCAGAAACGGATGGAACAAGAGGGGCTTGCCAATATGCAGCAGCTGCAGGGGTATATGGAAAACCGGATTGCAGCATATTTAAAAGAGAGGGGACGAATGGCTGTCGTATGGAATGAAGCGGCAAATGGCGGGAATTTAGATCCGGACACCATTGTACAGCTTTGGATAGAGGATAAGGAGCACATGGTGGAGTATCATCTTGCGAAGGGTGGAAAAGCGATTCTTTCCCCGGTGAAGAATTGCTATTGTGATTATCCATATGGAGTGACTTCGTTGGAAACGGTTTATCAGCTGGATGACAGCCCCGGGGAGCTGGCGGAGGTAAAAGACCGGATTTTAGGAACGGAATGCCTGGCATGGACAGAGTATATCCGGGATGCCGGAAAGCTGGAAACAATGTGCTGGCCCAGATACGCAGCGTCTGCGGAGGTTGGATGGTGCGGAAAAGAGAGACCGGGATATCTTTCGTTTGAAAAGCGGCTGAAAGCTTTACTGCCTCTATTTGAAGCGTATGGAATACAGATTACAGAGGAATCCGGCTGGGTTCTGCCGGAAGAAGAGGCGAAGAGGCAGAAAGAGGAGTTCCAGAAAAATTTCAGTGAAGAGTCCCGGGAGGAACTGAAGAAGGTGCAGGAAGAGATTTAAGGGGTGATTGGATATGCAGACATCAACAGAGCTGAGAAATCTATTAAACCGGATTGACCATAAGAGTTATCCGGCATATAAAGATACGAAAGGCTTTTACCAGTTTCCGGGGTATGTACTTTCGATCGACCATGTGCAGGGAGATCCGTTTGCGTCTCCATCAAAGGTGAGTGTGCATATGAAAGGCGGGATTGCGGGATTTCCGAAGGAGTTATATTGTGGGAAGTGCCAGAAGACGGCATTGCAGGATTATCTGACCCGGCAGTTTCACCGGGCGGTGGAGCAATATGCATTTAAGGCAAAAGGCTCTGGCAAGAGCGGTCTGATTTCCGTCAGCAGGTGTGGACAGGAGGTCTTAGAGCGGACAGCCTGCCAGATGGATGCAAAAAGCGGAGATATCGTCCTGCGTATGGAAATTGGATTTCCGGCGAATGGGCGGACGATCAACGCAAGAGAACTGGAGAAAATCCTGTTTGATTTCCTCCCGGATTGTGTGGAGCAGTCCCTTTACTATAAAACCTGTAATAAAAAGAAGGTGCGCAGTGTGATCGACCTGGCAGAAGACCAGGAGTATATCCGGAAACAGTTAGAAGTCCAGGGGCTTACTGCTTTTGTGGCAAATGGCTCTATTTTGCCGAGGGAATCCGGGATTTCGGCGCGGCCGATGAAAGGGGCGGTGGCTTTTCAGTCTCCGAAAGAGATGGAAGTCACGATGGAGCTGCCCCATAAGGGTACTTTGGCCGGTATGGGCATCCGAAAGGGGATTACCTTGATCGTAGGCGGCGGCTACCATGGGAAATCCACTCTGTTGAAGGCGCTGGAGCTGGGGGTGTATGATCACATTGCCGGAGACGGACGGGAATATGTGATCACCGATGCATCTGCTGTAAAGATCCGGGCGGAGGATGGGAGAAGTATAAAAAAGACGGATATTTCTATGTTTATCAATGACCTGCCCAATGGAAAGGAGACGCGGGGATTCTATACCGAGGATGCCAGCGGAAGTACCTCCCAGGCGGCGAATGTGATAGAAGGCATGGAGGCAGGCGCTAAGGCGCTGCTGATCGACGAGGATACGAGCGCTACCAATTTTATGATCCGGGATGAATTGATGCAGCGGGTGATCCACCGGGATATGGAGCCGATCACGCCGTTTATTGACCGGATTCGGGAACTGTATGAGAATTATGGGATTTCTACGGTGATCGTGGCAGGCAGTTCCGGGGCATATTTTCATATTGCGGATACCATTGTACAGATGGATAAATATGTACCAAAGGAGATTACTGCATTTGCCAAAAAAGAGGCGGAGAGCTTTCCTGCGCTTAGTGGGTTGGAAGAGCCTGCAAAGAAGCCTGTATTTGCGAGATGTCCAGGCCAGAATAAGGCATATAGGGGAAATGACAGAATCAAGATGAAGACCATGGGACGGGAGGCAGTACAGATTAACCGGGAGAATATTGATCTGCGGTATGTGGAGCAGTTGACTGACAGTGAACAGGTGACTGCGCTGGGATACTGTGTACGGTATGCGGAAAAGCACTTTTTCGGCGGACGTACAACGATTCAGGGAGTGGTTAAAAAGCTGGAAGAGAAGATCATGCAGGATGGGCTGGCAGGACTTTGTGAGAGCCAGTCAAATGTGGCCGGGCTTGCGATGCCGAGGGAGCAGGAGATATTCGCCTGTCTGAACAGGTATCGGGGGCTGGCGCTGTAAGCTGGGATTTTTATGCAAGCGTGGCATCAAAGGCAGAGGCTTAACGAAATAGTTGGGTTTGGCATTAAGTAGAGTGAAAAAAATCAATCGGCAGAAAAAGGAGATGGGCACATGGGTGGATTTTTTGGAGTTGCTTCGAAGAAAAATTGTACGTTAGAGTTGTTTTATGGGGTGGATTATCATTCCCATCTGGGTACACGGCGCGGCGGAATGGCGATGTATGGAGAAGAAGGGTTTCAGAGGGCGATCCACAATATTGAAAATTCTCCTTTCCGGACAAAATTTGAGAAGGATGCAGAGGAATTAAAAGGGCACCTTGGAATTGGCTGTATTTCTGACTATGAGCCACAGCCGCTCCTCATCCAGTCCCATCTGGGGAGTTTTGCGATCATTACGGTAGGGAAGATCAACAATCAGGAAGCTCTGTTAAAAGAGACTTACCGGGATGGCCGTTCTCATTTCCAGGAGATGAGCGGCGGCCAGATCAATGCTACAGAATTGATTGCATCATTAATCTGCAAGTCTGATACTCTTGTGGGGGGAATCCGCTATGTGCAGGAGATGGTGGATGGTTCTATGACGATCCTGCTGATGACAAGGGAAGGGATTTATGCAGCCAGGGATAAGTATGGGCGGACTCCCGTTGTAGTCGGAAAACGAGAAGATGCCTATTGTGTGTCTTTTGAGAATTTTGCGTATATCAACCTGGGATTTGAACATGACAGGGAACTCCGGCCTGCTGAGGTGGTATTTATTACCCCGGACAGTGTGGAGACGGTCAGCCAGCCGGGAGCAGAGATGAAGATCTGTTCCTTCCTGTGGGTGTACTATGGTTATCCTACTTCTTCTTATGAAGGGATCAATGTGGAAGAGATGCGTTATAAATGCGGTAGTATGCTGGCAAAACGGGATAATGGTTCCGTGTCTCCTGATATTGTTGCGGGAGTTCCGGATTCGGGAATCGCACATGCCGTCGGATATGCCAATGAATCCGGTATTCCATATGCAAGGCCCTTTATCAAATATACTCCGACCTGGCCCCGTTCTTTTATGCCTGCGAACCAGAGCCAGAGGGATCTGATCGCACGGATGAAGCTGATCCCTGTACAGCAGTTGATCGAAGGAAAGAAACTGCTCCTGATCGATGACTCGATCGTGCGTGGGACACAGCTCCGGGAGACTACAGAATTTTTGTATAACAGCGGGGCAAAGGAAGTCCACGTCCGTCCGGCTTGCCCGCCGCTTTTGTATGGCTGTAAATATCTGAATTTCTCACGTTCCAAGTCAGATCTGGATCTGATCGCAAGGCGGGTGATCCAGGCAAGGGAACAGGAAACGACTCCGGAGATACTTGCGGAGTATTCAGACCCGTGCAGTGAGAAATATGAGGAGATGGTAGAGGAGATCAGGAAACAGCAGAATTTCACGACACTTCGGTATCACAGATTGGATGATATGGTGAAATCCATCGGTTTGTCCCCATGCCAGTTGTGTACATACTGTTTTGATGGGAAAGAGTAGAGAATCGTTTTAAAATGATTTAGGCAGCTGGATTTACAGGCTGATAAAAAGCGGCTGGGTCTGCACTAAGAATTTGAAAAGTTTTAGTGCAGCAGCCGCTTTCTGAATATGACAATTTATCAAATGAGTTCTGGGAATGGTTCAATACTCCTGTTTAGGATTCCGTGCATATGCGCGATCGCAGTCCCATAGTTTGTCATGGGAATTCCCTGGTCGATTGCGCATTGCATGCGGTATTTCATCTCTCGCTCATTCAGGGTACATCCGCCGCAGTGGATGACCAGGCGGTATTTACTCAAATCTACGGGGAATTCGGTTCCACTTGTAAACGCAAAATGAAGTTCTTTTCCGGTATGCTTTCGGATCCATCCTGGAAGCTTTACGGTTCCGATATCTTCACACTGACGGTGGTGGGTACAGCCTTCGCAGATAAGGATGTTATCACCGTCCTGTAGTGTATCCAGGACGGCAGCGCCCTGCACGACTGTTTTTAAATTCCCTTTATATCGGGCAAACAGGATTGAGAAAGAAGTCAAAGGGATATTTTCTGGGACATCGGCAGCGACTTTTTCAAATGCCTGGCTGTCTGTGATGACCAGGGAGGGTTTTGTGCCAAGCCGTGCAAGGGTTTCGGGAAGTTCGGTCTCTCTTACTGCAATTGCCGTTGCTCCGGCCTCCAATATGTCTCGGATCGTCTGCTGCTGCGGAAGAATGAGGCGTCCTTTCGGGGCCGCGCTGTCAATAGGAATGACAAGCACGACAAAATCATTTGGCTGGATCAGATCTGCAACAATATGTTTTTCTGCATGGCAAGACGGAATCTGCTTTGCGATCAATTCCTTTAGTTCCCAAATCTTTTCTCCGGTTACAGCGCTGACTGCGATACAGTTTTGAGGAGAAACGGTTTCGGAAATCTCCTTTTCCTTTACGGTATCTGCATTTTGTTGGTTTCTGTAAAGATCCGATTTGTTGAAGACAACCACATAAGGAATCCTTTTATCCCGGATTTTGTCCAGAATTTTCTGGTCTTCTGCTGTGATTCCCGTGCCGTAGTCAACAACCAGTACAGCAATATCGGTTTTATTTAATACCTGATAAGCTTTTTGGATCCGCAGAGCTCCCAGTTCCCCTTCATCATCCAGTCCGGGGGTGTCGATGAGCACCACCGGACCCAGAGGGAGCAGTTCCATTGCTTTTTGGACCGGATCGGTAGTCGTTCCTTTGATATCCGACACAATAGCCAGGTTCTGGCTCGTGATAGCATTGATAATGCTGGATTTTCCGGCATTTCTTTTTCCAAAGATACCGATATGGGTACGGTCTGCGGATGGTGCGGCATTTAAGCTCATCTATCATTCCTCCTTATATATGAAATCCATTTGCTCAGCAAAGAAATATCAAAACCGGAAGTCTCTTCGGTTATCCTGCTCGATCAGGTGCAGATTTTCGATCACGACTGAGCGCGCTTTTTCATTCGGCACGTTGCAGACTTCCTTTTCGATTAGTTTATCACCGATGGCTTTCGTTTCCGGTGAAGCATAATCCATCAGATATTCTTTCAGCGTCATCAGGGCGTTTGGATGGCAGCAGTTTTGAATCTGCCCGCTTTTGCACAAAGACATAAACCGGTCGCCGGTACGTCCTTCACGATAACAGGCAGTACAGAAGCTTGGGATGTAATCCATCTGCATCAGCCACCGCACGACTTCATCAAGAGAACGGGTGTCGCTGATATCAAATTGTTCCGATTTTGCGTCTTCCGGTTCTGGTTCATAATAACCGCCCACGCTGGTCCGGGAGCCGCCGCTGATCTGGGAAATGCCAAGATGCAGTACACGTTCCCTTGTAGCCTGGTTTTCTCTGGTAGAAATGATCATGCCGGTGTAGGGCACGGAAATCCGGATGCAGGCAACCAGTTTGGCAAAAATATCATCGTCAATTCCATTGTCGAACTGATCCGGGTCAATATCATCCGCGCGTTTCAGACGTGGTACGCTGATGGTGTGAGGGCCGACACCGAATGCGGCTTCGAGATGTTCCGCATGCATGAGAAGGCCGGCAAATTCATATCGATATTTATCCAGTCCGAACAATACCCCCAGTCCTACATCGTCTATGCCGCCTTCCATAGCACGGTCCATGGCTTCAGTGTGGTAATTATAGTCATGCTTCGGCCCTGTCGGATGGAGTTCCAGATAACTTTCCTTATGGTAGGTTTCCTGGAACAGGATATAGGTTCCGATTCCTGCCTCCTTCAACAGACGATAATTGTCAACAGTGGTTGCGGCAATGTTAATATTGACGCGGCGGATGGCGCCGTTTTTATGCTTGATGCCGTAAATCGTATTGATACACTCCAGATAATACTCCATTGTGTTGTGTACCGGATCCTCACCGGCCTCTAAGGCCAGTCGCTTATGTCCCATGTCCTGCAGTGCAATGACTTCACGGCGGATCTCCTCCTGGGTCAGTTTTTTGCGGGCAATGTGTTTGTTTTTCATATGATAAGGACAGTAAGTACAGCCGTTGACACAATAATTAGACAGGTACAGCGGGGCGAACATGACGATCCGGTTGCCGTAGAAATCCTTTTTAATCTGTTCAGCCAGCCGGAAAATCTCCTGATTCTTTTCTTCAATCTGGCAGGCCAAAAGGACAGAAGCTTCCCGATGGGAAAGTCCTTTCCGAAGCTTTGCCTTTTCGATCAGAGCATCGATCAGCTCTGCATTTTCTTTGTTTTCATCTGCATATTTCAGAGTATCCAGAATTTCCTCATGGTTGATAAAATCGTCTGCGCGTTTTGAGTTTACGTCATACATGTGTGATCCCTCCCTGGTGTGGTCATTTTTTATTCGCTTTTTGTTTTTGCATAAATCGTCTTTGTGCTGATGCCTGGCAGCATGCCAAGTTTGCCGGAAAGCGCGCTGATAACATCCGCAGGCGCATCCATGGCGATGCTGATGATAGACAGATTTTTTTCCCGGTATGGGATTCCCATCCGTCCAATGATGTAATTGCTGTACTGGCTCAATAAATGATTCAATTCTTCTACTGATTCCGTACTGTTTAATACGATGCCGATCAAAGCAATCCGTGTGTCCATAGAAACCTCCTGATTTAAATGTACATGTATATGTTCTTTTGGTTCGCGGAAATCAAAAAAGCGCCTCTGATTCTGGGCGCAAAATACCTGGTCATACAAAATACCCCTCAAAAGCCAGACGGACAGGGTGAGGGAATCTCTTTTATGTATTAGATTACAGGTTCTGTCTGTGCGCCTTTTTACTCAGGTACAGCTTTTAGAGGCCGACCTTCATAATCAGAACGATCAACTGCATTATAGCACGCCGAAAAAGGAATTACAATGAAAAAATTTTCTGACAGAATCCGTTGAATCAACAGCCTAAAGTTGTTATACTATCAGCAGCAGGGCTGGATTTCCAGGATTCAGGAAATTGAGGCTGCCCAAAATGATAGAGAGAAGTGAGAGGTTCATGGCAGAGGTAAGAAAGCATATTACATTTCACGGACGTGTACAGGGAGTAGGGTTTCGCTATACGGCAAAATATCTGGCGCGTTCTCTGAGGCTGTCCGGCTGGGTGAAAAACGAATGGGACGGTACGGTGTCTCTTGAAATCCAGGGGAGGGAGGCTTTGATCCAGAAGCTTCTTATCGGACTGAACAATAACCAGTTTATCTCGATTGAATGGATGGATACGGAAGAAATCTCGTTGGAGCAGGAAAGTGGGTTTCAAGTCAGATAAGTTGTAAAGAGATTCTGATAGAATGAGATGGCCATACAAATGTATGAAATGTGGGAGAGGCCGCAAAGGAGGATAAAACAAATGAAATTAGGGTTTATAGGAACCGGAAATATGGCGGGGGCGATCATGGGAGGAATCATCAGGGCCGGTATGATCCAGCCGGATGAGATCATAGGCTCCGATACACTGCCGGCAGGACGGGAACATGTCCGGAAGGAATATGGAATCCATGTAACATCAGAAAACAGGCAGGCAGCACAAGAGGCAGAAATTTTGTTTTTGTCAGTAAAGCCGCAGTTCTATCCCGCGGTCATCTCGGAAATCAAGGATGTGGTCAGGGAGAAACAGCTTATCATTACGATTGCGCCGGGGAAGACGCTTGACTGGCTGGAGGAGCAGTTTGGAAAAAAAGTGAAGATCGTCCGTACGATGCCAAATACCCCTGCCATGGCAGGGGAGGGGATGACTGCAGTATGCCCGAATACTTTTGTGGATAAAACAGAACTGGAATATGTACTTCAGATTTTGAATACGATAGGAAAAACAGAAATCGTTGAAGAACGTCTGATGGATGCAGTGGTATCTGTCAGCGGCAGTTCTCCGGCCTATGTATTTATGATGATTGAGGCAATGGCGGATGCTGCTGTCGCAGAGGGGATGCCGCGGCCCCAGGCATACAGGTTTGCCGCGCAGGCAGTATATGGCAGCGCTAAAATGGTATTGGAGACAGGGAAACACCCGGGAGAACTAAAAGACATGGTCTGCTCTCCGGCAGGAACGACCATAGAGGCTGTACGGATATTGGAGCAAAAGGGCTTTCGGAGTGCTTTGATAGAAGCTATGAAAGCCTGTGCAGAGTTATCCAGAGGCCTGTAATATATTTGTATCCTTGTGAGATAGTGGTAAGCGATCTTGTTACATGATGCCGAAAAGAAATGGATTTATTAGATATACAGAGGAAAAGGAGGGGGGTGTCCGCAATGAATATACAAGGACTGCAAAAATTAACACTGTTGGATTATCCGGAAAAAGTGGCATGTACGATGTTTACCGTGGGCTGTAATTTCCGCTGCCCATTTTGTCACAATGCATCATTGGTATCGCATGTTGATATGGAAAAAAATATCCCTGTAGAAAAAATCCTGGCATTTTTAAAAAAACGTCTGGGCGTATTGGACGGCATCTGCATTTCAGGAGGGGAGCCATTACTACAGCCGGATCTGGAAGATTTTATTGTTCAGGTAAAAGAGATGGGATATTTTGTGAAGCTGGATACGAATGGAAGCAATTCCTATCTGCTGCGCCATCTGGTGGAGAAGAAGCTATTAGATTATGTTGCTATGGATATTAAAAATGCTCCCGGAAAATATGGGATAACGATAGGAATTGCAGACTATGATCTGGGGGAGATTTTCCGAAGTGTAGATTTTTTAATGTCGGGTACGGTTCCATATGAATTCCGTACAACAGTGGTGAGGGAATTTCATAAGAGGGAAGATTTTGCTGCGATCGGACGGTGGATCAAAGATGCGGGACAATACTATTTACAGAATTTTCAAGATTCCGGCGATTTGATCAGGCCTGGATTGAGAGCCTATACAAGGGACATCCTTGTGCAGGCTTTAGAGGTGGTTCGGCGCAATGTACCGAATGCGGAACTCCGTGGGATGGAGTAGTTTGATAATTCTGAAAACTCCTTGTATAGACGATATAATCTGTGCAAATTATAGAGAGATTTCATCTGGTAACTGATTTTAGATGAAATATTTTAAAAAGCAAGAACAACAATATCTGGTTTGTGAAATGAAAAGCAACACAAGATGTTGTTGTTTTTTTGGTTGACAGAAGTACTATATGATGTTAGAATGTTCTAAAATGCCCGGTAGATACTGCTAGGCAATGTTTATCTATGGAACTGTAAATCAGGAGTTTTACAGATTACAAAGGATAAATTTCCTGCATAACGTAGTTATAATTTTAGAATGCAGCAGACAGAAAGGGGAGCATGGGTATGTATCAGGTTACGAAGAGAGACGGTAAGATTGCAGCATTTAATATATCAAAGATCAGTGAGGCAATCCGAAAGGCTTTTGAGGCAAAGGGGAAAGAATATAATCAGGATATCATAGAATTGCTGGCTTTGAAGGTGACAGCAGATTTTGAACCAAAGATTGCGAATGGTCTTGTGTCTGTGGAGGATATTCAGGACAGCGTGGAGTCCATGCTTATCCGGGCAGGATATGCAGATGTTGCAAAGGGATACATTTTATATAGAAAACAGAGAGAAAAGATCAGGAATCTGAATTCTACGTTACTGGATTATAAAGATATTGTGGACAGCTATGTAAAGGTTACGGACTGGCGTGTGAAGGAGAATTCGACAGTTACCTATTCTGTAGGCGGATTGATTTTGAGCAATTCCGGCGCGATCACAGCCAATTACTGGCTGTCTGAGATTTATGATGATGAGATCGCCCAGGCACATAAGAATGCAGACATCCATCTCCATGACCTGTCCATGCTTACAGGATATTGTGCCGGATGGTCCCTAAAGCAGTTGATCAAGGAAGGGCTGGGAGGCATTCCGGGAAGGATCACGGCTGCACCGGCAAGGCATTTGAGTGTGCTCTGCAACCAGATGGTGAACTTCCTTGGAATTATGCAGAATGAGTGGGCAGGTGCACAGGCATTTTCCTCATTTGATACATATCTGGCGCCATTTGTGAAAATGGACCATTTGACTTATCCAGAAGTGAAAAAATGTATTGAGTCGTTTGTATTTGGTGTGAATATTCCGTCCAGATGGGGAACTCAGTCACCGTTTTCCAATATTACCCTGGATTGGACCGTGCCGGATGACCTTGCAAATCTTCCGGCTATCGTGGGAGGAGAAGAGCAGGACTTTACATACGCAGACTGTAAAGAAGAGATGGACATGATCAACAAGGCGTTCATTGAGACGATGATCGAGGGAGACGCGGATGGAAGAGGATTCCAGTATCCAATCCCGACGTACTCTATCACAAGCGATTTTGACTGGTCTGAGACAGAAAACAACCGTCTGTTGTTTGAGATGACTGCAAAGTACGGAACGCCTTATTTTTCAAATTATATCAATAGTGATATGGAGCCCAGTGACGTGCGGAGCATGTGCTGCCGTCTGAGGCTGGACTTGCGGGAACTGCGTAAAAAGTCCGGCGGATTTTTTGGGAGCGGAGAGAGCACAGGTTCTGTAGGCGTTGTGACGATCAATATGCCGAGGATCGCATATTTGTCTGAAAATGAAGGAGAGTTCTACAGCAGGCTGGACCGGCTGATGGATATTTCGGCGCGTTCACTCCATATTAAGAGAGAAGTTATTTCCAGGCTTTTGGACGAAGGGCTGTATCCATATACGAAGCGTTACCTGGGTTCTTTTGATAATCATTTTTCTACGATCGGCCTGGTAGGGATGAATGAAGCCGGATTAAACGCAAAGTGGCTTAAAAAGGACATGACCCATCCCGAGACACAGCAATTTACAAAGGATGTACTGAACCATATGAGGGAGCGGCTGGCTGATTATCAGGAGATGTACGGAGATCTGTACAATCTGGAGGCAACCCCGGCAGAGTCTACCACCTATCGCCTTGCAAAGCATGATGTGGAACAGTTCCCGGATATCATTACTGCTGCAGAAGAGTGCGGAACACCGTATTACACAAACAGTTCTCATTTACCGGTCGGTTATACAGAGGATGTGTTTGAAGCGCTGGATATTCAGGATGAATTACAGACCTTGTATACTTCCGGAACTGTATTCCATACATTTCTGGGAGAAAAGCTGCCGAACTGGAAAGCAGCGGCGGCGCTGGTGAGGAAGATTGCAGAAAACTATAAGCTTCCATACTATACGATGTCGCCGACCTACTCCATCTGTAAGAATCACGGCTATATCAAAGGTGAGCATTATACCTGCCCATGCTGTGGGGAAGAGACGGAAGTTTACAGCCGGATTACCGGATATTACCGGCCGGTAAAGAACTGGAATGACGGCAAGGCGCAGGAATTCAAAGAACGGAAAGTGTATAATGTGTCCGATTCCCGCCATAAGATCCAGTCAAAGCCTGCAGGGCAGGATCAGGAAGTGCATGTACAGGGAATGGCAGAGGAAGGGATGAAGGCCATATTATTTACCACAAAGACGTGTCCTAACTGCCGGATTGCTACAAAATCCCTGGAAAAAGCGCATATTTCTTATGAACTTGTGGATGCGGAGGAGAATGAGGAGCTTGTAAAAAAATATGGCATTATGCAGGCACCGACTCTTGTAGTCGTTGACGGGGACGGAGTGAAGAAGATGGCAAATGCTTCGAATATAAAGGCATATGCGGAGAATAATAAAGAATAGTGTCGTGTGATTATATATTGGGAGAATACGCAGGCATCCGATTGGATTCCTGCGTATTCCGATATATACCAACGTATGCAAAGAGTATGTCAGCAGCTTGTTTCCCGTATGGCATGTATTTTTATAGGGCGTATTTTAGAACGCTTGATGATCAGGAATAAGGAGGATGATAAAAGATGTATGATATCGGTATTATAGGCGGAGGAACTGCGGGGATGACGGCGGCGGTTTATGGCCAGCGCGCCGGAAAGAGAACGGTTATTATTGAAGGAATGAACTATGGGGGGCAGATCACGGTTTCCCCGAAAGTAGAGAATTATCCGGGGATTGCCAGCGTCAGCGGCGCGGAATTTTCTATGAATCTGTTGGATCAGGCTATGAATCTGGGTGCTGAGACGGAATTAGAGCAGGTGAAGGGAATCCGCCAGGAGGATGGCATCAAGATCATTGAGACGGGCGGAAAGGAGTATCCATGCCGGACAGTTATCATTGCCACAGGGGTGACCCACCGCCATCTGGGACTTGAAAAAGAAGAAAAGCTGCTTGGCGCAGGGGTATCATACTGTGCGACTTGTGACGGAGCATTCTTTAAAGGAAAAGATGTGGCGGTTATTGGCGGAGGAAATACAGCGCTTCAAGATGCAGACTTTCTTTCCAATTACTGCAATAAAGTGTATCTTGTGCACCGCAGGGATGAGTTCCGCGGGGAAGCCGGCCTGGTGGAGCCGTTAAAAAAGAAAGAAAACGTAGAGTTTGTCCTGAGTGCGGTCGTAAAGGATATTGTCGGAGAAAATGTAGTAGAAGGCCTAATCTTAAATAATAAGAAAACAGATGAGGATTTTCAGCTTTCGGTATCAGGAGTTTTTGTGGCGATCGGACAGGTGCCGAAAAATGAGGTGTTTGCAGATGCAGTGAAGCTGGATGATTTCGGATTTGTGCTCGCAGGTGAGGACTGTCTGACCTCTGCGCCGGGGATCTTTGCGGCGGGTGACTGCCGTACAAAAGAAGTGCGCCAGCTCACGACCGCGGCAGCGGACGGAGCTGTAGCAGCGCTTGCAGCCTGTAGTTATATTTCGGTGCAGGAGTGAGTGGATTAATGTAACTCAAGCAGGCACACCATGTGTTTCTGGCAGCAATTTACCGAGTGATGCAGAGAGTCTATTTTGGTGGAGCGATGAGGCAAGAAGATATGCCTGCATGTACGTCTTACTGCTGCCAGCGCCCGGAGGCACCGCATGGCAGGATGGATCCCGAGCTTTTTACCGGGAGACCGATCTCTTGAGACTCTACATGTCCACCGCGGTTTTTCAGCTCTCCTGCCAGAATATAAGTGAGGACTGCAGGAGCCAGCCCGGTGGTGTAGGAATTTACCAGGAAGAACAGGGCATCTTTTGAGAGGATCTTGGTACACAGCCGTATCAGCGGATGGATCATGTCTTCAATCTTCCAGATTTCACCTTTTGGGCCGCGGCCATAGGAAGGCGGATCCATGATGATCGCATGATATGTATTGCCGCGGCGGATCTCTCTTTCTACAAATTTGACACAGTCATCTACAAGCCAGCGGATGGGAGCATCCTTCAGGCCGGAGGAAACGGCGTTTTCTTTGGCCCAGGATACCATCCCTTTTGAAGCGTCCACGTGAGTCACCTGTGCTCCTGCAGCGGCGGCGGCCAATGTGGCGCCGCCGGTGTAGGCGAACAGGTTCAGGACTTTGACAGGACGCTTCGCATTTTTTATCAGATTTCCGAACCAGTCCCAGTTGACAGCCTGTTCAGGAAATAATCCGGTATGCTTGAAACTAAACGGTTTCAGATGAAATGTCAGGGACTGATAATGGATCTTCCATTGCTGCGGTAAATCAGAGAATTCCCATTCGCCGCCTCCCTTTGGGCTGCGGTGATAATGTCCGTTCCAATTCTTCCATCCTGACGCTTTCTTTGGAAAATCCCAGATAACCTGAGGATCGGGACGAATGAGAGTGTAATCTCCCCAACGCTCCAGCTTCTCTCCTTTTGAACAATCTATCACTTCATAATCTTTCCATTGATCTGCAACCCACATGAATGAATCCTCCTTTTATCAACATATACAAAACTTTATACCCAAAGAACATACCTTATTTTTATCATAAAATATTTTGCGTGTTTACAGAAAAAATGTCAAGCAGAATCGGAAATCTTCTGTATTAGTGAGACGATATGTTACTGTTTGACGGATATGTTTTGGACTCCAATCAGTAATAAATATGTAATATCGGTAAAGATACTCCTGCTTTCGACAAGTTATGATAGACTGAAAAAGGCAGAAAAGAGGAAAACGAAAGACAAGGAGAGGGAGGATGAATACAATACGAAAGAAGCAATACATATTTTTTGCGGCAATGCTTACCCTGGTGCTTCTGTTTGCGGCATGTGGCAGGCAGAAATCCGGCGTGCTTAAGGTTGGAGTTAGAGAAGACATTATGAATTTCGGATATCTTAATGAAGAAACCGGAAAATATTACGGGCTGGAGATTGACATTGCAAATGAGCTTGCTGACAGGCTGGGATATGCGGAGGTAGAGTTTACCACTGTACAGCCGGATGATCGGAAAGAAATGCTTCTCGAAGAACAAGTGGATTGTATTATTGCAGTGTATTCTATCGCAGACACGCGAAAGGAAAACTTTGACTTTTCTGAACCGTACTATACAGACCATACAAAAATCATGGTAGAGACATCTTCCCTCATCAATACACCAATGCAGCTGAAGGATAAAACGATCGGGATTGTAAATGGTTCGAACGCGGGACCTCTTCTGGCACAGAAGTTGTTTGACCTCAATCTGATTACAGAAAATGTGGTTTCCAATACAGAGGCGGAGACGATTTATGAAGGAGCCAGAGTTTTAAAGGCGTCGTCTTACAGTGAATTGTCTGTATACCTTGAAGAAGGGATCGTCGATGCGGTATGTATGGATTCTTGTATTGCAGGCACTTATATGGATGAGGACAGAAAATTTCTGGATCTTTCGATCGAAGAGCAGCAATATGGAGTGGCGACCGTAAAAGACTCTGCTTTGAGCGGGCCGGTGGCAGATACGGTCAGGGAAATGCTGGAAGATGGGACAATCGAGCGTTTTATTGATAAATGGGATTAGGGGGACGGATATGTTTTCTAACAAAAGAAAAAAGATGGTTCTTATGATTGCCGTTGAAATATTTTGCCTTATTTTATTAGGCCTCCTTTTGATGGTTTTACAGACGAATCTGTCCGTCGGTGAACAAAAAAGCGACACACAGGCAAATTTAGATAAAATGGAGTCTTTGGTGGAAAATGCGCGTATTGCAGCAGAACAGAGTATGGACTCTTATGACGAAATTTATGAAGCAAAAGCAGAAAGTGTAGCATTCATGTTCAAAAACCAGGTGATCTCCGGGTATACAGACGCCCAAATGAGCGAGTGCCAGAAGCTTCTGGGAGTCACCAATGTCCTGATTATAAACCGTAAGGGGGAAATCCTTGCACAGGCAAAAGAGAGTACGGCAGATTTTTCATACAATAGATATAACCAACTGCGCATTGCGCTGAATATGGAAGAAGCATCCGATGCCTTTGAAGTGGAACGGGAAGGCAGGAGCTACCGCTATTATGGTGCAGGGATCGACAAGGATTCTATGGTGGTAATTGAGCAGAACCCGGAAGAATTACATGAATTACTGGCGAAGACATCCACCTGGGACAGTATACTGGAAAATGTAAACATTGGCTTGAACGGATTTGCATTTGCGATCTCTGCAAAAGATTATACATTTCTCTATTATCCTGACGACCGTCTGTCAGGCATGGATTCCCTGACAAACGGAGTTTCTGTTGAAACTCTGGAAAAGGATCAATTTGCGTGGATGACCATTGACGGACAGAAGTTATTTTGCGGCGTGACAAAGGTAGACGATGTGTACATTGTGTGCGCGATTACGTCTGAAGAGATACTGGCTTCAAGAAATACCACCGTTGCGATGATTTTGTTTATTTACTTTGCAGTGCTCACACTTGTCATTACATATGCATTCTTTTTAATGAATCAGGAGAACAAGTCAGAGCGCAGAAAATTGTTCGGCGGCTTTTATTATAATCGCGTGGTGGGCCGGAAGATCGGAACGATTTCGCTGGTTGGGCTGATCTGTATCTTTTTGGTTTCTTTTTATATGCAGACGTTATTTTCTCTTTCAAGGCAGTCCATGAGCAATACCCAGCGGGTAGAAGAGGTAGAAAAAAAGATAGAGCAGTATACGAAAGAACGGGATTCGGTCAGGGCGCAGTATAATGAGCGGTATCTGAATAAATGCCAGATTGTAGCTTACATTATCGAAAAGAAGCCGGAGCTTACAAAACATGCAAAGCTGGCAGAGCTGAGTGCGATTCTGGATGTAAAATCGATCCATATTTTCGATGAGACAGGAAGACAGACTGCGACAGACGCTCTATTGGGAGACTTTGTGCTGAGTGAAGACCCGGAGGATCAATCCTATGAATTCCGAAAGCTGCTTAAGGGGAGTGAATACTATATACAGGATGCCAGAGAAGATGATTCGACAGGAGAATACTGTCAATATATTGGCGTCGCTTTATGTGATGAAGAAGGAAATGTAACAGGGATTGCAGAAATCAGTATTTTGCCGGAAAAATTAGAAGAAACCGTTTCCAATATGCAGATTGATAAAGTTCTTCAAGGGGTAAAGGTCGGAAAAGACGGAATGATTTTTGCAGTAGACAAAGAAACGGGCAAGTTTGTTTATCACCCAAATACCCGGCTGATTGGCAGAGAATCGGCAAAATACGGATTAAAACAGTCACAGCTTTCTGACGGATATGTAGGATACGCTGTGCTGGGAAACTTAAATTACTATGTCTCTTCACTGGAAACCGGTGATTACTATGTTTATGCGGCGGTCCCGTCTGATATGGTACAGGGAAAACGGCTGCCTATTACGGTAACTTCTGTTCTGGCAAGCGTGATTTCCCTCCTGATCATCTTTGGGCTGCTGACCATCAGCAGACAGGACTTTGAAGAAAAAGAGCCGCAAGACGCAGACTCCGGCAGCGTGATGATTGATATTGAGATGCCGGATAAAAGGATCCGAAAGACAAGTTCTGCATCCAGCCGCTGGGAGAACCGGATTGTAAAGTGGAGCGAAAAGACGCCGGAGCAGCAAATGCATGTCGTGCTGAAAATTCTGCTTTCTGCATTAGCGACAGTCATCTGCGCGGTCATTTTGATGCGTGATAAAGTATTTGACAGCAGTTCGATTTTTGTGTATGTATTGGACGGGAAATGGGCCAGGGGCGTGAATATTTTTGCATTCACAAGCAGCATTATGATCATCTGTGTGACCAGCGTCGTGACGATGGTTGTACAGCAAATTCTTCAGATTCTGTCGAAAGCGCTTGACGCAAAGGGAGAAACGGTATGCCGTCTGCTCCATAACCTGCTGAAATATCTGTCGGTGCTTCTGATGCTGTATTATTGCCTTGCGCTGTTTGGGATTGATACAAAGACACTTCTCGCTTCTGCAGGCATCTTGACTCTGGTGATCGGATTGGGCGCGCAGAGGCTGGTATCAGACATCTTGGCAGGTCTGTTTATTATTTTTGAAGGAGAGTTTCAGGTTGGAGATATCGTTACGATTGGTGACTACCGGGGAAAGGTCGTGGAGATTGGAGTCCGTACTACCAAGATTGAAGACGGAAGTAAAAATATTAAGATCATCAGCAACAGCGACGTATGCGGAGTCGTTAATATGACCAGAGAGTATTCTTATGCATGGGTGGATGTCGGGATTGAATATGGAGAATCTTTAGAGCGTGTGGAAAATATACTGGAAAAAGAATTTCCGAATATCAGGGCGCATCTACCGAATATCATTGACGGGCCGTTTTACAAAGGCGTTATTTCCCTTGGGGATAACAGTGTGAATATCCGTGTCATGGTGCTTTGCTCAGAAGCAGACAGAATCCAGATGGAGCGCGATCTGAACCGTGAAATGAAGCTGATATTTGATAAGTATGATATTAATATCCCATTCCCGCAGATCGTGCTGAACCAGCCAATCGAATTTCTGAAAGCAACGGAAGAAGAACAGATGCAGGCGCAGAGGTTTCACGATGCGCAGAGAGTCATGGCTGGAAACCTGATTGAGGACGACGAAGAAGAACATTAAAGATAACAGAGAAAAGCGTTATAGTTCACTTCATGCCATCCGTTTAGAGTGAACTATAACCGAAAATTAAAAAATCTAAAAAAATTCAAAAAAAGTACTTGAATTATGTTATTCAATTCGTTATAATAACAACGCTGTGGCATGATAGCTGTGAAGCGCGAGGTTGCTGCCGATTGTGAGAGTTGCACAGGATGGCAGGTTTTCCGTGGAGCGAATGTCAAGTTAGGAAACTGGCGACAAGTCACTGT
>CAJUTU010000009.1 GCA_910589385.1 uncultured Lachnospiraceae bacterium
TTTTCTCTCTTAAGAAATTTTCAAGGATCGTTGTCTATTGTTTAGTTATCAAGGTCCGCTGTGTTTCTTTGTGTTTGCCGTCTCACGCGACAGCTTGTATATACTACCATGGCTGTCAATTTTTGTCAACACTTTTTTTGATTTTTTTTTATATTTTTCAATTTTTTTCTGAAACCGCATATTTTCGTGGGTTTCCGGGAATGATACAGAAAAAAAATACTGGATAAACAGAAAAAAATCCATTGTTTATCCAGCATTTTTCTTAGTTTTAATTTCACATCACTTATACAAGCTGACGGCTATATGACAATTTATTTTTTATCATCTTCTTTTTCGTCTTTTTTCTTCTTCGCCATCTTAACAATTGCGCCTATAATCGCAATTGCTGCTAATGTATAAAACAAAATGTCGATCATGATCGTTCTCCCTCCCTCTTCTCAATGTTAAAACGCGTATAACTGTACTGAAAATAGTTGTAATGCAGCATGGTGTCAGTATATCACTGCACAGAAGTTTTTTCAATGCTGCGAGGAAGTTTTTGAATTATTTTATTCCCCATAATTCTCCATAAACATACTGCATACAAGCCCTGTTTCCACATCTACGTCAATCTCACAATAGGAATAATATGCATTGTCCGCATACCATGTATACATACTATAATCCTCATCATCTTCATAGTTATCTTCCGTCTCACCGTATTTTGCTATTACATCTTCCCTAGGTGTGCCAATCTGGACTCCTCCCGGGAAGATCACTGTCAGGCCGCCATTCTCCAGATCATAGTCATATACGCTGATGCCTCCGATAATGCACTCTCTCAATGACTTTGGCTCCTCCGTCAAATTGACGATGTCGATCAGAACTTCATTGTCATTTGCATCCTTAAAATAGGTGTAGACATATTCCCTTGCATTGACCACATAATTTTCGGGCGTGTCTTCTGTATCCAATGCCAGGCCCGCTGCTTCCAGCTCTCCCATAGTACATGGCAGAGTCAAGATCTTATCATTCACTTGAACTGTAAAGGTATCCCATGCAGCGCCCAATTCGCTGCTAGGTTCTGCTAATTGAACGGGCGGTTTCTGTTCGTCTGCTTCCTCTATATCCTCTGTTTCATCCAATTCTTCCTCATCATCATCAATGTCTTCAGGTTCCAGCGGCTTGATATCCGAGTTAAACTCTCTTATATTTTCCACTGTTGGATAAATATCGGAAGACGAATATTCTTTCATCCCGGCTATGAGGATTCCTATATAAATAATAGACACGATCCCCCCAAATACCATTCCTATGATCGTTGCAAGCTTTGCTTTTTTTGCCTCTTCCTGCGCGCCTGCATAATCTCCGGCTTTCTGAAGCGGATTGATCTTACTTGCAAATACGATTGCCGCAATTCCCAACGGAAGACAGCAAAATAAAGTAGTAATGATCGCAAATATCATATAGGGTGTTCCGCTGACAGGCTTCACAGGCTGGCCGTAATTCCCACCCTCTGTCCTTCCATAGGAATAATTTGCCTGATCCGGTCCATACTGGTATTGCCCCTGCTGATTCTGACCATATCCGCCGTCTTGATATTGGCTTTGAAATCCTTGGTCCGGTGAACCATATTGATTCTGATCCCATGATCCATTCTGAAACTGATCTTGAAAATCCTGACCCGGCGATCCATATTGATACTGCCCCTGCCAGCCTTGATCGGATGCCCCGTATTGGAACTGGTTCTGCTGGCCCTGGCCGGATGCCCCATATTGGAACTGGTTCTGCTGTTCCTGGCCGGAAAAGCCCTGACTCGATATCCCATACTGAGGCTGGTCCTGCTGCCTCTGGCCTTGCATCCCATATTCACCAGATCCTTGCTGCGTCTCATTTATCTCCTTAGCTTCCGCATTGTCATTTTCCAAAGATGCCCCACAAGCCGGGCACTTACTCTCGCCTTCCGGCACTTCCCGCCCACAAAATTTACACTTCATATTCCTTTCCTCCTTTTCTGCTTACTCCACCTGCATCGGCGCTAACAGCGTAAACGGATATACGTCTATGTTCCTGACAATCCCATAAAGAATCACGATCGCCAGTAAAACATACGTGGCCTCTATCGGAATCCGCTGACTGATCGTTTCTCTTCCGGTCAACAGCCACTGTATCCCACAGGCACCAATATACAGAGCAAACCACGGAATGAGAATACATAACAGAGGATTGTAACGGAACGCCTGTACAAACCTGCCATGCAGGATACAATAACAAGCCCTGCCTGAACCGCAGCCCGGACAGTAATATCCGCTGAGCTTATAAATAGCACATATAAGCCAATATTTTTCCTCAGGACTATGATAATACAAAAAGCTGCTTCCTACAAGCAATATTATAAAAATACAGGCCATGACCGTGATTCTGGCCGGAAGCTTTACAACACCTGTTTCGTCATAAAATCGGGCTGCCCATTTTTTCATGAAAGGTTTCTCTCCTTCATATTCTTTTTATCCACTGCCGCCTGGAATATACTTTTATTCCCCTTCCAGCACATCCGCCAAAGAATTATCTGTCAAAAACGTATCCATATTATATAAAAACAGCACATCTGTGATCCCTTTATTGTTCATCAGGGTCTGCACATTGTCATAGTAATATCTGGGGTCGATCATCACAATCTCAGTATAATACGGAAGCAGGAAAGGCACAAAACAATTTGCATAAGAATCCTTAAAGATCAGCAATCTTCTTCCTTTATCATTGGTGGTCGAAATATCGACCATGGCATGATTCCCCCCGAAAAACACTTGGTACTTGTCTTTCCCGTCCAGGGCTGTCCGGTCATATAACGTAGGGCGTTTCTCATCATTATCGGAATCGTTCACCAGATATTGGATTTCTACATTTTCCGGCTCATAGATTTCCACAGTATCCTCCGCTTTATGGTATCCGCTTCTGGACGCAAGAGTTCCGGAGAAATCGGTTGCCACCGTATAAATTTTATATTCCGTCACAATCCCCTGGATATCCATGGACTTTGCAGCAGCATTGAATCCATACGCCGCCCCCCGCGTCGTCCAATGGTGGTCTGTCTTATAATAAATCCCTTCTTTTGCATGCTGCTTTAATGTATCTGTAATATCAATACAGCCGATATCACCAGAAAGCTGTTTTCGTATATATTCCATGTCAGCCCCCTGGTCACGCACCGGAGCGCCTATAGGAAGATAGTCCTTCATGATATACGCCGCATTGGGGACGATCAGCGTATTCATCAGCACATCGTGGTTCTTTTTATAAAACTGGTTGATCGCTTCCAGATTCTCCTGGGTATTCTTTTCATCCATCTCGGAGGGGATCTGCATCAGATACTTCTTTTTCCCAAGATATACCCCATTAAATTCTCGTTTTCCTGCCAGAAAGTCGCACTGTACTTTCAGGCTGATCCACGCGTCTCTGAGCACAAACTGATCGGAAGCATAGGATTCCAGCCCGGTCATATAGTCCTTATTTTTAATGCTTTCCAGTCCAAATTTGGGAAAGCCCGCCAATACACGGTTTTCCTCCTCCGAGGTTTTCCTATCCGGCTGTATGATACTTGCCGCCAGCAGGAGAAGGACCATCCCTGCAAAGCAATATGCCATATGCAGATGCAGCTTTCTATTTTCTTTTCTCCGTCTCTCTCTTGTCCTTTTAATCTCCATTCCTGTCCACCCCTGCCTTAAATCATGAACTGTTCTATCCTTGTACCATCCAGCCAGAAATACAGCCCTTATCCTTATACCGTTTCCATGCTTTCTCAGAACCGGAAATACAAAAACGGATTATAAGTGTCATTCACGAGATATGCCGTAGAAACCAAAAATATCCCTGCATATAGCACAACGCTGGCCACCTGCATATACCGGTCTTCTTTCCAGAGAAATTCCGTAAATTTCCGATGCACAAACGGTGTACTTCCGATTACCGCAACAAGCCCTAATAAGAAAATAGATTTCAAATAGTAAAATCCTGTCATATCAAACAGGCCTTTTCCGCCAAATCCGATCATTGCCCCCAGATAGGCCGCCGCACTTCCCATGGATGGTGAAAAAAACATCACCCACCCGGCCATGACCAACAACATGGTATAGACATGCTTCGCAGCATCTGGCAAACGTTCCAGCCATCCTTTTAAAATATATTTCTCTGCACAGATAATGACACCGTAATACAAGCCCCAAAAAACAAAATTCCAGGCAGCGCCATGCCACAGCCCTGTTAAACTCCATACAACGATCAAGTTGCGGACCACCTTCGGCGTACTCACCCGGTTTCCGCCCAGCGGAATATACACATACTCCCTAAACCATGACCCCAATGAGATATGCCATCTTCTCCAGAACTCTGTAATACTTTTTGAAGTATAAGGATAGTCAAAGTTCTTTATAAAATCAAATCCAAGCATTTTCCCCAGGCCGATTGCCATATCAGAATAGCCGCCGAAATCAAAATAAATCTGCATCGTGTATGCAAAGCATCCGATCCATGCTGTCAAGGCAGACATTTCTGAAACTCCAGGCGCTGCGATCACCTCATAGACACTTCCTATATTATTGGCTATCAAGACCTTTTTGCCAAGGCCGCGCAGAAACCACACCGCACCTTCCCCGAACTTTTCAATTGATATCGTCCGCTTTTTCAATTGCCTCTCTACATCAGAATATCGCACAATAGGACCGGCAATCAACTGCGGAAACATAGAGACATATGCGCCAAATGCAACAATATCATGCTGCGCCTCCACTTTCCCCCGGTACACATCAATCACATAAGACATGGTTTGAAATGTATAGAATGAAATTCCGATTGGCAGCGCCAGCTCTTTGTAAGAGATATCTACAGGCAAAATTGCATTCAAGCTTTCAATCACAAATCCATAATATTTATAAAATCCGAGAATCAGAAAATTAATCAATGCCGTCATGATACATGCATATTTTGCCTTTTTCATACTGCCGGCATTTATATAACTTTCCAGTTCCAGGCCGCTCACAAAGTTAATTCCTATGCTAAGCATCATCAAAACCACATAGATAGGTTCACCCCATGCATAAAAAATCAGGCTGGATATCAAAAGCACAACATTTTTGCCCCGGAAAGGGACAGCATAGTAGATCACCAGCACAGCCGGCAAAAATACAAATATAAAAAATATACTACTGAATATCATATTCTATACCTCACAGGCTCTCTGCAAAGGCTTCCCGTGCATCCTCCGCGTACTCTCCGACTATATACAGCACATAGTTCCCCTTCACTGACAGCACATGCTTCTCTAAGAGCGCTGTCTGCTCTGCACCGTAGCCCTCAAAACTTTTCAGCTGTGTATCCAGCCGTTCCTCAATGGCATCTTTCACAGTTTTCTTTTGGGTATCGTCCTTTAATTTAACAAGAAACAGCTCATGGGCATCCATATTATCCACTGGCGCATACAGGACCGCCCCCTCATAGTCCTTTGGATTCAGCCCGTAAAACCGCTTTACCATTCGTGCTTCCGCCGGCTCTGACGCCTGCAGCCCAGCAGCTTTGACCACATTCTCCGCAACCGTTTCAATCTGAACTGCACTGTCAGGTTCATCCGACAGATCTAAGACTATAAACAGCACTAATAATGCCACCATCGCTATTTTAATATAGGCAGCAACAGCACCGGACAATTGTGTGCGCGGCGCCGCCTTTACAGACTGTCCTGACTGGTATCCATTTCTCCGCGGAAGTTCTGCCTGACGCCGCTTCCTCTGAGAAGTGGTTTTCTGCTGCACATCCTCTTGGGCAGGCCTTGCCTGGCGCCTGCGCTGCATCCCCTCCGTTCTGCGTACTTTCTCCTGAGGATTTTCAAGCTGATGACTGTCTCCCTGTGTACCTCGCATCCGCCGGGCAGTCCCCTGCCTTGCTTGTGTCCGCCGGTTATTGCTCTGAGGCAGATCCATGGAATATGCGTTATTTAATACCGTCCCTGTCTGATATAAATTTCTCTGGGGCGTTTCTGTCCGATATGCGCTTCCTGATATCATTCCAGTCTGATTCAAGTTCCTTTGGGGCGTTTCTGCCCGGTATACGCCCCCCGGTATGACTCCGGTCTGGTATAAATTTCTCTGCGGTATTTCTGCCCGGTATGCGCCTCCTGGTATCACTCCGGTCTGGTACAAATTTCTCTGCGGTGTTTCCGTTCGATGCACATCTCTTGATATCACTCCGGTCTGGTACAAATTTCTCTGGAGTGTTTCTGTTCGACGCACATCTCCTGATATCACTCCGGTCTGGTACAGATTTCTCTGGGGTGTTTCTGTTCGATGCACATCTCCTGATACCACTCCGGTCTGACTCAAATTTCTCTGAAGTGCTGCATCCTTTTGGCTGTCTTCCTCCTTAGAGTTCTTTCCATGCGCAAACTTCATCTGAGGCAATTTGATATTTTCTTTGATCTTGAAAGCTTTTGCCGCCAAAGCCTGTTTATCTATTTTTTTCATTCCTCATCCACCCCTGTCAGCATATTCGCAGCCCAATACTTGTAAAAATCTGTCTGAAGATGCAGTCCATCCTCTTGATACAGGCCCTGGTGTTCCTGTGCTACAACCGTATTATCAATATAGCCAAGCCCTCGCTCTGCTGTCATAGCTTTTAATGCTGCATTATATTCATCAATCCGTGCATAACTGGCATCCCAGATTGCATTGCCGCCTGCCGGCAGAATCGAATTCATATAAACCTTACTCTCCGGTAATGCCTTCATAACCGCCTGCATCTGTGCAGCGCACTCGGCTGCATAGTCAGCCGTTTCCGGCCACAGGCCGCTTTTCACATCATTCACCCCATAACAGAGAAAAACCAGCTCTGGATTCAGTTTTTTCAACTGGTCTATGTACTTTGATACATCCGTGATCACAGCGCCGCTCTCCGCCATAACCTGGTCCTCCGGCAGAAGCTCATAAAAAGAAAACCCAACCGCACGGGAATCTCCCAGTATCGCAGCATCCTCAAATCTGCTCCAGATAGCGCTCTCATCTGCATCGGCCAGATCCAGACTTTCTTTGACCCTGATCGTCTTAATGACCTCATTGATCGCCTGCGTGTCCTGATTTTCCAGGCTTTCCAGGTACGCAATCCCCTGGGTCACTTTTTCCTCACTGCGCTCATGCTTTCCGTTTCTATAAATAAACGCAAGAATGACGACAGTGATTGCGATTACGATCCCTGCCGCCAAAAAAATGATTTTCTTATCTGGTAACTTGGTTTTCCTCCCTGTCCTCATCCGTATCCTCTCCGAAATCCCGTTCTTTTTCTTATGTACAGCCCGTCCTGTAAACCAATCAGCGCGTAAAGTCATTTCACATTCTACTCTTTTTCCTTCTCATTTTCAACATAAACTCATAAATTCCTTAAAATGGATGAAAAAATTACAGTTCACATCTATTCTTGATGTGAACTGCAACTGACAGCGTTTATTTCAGCATTTCCATGACCGCGCTCTTCGGCTTTGCACCTAAATCTCTTTTTACTGCCTCTCCATTTTGAAAAACAATCAATGTAGGAATACTCATCACTCCATATTTCTGTGCAATTTCCATTTCTTCATCAATATTGAGCTTCCCGACTTTTACATCACCCACCTCACCGGCAATCTCTTCGATCACAGGAGCCATCATCTTACACGGACCGCACCAGTCGGCATAGAAATCGACTAAAACCGGCTTGTCTGACCGAAGTACCTCCTGTTCAAAATTCTCTGATGTTATCTTTAATACTGCCATATGAATCCTCCTTTACACTTACAGTCATTACGTCTCATCAATCGCTTTTCCGATATCATGTCGCATATATTTATTCCCAAATTCCACCCATTCTGTCGCAGCATATGCATTTTCACGGGCTTCCCGAAGGTTCCTTCCCTTTGCTGTCACGCCCAGCACCCGGCCCCCGTTAGTTACCGTTTTGTCTCCGTCAAACTTTGTTCCCGCATGGAAGCAGTAGTACCCTTCATGCTCCTTGAATTTATCCAATCCGCTGATTGCAAATCCTTTTTCATACTGCAGCGGATATCCGTCTGATGCCAATACCACACAGACTGCCGCATTGTCTTCAAACTCCAGATTTACCTCATCCAGAGTGCCGTCAATGCAGGCTTCCACGACCTTGATCAGATCATTCTTCATCCGCGGCAGCACCACCTGTGCCTCTGGGTCGCCAAACCGGGCGTTGTATTCCAACACCTTCGGCCCTTCCTCCGTGAGTATCAGCCCGAAGAAAATCACGCCCTTGAAAGGCCTTCCTTCTGCCGCCATAGCATCTACTGTTGGCTGGTAAATATATTTTTCGCAGAATTCCTCAACCTTTTCTGTATAAAACGGGCTTGGAGAGAATGTTCCCATTCCTCCTGTATTCAATCCGGTATCGCCGTCCCCTGCACGCTTGTGGTCCTGAGCGGAAGTCATGGTCTTAATTGTTTTTCCATCCACAAAAGAAAGAACGGAAACTTCCCGGCCGGTAAGGAACTCTTCTATTACCATCTCATTTCCTGCAGAGCCAAATTTCTTATCCAGCATGATGGTTTTCACGCCTTCTTTTGCCTCTTCAAGGTTCTGGCAGATCAGCACGCCTTTACCAAGAGCCAGGCCATCTGCCTTGAGAACGATCGGAAACTTTGCTGTCTCCAGATAAGCAAGGGCTGCATCCGGATCTGTAAAATTCTCAAACGCTGCTGTCGGGATATTATATTTTTTCATCAACTCTTTGGAAAATGCTTTGGATCCCTCCAGAATTGCCGCATTTTTACGTGGTCCGAAAGTACGGATGCCGGCTGCTTCCATTTCATCCACCAGACCGCCCACCAGCGGGTCGTCCATCCCTACGATCACAAGATCAATCCCATTCTCCTTTGCAAATGCCGTCAGCTTATCAAATTCCATCGCGCCAATGGGAACACACTGTGCATACTCCGCGATTCCCGCATTGCCCGGGGCGCAATACATCTTTTCTACCCACGGGCTTTTCGCCGCACTGGCCGCAATCGCATGTTCTCTTCCGCCGCTTCCAACAATCAATACTTTCATGCCTGTCTCCTTCGTTCTCATCCACATTTCCTAAATTTCGCTTCTGTTTTTCATAGCCTCAGCCAACCATGTATCCATCGGCTGCTGTCTATAGTAATATATCCATCCCTGGAAAAATCATTCCTCTAAGACAAATGCCTTCCCATCCTTCACAGCCACTTTGCCATTGGCGATCAGGTCAATGGCCCTGGGAAGTATCTTCCACTCCGCCTGCTCCATGACTCTGCGCTGCAAGATCTCTGCGGTATCTCCCGGCTGCACCTCTACGGCTTTCTGAAGAATGATCGGACCGGTATCTGTACCCTCATCCACAAAATGCACTGTAGCGCCGACAACTTTGACTCCCCGCGCCAATGCAGCCTCATGTACCTTCAAGCCATAATATCCGGTTCCGCAAAAAGACGGGATCAAAGAGGGGTGGATATTGATCATCCGATCCTTGTATTTCACTGTCATTTCCGGCGGAATGACTACAAGAAATCCGGCAAGCACGATCAAATCCGGCATATATCCTTCCACTGCTTCCAAAAGCTTCTCGTTAAACTTTCCGCGGTCCGCAAAATCCTTCGGTGAAATACACTGTGCCGGGATTCCGTGGTTTTTCGCACGTTCCAGGGCATACGCATTTTTATTGTTGCTGATGACTCCGGCAATCTCCGCGTTCGAAATACTTCCCTTCTCCACACCGTCAATGACCGCCTGCAGATTCGTTCCGCCTCCAGATACCATTACCACCACTCTTAGCATAAGGTTACTCCTTTTTCACCGGCTTCAATCTGCCCTACTACATACGGAGTCTCGCCTGCTGCCCTGGCTGCTTCCATGGCTTTGTCCACATCTGCCGCCTCCACCGCAAGCACCATGCCAAGCCCCATATTATACGTATTATACATCATTTTCTCCTCGATTCCACCTGTCTCGGCAATCATCCCAAAAATCGGAGGAACCGGATAGCTTTCTTTTCGGATGACAGCGCGGGTGCCGTCTATCAGCATACGAGGGATATTTTCATAGAAACCGCCCCCTGTGATATGGCTGCATGCTTTCACAGACACGCCGGCTTCCTTGATACTTTTCAATGCTCTCACATAAATACGGGTTGGAGCTAAAAGAGCATCTCCCAAAGTACATCCCAGGCAGTCATAGTAAGTCCCCAGGGATTCTTTTGTCATTTTAAACACTTTCCGCACGAGGGAGAATCCATTACTGTGCACCCCGGAGGAAGCCATACCTATCAAGACATCCCCTTCTTTCAGTTCTTTTCCGGTAATCAGATCCTTTTCATCTACAACGCCTACCGCGAACCCGGCCAGGTCATATTCTTCAGCCGGATAAAAGCCTGGCATCTCTGCAGTCTCGCCGCCGATCAGAGCTGCCCCGGACTGTTTGCATCCTTCCGCAACCCCGCTGACAATCGCCGCGATCTTCTCCGGCTCGTTCTTTCCGCATGCGATATAATCCAGGAAAAATAAAGGTTCTCCACCCGCACATGCAATATCATTCACACACATTGCCACACAGTCAATCCCCACGGTATTGTGCCTGTCCATAATGAATGCCAGCTTTAGCTTTGTTCCAACGCCGTCTGTACCGGATACCAACGTCGGCTTTTCCATATTTTTAAATTTTTCCATGGAAAAAGCCCCGGAGAAACCGCCCAGGTTCGTTAAGACCTCCGGACGCATAGTCTCCTGTACGTGTTTCTTCATCAGTTCCACAGATCTGTAGCCTGCCTCAATATCAACGCCGGCAGTTTTATAATCAATTGCCATTACTATTACGTCTCCTTTTCCTGTATTTTTCGATACCAGATACGCCTCATGATCAATCTCATCCGGCTTATTGTGCCAGATAAGCCTCATAGCCAGCCTCATCCAGCCTGGCAGCCTTGGCCTGTACGGTCTCTTTCATTTCCACAGAATAAGCTTTCAGCTTATCCAGAAGGGCAGGCTCTGACACCGCAAGGATCTTAGCCGCAAGGATCGCCGCGTTCATCCCGCCGTCAATGGCCACTGTTGCAACCGGGATCCCAGGCGGCATCTGTACAATGGAAAAAAGAGCGTCCTGCCCGTCAAGGTTCTTTCCTGACAACGGAACGCCAATGACCGGCATAGGAAACAACGCCGCACACATACCCGGCAGATGTGCTGCCATACCCGCGCCTGCAATGATGACTTTGATTCCTTTTCCTTCCGCTGCCTTCGCCCACTCAAAGAACACGTCCGGCTCCCGATGCGCGGAAATGATCGTCATCTCATAATCAATCCCAAACTTCTCCAACTGCTTTGCAGCCTTGCTCATGACTTTTAAATCTGAGTCGCTGCCCATTACAATTCCTACTTTTGGCATCTCTTTTCCACCTTTCTTCTGTCGGCAGGTCTTCTGTGACGGCTGCCTGCCTTCTCCTTTATATCAGTTTTTATAGAGTAACCGTTGCTTCATCCAGCGGCTCGTTCAGCGCCTCCGTTCCCGGAAGCACAAACCTTCCGTCTTCCAACAGTATAATTCTTTTTCCCTCTTTTGTCACTACACTTATTTCCCCTAACTCCTCATAGGGAATCGTAATATCCGTATGGCACTGGAAATACGCCTTTCCCACATCTTCCTTCCGAAGCATGGAAATAGAATTGTCCTTTGCCACAATCTCTTTTCCATTGGGGTTATACACCCTGACATCCTCACTCCAGCTGTAACAGGTGTCTCCCACCGCGAAATGCGGGCCGGTCTTTTCTGCGATCAGGATCGGCAGCATCTCTTCAATCTGATATTTCCTGCCCGCCACATAAGCCATTGTATTCGTTCCGATCGCAAATTCGCCCAGCGGCAGTGTGGGATGATCATGCAGTACATTGTCGCTGATGTATTTCCGGTTATCCTCTTCGTTTTCAAAGTTGGCGCATGTATAATCTGTAATCCGGCCGTCCTGAAAGGTCAATTTCAAATCCTGGTACTGCAGCCCATTCAGATATACTCTGCTGACATGCAGGATTCCTTCTGTGCCCTCCAAAACCGGCGACGTAAAAACTTCCCCAACCGGGATATTCACATCTGCCACACAATTTTCAAATTTGGTCTCTTTCTCCGGGTCATTCAGCGTAAAGAGCCTGATCTTCATATCCGTCTGATTGTTCCCTTTACCAAGTACCTGCACAAATTCCCCCTGGTCCAGCACGTCGATCAACTTCTGCTGCAGTGCCTCATACAGCTTTGCATCCAATGTATTGATCCGGATAATATCGTCAAAAATCTCCGGATACTGCTCCCCAATCTCTGGTATAGGAAATGCAATGATCGTAAAGCTCCGCTCTTCCTGCCTGATATACTGATTTGTAATCTGGGCGGCTTTCCTGTCATATAAAAGTGAAAGAGAACGCTGATTTTCCGTATAAGAAAGCGCTTCTTTTTTTACCTTCGGTGAAAACGGCTTCTCCCCAAAGGCCTCGATCACGGCCGGGCCTGCATACCTGGCCGCCTGCTTTTCATTTTCTTCATACACATGCTTCAAAACATCCAGCTTCCGCTCAATATACCGCTTATCCATGAACAAAGCCGCATCCTGGCGGTGGTCATATTCATACTGCCGATTGGGGGATGTCCCAAAATAGCCGCCCTTTCCCCGTCCCTGCTTCGTGATCACAGTAGATGGGGTGCGGTAGATCACCGGAGTAAGTCCCATTTTTTCAAAGTTTTCAATGGCCAGCTTCACCATCTGCTCAAATCCCAGCGGACAGCGGATATCCACTACGGATTTTTTTGACAGGTCTTTTCCTGTATTGATAAATCCAATCCGGTAGCCTTCTGTATAAACATCTGCCATTTTCTTGACCGTATGCCAGGGCAGGGCATTCAAATGCCGGGCAGTGCCAAGCTCATTTTCCGTTATATATTCTCCAAAACGATACAAATAGCGCAAGTCCGACAGATCCGCGCAGAGAATGACGTCTGACACAAATGACTGCATAGGATATAACTGCTCTTCCACCCGTTCTGTCAGGAAGACATCGCAGTAATCACTGGCATACCAGTAAAAAATATCTCTGACACCCTTATAATCCGGTGTACAGCCTTCAAAACGGTTGTAAACCTCTATCAACAATTCATTTAATATCGTCAGGTAATCCTGTCTGGACTCAAATGCATAGGCAATCCCGCCCCGCAGCTCCGTATACAGGAAACTAAGCATCCTTCCAAACTCTTCCCCAAATACAGATACTGCATATGCCGGATCTGCATAGCTTTGATCATAATGTTCTGGAAGGATATCTTCATATAACGCATGATTCCATTCCTGCATTTCTTCCAGACATAGCCCGTGCCAGGAGCCATCCGAAATCTTTTGAGAGGTTTCCGCCAGTTTCAGCGCGAACGATGCCATCTGCCGAAAATATGCACGAAACGGCTCTGCCACTGTCTCCTCTATAAGCATTTGCTCCAGCCGTTCAAGGGACAGTCCATACCTCTCCACATAACCTGTGTTCCTGACCTCTGGCCCCTCTGCCGGATTCTCAATATTTTCATTCATTTTCCAAGCCCTCCTGTAAAGATGATCAACAGACTGAGCAGAAGCAATATGTTAGCTGCGATCCCAAGCCTGCATGAAATGTATTTTTTCTCTCTTTCGCGCAGTCCTTTCACACCTGCCCTGACTCCCAATACGGCAAATATCACTGCAACAATGCCGAACCCTCCTACGAATCCAGCCGCATTGCCATGCATACGGAATGCAATCCCCAGGGAAAGCAAAATCAATACAACCGAACCCAGTGCGTACCAGCAGGAATAGGTCCCCATGCGAGAATGCTTCAAAACCGTCTGGCCATACTTTCTGGTCCTCCGCCTTTTCCCTGCCTTTTCACGAGTCAGCCCTTTTGTATTTTTTCCGTTTCTTGCCATAACATTTTCTCCTTATTATATTACAGGTTAAAAATAAAATGTATCCAAGAACACCTCCCAAAGTATTCAGCAGCAGATCATCTACATCAAAGCTTCCCACTTTGGTCAGAAGCTGGAAAATCTCAACTCCAAGACTCAAAGCAAAGCTGTAAAAAAGTGTCTGAAAAAAACTTCTGGACGTACTTGCCATAGAAATGAAAAATCCATATGGCACAAAAATAAGGATATTTCCAAATAAATTAGCGAATACCGCAAAAGCGCCCAGTTCCTCTCTGTATTGTATAAAACGGTTGATTTCTTTAAAAAGCTCCAGATTATATCGATAGCCTTCTGAGACTTCTGTACGTCCGTACAGCTCAGAAAAGCATAAAAAATACACCAGAAATACAATATAAAGTACAAACAGCACTCTGCCAAGAATGCGATACCTTCTCACTTGCCTCTGACTCAAAATTATACTCCTTCATACAGTTTTACACCGGTATACGGGGTCTGCAGGGAAATATCCTGCCTGGCTGCGCAAGAATATCCTCTGTAGTTCCTAAACCGGTAATCCTGTCAAAATGTAATCTCACCCCGGTGTTTTAAAAGGCGTGCGCCGTTTACTATCGTAATCACGCCTGTTGCAATACCTACAGTTACCATAATGATACCCAGCACAATATTTGAAGCGCCTGCTGATGTCATTGTTTTAAATGCTCTTTCCATAAATAGCCTCCGTTCTGTTCCATCCGTTAGATTCTTAAACTGCTGTTTTCTGACTGCTATTTTCCTGACTGTTGTTTTCCATGCGTCAAGAGCGGCATCCATATGTATTATAATATGCGTCAATCGCCGATTTTAATGTATCGTCTATCACGACCTCTCCATTATATTCCTTATTATACAGGTGCTCCACGACCTCTCCCATTGTAACAATAGCTGCGGTTTCAAACCCATAAAGCTCCCGGATTTCATCCAATGCACGCTTCTGTCCGCCTTTTCCCACTTCCATGCGGTCCAGCGACACCATCAGCCCCTTCACTTCCACATTTGCCTGTCCCTTTAAAATCGGGAATGTTTCTTCAATGGATTTTCCGGAGGTCGTTACATCTTCAATGATGACAACGCGGTCCCCGTCCTGAAGCTTACTCCCCAGGAGAATGCCTGTATCTCCGTGGTCCTTCACTTCTTTTCTGTTGGAGCAGTACCGGATATCCTTGCCGTACAATTCACTGATCGCCATTGTGGCTGCCACCGTCAGAGGAATCCCTTTATATGCCGGCCCGAATAACACGTCAAAATCCAGCCCGTATCTGTCGTGGATCGCTTTTGCATAGTATTCTCCCAGCTTCCGGAGCTGCGTGCCTGTCACATATGCTCCGGCATTCATAAAAAAGGGTGATTTCCTGCCGCTTTTTAAAGTGAAATCACCAAATTTCAGCACCTTGCTTTCTACCATAAACTCAATAAATTCCTGCTTGTACTGTTCCATAGTCCTTAAAACCTCCGTGTTTATGGGCTTCTCAGCCACTTTTACTGTTCTTGGGCCTGCCTGCTGCATCATTACTATACCATTGGATATGAAGTATTCTTTTTGATTCTAGCACAACTAACATCTATTTTCAATCAGAGAATCTGACCAAAACGCTTGTAGTTCTCCCCAACTCTAAAATCACTTTCGATGAACTCTTTGATATTAAATGAGGGTGTAAAGCCTTATCCAAACAACAACTTTTTATTTTGTCACTTTCCTGTCACTTTACTCTGCTAAGATAACAATTACGAAAGGCCTGCCGGACTTATTCCTGACCAGGCATACCGGCCGGCATCACAGAAAGGAGCTTATCATTTATGGAAATACTTCATTGCAGCCATTTAACAAAAGCATACAAAAACGGGGATCATACGGTCATGGCTTTAGACGATGTAAACCTGTCGCTGGAAAAAGGCAGCTTTACCGCCATCGTAGGCGCTTCCGGTTCCGGGAAGTCCACGCTTTTGCATCTGCTTGGCGGGGTAGACCGTCCCACGAGCGGCAGCATCTGCATCGAGGGGACAGACATTTCTACGTTAAATATGGAAGAACTGGCGGTCTTCCGCAGGCGCAAGGTGGGTCTGATCTATCAGTTCTACAACCTGATCCCCACACTAAACGTCCGGAAAAATATCCTGCTCCCGGTGCTGCTGGACAAACGGAAACCAGACGAGGAACGCTTTGAACAGATTGTAAACACATTGGGGCTTTCTGACCGTCTGTCTCATCTTCCCAGAGAACTGTCCGGCGGACAGCAGCAGAGGGCTGCCATTGCCCGGAGCCTCATCTATCAGCCCGCCATCCTGCTGGCGGATGAACCCACCGGAAATCTTGACCGACGCAATTCCGAGGAGACCATTGAGCTGTTAAAGTTATCCAACCGGGAGTATGGCCAAACCGTGCTCCTCATTACCCATGATGAGAAAACAGCTTTGATGGCGGAACGGATCCTGACTCTGGAAGACGGAAAAATTGTCAGAGATGAGGTGATATCATAATGCGTATTTTACGTGAATATGTACTGAACAGTATTTACAGAAATAAACGTACCAGCGCCGCCATTTTTACCGCGCTGTTCCTTATGACTTCTTTAATGTCCTGCTTTTGCGGCCTGGTCTATACACAGTGGACCGACGCCGTGTTTCTGGACAGGTGGAAGGATGGGGACTGGCATGGGGAATTGTTTGATAATGCCTGCGGAAGAGATCTGGAAAAAATCGAAAATTACTATTCTGTCTCCGCCGTCCTGTTAAAAGGCCCCTGGGAAGTGGCAGAGATCAGCGGCAGTGGACGGCGCAGGTATATCATCCAGCGGCCGGCCAACGAGGAATACTGGAACTCCATGCCGGAAAAGGACACCCTGCTGGAAGGACGTCTTCCAAAAACAGATACGGAACTGGCACTGTCAAAGCAATATTTTGAAGACCACCCCGAAGCAAAGATCGGAGACACCCTGACCCTGCCGGTGGGAGAACGTATTTATAACGGAGCGGTCTGCCTGGAAACAGATTCTTACCACGAAGGAGAAACTTTCCGGCAGACAGGGACAAAGACCTATACACTGGTCGGAAAAATGGATGTCACAACTTCTTCTATCGTCCCTGCCTATACTGGTATGAGCTACTTTGACCAGAAAGACATTGGAGCGGATGATGAGGTGACAGTCTATCTGCGTTTCCATCCCATGAGGAACACCTACAAGGAACTTCCCGCATTGGCTGAATCAATCGGATATGAAAAGGACGAATACGGGGAATACCTTCTTCGTTATAATGCAAGCCTCCTTTCCAAATACCTGATCTTTCCGCCAGGGCAGGAATTTTCCCTGGAAATACTGGCCGTGCCGCTGATGTTCGTCATATTTGCTTTACTGCTGGTGGGAGTGTTTGTGCTGATCATCCATAATGCCTTTGCATTGTCATTAAACGAGAAAATTGCCCAATTGGGAATCTTTGCCTGTGTAGGAGCCTCGCCGCGGCAGATCCTCTCGGCCGCCGTGGCGGAAGCCATGATCCTAAGCATCCCGTCCCTTCCTTTTGGACTGATTACCGGTTGGTTTTTAAATCTACAGCTTTTTGCAAACATCAATGCCCATAATGATATCGGAAGAAAAGCGCCGGACATTGCCGCCTCTTTCGGGCTGCCCGCGATCCTGCCTGCTGTCCTGCTTTCCCTGCTGACTGCATGCCTCTCGGCACGGATCCCGGCAAAAAAGCTGGCGAAAGCATTGCCTGTGGAGATCATGAAACGGGAGGACGAAAATCTGAAAAAGCCGCGTCGTTTTAAAATTTCTCCGGTTTCGGCATGTTTCGGGATCATAGGAGAGCTATCGTCAAATGCGCTGGCGCATAGAAAGCACTCTTATCGGACTGCTACGATCTCACTCTGCCTGTCCTTCCTTCTACTCACCAGTTTCCTGACGATGTTTACGGTACGGGATGCTTACCGTGAAATATCCGGAAGGGAATCTTCGGAGGATGGCCATGTCTATGCCAATATCAGTGACGGACAAATGCCGGATCCTGAAGTCCTGGATAGGCTGTCGCAAGTCTCAGGCGCAAGACAATCTGCGGTTTTTGACAAGCTGGCCTGCGCCACATGGGTTTCGGCAGAAGATGCATCCTCTGATATTCAAGAATATCTGGGCGGATTCGACGCCATCGTGGACGCAGCCAAGTACTCTCTCATTGAGCGTGACGGCGCCTACCGGGTGCGGACATCCCTGGTCGGACTGGAAGAACGCTGTTTCCAGGAGTATTGCAGGAGACTTGGGATCGATCCTGCCCCCTATCTGGAAGACCCGTCCCGGGCCCTGGCCTATAATTATACAGAGGATCCTGATGCCAGCACCCGGAGGAATACAGTGCGAAGAGAACTTCTGAAATTAGAAGAGGGACAGGAAATTGAGTTCACAGAACGTGCCTATGACGATGACGAAGGAGACCATACCTTTTCACTGCATGTTGGAGCGCTGATCGACACCCTGCCGTGCTCCACCCTTTATGATACCTCTTATTTCACATTGACTCTCGTCATGCCGCTGGAGCATGTGCTGGATATCAGCGCTTCCTGCAGTGGACGGCGGCAGAACAGTGCCAGGAGCCTGACTGCAGTCTACCTGGCCGGCGACGATGAAAATGTTTCCGATGCTCAGATTCAAAAGCTGTCCGCACAGGTGGAGGAGATTATTTCGTCTTATTATGGAAGCGGAGATTATATGGTCAGTGATATTGTGGAACGTAAAAAAATGGATGCAGACGTACAGGAATCTTTGAATATGATCATTGCATTCCTGACCACGTTTCTTGCAGCCATCGGACTCTCCAATGTATGGGCCGGCATCTCTGGAAATCTCTATCAGCGCCGCCGGGAATTTGCCATGCTGAAGTCTGTGGGGCTGGATACAAAACAGATGTGGACCATGTTATTTTTAGAAGGATTGGCTCTGGGGTTAAAGCCGCTGCTATACAGCATCCCGTTTCAGGCCCTGCTGCTGGCAGTGAACCTAAAGCTCAGCGAAGTCTCATTCCTGGAATATCTGCCATTTGCGCCCGTCGGCGTAGTGCTCGGTTATACGACTTTGGTGCTCCTTGCAGTGGTCGGCGCCTATGTGCTGGGGGGACGTAAGATCCAGCGGGAAAATATTATTATGGCAGTCAAAGATGATACTTTGTAGTCTATATAAATAGGCCGAATACAGAAAGCCTGCCGCTGGCAGGCTTTCCGTATTCAATGGTATATAAATTATCCTCGAAAAACAAACTGCAAAAATCTGACGGCTACCCCAGCCACCCCAGCGGAAATACCCATCTGACAGCCTGCAGCGCAGGGACAACGGCTGCAAGGTCAAAGAATACCGGGCATACCACAAGCTGGGCCAGTATGATCGTCAAAGTCCACGCTGCAAATGTCGTACTGTTTTGAAACAGCTTTCCCACAACCAGTACCCAGAAGCTGCTCACGAAAACGAGAAGCAGCACATGCCCGGTTTCGATTACAACGCCTCTGTTCCCTGGAGCGAAAAGAATAAGAACAATCCCAAGTAAAGCAGGACTCGTAGCTTCCGCAAGACATCCCAGATATTCAAACTTCCATCTCTGTTTTCTTTCCATCGCGGCAGCCGCGCCATTTCCGTGATCTTCAAATTTCCTTGCCTGTGCCATCCACAGGATCAAAAAAATAAACAGCCCGGCCATCCCGCGCATTGGCAGGATTTTTCCAGAAATATCCCCTGTATGGTAAACTTCTTCTTCCGGCTTTTGCTCTGTCTCTATGATATCCATTTGAAACATTTCATTCTTCTGTAGATAATCCTGTTTTTTTGCCAGAAGCTCCCTGGTGATCTCCTCATCACTTTTTCCATAAACTTCCGCCTCACTGTCCATCAGGATTTTATCGCTGTACCCTTCAAAAAATGCCGCATAAAAAGTTTCCTGGGCGACCAGCCCTTTTGCAGAAAACGGTGTGCAGATGTAAGTCACAGCACCTTTTTGAATATCATCCCCGGAAAATACAAAGCCGCATTCAATCACGCCGGATACGATATCCTGCCGCATGTCCTCTTCACTCGTATATTCCTGAAATTCAAAGATGCTTTCCTTTGCTTTCAGACATTCCAAAATTTTCTGTGCAGATTCCTGCGGCGAGGCGCAGATACCGATTCGTGTATTCTCTGCATCAGGCAGATGAATCTGTGAAACCAGCAGCGCCGCCAGAACCATTCCCAGAACCTGCATCCAGGATGTTTTACGCTGCACCCAGGCTTTTAACTGTAACGTGTACCATACTATGTATCGTCCCATGAAAATATTGCTCCTATTCCAATCCCCGCCAGGCTCCATCCTGCCAACAGCAAAAGTTTCCCTTCACTCAGGCTTCCAAAAAACATTTCTATACAATATTGATGCAGGAAACCCAGCGGCAGATACTGTCCGATTCTTCCGACTGGCTCTGGAAGATATGCCGAAGGTATCACCACACCTGCGCATAGGATCATCAATGCATTTGCCAAAAGCAGGAATACGGCTCCCTGCATTCCCCTCCCAAAGACGGAAAATACGATGTGGAAATAAACGGCAGTTCCGATACTGGCCGGAACCAGCCACAGCAGGATCTCTTTGTGAAACCATATAAAATAAGATTTCTGCCATTTTGAAAACAGGCATCCCGACAAATAAGCTGTGGTTCCTAATATCCAGGACAAATTCGCCATGACCAAAATCTTGATCACTGATACTTTTACGGCACCCAGGCCCAGGAGCCGCAGCTTTTGTTCTACTGCCCTGCTCTTCCTTTGATATAAAAAGCTGTAATTCAGCCCTCCCATAAGCAGGAGAACCGAAACCGCCGCGGCAAAATAGTACTGATATAAATTCATCTGCCCCAAAGGTGAATACACATTTTTATCAAATAGTTTTTCCCGGTTCAGCGCACACTCAATATAAGTATAGGAAATAGACTCTGCAGCCTTATTCGGCTTCATCTTTGAATATCCACTCTCTGCCATATCTCTTGCAGCCAGCACACCTGCCTCTGCCGTCTGAAGCAGAGACACCCCGTCTGATAACAGTTCTTGAAAAACCTGTACTTGAAAAGGGGCCTGTTTGGGCAGATACACGGATATCTTCCCCTTCTGGCCGTTATACATGTCGTCATAAAGGCTTTCAGGCAGTACAATGACTGCCTGAATCTCCCCCTCATAAAGTTTTTCCATGGCCTCCGCCTGCGAAAGATACTCAAAATTGCATATAGATTCCACGCTGTCCATAGCAGAGAGGAACCGCGCCACTGCTTTTGTCTGCGTCTCTTCTTCCGGGATGGCTACACCCACATCAATCGCCTGGAACATCTGCGCCCCAAAAAATAACACCCCCGCCGCCACGGCTCCCCCCATAATGAGGCACAGCATCAGAAGCAGGCTTCCCGCAGATTTCAGCAGAACCCTTACGCTCTTTTTATATTCCAGAAATAAATATACGAAAAATATTCTCATAGCAGATTTAATTCTTCAAGCAGTTCTTCCATATCCTGCTGGGCTGCCTGGCTTAGGTTAAATTCAGTCCCCTCAATTTTTTCAAATGAGGCTCCTTTTTTGATAGACATTCCCCACTTCGCGTCAATGAATTGTCCGTCAACCATAGTTTTGTCAATGGATGCATTGAAAATGTCCTTGTCCAGAAATACATTTCCTGACAGAACCGTCCTGCCGCCATCCATGGTAATATCCAGATCCCCGTTTTTCTGGTCGTATTCCAGGCTCGCCGTCTCTTCCCCCTCTACAAATAATTTCTTCACCTCTGTGGATTCCACATTTTCTCCCTCTATCCTCAGCATTTCTTCTCCGTCAAAGAGAAGCTGCATATTCTGCATCCGTGTGTTTCCGCCCAGGAACCGCAGTTCGGCTTCCTCCCCGTCTTCTTCGATACGGATACAGGCCAGCTTATTTTGATAGATAAAAAATGTCACCTCAAAATCTTCCATCTCATCAAGATATTCTTCCATCTCGTCAAAATAATCCTCTATATAATAACCGTAATACCCGTAGGCCGTGCTCCAGCTTTCTTGATAAACGGTTTCCAGCTCATCCATGATATTCTGTATGCAGTCCCGGGTGATTGTTGTAGAAATCCCTTTACATTTCCTGTCCTGCCCGTCCACCTCAAATTCTTCTGCATCCGCCTTCTCAAATTCCAGTTTCTGCCCTTCCTCAATGATTGTTTTTACCAGGTCTGAGTTAAATTCTGTATCCCGTTTGGCAGAATACAGTGTCTGCAGCATCTCATCAAGCGTATCCAGCCTGTATCCAAAATTTTCCTGCATAAAGCTGCTTTTGGGTTTTGTATAATCATAAGTAAAAACGTAGTCGCTCACTGCCGGAACCAAGACCCTTAACTGTTCTTCCGTCAGCTCTGCCTGGAAGTCCACCGTCGTGAAATCAGGGACATCCATACTGCCCAGCACTTGTTTCTGCACTTTCCCATAGAGGAACTGGAATTCCATGCCATACCCTTGTGCTTCACTCTCAAACGAAAACGTCAGTTCATCCGAAACAAAGAGGCTTCCGAATTTCAGCGAACTTGTCATATAATCCGTATCGTTGACTGTGTTGGTAATCGCCGCCACTACTTTTGCAGAATCACTAGAAAAGAAACCACTTTTTACGGCGGCAAAGACTGCACCTGCTGCCACTATAACAATGACTGCTATAACCGCAAATATCCAGCCTTTTTTCTTTTTTCCGTCCGGCTGGATTCCCGAAGGCGGCTCTGACGTCTGGTAAAAATATGGCTGCGGCGCCTCAGCGTTTTCCTGGATCCGTTCTCCTGTTGCCGGGTCAAATTGTTCGTTCATTTTTTCTCCTCCCTAAATAAGTATATTTTTTCATATCATACTCCATCTTTTCACTTTATGCCAGCATCTTTCTGATGCTGTCCATATTCTGATCTTTCTTCGATAACTCCGTCAAATGCCCTTCCTGCATCAACATGCATCTGTCACAGGACAAAATCTCTTTCTCATCGTGTGTCGTCATCACGATAATACCATTCATAGCGTTGAAACTCTTCATCCAGTTTCTGATACTTTCTTTATAATATAGATCCAGCGCTGTCGTGGGTTCATCCATCAGCAGGATTGGGGGCCATCCGGCTAATGCGCATGCAATACTGAGCCGCCGCTTCATGCCTCCCGAAAGTTTTCCGACAGCCATCTTCATCATTTCTTCCAGTTCAAACTGGCGGATGATCTCCTCAGAACCTTCCGTACGGTCCACTCCCCAGAGCCTTAAGTTGTCCCTGACAGACAGTTCCTCCATCAACGGCAGTTCTTGTGGTACATAGCCGCAATACTTGCGGAAATATTCTTTTTTGCTCTGCGGATTTTTTCCAAAATAGCGCAATCTGCCTTCATTTGGTTTTAGAATGCCTGCCAAAATCTGCATCAGGGTCGTCTTTCCACATCCGTTCCTGCCGATAATTGCCACCCGCTCCCCGCAATTTGCCTGAAAGCTGACATCCTCCAGAACTATTTTTTTCCCATACTTTTTCTTGATATTCGATACTTCCAGCATTTCAAACCTCATTCATTTCACAGGCGGAATATTCAATCACTTGATATCTTTGGATAGTATATCATATTTTTTCAAACATATCATCGTGTAATTTAATCCCGCCAATAAAACCGCATCCAGAAACGCGCATGCCCTTCTTTTGTATTTTCTGCATAGATATGCCCGTTCTGCCGTTCCACCACGAGCTTTGCCAAAGAAAGCCCAACTCCCGCACTGTCCTTTTGGGCATCCTCTCCTCGGTAAAACCGCTCAAACAAATGTGGCAGATCTTTTTTTGATATCCCCTTTCCACTGTCTGTCACCTGGATTTCCGTATAGAGAGGGTTCTGCTCCCACTGTACCTGGATTTCCCCACCCTCCGGCGAATGCTCGGCACAGTTTTTGAGCACATTCTGTATGGCTTCCTCTGTCCAGCGGCTGTCAGCCAGGATCTGCACCTGCCCTCCTGATGTGACAAGCTGAATCTGCTTTTTCTGCAGCAATTCCTGTAAAGGCTCTGCCGCCCCGTCTATCAGCGCTTCTACATCCATTTTTTCTTTCTCAAACTGAATAGTATGAGATTCCAGCTTTGCCAGAGAAAGCAGTGCGCTGACCAGATTCTGCAGGCGGTGGATCTGCACAGTAAGACGATTTAGGCATTCCTCTCCTTCTTCTGTGGGCTGTCCTTCCAGCAGTTCTGTCATCAAAGACATGGAAGTGAGCGGTGTCTTCAACTGATGGGCAATATCCACGATCCGCTCCGACAATACGGTATGGTTATGGACGGCTTCTTCCTTGGTCGATTTCAGTTCCATGACTATTTTGTAGATTGCATCCTCCAGAAAAGAAAATTCATCCTCCCGGCGCCGGAGCACACCGGCCCCTCCCCGGTTTGCCAGTAAAAGGTACTCTGTCAGCCCGTCAATCCGCCGCGCCCGTTTCTCCTGCTCTTTTTTCCACATCAGGAATTGAAGCAGGCCAATAACTCCAAACAAAATGACACTGCTTCCCATAATAAAAAGGAGATTCCCGCCCAGTCTGGTCCATGTACGGAAACCGTATTCACGGAGCCATTCTTCCCCCGCCCTCTTGTCAGGCAGCCCCACTTCTTTCAAAGGGGCGCTCTTTAAAGGATTTCCGGATTTTAATGCAGCAGCAAGGGCACGCCGGATGATTGCCTGCCGACTGTTATTTTCCTGCCCGCCGTCCGTCTCTTTTTCTCCTGCGCCGTCGATCACTGCGCCTATGAACCCCGAAAAATCCTGATACTCTTGAAACGTAACAGCCGCCGTAAGCAAAAAACCAGCGGCCAGTCCGATCAGCAGCCAGTCCGCCAATATTTTCAAACAGATTTTCCCCTCATTTTGCCCCATTCTGTCCATCCTCCATACGGTAGCCGATTCCCCGGACCGTTTTGATGCAATGCGTATTTTTGAGTTTTTCCCTGAGTCTCTTTACTGTCACAGTCAGTGTATTATCATTTACAAAATTCCCCTCTGAATCCCACAGCCTTTCCAAGATCATGCTGCGCGGCAGAGTCCGCCCTTTATTTTCCATCAAGGCCAGGAGCATACGGTATTCCAGCGCGGTAAGATTGACTTCCTCCCCGCCCACAAATGCCTGCATTTTTTCCCTGTCCAGAGAAATTCCCGCGCAGGAAAGCATCTCACCATTTTCCTCCGGCACCCTTCGGAGCACTGCCTCGATCCTGGATTCCAGGACTGCAATGTGAAATGGCTTTGTCACGTAATCATCCGCCCCCATGTCCAGCCCTTTCGTGATATCCCCCACCGCGTCGCGTACGGTCAGGAAAATAATAGGCGTGTTGTATTGTTCCTTGAGCCATCTGCAGAACTCGTATCCGCTGCCGTCCGGCAGGTTCAGATCTAACAGCACCAGGGCAAATACCTTAGAAAATACTTGTTTTGCTTCGGCAAGGCTTATGCATCCGGTCACCTCATAACCTCTCTTTGCAAGGGCGGCCCGGATGCCGAATGTAATGGTATCGTCATCCTCAACCAGTAATATTTTTGTCATCTTTCATCCCACCAAAAGTACCACACATAATTCTTTTTGCTGTTCCATCCATGATATTCTCATCCGTCCTGTTCTACAGCTAATCTCTATTCTATGCTTTCTATCGAAACAAATCAATCACTTTATTATTTTTAGCCTACATTTAAGAACGTCATACTGAAATAAAATATTTTCAATTATTCCTCAATCTTTATATGATATAATATAGGTCACCAACTGGAGGGGAAGTTGATGTCCTGCGGGGGCATCAGCGGGCTGTTTTCTAATAATCACCCATAAAAAGGACGGTATCCAAAATGAAATTATTACTTGTGGAAGATGAGAAAAGGATGGCGCAGGCTCTGGCCGAATTACTGCGTCTTGAAAAATATGAGGTGGACTATTGTGCGGACGGCATTTCTGGTTTGGATGCGGTAGAGAGTAATGTGTACGATATTATCATCCTCGACGTCATGCTTCCTGGAAAGAACGGGTTTGAAATTGCAAAAGAGGCACGGAAACGCGGAATACGCACTCCAATCTTAATGCTGACTGCCAAAAGCGAAATTGATGATAAGGTAGCCGGACTGGACAGCGGCGCCGATGATTACCTTACCAAGCCCTTTGTGACCAAAGAACTGCTTGCAAGGCTTCGTGCCCTCGGACGGAGAAATATCAATTCCGCTGACGGTACTTTGTCCTTTGGAGATATCATCCTGGATACAGGAATGTCTGCAGTGACCTGCACCGCCACCGGACAGAATATCCGGTTAAGCGAAAAAGAATACCGGATCCTGGAATATTTGATCGCCAACCAGGGCCAGATCCTCACTCGTGAACAGCTTGCCTTAAAAATCTGGGGATTTGAAAGCAATGCGGAATATAACAATGTAGAAGTGTATATGTCTTTTACCCGGAAAAAGCTTGCATTTATAGAAGCAAAAACATCAATCAAAGCAGTCCGGGGAATCGGATATGAATTGAGGTATGATCATGTTTAAGAAAACACGCCGGAAAATTGTTGCTGCCATCATGTCAGTGCTTGTCCTGATCTGGGCCGGCACCCTTGGGGTTATTTATGGTTCCAGCTACTATGAAGTTTCAAACCGAAACCGTAAAATGCTGGAACAGCACGCCCAGATGTATCTGTTAGAAGCGGATTTGGATGCCAATATGTCCGGGCTGCACACAGAAAACTCTGCACCAGAACTGTATCCAGAGGATTCCCTGCCAGAACAATATCGGGAAGCCTCCATACCAGGCCGGCATACAGAAGACTCCATACCAGACCAAAACGGAAGCCAAATGTTTCCTGACAATATACCCGGGCCGGATCCAGGTATTCCTCACTTTGAGAACACACCTGCCTTCCAGTTATCCACCTTCTATTCCGTTGCTGTTTCAAAAGATGGGCAGATTCTTGCCGTCACAAATGGCCAGGCCGAAGTTTATGAGGATGATGAGCTTGCAAAAACTGCCCTTGAAGTGATGAAAAGCGGAAAAACAGACGGTGTGAAGAGCAGCCTGATCTATCATATGACGGACAAAGGCGGATATATCCTGGTCGCATTCATGGATAACACGATCATGCAGGAAAGCATGACTACGCTGTTTCGGTATACACTGATCTTTGGCGGATTTGCGATTCTTGCATTCTTCTTCCTTGCCGTATATCTTGCCAGAAAAATCGTGCGGCCGCTCGAAGAAAGTTATGATAAGCAGAAACAATTTATTTCCGATGCCGGACACGAGTTGAAAACCCCTGTATCCGTCGTCAGCACCAATGCAGAGCTTCTTTCCAGAGAAATCGGCGAAAATCAATGGCTTGCCAATATCCAATATGAAAATGAACGAATGGGGATATTAGTGGGCCAGCTACTGGAACTTGCCCGCACAGAGGATACAGCGCCACAGATGGAGTCTGTGGATCTTTGCCGGCTGGTAAGCGGCGAAGCGCTTCCCTTTGAAAGTGTTGTTTTTGAAAAAAGACTGACGCTGGAATGTGAAGCAGCAAGCCACCTCTATGTAAACGGCAATAGTACACAGTTAAAACAGCTTACGGCAATTCTTCTTGATAATGCCATCCGTCATTGCCAGCCAAATGGCAAAATCACACTCGGATTAAAAGGAACAAGGAACTATGCTGTTTTGTCAGTCATGAATGATGGCGCGGAAATCCCGGAAGCACACAGAGAGCAGATTTTCGAAAGGTTTTATCGTATGGATACTGCCAGAAACAGCGACGGGCAGCATTACGGGCTGGGACTTGCCATCGCAAAAGCAATCGTATCGGTGCATCATGGAAAAATTGATGTGCAGTGCCGCAATGGAAAAGTCAAATTTATTGTAAGGATCCCTCTTCAGAAATAACTGCCTGTGCGCCTTAAAAAGCATTTTATAATTTTTTTAATAAATTTCAATATAAGTTCAATCTTCCTCCTGTACAATGGCAGTGCCAATGTGCAGGAGGCTTTTTATGTACAGATACTATCTATGTGGCATAGAATAATTGCCTTCTATTATATATACGAGGAGTGATAGCAGTGAAATACCGGCACGAATGGAAGCATGAGATTAGTTACGCAGACCTTCTGATCCTCAGGCAGCGTCTTTCGGCAGTCGCCAAAACCGATTCTCATACAATGGATGGGAAATATAAAATCCGTAGTCTTTATTTTGATGATGCCAAAGACCGGGTACTGCGTGAAAAAATTGATGGTGTCAACATCCGCGAAAAGTTCCGTATACGGTATTATAACGATGACACCACTTTCATCCGGCTTGAAAAAAAGAGCAAAGTCAATGGATTATGCTTAAAAAGAAGCGCCAAATTGACCAGAAAGCAGGCACAGATGATCGTTAGCGGCAGCTTTGGCTGGATGATAAAAAGCGGTATTCCTCTAATTGAGGAATTGTATACAAAGATGATGTCACAGGGGCTTCGTCCCAAAACAATTGTGGACTACATAAGGGAACCTTTCGTTTTCGCTCCCGGCAATGTCCGGGTCACCCTGGATTCGGATATCCGGACCGGATTGCACTGTACCGACTTTTTAAACCAATCCAAAGCCACTATCCCCGTGAGGGACAGCCCGATCATCCTGGAGGTGAAATGGGATGAATTTTTACCCGATATCATCCGCGACACCGTACAGTTAGACGGCTGCCGGGCAGGGGCATTTTCCAAATACGCAGCCTGCAGGATTTACGGCTGAAAATGTATTTTTCACAACAGGTACACGACAAATGCAAAGGAGTAGATTATTATGACATTCAATGACATTTTTAAATCAAGTTTCTTAGAGAATATCGCAGGCGTCAGCATCCTAGATATGGCGCTGGCCCTGACACTGGCTTTTGGAATCGGCATGTTCATTTTTCTTGTCTACAAAAGAACCTGCCAGAGTGTAATGTACTCTTCCAGCTTCGGCACGACTCTCGTTGCCCTGACCATGATCACTACGGTTGTGATTCTTGCGGTAACATCCAATGTAGTGCTTTCACTCGGTATGGTAGGCGCACTTTCTATCGTCCGTTTCCGTACGGCCATCAAAGAGCCGCTTGAAATCGCGTTTCTGTTCTGGTCCATCGCAGTCGGAATCGTCCTTGCGGCAGGCATCATTCCGCTTGCAGTCATCGGCAGTCTGGTAATCGGCGTTGTCCTTCTCGTATTAGCTAACAGAAAGCCGCACTGCAATCCCTATATTGTAGTCATTTCCTGCATGGATTCTGCCTGCGAAAAAAAGGCAAAAGAGTTTTTGAAAACACAGGTGCAGAAATGTGTCGTAAAAAGCAAGACCGCACAGAAAGGAGTTATTGAACTGAATCTCGAAGTCCGCATGAAAAATGACAATACAGATTTTATCAATACCCTTGCAGAAATGCGTGGTGTCAACAGCGCGGTCCTGGTCAGCTACAACGGCAATTATATGGGATAAAAGGGGGCGTTTTATGTCAACACATAAGCATATTGACAAGATTTGCTGCGTTGTCCTTGTTTTCACACTCCTTATTACCATTCTGTTCATGAATGCCGATAGTTTTGGCGTCCAGAAGGTTTCCGCAATAGCAGAATATGAAAGCCGTTTGTTCGACACCTCCTATGTACATACTATTGATATCGTAATGGATGACTGGGACAGTTTCCTTAGTACATGCAAAAACGAAGAGTATTCCGATTGTACCGTAGTCATCGACGGAGAAGCCTATAAAAATGTGGCGATCCGTGCCAAAGGAAATACTTCGCTTACCCAGGTAGAGGCATATGGAAATAACCGTTACAGCTTTAAGATTGAATTCGACCACTATGACAGCAGCACTACCTATCATGGGCTTGATAAATTGTGCCTGAACAATATAATACAGGACAATACCTATATGAAGGATTATCTTACTTACCAGATGATGGCGGAAATGGGCGTTGCCTCCCCCTTGTGCAGTTATGTAAATATCTCTGTAAATAACGAAACATGGGGGCTGTATCTGGCCGTGGAAGGAGTGGAAGAATCTTTCCTGCGGCGGAATTATGGAAATGATTACGGCGAGCTTTATAAACCCGACAGCATGGACATGGGCGGCGGCCGGGGAAACGGAAAAGATTTCGAAATGGACGGATGGGAAGGCTTTAAAGAGGATGGCAAAATGCCGCAAGACATGTCTGGTGAAGCAGCCCAGGGGATGCCCGGCGAAATGCCGCAAGAGATGCCGGGCGAACCTCGTCAAGATATGCAAAAGCCGGCTGGCCAGACCCCCGGCAATAATGGCAGCCCCGGGCAAATGGCAATGGGCAGCGACGATGTATTGCTAAAATACATTGATGATGAATTTGACAGCTACACTAATATTTTCGAAAATGCCAAAACCGATATCTCAGACAGTGATAAAGAGCGCCTGATCGGCTCACTCAAAAAGTTAAACAGCGGTGAAGAACTTGAAGATACTGTTGATATCGAAGCTGTCATCCGCTATTTCGTGATCCATAATTTTGTCTTAAACTTTGACAGCTATACAGGCGGCATGATCCATAACTATTATCTGTATGAAGAAAACGGACAGATGGCGATGATTCCATGGGATTACAATCTTGCTTTCGGCGGCTTTGAATCCGCGGGCGGCGCAAAGAGTTTAGCGAATTTCCCAATCGACTCCCCTGTATCCGGAGGCAGCGCCGAAGACCGCCCGATGCTCGCCTGGATATTTGCAAATGAAGAATATACAGAACTTTACCATCAATATTTCGCAGAGTTCATTTCGGATTATTTTGACAGCGGCAAATTCACAGAAATGATTGACTCTGTAAAAGCAATGATTTCTCCATATGTGGAAGATGATCCCACGAAATTCTGTACCACGGAAGAATTTGAAACCGGCATTGATACACTGAAAGAATTCTGCCTGCTGCGTGCAGAAAGCATCCGGGGCCAGTTCAATGGTTCCATTGGCTCAACCTCTGAAACGCAGGATGAAAGTACTTTTGTGGATACTGGAGATATCGAAATTTCTGATATGGGGTCTATGGGCAATTCTATGGGCGGGGCTGCAGATGCATTTAAGGGAAATGAAACAGGGATGCCGCAAATGCCCCCAGGCGGCGGCAATATGCAGATGCCGCAAAATCAAGACAATAGACCATAAGCAAGCGTCATGTTATTATCCGCGCCCAGCCCATAGCCGCAACCCATTGTCAGCCCTTGAAATTACGTCCATCGAACAAAAACTTTACAGTAAAATCCGCTTTTGCTATAATAAAAGCAGCATATAGAAAGGCTGCCCAGGCAGAGGAGGTGAGCACATGCCAAACAATGCTGAAATTGCGAAAACCGCCATAGATGATTTTAAAAAAATCCAAAAATATATGGTGCTGGCAAAAGAAGAAGGAGCGACAAAAACTTATGCCGAATTGAAAGACGAATATCTTTCCTTAAAGGCAATACTCAATGTAATAGGCGTAAACCTCACAGACATCGACAAAATAAAAGAATAACAACACATTTCCAGAGACAGCAGGAACGATCACGCCTGCTGTCTCATTGAAGTAATTTATTATCTTGCAGACAGATACAACAAACCTGACACATACCGATTTTCTGCTTACAATGGTATGCAAACAACCGGCGCAGCCACACTGCGCCGGTTTCTCTTAAACTACTGTTTATTTCTTTATGTGCTTGTCATCCATTCCCACAGCACAGCCATTAAAATTCAAATACCGCAACTCCATAAGGCGGCAGTGGGTATGCAAAGGAGTACTTCTGCCCGTCGCATTCTTTCTTCACCGCTTTATACATCAGCGGCCGGTCTGCTCCAGTCCCTCCATACCTCACATCGTCACTGTTCAGAATCAATTTATACTGCTTGCCCCTCGGTACGCCGACCCGGTAATCTTCCCGTTCCATCGGCGTAAAATTGCACACAAACAACAGATTCCTCTTATTATCTTTAGAGTGTCTTACGAAGCTGAAAATGCTTCGGAAGATATCATCCTTATTGATCCAGTCAAATCCCTCTTTTTCTGTATCCAGCTCATACAATGCCTTATTCTTACGGTACAGATGCAAAAGATCCTGCACCCAGTTCTGGATCTGCTGATGCGGCTGCTCTGCCAGCAGATACCAGTCAAGCTCCCGTTCCTCGCTCCACTCTCGAAGCTGTGCAAAATCCTGTCCCATGAAAAGCAGCTTTTTGCCCGGATGCCCCATCATAAACGCATAAGCAACTTTCAAGTTCGCAAATTTATCAAATCCCAGTCCCGGCATCTTATTCAGCATAGAACACTTCAAATGCACCACTTCATCATGTGACAGTACCAGAATATAATTCTCGCTGTAAGCATATTCCATGGAGAATGTCATCATATAATGCGCATTCTTCCTAAACAGAGGATCCAGCTTCATATATTCTGTAAAATCATGCATCCAGCCCATATTCCATTTGATACTGAATCCAAGTCCGTCTTCCTCAGGTATCCCCGTCACCTTCGGCCATGCCGTAGACTCCTCTGCGATCATAACAGCACCTTTGTTCCGTCCCAGAACAACAGAGTTCAAATGCTTAAAGAATTCAATCGCTTCTAAATTCTCATTGCCGCCGTATTTGTTAGCAACCCACTGTCCATCCTGCTTTCCATAATCCAGATAAAGCATGGAAGCTACCGCGTCCACACGCAGCCCATCCACATGATAATGCTCAATCCAGAACAATGCATTTCCAATCAGGAAGTTCTTTACCTCTGTCTTACTCAAGTCAAAAATCTTCGTGCCCCAGTCTGGATGTTCCCCCCGTCTCGGATCTGCATACTCAAAGGTCGGAGTCCCGTCAAAATCTGCCAGGCCATGTGCATCTCTTGGGAAATGAGCCGGCACCCAGTCCAGGATCACACCAATCTTATTCTTATGGAGATGGTTTACCAAATAGGCAAAATCCTCCGGAGTCCCATATCTGGACGTAGGAGCATAGTACCCCGTCACCTGATATCCCCAGGAGCCGTCAAACGGATGCTCTGCAATCCCCATCAGCTCCACATGGGTATAGCCCATTTTTTTCACATACTCCACAATGGATTCCGCAAAATCCCGATAAGTATAAAATCCTTCATCCTCCCGTCCCGGATGGCGCATCCAGGAACCCATATGCACCTCATAAACAGACATGGGATTCTTTTTATTATCCCACTTTTCACGCGCTTCAAGCCATGCGCCGTCTGACCAGCTAAATTTCGATATATCGGCCACACGTGAGGCATTCCCCGGACGGAGCTCTGAATAATTAGCAAATGGGTCTGCTTTAAAAAGCGTCTCTCCTTTTGCCGTCTCAACGCAGAATTTGTACATGTCTCCCTCTTCCACGCCTGGGACAAAAAGCGTATAAATTCCGGCCGGTTCCTGGCGTTCCATCTCATCCGCCTCGACATCCCAGCCATTAAACTCCCCGATTACGGATACTTTCTCCGCATGCGGAGCCCAGACTGCAAAATAAACGCCCTCCACGCCTTCTGCAGATACTACCTTATGAGCACCCATCTTTTTATAAATCTCATAATGCGTGCCCTTTCCGAACAGGTATTGATCCAGTTCTCCAATCTCATAAGGCTGTACATCCTTTTTACTGGATTTTCTCTTTTTACTGGTTTCATTCTTTTTCATAAGCTCACCTCATCACAGCTTGTATTTATCCCGTGCAGTGCATGTGATAAATTTTGCACGGTATTGTAATAAACTCTATTATACTTTATAAGTCTAAAAAATAAAAGAGAAAATACGCCGGAAAACACATAAAATCACGCTTTTTTCCCGACCACCGGCCGAAAAATCAATCTGCGCCTTCCGCTTTTACACAAGCTTCAATTCTTTAAAAATCGCCCACACATAGGGCGCACCAAATACCCCCAGGCTTTTGGGGCCGGTAACACTCTCCGGCATAGCCTGCAATTTATCCCATGCCTTCTCTACCGTCGCCCGCGTGATCGACTTTGACCGCCGATCCACAAACAGTTCCCCTCCAATCACCTGGTAGCGGAACTCCAATCCTTTTACCGTATGGAAAATCTTTCCCTGATTTTTGACTAATTCTTCCCAAAGTTCTTCTTTCAGCATGCGCCACCTACGCCTCACTAAAAAGCCGGCCGGAAACAGTCTGCAAGCTTGCACAGACTGTTTCCGGCCGGCTCTTTCGAAATCTTATTTATCCTGTTTCCCTCTCCAGATCCACAATGCGATCACAATTCCCGTTATGTACAAAATGTTTACAAGAACTGTCGGATTATCTTTCAAAAGCGCAACCACCCCCACAATAGCCGCCATTGAAATCGCAATCTGAATTGTCGTAAAAATCCGCTTCTCTTTTATCTCTTTTGCTTTCTGGAGCGCCTCACTCTTCTTCTGCTCCATCGTAAGGTACTCCATCAAATCCTCTGCCGGAAGCCTTGACAATATCCAGTCTTCCCGTGTAAAATCCTCAATATCCTTCTTGAAATTGAAGAAATCACTGATCCGCTTTTTCTCCCTGTCTGAGTCCTTAAAGCTTCTGTCTCCCCCAGCGCTTTCCGGCCCTGTATGCCCCATTGCTTCTGAAGCCAGCCGCGGTTCTTCCAATGGCTGTACTTGAATATCCATCTCCACAGGCTTCTCCGCTTCTTTTAAATCCTGCACTCCTTCAGTACCCTGCTGGAGTACCGTACTCTCTGCCGCCGGCTTTACTGCTTCCATCGAGATTACCGTCCCCATCGGCTCCGCTGCTTTTACCGGCTCTGTTCCTGTCTCCTGCATACGAATTACTTCCTCTGCCACAAGTATCCCTCCTATTAATTATTTATCCTTTGTTACTTTACGCTACCATCATACCAACTTTCGACAAAAAGTGCAAGGAAACTATGAGCGAATACACAATCTTTATCATCCACAGATTGGCCGGCGGCCGACCTCTAAGATATATCTTATTACTTAAAACGACACCAGCAAGCCCAGCAGCGGATTCGTCTCATATAACATGGTCAGTATCACACTATCGTCGATCATGGAAAAACACACTTCCCCAATCGGCGTAGAGTAGCAGACCGCAACCGCAAGAAACAAGACCCACACAAACAAAACTGCTCCCAATGCGCCAACGGCCGCGCCTCCCACATAGTTAAACGTCCCCAGCACGGGCAATTCTCCCAGAATATCTACAGCAGCCATCAATGCCTTTACTATGACAAATGCCAGGATAAATGTCACAAGGAATGAAATGACATTAAGAAACATTCTTGATATATAAGATGCGATATACTGTGGAAAAGAATCCACCCCCAGCACCTCGTAGATTGCAGTGTTATTATTTTCCAACAACAATTCCTTCAAAAATTCCGGCATCATGGAATCCTCAATGTCCTTAATCTGCTGATCCTTAGGGATATCCCCAAATATTTTCATGATATCCTCTGTCGTAACTCCTAAACGCTCCCAATCCAGATCCGACATCTTGACGATATCCTCCACCGGGATATTGGAAAGCGGCGTTCCGCTCAGATCCTTATCTGCCAATGACTCGGCAGACATATCCGGCAGAAACGCTTCTATGATCTTATCCTGCATCACTTCATCCAGCGGCGTATATTTTGCAATGGCGTCCCCCACATGGGGAGCAAAAAAAACCATCAACGCAGCCGTGAGCACCGTGGATAAAAGGGAAATCCCGATTTTTAAAAAACCGCGGATTGCCCCCGCCACGATGCTCACCAAAAAGATTACCCCTACTATGATCAATAACCAGTTCTCCATCACTTTTCTCCTATCCGGCCAAATAAATGACCCGTAATTCATCTGCGCTCATCACCAGGTACTGATTGATGCCCTCTGTTGGAATCATCATCAGGACATCCTCTTTCATATTTCCGTCAAACCGCGGCATCCCTGTATTCGTATAAATACTGCATCTGTTCCCTTCATACAAGATGATTTCGTTTCCTATCATCTGCACATTCCCATACTCTCCGGCTATTGCACGGTTCATGACCTGCTCTCCGGATTTATCATACAGCCGGAGTTCATAACCTGATTTCTCTTCATTCAGCAGGACAAATCCAATATACCGGTCCGTATGAAATGCACTTTTAATCTCCTGGGCAATCTGGATTTCCTTTTTTTTCTCCGGCACCGCCCATCCTTCTGATATGGCAAAAGAATGGTCGCCCACCGCCACAGATGTAAAACCATCCATGAAAAAAACCTCCGGCATGATCGAATCCTCATATTCTTCCAGACTCACCTGATGGTTCTCCTGTCCTGCCCCCTCTTCTGAAAAATTATAGCCTGCAACTCTGGATTTCATCTCACCGCTTTTCATATCCAGATAAGAGACTATCAAGACATTCCCATCAGGAGACATATCCAGCGCCGTAGGATAGCCCATGCTGCCTGTGACCACCTGGTTCTCCACCAAAATATTTCCTGTGGAGTCGTATGTCACGATCATCGGTGAATTTTCATTTTTCAAAATCGCACTCACGATCCCCTGATTTGAAATCGAAAATTTCTCAATCGGCAGGTTTGTCTCAAACTCCCCTTTCAGGCCTTCCTCCGTAAATACCTGGATCGTATTCCCTCCAGCGTCCGCAACTGCAAATGTCCGGCCGCTGATGTCGATCATCGGGTTCTGAAACTGTGCCGGCTGAATCCAGAGCACTTCATTCCTTCGGTTCAGGTAAGTAACACCATTCTTGCTATAGCGGATGATTCCATTGCGAAATGCTTCGTAACGGTTGTTATTGGAAGTCCCCCTTTTATAGGATGCCGACTCATATACCCTATGATACAGGTGGTTTGTAAGCAGCAGGTAGGTTCCCAGCAGCACCATAGACACAAGGACTACAAGTGTTGTTACTTTTTTAAGTCTGGTGCGCCGCTGCCTTCGCTTCTTTTTCTTTCGCCTCTCTGTCTCTGGCGGCTCCATAAGCATTAAATTCGGATTTTTCTTTTGCGCCATCTTATCTTTGAAACCCCTTATACAATAATGTCTTAGTATAACATCTTTTTACGGTAATAGCAATTTCTGGCCGATATAAATTAAATTTCCGTCTGTCAGTCCATTCATCCGGCAGATTGCATCCACATGGGAAACGTCCCCATAGGACTTCTGGCTGATGATCGCCAACGTATCCCCTTGTTCTACAATATAGATCCCGTTACCGCTGTTCCCCCCTGCTTCCGATATATCCGCGGATCCGGCATCTTCCGGAGAGCCTTCTGCGATCACACTCCCTCCTGTTTCTACAGCCGGCTCCTGTGCCATATCGCCAATTACTCCAGAAGCAGCTTGTCCCTCCGGCATTCCTGATTCACTTGCAAGAGCCTGTCCTTCTGCTGTCCCTCCTTGGTCCGCGGCAGCTTGTCCATCTCCTTCCGGCGTTCCCGATTGCCCCGTCTGTCCATCAGGCAGCTGGGCAGCCTTCTCCGAATCGGAAAGTTCACCCACAGCAGACGTATCCCCATTTCCTTCCACCTCTTTTGCCGGGGAATCTGTGGACACTGCGCCGGAAAGCGTCTCCAGTGTGTTCTGGACTGATTTCATTTTATCAAAATTATTCATAGTTGCAACCCCCATAATCACCACAACTAACACAAGACACGTACTCAGTGCATACATCATACGGCTGGACCGCTGTCTCATCATCTGTTCCTCACGCGTCCTTACGATACTGCGGAAGTCCCTTGCAGCCCGGTCTTCCACTGTTTCTGAAGGGCTCGCACCGTTTTTCTTCCTGGCAGAAATCATATAATTCTGCATACAAGGATTTTTTTCATAATATGTATAGTGGCCTCCGATCTCCATCAGGTCATCCAGCTTATGGACATAATATGCCTCGTCCTTTTCCTCCGGATCCTTCATAATAAAAACGGTATTCCCTTTCGGAAATGATTTCTTATGCAGCTTCACCGTACTTTCCTCTGGAGTAAGAGGCACGCCCGAATGCGCTACAAACCATCCCAGCATCTCTCCATCCTCAAAATACTGCTTGCAGTCCTCATAAGCATGTTTCCAGGTATCTTCATCTAAAACATATTCTGTTCCCGAAAGCTTTAGTTCGTGCATCCGGATTGCCCCATAGATATAGACATATTCCTCTTCTTCTGTGTTTTGAATATCTCCCACCAGAAATGCCCCTATGGGCATTTCCCCGGCTTTATCACATAACTGGGCGAAAAATGTATCCACATAATCCTCCACGTAGATTTTTGGAGTATCGCTTACATTGCCGATCTGGCGCACATTTTTAGGTATCTGTCTTTCCATTACACTCACCTCTGCTGATTTTTCCTCAAGCATAGCATAAGGAAAAAGCCGAATTTATCATTCTATGTCGGGTGAGTTCGACAAATGTAAGAAAAAGAAAACCGCAGGACGATTTTTTGATATCAATGCCCCACGGTTTTGGTGATATATATTTATATGAAGCGCACTGATGTGCGCGCAGGTCATCAAACCTTCGGTTTGGTGACATATATCAGGATTTCGGCTGGGCAGGCATCTGCTCTCCGAGTGTGACTTCTACCTGTTTCTCTGTGTAACCTCCGTTATTCTCTGGAATCTGTACCGTTACAGTGACAGTATCTCCGACGGCATAATATGTCAGTTCCTTTTGAAGTTCATCATAGCTGCTCACGCTGCTTCCGTTGATCCCGGTGATGATATTCCCCTGGGTAATTCCGGCCTTTTCCGCGCCGCCGCCTTCTATAACCTCATATATATACAGCCCCAGCGGCATCTGGTACTTCTGGGAAATCTCCGATGTCACATCATATCCTCTGATGCCAAGGATCCCCTGCTGTTCCTGTGCAACTTTTTGCTTTGTACGCTGGTTCATCAAATCGTCAATGATATCTGATACGTCACTGATCGGTATCGCATATCCCATACCCTCGATCATCGTTCCTGCAAGCTTGGAAGAATTGATTCCGATCACTTCGCCGCTTACATTGATCAACGCGCCGCCGCTGTTGCCTTCATTGATCGCCGCGTCTGTCTGGATCATTTTTACGGCACTGCCGATCACCTGTCCAGTAGTCTCGTCCATAGAGTTCAGTTCCCTGTCAACTGCACTGATGACTCCTACAGTAACAGACTGTCCGTATCCCAATGCATTACCGATCGCAATGGCCGGTTCCCCAACTTTCAACTGTGTGGAGTCGCCTAATGTAGCAACAGAAATCGCATTCATCGTATCGTCTGATATCTGATTTTTCTGTACTGCGATGACTGCCACATCATGAGAAGCGTCAGACCCTTTCACGCCGGCCTCCACGCTGCTCTCATCATTGAATGTAACTGTCAGAGTCTCGCTGCCCTGGATCACATGATAGTTGGTTACGATCAAAAGCTCATCGTCAGTCTGGCTGATAATGATTCCGGTACCCGCACTCTTCATCTCCTGCTGGTATCTTCCTCCGAAGAAGCTCTGTACTTCCTGAATGCTCAGATTCGTAATGGAGACTACGGATGGCATCACGCTTTCCACAGTAGAAGAAACATCAGATGTCACTACTGTAGAGGACTTTGAGAGGGAGCTTCCAACCGGGGTGTTCTGCTTCACTTCGGTCCTGCTCGAAGACGAATCATCCAGCCCCAGTATCTTACTCCCCAAAATATTGGAAGTCAGGAAGGTCGCACTGGATACGACGCCAAACAGTAATGCCAGCCCTATCACTCCAATTGCTTTTGAAACCTTTTTCTTTGGTTTTTTTTCATGATCTGTATGATGTTCAGGCTGGCTATAATTTTGATAAACCCTTTGAGGATTTTCCGGATTGTAATAGTTATATTGGTTTTCCATACTGCATCCTTCTTTCTCTTTTCAATGTGTTTTGTTTTTATATCTGATATCATAGCCAGCGATTGTGATAAAACTGTGTTTATTATTTTAATAAAATTTGTTTTTTCGCCACATTTCAAAAATATGGCACGAAGCCGATTTGATTTTCATTTTCCTAAATCAAAATGACCTCGTGCCATAGTGAAATTATTTACAGAAGCTTTTTACTTTCTCATAGATGCTCTCCGCGTCCAGCCCATATTTCTTCACCAGTTCAACAGCCGGCCCGGACTCGCCGAAAGTATCGTTGATCCCTATCTTCAATACCTTAGCCGGCGCCTGTGCGCAGAGTACGTCGCAGACCGCGCTCCCCAATCCGCCGATCACGGAATGTTCCTCAACCGTAACCACGTTCCCAGTCTCCTTTGCAGCCGCAGCAACCAATTCTTCATCCAGAGGCTTGATAGTATGGATATTGATCACCTTTGCCTCGATCCCATCAGCCGCAAGCTTTTCTGCTGCCTCCAGACAGTTTGCTACCGGAAGGCCTGTCGTGATGATCGCCACATCTTTTCCTTCCCGGAGTACAACACCCTTGCCCAATTCAAATTTATAATCCGGGCCGTCGTTGATCACCGGAACTGCAAGCCTGCCGAAACGCATATAAACAGGTCCCTGATGCTCATAAGCTGCCCTGACTGCCGCTTTTGCTTCCACATCATCTGACGGGCTGAGCACAACCATTCCTGGAATCGTGCGCATCAGCGCAATGTCCTCGTTACACTGGTGGCTTGCGCCGTCCTCCCCTACAGAGATGCCTGCATGGGTCGCGCCGATCTTCACATTCAGCTTCGGATATCCAATGGAATTGCGGACCTGCTCAAACGCACGCCCTGCCGCAAACATTGCAAAGGAACTGGCAAATGGTACTTTTCCGGTGGTGGAAAGCCCTGCTGCTACGCCAATCATATTGCACTCTGCAATCCCACAGTCAATATGGCGCTCAGGAAATGCTTTCTTAAATACGCCGGTCTTTGTCGCTGCCGCTAAGTCCGCATCCAGAACAACAATATCCTCATGCTCTTTTCCGAGTTCAGCTAAAGCATTGCCATAACTCTCTCTTGTTGCGATTTTCTTTTTCTCAGACATTATGCTTCACCTGCCTTTCTCAAATCTTCCATTGCCGCTGCATACTGTTCATCATTCGGAGCCGCCCCGTGCCAGCCCACCTGATTTTCCATAAAGGACACGCCCTTGCCCTTCAATGTCTTAGCAATAATGGCTGTAGGCATCCCTTTTGTCGCGCGTGCTTCCTTGAAAGCAGCATCAATCTGGTCAAAATCATTTCCATCTATATTAATTACATGGAAATTAAACGCTTCAAATTTCTTGTCAATCGGATATGGAGAGTTGACTTCCGTGATCGGCCCGTCAATCTGCAGGTTATTGTTATCTACAATAACGACCAGATTGTCCAATTTCCGATGGCCTGCCAGCATCGCTGCCTCCCATACCTGTCCTTCCTGGATCTCGCCGTCTCCGAGTAGTGTGTAGACTCTGTAATCGGCATCCGAAAGCTTTCCGCCGATTGCCATCCCTACTGCCGCGGAGATTCCCTGTCCGAGAGAACCAGATGACATGTCCACGCCCGGGATATGCTTCATGTCCGGATGCCCCTGGAGATAAGAGCCTGTATGGCGGAGGGTTTTCAAATCTTCTACCGGGAAATAACCTCTGTTCGCCAATGTGGAATATAGCCCCGGAGCCGTGTGCCCTTTGGACAGTACAAAGCGGTCTCTGTCTGCTTTCTTTGGATCCTTCGGGTCAATATTCATTTCTTCAAAATACAAATAAGTATAGATATCCGCTGCGGACAAAGAGCCGCCCGGATGTCCAGATTTTGCACTGTGCACTGCCGTTACGATCCCTTTGCGGATTTCGTTGGCAGTCTTCATTAATTCTTGTTTGTTCATCAGAACCTCCTGATCATATACGATTTTCTTTCAGCCTCGTGTTCCGGCATATTTCTTTCATTACGGTTGCCTGCCTCATATATTGCATCAATGCAAATCATCTGTCAATATATTACTCGCCGAAGACTGCCTTGTAATCAGCCTGGAATTTTGCAATCCCTGCATCTGTCAGCGGATGATGTGTCATCTGCTCGATCACGCTGTAAGGTACGGTCGCGATATCCGCGCCTGCAAGCGCGCAGTCTGTCACATGCATGGTATTACGCACGCTGGCCGCAATAATCTCTGTCTCGATCCCCGCCACATCAAACATTTGTGCAATCTCAGCGATCAGATCCACTCCGCGGACAGAAATATCATCCAGACGGCCTAAGAACGGAGATACATAGGTAGCGCCTGCGCGTGCAGCAAGGAGAGCCTGGTTAGCGGTGAAGATCAATGTCACATTTGTCTTGATCCCTTCTGAAGTTAATACTTTACATGCTTTCAGTCCTTCTGCTGTCATCGGGATCTTAACGACCATATTGGGATGGATCGCAGCGATCGCTCTTCCTTCCTTTATCATCCCTTCTGCATCAACAGTCGTCGCTTTCACTTCTCCGCTGATCGGTCCGTCTACAATAGAAGCGATTTCCGCGATAACCTCCTCAAATACGCGGCCTTCCTTTGCGATCAGGGACGGATTTGTGGTCACGCCGCAGATGACACCCATGTCATTGGCTTTCTTAATGTCCTCTACCTTGGCTGTGTCGATAAATAGTTTCATATTTTGTTCCTCCTTATAATGAATATGAATGAAATAGTTGAAGCGCAGCCGGCAACTGACTGCACGCCGATGAAACACTTATATGTTCCACTTCCTGATTTTGATTATAACTGCCCAAAAGGCAGCGGTCAATAGCTGCTGCTTTTATTAATATTTTTACTAGTTTATAAAATAAAGTTATTAATTATTTTTCCATAATATTTATTTAGGAAAATTTATTAATTTTTATTATCCTCCGCATTTATAGGTATTTATTCAAATCCAGCATTTAAAACGTCTAAAAAATATTATTAATATTTTCTTAATTTCAATTTATTTTTCATCAAAAAAGGACATGAAATTTCATGTCCTTCCATCGGATTTTCTGTCCGGTGGGTACGAAGTCGTCCCCCGGACCACGATCCTAGGCTCATACTCCACATGGTAAATGCTGACTGGTTCCATGTCCGCATATCGATGGGCATGAGTCTGGATTTTCTTCATAATAATGTCACAGGCATCCCGTCCCTTATATATAACAAAGTGCTCGATAGTCGTCAACGATACTTTTTTCATCTTTGCGAATAACGTATTATCGCATCCCATCACCGACATATCCCCAGGTACTTTGTATTTCTCATCATACAGCGCATCCAGGATTCCGAACGCGATCATATCATTGAGCCCCACGATCGCCGTCAGATTCCGCTGCTCCGCCAGGAGTTCCCGGGTCAGATCATATCCGATACGATACTCCGAATCAATCCCCGGGATATCCTTGTCAATGGATTCATTTGCCGCTTTAATGACCACATGCTCTCCCAGGCCGGCCTCCTGAAATTCCTTTAAAAATCCTTCCACCCGCTTGGAACGCTGTTTCTGCCGCACGGTAAGAGGCGGGGCGATATAAGCCACATCTCTGTGTCCCAGATTCAGCAGATGCCTGGCCATAATCCTGCCCAGTTTAGAATTGTCCAGTTCCACCGCATCCACTCCCAGCTTTTCGTTCTGGTTATTGATGATCGCAAATGGAATCTTTCCGGATAATTCTTCCACCACCGGCATATAGCAGCGGCTGGGATTGCAGGTATATATGACCCCCTGGGGGCTGAGGGAGGGAAGCATTTTCAGATAGCGCTCCTCCAATTCGAGGTTACGCTGCGTATTGCACACAAACAACCCATATCCCTGCTCTGTTGCCCGTGATTCAATCCCCTGCAAAAGCATCACATAATAGGGATTGGTCAGATTCGGGCAAAGTACCACCAGCAGCTTTTCCTTTCTTCCCTCTTTGCGCACTTTCCGCCTGGGAAGCTCATATCCCAGTTCCTCCGCTGCCTGCTCTACCTTTTGGATAACTTCCCTGGAAAAAGACACATTGTATTTTTTATTCAGTACCATAGAAACCGTGGCCTGTGAAACACCGGCACGCTCCGCCACATCAGACGATGTTGCTTTTTTTCTGCTCATTTTCTATACATCCATTTTCTATCAAACTCTTTAATCCCAATCTGTTTTCTGGCTCTATCTGCGAAATGCCCCAGCTTCACCGATGCCTAGCCAAGAAACTGCCCCAGGACGGAGATAAACACATCCACGTCAATGGGTTTTGCGATATGGGCGCTCATTCCGTTCTTTAGTGCAGCCTCCTTGTCCTCATCCATGGCATTGGCTGTCATTGCAATGATCGGCAGATCTTTCACATCTTTCCTCTGCATAGCCCGGATAGTCCTGGTTGCCTCATAACCATCCATGATCGGCATCTGCACATCCATCAGAATGGCGTCATAGTAATTTTCCTCTGCCTTTTTCATCATATCCACCGCATCCGTCCCGTCAGGCGCAGTCTCAACAACAAATCCTGTCTCTTCCAGAATTTCTTCCGCAATCTCACGGTTCAATTCATTGTCTTCAACCAGCAGGATCCGCTTTCCATCAAAGTCGGCCTGCATCCAGGCAGCCTCTTCTTCTTTTTCCACAAGATTATTTGCAACAAGCAGAGCAGACTTCAGATCAGACATAAACAACGGCTTCGCGCAAAATGCAGTAACGCCCGCCTCTTTCGCTTCCTCTTCGATATCCGTCCAGTCATATGCCGTCAGAATAATGATCGGAGCCTCTTCCCCGACCGATGCGCGGATTTTCCTTGTAGTCTCAATCCCGCTGGTCTCCGGCATCTGCCAGTCAATAATATAAGTATGGTAAGAATCGCCCTCTTCATATGCTACTTTCGCACGGTAAGCCGCCTCTCTTCCAGACGTTGTCCACTCGGCGCGCATGCCGATCTGCTTGAGCATTTTACTTACACTGTCACAGGTATTGAAATCATCGTCTATCACCAATGCACGCAGTCCGTGAAGCTCCTGGATCTGCTGGGCATTCTTTTCTGTATCCTGCAGCCTTAAAGACAGCGTTACCCGGAATTCGCTTCCCCTGCCTTTTTCACTGTAAACCTCGATCGAACCATTCATCATTTCTACAATGTTCTTGGTAATCGCCATGCCAAGCCCGGTTCCCTGGATGCCCGTCTTCGTGGTGCTTGCCTCGCGTTCAAAGGGTTCAAAGATATGATCAACAAATTCCTGGGACATGCCGATTCCATTGTCTTTTATGATAAATGTATAATCGCCGTATCCATGGCGGAATGTCGTACTCTGCATAATACGGAAGCTGATGACACCCCCGGCAGGCGTATATTTTACAGCGTTACTCAATAGGTTGATAAATACCTGGTTCATTTTCAAGGCATCAGCAATCACATCTTCATTGGCAACCTCAAATGTATCAATAAATAACTGGAGCTGCTTTGCCTTCACCTGCGGCTGGATGATATTTACCAGATTATGCATCATCTCAGAAATATTGCATTCCTGCTCTTTGATCTGTACTTTCCCGCTTTCAATCCTGCTCATATCCAGAATATCGTTGATCAGACTTAAGAGATGGTTGCTGGAGGAAAGCACCTTCTGGAGACACTCTCTCACCTGTTCCTTGTTGTCAATATGGCTTGCCGCAATGGTTGCGAATCCGATGATCGCATTCATCGGCGTACGGATATCATGAGACATATTGGAAAGGAACGTGGTCTTTGCATTGTTGGCGTGCTGCGCCTGCAGTAAGGCGTCCTGAAGCGCCTGCGTCTGTTCCCTCTGCTTCTTGACCTGGCCCGTGATTTCTTTTGTCACGACCATAACCATAATATCTCCTGTGCCGTCATCCCATGTCATGATAAACGACTGGCGCAGACACATCTTTCCTCCGAAAAACTCGCTCCAATATTCCACATCCACCTGAGCCTCGCCCCGCATAAAGCATTCTTTCAGATAATCCAGATTCACCGCGGCATCATAATCTTCCATAGATTCTTCTGCAACATATTTCCTGCACTGTTCAAACCAGTCTGAAGTCCTGCATGGTGCTTCCATACCTACCCTTTCCAACAGGGATATGATCTTTCCGTCCATCACACGGACAATGTCCTGTTCAACCAGGTCTCGGGTAAGATTGAACTCATATGTACTGATCGCATTGGATGTAATTGCAATCCGGTACTGCCTTTCTTTCCGGTTGGCTACTGATATTTCTGCCTGGATGCGCAGTTCCTTTTCTTTGACCTCTGTAATATTCTGGCGGATCACCAGGACTTTGCATGCTCTGCCGTCCTTTCTCTCCAGGCAGATGATGTTCATATGCTCCCATTCCATCTGCCCGGCTCTTTCCACACGGTTCTCATAACGCACATCCAGGGCACTTTCCCCAAGTTCCTTGATCAACGCGTTTTTATCCATAGCTTTCCTATATTGGGGACGGTCCTCTTCTATAATAAAGGAGCAGAGATACTCTGAAAAGTCTTGATAACTGCCTTGCAAAGGAAAATCCACCCGTTCCGGGCGAGTTCCAGAGAGATACTGATAAGTGTCTTTTTCAAAATCCACCATCACAAAACGGGCAAACAATTTGTTGACGCCGTCTATGACATAACCCATCTCCTGGTTTTCCTTTTCCAGCACCTTCTTATCCTGCCTTGCACCCGCAAGCAGGAAGATAATATAGAGCACGAATAATCCGATAAGCATGACTTCCAGCATGATTCCTGTACGGTTTGCATTTTCTACCATGCTGTTGGTGACCTTCTCTGGAAATACCTGTACAAGGACATATCCGCTCTTGGGAAGGCTGATCACACAGATATTATCTGTTTTACTTTTTGAGTTGCAGATAAAAGCACCCTCACCGCCCTCTTCAAACACTTTCCTTGCTTTTTCCAAAACCGTCTTATCGATCATGCCTGATTCCAGCATCAGATCCAGTAAATCCCCAGTATATCCATTATTCTTAGAACTTGCGATTTCTTTACCGTCCTGCATACACAAAAATACATCTGCCTCTTCCCCAAAATAAGTCGCACTGAGTAAGCTCTGTAAATATGCTTCTGCAGTATACACTCCCCGGAGCACGCCTATGATTTCCCCTTTGCGGCGGACAGGCGCATAAAAACTCACAACCGTATCGTTTGTAAAGCTGGTGCCATACTCCACCACAATTCCTGTCTCGCCTTTGATGCCATTCAAGTAGAACTCACTGTCTGACGTATCGGAAATCCGTCCGTCAGAAAACAGGCTGATGCCGTTCCTGTCGATAAATGTAAAAAAATCAAATAAGGAACGTTCCGTCATTTCCTTCAGCGACTGCGCATCAATGTCCGACTCAGCCATGCCTTCCCCTAGAAAATATGCATAGGTGCTGAGTCTGTTCTTGGCATTTTCCAGCTCCCTTTCTATGTTTTCCGCTGTCTGCTGCGCAGAGTCCAGGGCATAATTCAAGTTCTGCTTTTCAATACGCTGGCTGTTCTGCTTGGTATACCACCAGAATAAGGCAATAATGGCAAGCATGAGCAATACAACGTAAAGAACTACTTTCAGTGTTTTTCTCTTCTCGTTCATAAATAATACCTCCTGAGAAAGTAGTGTAGAATTCACTGATTCTATAATAAACTAAAATGCAGGAGTTGAAAATACCTAAAAATAAATTTAGCAGGGTTTTTTGTGTGGAAAAGCATGTCAGAAAAATGAGAAGAGCCAGGAACAGAAACACATGGTAATGGCATGGAAAACCACTGACAGCCTTTCCGCATACGATGGCATGAAAAGAGGCAATAAAACTCCTTTCTTCTACCAAGGAAATTTTATTGCCACTTTAGACATCATAACATACCTGTCTGGATTAAACCAGCATTTTCCGACAAAATTCCGCCAAGATATGCCCCATCAAATTTTTTTATTTTTCATACAAAAACTCTTCCGGCAAAGCCACCTTGAAATCCTTTGCAAGGTCACGGAAGTTGTCCGGCGTGATCGTCTGCAGCTTTGTCGGGGACATGGACAGCATTTTCACCAGAATCTCTGCAGATTTCTCGACTGTGTGGAGCAGCCCGAAGGTCAGGTCAAAGTCCTCCCCTGAACAGAACATCCCATGATGCGCCCAGATAACTACATCATATTTTTTCATCAGTTCCGCCGTCTTTACAGCAATCTCTCTTCCGCCCGGCACCATCCAGCCAATAACTCCAACGCCGTCCGGAAATACGACCGGGCACTCCGTAGCCATTTCCCAGAGTTCTCTTGTAAATACCTTGTCCTCCAGAGGAAGCACAAAGGTCAGCGCAATGATATTGGTCGTATGCGCATGATAGATTACGCGGTGCTTTCCGTCCGTCAGTTTTTTCTTCACTTCATGATTCATCAAATGGGTAGGAAGTTCGCTGGTAGGCCTTCCGCCTTCTACAAGCCCCCACCGGATCCGATAATTCACCCCAGCGTCATCCAGCTCAATGATTGTCAGGCAGACCTCCGGATCTTCCACAATATTCCGGAAATATTTTCCGCTCCCGGTCACCAGGAAAAATTCCCCTGCAAGGCCCGGCACCTCTGTTCCGATCGGCTGCCATTCTCCCGGCGCGTTGAGACGGGGCCGGATCATCTCTACCTCTTCCGGCTTTAAACGGTAACTTAAGTTTCCACCATTTCTCTCATGCCAGCCCTGATGGAACCCGTCATCTGCCATCTTAATAAATCCCTGTACAAACCTTGACTCTAAAATCCTCATGTTGCTCCTCCCTTGTCCATAAATATATACGACTCTGTTTACATACAGCTTTGAACAGTTTGTTCTGTTCTATACATATATTATAGGAAGAAAGCATGGAAATAGTAAGAACTTGAATTGCAAAAAACTGGGACTTATTTTGTACGGGATCCTTTTATACTGGCTGATGATATCCTCCATCCGGTACGCAATCCCCCGCTGTGTACACTCTTTTGCAAAATATTCCCACAGCTTTTTTGCCTGAGGGCTGCAGCACTCATAAGAATACCCATACCGTTTCCGGTACTTTTCCGCCAGCCCTTGTCCTGGAAAGAGTTCTTCTAATTTATGGAAATACCAGTCCCTCTGGCTGCCGCGGAGAGTCATTTCAAAGGCAGGATATATAAATCTGGCTCCCACATCCTCTGCCCGGCGGATAATCTCCCCCACATTCTCCTGGCTGTCCTCCAGAAACGGCAGAACCGGCATCAGCAGGATCCCCGTATACAGGCCACTCTTGCTCAGGTTTTCGATCATACGGAATCTGGCGTCCGGCAAGGCAGCATGAGGCTCAATCTTTTCTGCCAGTTTGTCATCCACAGTCGTCACAGTCACTTTTAAAAGCACCGGGGAGTGATCCGCGATGCTTTGTAGAATATCGATATCCCGCTCTAACAGTGTACTTTTTGTCGCAACCGCCATGCCAAATCCAAACGCGTCACACAATTCCAATGCATGACGTGTCAGCAGCAGTTCTTTTTCAAATGGGTTGTATGGGTCACTCATAGCCCCTGTCCCTACTACCCCGCTTTTTGTTTTACGGCGGAGGTCGTCCCGTATGATCTGCAGGGCGTTTTCTTTGGCGCGGACATGGCCGAAATCCTCAATCTGGTAACAGTCCGAACGGCTGTCACAGTAGATACAGCCGTGGCAGCAGCCCTTATATATGTTCATATTATAATCAATCCCGAACCATTGGAACGGGGCTTTTGTCTTCGTTACGATTGTTTTGGCAGGAATGTAGTCCATTTTTTCCTCCATGTTTAGTACAAAATGTACTCGCCCACAGTAATCCCAAGAGCCTTCGTTCAGACCAAATGCCTTTAAAAATCAGTTTAATAAACTTTCTCGCAACAGAGCTGTGTGAAATTAACTCCTAGGAGTTTAGAAATCAGCAATACCCATTCTTCTTCAAGCTTCGAACCTCTCGAATCCTTCTAACAACCGCAGTTTTATAGTTGATCCTCTGTTCATCATAGCTGTCGGTTTTTCCTTGTCTTTTTCTTGCATAAGCTTTTGTTACTTTGTTTCCATATCCGATGTCGAATATATAATGAATGATTTCATGAATATATGCAAATTTATATTTTTTCAATTCTTTTCGAAGCCTGATAATGCCTAGATGTATACCGTCATCAGCAGGTAAAAGTTCCGCCTCATTATCATTATTCATGTCATCAACATATTCAACTTTCAACTGTAGTTTTTTAAATAACTCTTTATCATCCGCATTCAGTCCCATAATATGCAATACACTGCTTTTCAGTTCTTCTTCCATCTCTATCATTTTCTGTTCAAATAAAAAGAGCCGCAAGAAATATTGCTGTGACATGAAAAATCGCGCGCAATGCAAGTTTAAGACTTTTAGGCGACTTTACTTCATACAGTCCATATGTATCATATAACCCGGCTAAAGAAATGGATAGCAATGGAAATGTATAATTCCAGAAAGTATGTTTTTCTACACAAAACGCAAATACAATCAATAAGGCCGGTACAATGACCAAAACTACAAGTCTCGCTAAGGCATCCACATAGTTTTTAAATATATTTGTATCTTCGAAATTCCAATAGTTCTTGACTATTTTTATCAATTTGTTCACTTTTTATAACCTTATATTTTAAATGTCTACACTATACCATGGATGCTCAACAACTCTGTTTTCTTGTGGCCACACCTTTTCATATACTTCTTTTTGACTGTTTCTAAGTATGACTGTATTCTGCACATATGTTTTATCTTTATTAAAGTTAAAACTGATCAGATATCCTTTTTTGCTGTTTCTACTGTCAAGGTATTCTTCCAGCTGTTCCAGCCCCTTCTGCCTGTACTGCTGCCCTCGCCAGATCTTCAATTCCACAATATACTCACGGCCGCCATAAGAAATCACTACATCCATCCTTGTATTGTCACGGGTTTCCGGCTCCACATAATAATTCCCCTTGCCATTGATGATTGGCTTCATGAAACACAAAAACAATAATCTTCCCTGCCGCTCTATAAAAGATACATCTTCATTCCTGTACTCGGCTTTCATGACCTCCTGGAACTTTTGTAATACCCGTTCCATGTCAAGCTCCCCGTTTTCAACAAACTGATTGTTCTCATAACCGAATGTGGGCTGTTCACGTTTATAGCATGCCGCATTTTACAGTGTCAAACTGTCGTTATCTGTGAAGTGAGAATTGATTAAGCGATTTTCATATGTTATGATAAGTTTATCAAAAAAGCTGTTGAATGCAGTCTTTAGACACTGAATAATAATTTCTTTCGTAAAATGGGAAAATAGGTGTTCCAGATTATTTGGATTGGGAAGTGACTGATTTATCAAATTATATCATGGCTCAAAAAATGGAATTAAAGGAGAAATCAAGCCGGATTTCAGCCGCAGCATGTGTGATTTTGGTAAGGGTTTCTACATGGTTGACATACCAGAGCAGCGGGGTTTTTGTAATATGTCAGGTAAATTATTTGTGCCCGCCAACCGTAAGGGCTATGATTCTGAGTGTTTTATCGAAACCCTGATGAATTCAGAAGCCGGAGAACACCTCTATCACAGTCCTTATACGGATATGTGGATCGGGGAGACCTACATCATGGCGGTACTCGAAGATGAAGCAGCCATAAAAGCCGGGGAATGCTTAAGCAGGCTCCGCCGGCTGTTTTGAGGCAAATGTTTTTGGGACTGCATGTTATGTCCTATGAGCAGGCGATTTTGGAGTTGAAGGATTTGTATAGAACCAATTTCAAGCAGTTTTAAATTTTTTTAGTATCTAAAGCTTCAGCAAAATACTTACCTGTTTTGGCAATAAACTCAAGGACATCCAGTTTCATTACATCAGGAAATGCTGTAAGCACTGGAGCCGTTTCAAAACTCAGTACCCCGTCAAACCCTATCTGTTTCAACCCTTTTATAAAACCTTTCCAGTCGGTGGACGTAAAATTTTCCCTGCTTCTTGTAAAAGTAAAAGGAAGCTGGTGCAAATCACTAATACCATCATTGTCATGAATGTGCAGGACTTTCAGCCTGTTCCCAAGTATGGTAATAAATTTTTCAAAATCCAGTCCTATAAGATTTGCATGACCCGTATCAAAACAAAACCCCAAAACCTCCGCATCATATTTTTTATTGGCTGCATCTATCCTTGCCGCTGCTTTTGCCGCATCACAGCAAGGGCCTTCCACGATGTGGTTTCCGATACCGTTATAAAGATTTTCAATACACACAGTAATGCCAAGTTCTTTTGCCATGGGTACAAGGGACTCTATAAATGCGAGTGTTTCTCTCCACTCTGCCTCTTCCGTCCCCAAATAATGTGCCAGCTTAAAGCCATGTATTACAATATACGGGCATTCAAAAAAAGCACAGATTTCCATACTTTTGACAGCCACCACATTTTTCAGATAATCATTCAGCCCATCCTGTGCGCCCGGCACATAATTCGGATAGGGCATATGCATTTGATGAATGCGTATACCCGTCTTTTGGGCTGCCTCCCTATGCGGTGCAAAGAACTCTCTAAGCTCCTTTTCCGTTTGATCAAAAAAGCTGTTCACTTCAAATTGATAAAGAAATGTATTTTTTAAATATGCATTCAGGCTGAAATCACAACAGGTAAAACCTGCCCGCTTCAGCATTTCAAATCCCTCCAGTGGATTTTCGTCACTGATTATGTTTTTGGTTTGTACTCCTGTTTCCAGCATACCTGTTTCTTATTTCCTTTCCCTAATTAATATTAGTGATGATGCCCAAATCCATGAGTCCGATCCGCCTGTCCCACATTCAATTCACTTTTACTGCTCCCACATTTCAAGCCTGTCAAAATAGTAAGAAGGCATGTATTCATCATTAAAATATTCTATATTTTCTATGCCCATTTCCCGGAGTTGAGCCTCTATTTCACTATAATATATGTTACATATGAAGATTCCACAGTCAGCAGGAAGTTTTTTCAATTCCTCCGGGCTTTTTACCTCAATCCCTTCAAATATAGTGCCCCACAGCTTTGAGTTGTTATCACAGGTATAAAGCGGCGGGTATTTTTCACCATAGTTCTTCATGTAATTACGGCACATGTTTCCTGCTCCGAAAAGGACACGCGTTTTATATTTTTTTATATTCTGTTCTATCTGAATCTGCCATCTAAAATAGTCACCCACAAGCTTTGACAGCCTTAATATCTCAGAGCTTAACATCAGTGGAAATGCCTTTTTGGTTCCTGATGACTGTATCGCCAGCACCCCGTCAAAATCAATTTTACGCAGTCCCCTAATAAGCCCCAGCCAATCAGTCTGTACCACGCCGCCAGGTGCATATGTAAACGGAAGCATTCCCCCGCCAGCGTACCCGTCGCTGTCTGAAAGAACTACGGCTTTTAAATACCTTCCAAGTGTTGCAGCAAAAACATTCATATCATTGCCACACATAGTACACACATCCGTATCTAGGCAGAAGCCAAAAATATCACTTCCCGCTTCACTGTTTAAAGTATTTATGTATTCTATAGCCTGCCTTGGTTCTGAAAGCAATCCGCGTACCATGTGTCCCCCTATTACTTTGATATAATTTCTTAAAAGCAGGCATATATCATATTTTTGTGCCTGTTTGGCACTTCTGAGATAAAAAGCATGGTTTATTTCCGCTTCCCTATTATTCCTCGGATCCTGATATGGAGGCATAACAATAAGATACCTGCATCCTGCCTTCTGACACAGCTTTATACTCTCTTCAACGGACTTTTCTAAAAGTTCCAGTATATCAGGTCCTCCGGACTGAATAAAAGCATATGGTGCATGTGCAAGTGTAAAGCTTATATCGTTCTCCTTACAAACCCTTATGAGTTCTCTATAGCGCATAGTAATGTTTTCCGGACAATACTCTGTAATATCTTTTTCCGCTTCGGGCTTGTCACCCTTTACCGGAAACCTCACCCCTATATTAAGACAGATATTTTCAAAACCCGCTTTTTTCAGATTTACTATGTCCTGCATTGGCTTTTTTTCTCTGATTATATCCAAACAACATACATTCATGTCATTATTTTTCCCCGCTTTCCCTGGCTGTAACTTTTTTGTTATCTTTTTCTATATCCGCCAATATGAGCCCTTGCAGCATTGTAGAGCTTGTCCCTTGCGTGTAAGGGAAGAATATCATCTCCGCTCCATGCTCTTCAAGAAATTTCTTCTCACCCTGCCAGTGGGGACTGTCTGCATGGTCGTCGCCTGTGAACATACAGTCAAAATGATAGATTGCATATGCATCCCTCGTATTTCCAAAATTAGTAGGTATTTCCACTGCCTCATCCACATACTTACAGGCTCCCACTATTTCAAGCCGTTCCTTAAATGGAATGAAAGGCTTCTTGTTCTTTATCCTCTCCGCTCTCTCGTCATTTACTACCCCTGCTATTAAATAATCACACTGCTCCTTCGCACTCCGAAGAAGATTGAGATGTCCAATATGGAAAAGGTCAAACACACCCGCCACATATCCCACATGATATTTTTTTTGTGCTCTGTCTGTTTCCCTTTTAAGCCATCTCTTTCTTGGATAATCCATGACGGGATCATAGATACTGTAATCCTTTAATCCTATCGAATTAAGCTGTTCCGCTACTGGTATGTATTTTTTTATGCAGATGATTACTTTGTATTCATTCTCATTAATATTGTACAGTATATTGGGTGATTCAATCCTTATCCCCATATAATCCTGCCCCCATTTTGCTTTATTATTATCTGCGATACAGCAAATCTGAAATTCATGCCGGTACAGTTCTATAAATTGTGCCGTATATCTCCCTGCTCCAAATAGGATTATTTTTCTTTTTTCCGTATTGCAGAAAATATCTATGAACAAACGCCTGTAATCTGCGGCGGGAAAATTCATGCGGCCGCGGTTTTGGCTGATGGCATCAGATTTCTGCCTGTGTACTGCATGGAATCCGTTTAATATGTCATCGTTGCGCAGCTTTGTCAGAAAATTCCTGATATATGCAGAATATATACCGCTGTACTTTTCAATTTTGTATCTTCCCAACAGTTCCGACATTGTAATATACCTTTCAAGTTCAGGCTCTCCACGAAAAAGAAGCGTTATATTCCTCTGCATAATTGCCTTGGCGGGTAGATTCTCAACATACGCTTCCTGATCATAAAATATATACTCCCCATCTACAATGAATCCGTTCAGAATTACAAGATCTATATATCCCCTCTTTAAAATCGGCCCAAAGTTTTCCTTATCTTCAACAGCACCATATGCGGTCCTTCCCCTCTCTCCCCTGCCAACAGTTTCTTCCTCACTATTCCACCACAAATATTCCCATTCTACATCATCATACGGCACATGCTCCGAAGAATTTAATATAATCTCCCATAAACGGTCATATTGTCTTAAAAGTGCTTCCTTATCCTTCCTCGCAAGCACTCTTAAGTATGCCGCAATGGATGTCCCCCATACATACGGCATCACAAACTCATTTCCCCTAATCTCCGCAGGCACCATCCTTACCCCATGCGCCCCAAGGTATCTGTTATTATCTATAAGTCTTTCCAGTTTTAAACTCCCTTCCTCATAAAGCGGTTTTTTTATAACGGTGTCATTATTTCCCACAATAGTACACATTGCATTCTCCCTGCCCCGTTCCATAGACACTGTAATCTGCTGCGCATTGGAAAATACACCATCCATCGGACACTCTATTAAAAATCCATTTGCCATCGGATGTAGCAGGTCATTAGCCATAAACTGCGAATAAAGCCCCTCTTCTGCAATAAAGATAATGTCAGGATTGTAGTATCTGGGAAATAAGCGGATGTCCAGTTCCTCATTAGGCTTATATTCCTCTGAAATCAGCATTTGCGGACATGTAATCTCTGGAAAAACGGAATAAAATTTATGATATGCAAAACCTGCATTGTTCAGCATATCTTTTATTTCAGCCTTTGAATATAGCCTTCCATCTGGTATTTTCCCTGTGACATCCAAGGCATTTTTGTAGTTCTCCACACCATCAAAATTTCTTCCGGTATAAGGATCCTTATCTCCACAAAAGTAACGTACAGCGAGTCTGTTGTCCGTTATAATAAATAATTTCCCACTTTTCTCTATCAGATTTTTCACTTTAACAAGCAGTTCTTCCCCATTAACTGTAGTTTCTATTGCAGATGACATTACAATATAATCATATTCATTAGATTTGCAGATATTCAGGTCATCTGATGTGATGCACTCTGTATCAGCAACACTTTCTTTCAGCGCATGAAAAAGGGAATGATCAAGCTCAGTCCCCGCAGAAATGTACAGTGCTTTTTTCCCCTCTTCAAAACCATACCATTTAATCAGCCCTTTGGGCAGTTCCATTATCAGTTCTTCTGCTGTAACCATTTTCTCCTCCCCATTCCGCTTTAGATCCTAAAGAGCTGCATGTCCATATCCACCCTAAAAGGATACATCATTTCCCATGCGATCCCCATCTTAGCAAGCTGTTCCACAACTTTTTCACTGTTTTTAACACCAAGTGTTATCACATACAGTGCATCTTTAAATCTTTCTACAGCTTTATGCGGCAGCATTACTTCAATACCCTGAAGGTACATGCCGTCCATGCCACCATTATTGTCTGCAAAAGCAGCTATATGGCAGCGCCCATTACTCTGCAACAGTGCATGTGCAAATTTCCCATAACTGCCGCATCCAAATATCACAACATCCCTGCCCTCCACAATATGATACAAACTGCGCACAAGACACGCCTTCCCACTAAAACATTTTAATTTTCTAAGATACAGTTCATAAGGACTACGAATAAACATTTCAAGCAGCGTCCTGTTTTCATCATCAAGATGTTCCGGCACAATCTTCCCTTCCGATACAGCATTGCTTATCCACTTGCGCAATGTGTTTATGTCACCAGCCGCACTGCTCCAAAACTGCTCCTCCGGCAGCATACAGTCAAATCTTCCCATACACTGGTTAAACATCCGTATATAATATATTTCTTCCCATTCCTTATCCTTTCCCTGAAGAAATTTCTTTATAAACGGATACTCGCCGACAAAATACCGAAATCCATTCGGATTAAATATAGATGACCTGCTGTTATCCTGTCTGTAATGGTAAACAAACCTGTTAATATACACAGCTCTTTTTGCCGTGCTTATGGTTTGGAACAGGAAACCCTGATCCTGATATGCAGCTCCCGGCGTCTCATTCAATCTAATATTTTTGAGAAATTCCCTCTTATACAGACCCGTCCATAAAAAAATATCAAGACGTATTAATCCAGCCATGTTACAGGGCGCAATAACCACCCCAAACAATTCCGGATTCAAAATAGGCGGCCATATGGGATGCTCCCATATACTCCCGTTTCCCAAATCCGCAAAAAACATTCCCCTGCCTTTGACATAATCCGCATCGGACGATACCGCTTGCATATACAGTGTTTCAAAAGCATCATCAGCAACCACATCATCCGTTTCAACAATCCAAATATAGTCACCTGATGCCTGACATAGTCCGAGATTCACCTGATATCCATAGCTCTTCCTATCAGATAATATTACCTTAAACCGTTTGTCCTTTTTCTCATAATCCATAAGTATATCCAGCGTGCCATCCGTGGATCCTGCATCAATGGCAAGAACTTCAATATCCCTTAAGGACTGCCCCAGCACGCTGTCCACACATTTGCGTATATATTTTTCTACATTAAGCGAGGGCATTACCACCGTAAGCTTCGGCATACACCCATACCTCCAATCCGTTTTCTATGATCAAGTACTGTCAATCCATGCACGACTACCTGTAGACCCTAACCTCTGCTTACATTTTCACTGCCTTTCATCCTCTCACATCAAGGAATTTTATATTGCCATGCAATCTCACTCTATCAGAATCTGCCGGGAAAAAAATACAGTCCCCTTTAAAAAAACAGATATAATCTCCATCATCCATCAATATAACGCCACAGCCATCAATACAAAGCAGCACGTGAAACGACTCGCTGTCCGTTTTATAATCCACCATCTTTCTACAGCACTCTGTATTAACAAGCATACGATATACTTCAAAATACTTACAACGGCATAATAGTTCTGATGCTCTCCCCGGACAATATTTTAGTACACGCATTGGCTGTACAGGCTCTGAACTACCTTTCAGGTTCGCAGCATCCAGTGCCTTATCTATATGAAGCTCCCGCTTTTCTCCCCGTTTATCAGTACGTCCATAATCATATAACCGATATGTCAAATTAGAATTTTCCTGAATCTCTACAATTAATGCTCCTGCACCAATTGCATGAATAGTTCCAGCTTCTATATAATACACATCATCTTTTTTCACTTTTACTTTTTGTAAATACTTCTCTATTGTTCCGTCAAAAATACTATTACGCAAAACTTCTTTATCGATATCATAATATAGGCCATAGATCAAATATGTATCTTTCTCTGCATCCAGCACATACCACATCTCTGTTTTTCCTAACTGTCCTTTTTCATTTTTTTTTGCGTATACATCATTTGGATGCACTTGAATAGACAAATCTTCTTTAGCATCTATAAATTTAATTAAAATAGGAAGAGTATCAGAAGTTTCTGGATGTGTTCCCAAATAGTCAGGATGTTCCCTCAACAATTGTGCCAGCAATTTCCCTTGAAATATACCACTTCCAATGATACTTAAACCGTCAGGATGGACAGAACATTCCCATGTCTCTGCAAGAGGTATCAAATCAATATCTTTTGTTAATTCATCGTTTAATCTGTTCCCTCCCCAGAGATAATCTTTACCTACAGGCTTTAAAAGAAATGGTTTTCGTTCCACAATCTGATTAGGATTCAAGGGAATATTTTTGTTTATCATAGACACTGATCTCCTTACCTAATTGCACCTCAATTAGCTGTAATTCTGTTTTGGCAATCACTGTATGGCGACACCCTGCCTCCATAGTGAGTACATCCCCCACATGGATTTCCTGCTTCATGCCATCTACTATCGTATATCCTACGCCTAAAATAACAACCCACACTTCATTACGGTTTTTATGACTATGATAATTCATTCTATGTCCTGGATTTAGCGTAACCCTAATTGTTAAACTTTCCTCCCCAAGATCTAAAATCCGAAAACTCCCCCAGGATTTTTCTGCAAACATGACCTGTTGGTCAATCTTATCCACAAAAGGCTTAATATAGCTAGACTGTTTTTTATCGGAAACAAGAATTCCCTGTGGGCTTGCCGAAATCACAACATCATGCAAGCCCATTGCAAGCACTGGAATATCAAGTTCATTAACGACATGAACATTGGTACAGCTTTCGTTCATTATAGAATCACCAATACAATGTTCATTCATTGCTTCTGTCAAAGTGTTCCATGTTCCAAGATCCTTCCATTTACCAGAAAAACGCATAACCTGAATTTTTTTCTCTTTTTCTACTACAGCATAGTCAAAGCTAATCTTACATAATGTGTCATATTTATCAAATAAATCCTCATAATTTGTAAAATCAATAAGCTTATGAGCTTGATCCATAATATATTTTAACTTACACGCAAATACCCCGCCATTCCACAAAGCCCCCTGACGAATATAATTCTTAGCTGTTTCCATATCTGGCTTCTCTTGAAACTTTAAGACTCTGCTAATACATTTTTTATCATTTGGAATAATATAACCATATTTTTCACTGGGATAAGTCGGTTCGATCCCCAGCAATACAAGATTTGCTTCCTCTTTATCTGCCTGTTCTCCCAGACTTTTCAGTACCTTAAAATAATCCTCTTCCACATATGGGTCGACTGGACATATTACCAAAGATTCTCTGTCTGAAACTCCTGCTATATCAATTAAATAGGCAGCGGCAAGAACAATAGCTGGAAATGTATCCCGCCTGCATGGCTCAACAGAAATATTTACATTCTCTCCTAATTGATTATGAATCGAAGAAACCTGAGACTTGGATGCAGCAATTACCATTGTTATATGGTCATCTATTTTACAAACCTGCCGATATATGCGCTGCAGCATTGATTCATAATTTCCATCTTCTCCTCTAAATATCTTAATAAATTGCTTCGAACGTACTTCATTAGATAATGGCCATAAGCGTACACCAGAACCACCTGATAATAATACAATATTCATATCCATATTTCTCCTGCTATTATATAATCACCTTTCTGCCCTTACTGGATTACTCAGAAAGTCCTCATAAGCCAAACGAATGCCTTCTTCTAACTCAGTTTTATAAGTCCATCCAAGAGAAGCGGCCTTAGAAACATCTAAAAGTTTCCTGGGCGTGCCATTTGGTTTGGATTTATCCCAACGTATTTCTCCTGTATATCCTATAAGTTTCGCAATCAATTCTGTTAGTTCTTTAATAGTTACTTCTTTTCCCGTACCTGCATTTACAGCTTCATTACCGCTGTATTTATTCATTAAAAAAATGCATAGCTCGGCAAGATCGTCTACATATAGAAATTCTCGTAAAGGAGAGCCATCTCCCCAACAGACGACAAATGGGATACCCTCTTGTTTTGCTTCATGAAAGCGACGGATCATAGCCGGCAATACATGGCTGTGAAGCGGGTGATAGTTGTCATTCGGACCATAAAGATTGGTAGGCATCACACTGATATAATCTGTACCATACTGACGATTTAAAAACTCACAATACTTTAAACCTGAAATCTTTGCCAGCGCATAAGCCTCGTTTGTTTTTTCCAATTCTCCAGTCAATAAGCAGCTCTCTTTCATAGGCTGTGCCGCCATCCGAGGATAAATACAGGAAGAACCAAGAAATTCCAGTTTCTTACATCCATTCTTCCAGGCGGAGTGAATAACATTCATTTCCAAAATCATGTTATCATAAAGAAAATCTGCCATAGCCTCTTGATTTGCAATAATTCCACCAACCTTGGCTGCAGCAAGAAAAACATATTCTGGTTTCTCGATCTCAAAGAAGTTTTGAACACTATATTGGTTCCCAAGGTTAAGTTCTTTGTGTGTACGTACAATGATGTTCATATACCCCTGACGCCGTAATTCCCGAACAATTGCCGATCCAACCATTCCCTGGTGGCCTGCTACATATATTTTGGCATCTTTTTCCATTATAACCTCTGCCTTTCTTTAATTTTGCAACACTTTTTCTTACTGGCTGGACACGAACTTCATATCATGTTCAACCATTATATGTACCAATTGTTCAAAAGAAGTCTTTGTAGGATTCCACCCCAATTTTCTCTTTGCTTTTTCTGGATTGCCCCATAAATTCACAACATCCGTTGGACGATAGAACTCAGAAGATACTTCTACCAGAATCCTGCCAGTAGCTTTATCTACCCCTTTCTCATCCATCCCTTCTCCCCGCCATTCTAATTCAATACCTGCATAATGAAATGCTAACTGCGCAAATTCTCGAACCGAGTGTTGAACTCCTGTCGCAATAACAAAATCCTCCGGCTTATCATGCTGCAGCATCAGCCACATACATTCTACATAATCCCTGGCATATCCCCAATCACGCAGACTAGAAAGGTTTCCTAAATAAATCTTTTCCTGTTTGCCTTGTACAATGCGCGCTGCCGCTAAAGTAATTTTCCGCGTAACAAATGTTTCCCCCCGACGTTCAGACTCGTGATTAAACAATATACCATTACAGCAAAACATATTATATGCATCACGATATTCTTTCACAATCCAAAATCCATATTGTTTTGCTATCGCATAAGGACTATACGGATGAAATGGTGTTGTCTCACATTGCGGAGCCTCTTCTACTTTTCCATACAATTCAGAAGTAGATGCCTGATAAATGTGACATGTATCGCTCAAACCACATAAACGAACTGCCTCCAGAACCCGCAGTACTCCTATGGCTGCAATATCTGCTGTATACTCCGGCACATCGAAACTAACCTGGACATGGCTTTGTGCTGCCAAATTATATATTTCATCTGGACGGATATTTCCTATTATAGCCATCAAACTTGTCGAATCACTTAAATCTCCATAATGAAGATGAAACCTCTCTTTCCTTTCCAAATGAGAGATACGCTCATGACGCTCTATAGACGAACGGCGCATCATCCCATGAACCTCATATCCTTTCTCCAGCAAGAACTCAGCAAGATACGATCCATCCTGACCAGTTACACCTGTAATTAATGCTGTTTTCATATTAGATTCCCTCTATCTTAACCTTTCTTCGTATTTATTACTATCAAAAATAAATAACACATGCAGAATTTAGGTTAAAAGTTCCGAAATAAAATCTACTGCTCTTTCACTGGCATGTCCATCCTCATGTACACCATATCTGTCCAAAAACGCATCCACCCGATTCACGTACGCATCCTCGTCAAATTTCATAATGTTCCCACAGAGCTCTTCCATCGTTTCTGCCATGTCAAAAGGCAGATCCCTATAATCAAACAGCAAATCATATTCATTTTCAAGATAATCATCCAAATCAGGTGCATACAGTAAAACCGGTTTTCTGATAAATGCCGGCTCAAACATAATACTTGAATAATCTGAAACAACTATGTCAAATGCGGAAACCAGTTCTTCGCTGTCCATATATGTGCTTACATCAAATACAAAATCTGGAAACTCCATTTCCTTAGCTGCCTCCACCACTGACGGATGAAGCCTCAGCGCTATCTTCCACTCGCCCCCAAATCGTTTCCCTAAGGCATCTTTAACCGCATGATAAGCAAAATCTATCTCACCGGGCTGATGAACTGTCTTTCCGCTTTCCCTGCTAAACCTGTATGTAGGGGCAAACATAAGAACATGTATATTTTCCGGGATTTCATAGCATGAATATACTTTCTTTTTGTTTTCCTGCGTACGAAACAATCCATCTGAACGAGGCGAGCCTGCCATAATAAATTCCTTGTCAAAAGCGAATCCCTTTCTACAGGATTCTCTGTCAAACCAGCTTCCCGCCACAATGTAATCTATGATTTCGCTTTCACGTTTCCAAACGGAACGTTTCTCCTGCACACTGTTGAATGTTGCTGCATCCAAATAAAACCTCTTAAGCGTGATACTCGCCCAATGCTTTGTTTGAATGTATATCTGTCCTTCCCGCTTAACAAGCTCGTCTAATATTGGGAGATCTGATATCCATACCTTCGCCGTTTCCATCTCATAAATCACTTTTTTCCAGTTGCTTTTCTGAACCTTACGAACATAGTCCGGCAGTTTAGAATCCAATGATCCCACAAGCCAAACCAGATCCCAATCAGGATGCTTTACATGCATCGCCTCTGAAATGTATTTCTCATGATCTGCATAATCAGCAAACGCATTGAATACAATTTTACCAGCATCTATCTCCATCTCCAGGCAACGCTGAATATACTCCTCTTTTTTTTTCAACAGCGCTGCAAGATCATTTGCTTCTATTTCTTCCCACATACTCATATCAGATAACCTTTCCATGCTTTTACCAGCTTAATGTCTCTAACAAAAAACAGTCCTCGTTATAGCAAAACCCTCTTTTTTCTAATTCTTCAAGTATTTCTATTTTCTGGTTTTTTACCCCGACAAGTATAATGCAGCTCTTATCCATAGATATTTTATCGGGTTTAGCAATCTCACTGCCCATAAATTTTCCCGTTTTATAAGTATCCACAAATCCCTTGATTTTAATGTCAGGAGCAAACTTTGTCATAATTTCTCTGTAAAACGCTCCCCATTTTCCGGTTCCCCAGATATAACAGTCCTTTTTACTTCTCCTGATATAGTCAAATACATATTTTATCTTCCATAGATTTGTCTTCACAAATCCGCTGTTTGTGAGTCCGCCGCTGTTTCTATCATAGCAATCCACCATCCCGGAGAAATCTTCTTTCAAATCCTCCACGGTATACTGCGCCTTCTCTCTCTTTCTACAGGTAAAATCAGAAAGAATGTCTTCATAGCAGTTTATCAGCTGCCTGGACACAGCCCGTTCCGAATGCATATTCAAATAGACATTCCTCGCGTTTTTTGCTATTTGCTTAGACTTTTCTGTCCCATAATCCCTAACAAAACGTATCATTGCTTCCAAGATATCATCTGCCTGATATCCCTTGGACAGATACCCGTTTTCTCTGTCCTTTATCACCTCTGGTACTCCCGCAACCGGTGTTGATATCACGGTCACGCCATAAGCCAAAGCCTCCGATATGACATTAGGATAAGATTCGCTCATGCTTCCGCAGATAACCGCATCACTGTTTAAATAGATATCTTCCATATCTTCCGAAAAGCCATGCAGTATAATGCTCTGTCCTAATTTATGGTCTTCTATATATTTCAAACAGTTTTGGACATACTGCATATCCATATGCCCCCAAATATCCAGTCTTGCATCGACCCCCATTTCAAGAAGTTTCCCGAACGCTTTTATAACTTCCCACTGATTCTTCCTCACGCATACCAGTCCAACACAGATAAATCGAAGCGTATGACTGTCAGGATTCTTTGCTTTACAGCGGCCTTCTGACGCAGCTGTTCTGACACAGTAGGATTTCGTTCCCACATGTTTTTCCCAAAAATCTGCATAATATTGTGAATCGCAAATATGATACTTAGGAAAAACATCCGCATAAGGAAGGGTAAAAAATGAGGGCAGCGCCTGATAAATATTCATAATATGCGGCATCTTCATCTCGCGGCTGACCAGTTCAACGGTGATATTTAACTGCACCGACTGTAGAATATCAGGCTTTTCCCGTTCTATCAGTTTTCTCATACCTTCATAGTCATTAAAGACGGCAAATATGTCTATATCTTCTGTCTGGTTTGACACAAAAGCATTTTGGGCAATCAATTTAATTCCTTCTTCTGCACATATATTTAAATAATCGCCGCATACCTCTCTGCCTCCGTACATACACGCCGCTACCGTGATTTCGTATCCTGCCCTTTTCATCAAAACGGCCTGCCGCAGTAAAGTACGCGCGCCTCCGCCCAATATTGAGCAATTATCCATGAAGTATAATATCTTCCTCAATCTCCAGACATCCTTTCCGTTCAATCTGCTCCATAAGATATGCATATGTGAAATACCTGCTCTCATCTATTCCAATACTTTTTATTACATCAATAATTTCTTTCTCATACTTCACGGACGAAATGCAAATATACCCATTGATGTCTATCTCATCAGGACTAATAACCTGATAATTTTCAAATCTTTCCTGCTTTTTATAGGAGTCAATGAAGCCTGCAACCGGTATATTCAATTTTTCAAATATCCCGAGACAATTTTTTGCCATCGCTCCTGTTCCCCATATGTAATACTCCCCCTCGTCAAACAGCTCCTTAATTTCATCTAAATGTTCTTCGAAAGCATTCTTTATGAGTTCTTCTTTCTCAACACACGGCAATACCAAATTGTAATAATCATCTATCTTTTCCCTTAAATACTCTTTATGATATTTTTGTATACATTGTATTGCCGCGTGATATTGTTCTATCAATGATTCATATCTTTTTTCTGAGCTTAAACCGCCTTCCCTGAAATATGTAAAATAGTCATCAACGCATAAAACCTTATAGCCGCTTGAACAGACTCTCATTACCCAGTCAACATCAGCGGCAATCCTGTACTTCGTGTTGAAACCGCCTACCCGCATATATACTTCCTTCCTGGAAAATAATGCCGGATGCGGATAAACCAGCCTCAGGAAAACATCTTCTTTATTACTTCTGTCTAAAACCAGTTTTTTATTTTCACCATTATTATGCAGAAATATATTGCCGCTTACCATGCACGTGTCATTTTTTTCAAAATAGTAATTCACTTTTTTCAAAGTACCGGGCGCATACCAGTCATCGCTGTTCAAAAAAGCAAATATGTCGCCTGACATGAGGTTCATCCCTTTATTCATGGCATCATATAACCCGTTATCGGGTTCACTGATAAAAACTGAAATATTATTTCTATAACGGTCAATGATATCAAGCGTGCGGTCGGTAGAACCGCCATCAATAATAATATACTCAAGATCATCATATTTCTGTGAAATTACACTTTGTATTGTCTGCTCTATTGTCTTTTCACTATTGTAGCAGACCGTAATTACTGAAATTTTCATGTTCACCTCTGCCATTCATCAGCATCCTATTTTTATCAATACCTGCGCCTCATAATCAGTATCATGTATATCGTCCACTACATCTCCCTGCGGAACTTCACTCACATATTTATAGCTGATGTCCACTCTTTCCGTACAGTTTTTCAAAAACCATTCGTATTCATTGTCCAAATGCCCAATGTCAATAGCCTGATACCCGTCATGTGTTAAATCATAAGCCATAACCGTAGCAGCAGGCCCCAAGGATATCAGCACCAGAAAATCCTTATCTACATGTTCCAATATATAATGCCGTATCTGCGCATAGCATGTCCATGCGTTTTCATTAGGTGCAAGAAGCCTTCTTATTGATTTTGCATTTTGGAAGAGGTCATTTCCATATCCATTCCTTGTAGCACTGCCTTCTACCAAAAGGATGTCCCTGTCCTCCCAAACCCTCTTCCATAACGCAAACAGCCCGGCAGCGCTCTCTTTATCCCTATAAAGAATATATGGGCGAGAGACATAAGCGTCATAATATTTTCTATTCATATCCAATAACTGCTTTTGCTCCCGTCTCCTTTCCTCTGTCAGATACAACCGGATATTACGCGCAGCATCATCGCTAAATTCATCAAGTAAACCATAATTGTCCGCAATACATATCAGAATTCTCTCGTCGCTGCTTTCCATGACTTCTTTTAAGCGTTCTCCCAATTTTTTATCCGGGATTTGAAATGCAGGTCTGTTCCGTCCGAATATCAGTTCCATTTCGCCGTCCCCAAATCTGCACATGGATTTTTTCTCAACAATTATTTTGTATAATGTCTCTTCTTTACTCCCAATACGAGGATACTCTATCCGCTTTTTATAAACTATATCCGGAATCTCATATCTAAGATTGAGCAGCCCGTTTATATCCCGTGTAAAAAGTTCTATTCTTTTTTCTAAATAATCTGATTTATATTCTAAACATTCAATTTTGCCTTTGTTAGCATCCGATTTACGCTCTAAGCCGATAATTTCGTTTATTGCACTCCACCTAAACGGATCAATATCATCCGCAAATTCCTTTACATTTGAACCGCTGTCAAAAAAACAAAGAATATTTTCTTTAGGAATATCGTAAAGTGCCCCCGCTTCTTTGCGGATTTCATTATATTTTCTGAATGAGGTGATAATAATGACATCTTCACGGCTTATTTCTATATCCTTAGGATTATACACCGGTATCTCGAAAACAACCTTCCCTTGTAGTTCAGCAGAATTATCAATAATTCCTGCAACTTTTTTTTCATCAACTACTACATCTTTTACTTTTTCTAAATATTTCCCCACTCCCCATAACCAAATCCGTCTCATAGCTCCTCTTTTATCCTCTTTAACATTTCTTTTTGAATATACAGAATGATTTTGCTTTTTATTTCTCCATAAAGCAGAACAGGTAAACGAATATCCATCCGATCCATCAATTCACATATTTCTCCTTCATAGTTTTTTGCCGTAATAATTACTACTGTCCTGCTGTCATGATTCCGCAAAGATATCGGCTCTTTTATCTCTTTTCCCCACAATTTTTTATTTCTAAACATTGGGTTACTGTCTATATATTCAAAATCTGTAATTTTAAGCCGTTTCAAAAGATATCCGCATTCAAAACCTTCTGTTTTGGCTCCCCACAAACAGAATTTGACATCTGCATACTCTGACAGCCCAGTACATTTGTTTAAACTGCTTTCGGACAATTCCCAGCCAATCCAGTGCGCAAACCCACCTGCACAGCATATGTATGTTCCTTGTATTTGGAATCCTTCTTTTTCAATATAAGGTTTCCAAAAATCCAAATCATGTTTCCACCATGCGTGACAGCCAAACGGCAGTTTATGATCATTTATCAGATAGCATCGCCTTACATCCGTTTCAAATGCAAACTGTAACGCGACATCCATCGGTGCCACACGAAATTCATCGCATTCACATGAACCCCAGTATAGATCTTCATTATTGCCACAAAAAGGTTTTTTATCGAGCATATTAAGGCATGCCCGAATTTTCTTTAAGGCAAATCCGCCATTCCCTACAGTTACCCGCTCTTTTCCATATCCTGTCAACTGACCATCCAGCCATGGCGCACCATAATAATCATATCCTAAACCACAGAAATACTCCATTTGATCAGAAAATACATAGGCATCCAAATGATAAATCATCATATACTCATAGTCTAAAAACCTCTCATAAAACTCTCTCTTAACACTTGTCCTGTTGTATCTGTCAAATGATCCAAACCAGTCAGCAGGCACTTTCTCAACACCAATTCCGTCACACACCAGATCATTCTCTACCGCAAGAGTTTCCGGAATCATGAATCTAATCGGATAAGATGATAAAACCTTCCGACATTGCATAACCGATATTTTCTCATTTTCTGAAAAAATATTATAATGCGTTGGAATCAATATAATTACTTTTTCCATTATTATCCCCCTTACAGTTTTAGCCACGAATTTTCCAAAATATCCGCAATGGGCATATAAAATATAAAGCAACGTGCAAATATTAAAATTGTTTATAATCCACTACATTATCACAGCCTAAGCTATTGATCTTCTTTTTGATACTATTGACATCCCTTGAATTAATGCACACGATGATGCCTGTCTGCGACCAGTCTTTTCTTTTTTCGAATATGGTTTCTAATTCATATACAGGAATCCCCAAATAATAACTGTCCGTTTTATGTAATCCAGATACCAGGAAACCAGCTACATATATATTATTTGAGTTTAATAATTTGTAACATTCTTTTCCATATATGCCGTTTCCAAATATATAAATGTCTTTTTTATTTTTACAAAATAATGTCACTCTTTTAATCCTGCATGCATCATCCAGCGCCTTCTCACTATATATCTGTGTTAATTCCGAAAAACCTGAAATCATTCTCCGCAGAAGATTCATTTTGATACGCGCATATTCCGATGATATAATCCGCTCATATTTCATCCCCTTTTGTGTTATATCACAAAGGTTTTTAATCCTGCTTAGATTTCCTATATCCTCACATCTCTTTTTCATCCATACTGCGCCTATCTTTCCGGCTTCCGTATTGCGAGAGTTCACATTCCACATTTGCTCCTCAACGATCATCCCTGACAATAATTTTTCTTCAGACAAATGTTTCAGGATATCTGCAATAAACTCAATGCTGCTTATACTGTTTTCAAAGAGAAGATGCAGCCGGCTTCTTCCTGTTTTAAGAGGCCTTCCCGTCTCATATATGTTCTGCAAATTGATAACACAAAAATATTCATATTTTGAACGGTAATGATTAACATATTCCATCAGTTTTTCATTATATTCTATCAGCTGCACTCTTTTTAATGCCGGTTTTCTGCATTCAATTTTATCCGATATAGCTTTGTCATATATGATTACCATATCTATATACTGGTCAATATTTTTCATATATGCAAACACATCATCAATATATATTTCACAGTCTATGTATATAATAATAACCGACTTTGTAATATTGTCTTTATCATAATCATCCAATTCCGTTTTCTCTTGAACGATATACTCCATACACAGGTTATTATCTATCTTTGAGAGATTATTTTGATCCAATAACACCTGCCAAATCATATCAGTATCATATTTACTGTTTTGTTTCAGATATTTCATCAGTAATACTATATCTTCATATTCCGACATGGTATATATCTGTTTTCTGTCAAGTAAAAAGCATTTTTTTTTGACAACAGGGCATCCTTTATGTACTACCAATGCATATGGCTCAAGCATAGCATATACATATCTCTCACTAAACACTTCCGAGTTAAAACATTTGTCATCTACATAAGTGCTTCCCACAAATCCCTCATGAATAAAATACTCTGTCAATCTTAGCTCATAATTTAGAACAGCCTGCTTATATGTTTCTATTTTAGGAAGGTTTTCCCAAAATTTGCGAAAACTTTTATGCCTGAGCATTCGATCTCTTATTACCAAAAAATAAGATTGTAAATGAAATGGTACATCCCCCATTAAAGTGTTGGACTCCTGATTTGACGTAAATGCCCAAAAATCACATTCACGATTTGACATATTGCAAAAGATGTCTGCAAATGGGATGAACGGACCAAAAAAACTGTCATTTAACAGAACCAATTCATCAAACTCATATATTTTTTCCCACCCCAAATATTCATCCATGGTCTGCTTTAAGGCTGCCGCATCATATCCTTCATTAGTCCTAAAAAAAATATCATCTATATACTGCTTTATTTTCTCCTGTTCCTCAATCCTGAGCATACCGTTACATACAACATAAAATGCCTGTACTTCTTTTTTTAATTCTTTGACCAAATATTCTATGTAATCATAAACTTTTCCTTCTTTTGAATATATTGCCAATATAGCCAGTCTTTTCATATTATTTTTCCTGCCTTACTCCCAGACCATCCAGTATGCTTTCTTTTGTAAAATCAAATCTTCCAGATATTTTTTATCTCTCAAAGTATCCATACACTGCCAAAATCCGTCATAGCAATATGCCGCCATTTCTCCCCTTTTCACAAAAGTTTCCATTGGATCTTTCTCCAATATCGAATCATCTCCATCTATATAGTCAAAAATCTCAGGAGAGACAACCATAAAACCTCCGTTTATCCATCCTCCGTCATTTTTTTTCTTTTCCGCAAAACGTTTTACTTCTCCACTCTTCCCAACTTCCACACTTCCAAATCTATTGCCCGGCTGAACAGCAGTTATCGTCAGCTTTTTTTCCTTTTCCTTGTGAAAGTCCAAAAGCCTGCTTATATTGATGTCAGATACCCCGTCTCCGTATGTAAGCATGAAATCTTCATTCCCTATATACGGCTGAACTCTCTTGATTCTTCCGCCAGTTAATGTATTCAAACCTGTATCCACTACCGTTACTTTCCATGGATCAGAGACATTATTATGCACTGTCATACTGTTTTCTTTAGAAAAATCAAAAGTAACGTCCGACCCATACAAAAAATAATTGGAGAAATACTCCTTTATAACATTCTGTTTATATCCGGCACAGATAATAAATTCATGAAAGCCATAATATGAATAGCACTTCATGATGTGCCACAGGATCGGTTTTCCGCCAATTTCTATCATCGGCTTTGGTTTAAACTCTGACTCCTCACTTATTCTCGTACCAAATCCGCCTGCCAGTATTACTACTTTCATATCTGCCTCCCGCTCATCCCAGCATTTCTTTTAATCCCTGTTCCAATGGTACAGTGCATTCCCAGCCCGGAATGATTTTTCCGATTCCCTCAGGATTGACAATTTCCCTTTTTCTGTTCTCGCGCATTCCAAAATTCAGTTTAATATCTTTATTCATGATTTTTGTCAATTTCACTATGACGTCTTTTAAAACAACAGGTTTTTTATCCCTCACTGCAAACTCTTCCATATATCTGCTCTTTGCTGCATCAAGCAGTCCCATTGCGGCAATGTACGCAGAAACTACATCCTTAATATGACAATAGTATACTTTTTGCATACAGTCACTTAAATCTATGCTTTCCCCATCTTTCATTTCCGCCAAAACAGTAAGCAGTTTTTTCCTTTTGTCATTTGGACCATAGGTATCAAACAGCTTCAAAGTAATGCTTCTGCATCCCATTGTCTCTGTATAATACTTTATGATATTCTCAAAAGCATTTTTTACGGCGCCATATAAATCAACAGGGTTACTGCTCTCTCCATTAAAATTCTGCCAATAAGTTCCCGTATTAATTATTTTTTTACATCCCGCCTGACATACTGCATCAAGCAGCATGACCGGCACATCAAAATTACCCTCCAGCAGTTCGGCAAGATTATCTTCGGAATGCTCCACAATAAATCTCCCCATAAGGTTAATATAATACTCAGGCTGTGCCTGTCTGATTGTTTTATATACATTACCATCATTGATCTGTATGATGCACTCCTTATCTATTAACGTATTTAGTACAGATAGATCGCTTTCTTTTCTCACAAGTGCATACACCTGATATTCCTTCACCAATTCCCTTATCAGACTGATACCTATATATCCTGTCGCACCGCTTATCATTATATGCTTCATACAATTATCCTCTGACCGGTCAATACTCCTGTACTTCCGGCATGAATGTCACAAATTTACATCCCCATTCACGCACATATTCCAACTGCTGCATAATTTCTTGTTTTAAATTCCATGGAATTATCACGATATAATCCGGTTTTGTCTCCTTTATCTTATCCGGTGAAACAATCGGGATCAGCGATCCGGGAAGATGCAGATTTTGCTTGTATGGGTTCATATCTGCCACGTAACTTATCACATCGTTTTTAATACCGCAGAAATTAAACAGTGTATTGCCCTTTGCAGCCGCTCCATATCCTACAATGGTCTTATCTTCCTTCTTTAATTCCGTAATTTTATTCCATATACTAAATTTCAAGTTCTGAACATACCTGCCAAATTCCTCAAATATCCGGGGAGAATCCAAACCAAACTCCGTTTCCTCATCTATGATGTCTTTTACGGCGCTGCTTACCTGTACTTTTGTGTTCTCTGCATGTGCCGCAAATATCCTTAATGAACCTCCATGCGTCTCAAGCTTCTGCACATCATAAAGTTTTAAACCATTGTCTCCAAATATTCTGTTCACAGCCAAAAGATCCAAATAGGAAAAATGCTCATGATATATTGTGTCAAACTGCTTATACTTGATCAGATTCAGTAAATGGGGAAATTCCATGGTAATTGTTCCTTGCTCACTTAACGAAGTCTTTAACCCTTTTACAAAATCATCTATGTATGGAACATGCGCAAGCACATTGTTGCCAATGATCAGATCATACGTTTTCCTTTCACTAACCAGCCTTTTTGCAAATTCTTCTCCAAAAAAGCTGTCAATGGTTTCGATGCCCTTCTTTCTTGCCACATCGGCAGTGGACGTGGATGGCTCTATCCCCAATGGCTTTATGTCATATTTTCCAAAAAACTGTAGTAAATACCCATCATTAGAAGCGATCTCCATAACCTTTGAATCTTTATCCAATCCCAGCCTGTCCACAATATAGTCCACATACTGTTCACTATGTTTCAGCCAGCTTGCCGAAAACGAACTGTAATATTTATAATTCCGATTAAATACTCCGTCCGGCGCTTCAAAGTTTACCACCTGCACCAGTTTACAATGATCACAATAGCAGGTTCGTAAAGGCAGTTCATGCTGGCCTTTTTCAATATCATCCTCTGTAAGATAATCGTTGGATAATGGCGATAATCCCAGATCAACCATATATGTATGCAGTTCTTCCCCACAGTATCTACATTTTATTTTTTCCATCAATACTATACTCCTTTAAATATGTTTCGAGTGTGATTAAATTTTTATCGCGTTCACTCAAAATAGGATTTACCACTTTCCAGTCATATCCAAAACTGTCCCACCGTATTCCCATATCAAAATCCTTTTTATACTCTCCTGAAATGTTATAAATGACCGTATTTTTTTCATCAAATGTCCGAAATCCCCACGCGCAGTATTCAGGTACTATCAACGATTTCCCGCAATCCTCCGAAAGTTCAATCCTCTCATACGCAAGATAAGTCCGGGATAACGGCCGTAAATCCAAAACAATCCCTTCTATCTTTCCTTCAATGACTGTAATAAGCTTTGTCTGCCCATAGGGGGACGGCTGAAAATGCATCCCCCTGATCACATTTTGTCCAGATGTCGAGACGAATATTTCAGAGTTCTCAAAGCCCCCTAATTCTTTGCCTTTGAATATGCATCTACTAATCCCCCGGATATCCTCCGAGCACCTGATATCTATATATTTTACTCCGTCCACCGAATTCAGCAGCGATTCTATATTTCTATTAAAATATAATTCAGAAAAACCTTTACTTTTCAGTTCTTTTACCACTTGAATAGAGTTATTATTATTGAGTGCGACAATAATTCCCGTATGACTATCAGGCTTTATATCCGAAATCCTCCAAACAGGCTTCTCTAAAAAACAATCTAATTTTTTATAATTGTCAGATACAATGTAACCACTAAATTGTATGTTTTGTCTTTTTAAATAGAGAGTAGTTTCATACGCCGTATGTCCTGTTCCGTATATGTATATACATTCATAATAATGCGAAAACCACTTTATTCCTGTATAATCCAAATAATTTACATGATTCACCAAATCATCATACGCCACAAAATATACCTGCTCCCTAATATGGGAAACCAAATTATTTAACATAAAATGGTAATTTGATAACTCCATCGATGCATATTGGTCACTCATAATAACCTCAGTCTGATAATGCCGTGCTTCCGCCACATATGGTAAAACCCTTTCAATGGCATGGCTGATTGTATTATCCTCCGCCATCGGTTCCGGTTCAAAAGAATCATAAGAAAAACCAGCGCTCCAAAGCGGCTTCAGCGCATCCGTCCTGCACCAAAAAGCTGTTCCCAAAGCAATAGGCGGTTCATCTTCCTGGATTTCGGTAAAAATGCCGAGCGTCTTAGCTAAATGAACTGTTTTCTCATAACAACTGGTCCACTCGTTTCCATAATTACCGAAATAATTACCATGATATGGTGCCGGAGGGACTAAAAGCCCTATAAATGGTTTTTGCTCCATGTACTGTATTATATTTTCAACATATCCCCTGCTTTTAAGCATATTTTCCCATAACAGGTACATATAAGTGTGTCCTATTTTTTGGGGACCGTTATCCGCCGAAGTTGCTTTATCATGGACAAAACAAATGTATTCATAGTTGTTCCACACGTCTCTGCATCCGACAAGCAATGCACTTATATCTCTCCCCCTGTTTTGCACTACTCTGATTTCCGTAACATTGATTCCCATTTCCATGCAGATTTTTTCAATAAACCGCTTTTTTTCTTCCGAACCTATTGTTATATAAATATCCGCATATTCCGGCACTGACGTCAGATAAGAAATTGCTTCTTGAAACGTGTTTTCATAATAGAGATGTACAATGACTGCCATCTGTATATTTTTAATAACCATATTTTTAGCTTGTATTGACGATGAGATCACTTTAATTATTGCTTTCATTTCAATATATTATAGATATTTCTATACCCTTTCTTTTTTAATATGGGAATGACCTCTTTTTGATATTTTTTACCTAAACCAAGAATGATTCCCAATTTATCGTTCTCGACCTCTATTTCAGACAAAACGTAAACAGATTTACCATTCCATTTAGCATTATCCCTATGTCCATCCGAAACAATATATCCCTCATATTCCATGCCAGCGGTTCGCAGCCAGTTCGTTATTCTACCCGCAACCCTACCTGTCCCATAAATATATACCTTTTCAAACGAGACACAAAAATCTATAAATTCTTCGGGTATAGACATGTCCAAAAGATATTCGTAGAAATAAGGAAATCTTGCTTTTTTCCTATATTCATTCAATACACCGATAATCATGGAGTGATAATCCTGTAAATAAGAAGATGCATCCGCATCACTCATTACGATGCCTGATGCATAGCCCTGGCTTTGCGCCACATACTGAAAAATTCTCTCAATAGCATGATTGAATGTTCCATCCAGTGCCAATGGCTCCTCTGGAAAATCACTTTCGCAAAATCCATATTCAAATAATGGTCTTAGTGCATCTGTGCGGCACCAGAATGTTGTTCCCAATACGAAAGGCGCAAATTCTTCCTGCATGACACAGTTTAAACGTAACCTGTTCGCCAATTCTTTGGTTGTCTGATAATTACCTGTCCATTCCTGCCCTAAATATCTGAAATAACTCCAATGATACGGTGCCGGCGGCGCCAACAATCCTATATATTTATTCTTTTCAAACAAGCTTAAAATATTATCTATATATGCCCTGCTCTTAAGCATACTATCCCATAAAGTGTGAAAAAATTTTTCGCCAATCTTTACATCAGCTATCCCTCCCGTAGTACGTTTATCATGCACATAGCATATATACTCATAATTTAAAAATATATCTTTACATTCAATAAGCAGTCCCCTGATTTCCCGGCCGCGATTCCCTATCATGATTACAGATATGTTTTTTCTGCCTTTATCCAAAAATATTTTCTCAATATTTCTTTTAATATCCCCTGATTTGGTGGTTACAAACACGTCAATTTCTTTTGGCAGATGCAGTAAATAAGATATACATTCATCCTGTAGTTCCATATAATTTATATGCGCAATCACTGCCGTCTTACTGTAACCTGTCTTATGGTCTGTCATCAATGAAGTTTGCTCAGGCAGTACATACCGCAGGTGCAGAACCTGATGCAGCCGTCCCGGTTCCATGATACGGATTAAATGCTTCCATATCATATCCACATCATAATTGCTGACGGATTCAATCGTTTCAAAAATCATACTCATATCCTGTCCTATTGAATAATGCAGAATATCCTGATAAGGAAGCGCAAAACATTTTCTTTTCACAACCGGACAATGGTATTTTTTTATCAGCTCGCAAGGAGAATACATAATATACGGAATTCTGTTTTCTATTTTTTCATTCTCCTGAAACGTACTGCCAACATAGGTTCCGGATACAAAACCTTTTTCTGTAAAATATTTTGTAAATAACAGTTCAAAACCTGTGACAGCATCTGTAAATTCTTTAATATCCTTAACATTATCCCAAAATGCCTTAAAACTTATGTCGTGCAGCATGTGTGAATGAACCACAACAAAATACGTCTGTATATGATAAGGAAGTATCTCTTCCGGATATGCGTCTCCGAACGTATTTCCCATAGGGACTTGTCCAGTCAGCCCCCAAAAATCTACATTCTTTTCTTCCATGCTCTCTACAATATCTTTCAGAGGCCAAAATGGACCATAGAACGAGTCGTTAACCAAAATCAGCTCATCATATCCTTCCAAAACATCCCATCCGACAATGTCTTCCAAGGCATATTTGTAAGCTGTCGCATCATATCCTTCGTTTTTCCGCACATAAACTTCAAGGTTCTCTTCCTGTAACCCTTCAATGCTCTTATCTGTCATATTTCCATTGCATATAACCGCAACCCTGTCACATACAGATTTCAATTCCCTGATAATATGAATGCAATATCCATCAATAATGCCTTGTTTGTCATATATGACAAATATTGCTATTCTTTTTACTGTATCTTTCATAGCTGTCTCCAATATATTTTTCAATCTGCGACTCCATACATCTGCCTATGTTATATCCTCTCAGGTAAATGTCCGTCCATTCTACAATTTTATCAAGTGCTGCATTTACATCCCAAACAGGCTGCCAGCCCAGTATATTCCTTATTTTCGTACAGTCGAGCTTTAAGATATTATTCTCATGCGGGCCGCCTTCCTGTTTACTCTCCCATTTGATTTTGTGTTTTCCGCATGCATTCCATTTATTACAGAAAAGTTCGACGATATCCCTTGTAGTCCAACAATCAGCTTCATTTGGCCCCACGTTATATACGTCGGCTAAATTTGGATCCTTATATTGCGCCTCCGTAATCAACAAATATGCAAAAAGAGGCTCCAGCACATGCTGATATGGTCTTATGGAATCCGGATTTCTGACAATTATGTCATGTTCCCCCTCTATCGCCCTGACACAGTCCGGTATGATTCTATCCTTTGCGAAATCTCCGCCGCCTATCACATTTCCTGCCCTTGCAGTGGAAACCGCAGCGCCGGAATCCTTAAAAAATGACTTCTTATAGCTATATGTAACAAGTTCCGAACATGACTTGGAATTAGAATAGGGGTCATATCCTTTCAACTCTTCATTCTCCCTGTAACCCCACTGCCATTCCTTGTTAAGATATACTTTATCAGTAGTCACATTTAAAAATGACCTTACCGAATCACAATTCCTGACACACTCCAATACATTTACCGTTCCCATTATATTCACGTCATAGGTATAAACCGGAGCAAGATAAGATTCTCTCACAATCGGCTGGGCTGCCATATGAATCACGATTTCAGGCTTAAAATTCATAAATGCCGCACATAACTTATCAAGCTCTCTAATGTCACCTGTACATGTGTTTATTTCTCTGGCAACACCTGATATATTATAAAGATTTGGCGTCATTTGTGGTTCTAATGCATAGCCATGAACATCTGCTCCAAGCATATTTAATATCTTGCATAGCCATGAGCCTTTAAAACCTGTATTGCCTGTAACCATGACTTTTTTTCCCCTATAAAAGTCACCAAATGCCATACTACACCCCTCACATTCTTATGTTCGCTTATACTTGTTTTTCATCAATCATTTGACTTTTAATTATTTTAAGTTCCCTCATCTCTTTTTCCAATATTATCCATTCCCCTTTTTCCCGTTTGGATGTTTGCCATTTTCTACAGCCATATGAATCATGCCACATTTCACAAAAACGACATACCTCCATTGGCCGGGCAAGCCCCTCTATCATCTCTTCAAAAGATTGGCATTGGTGAATGTCCACACCATCATTTAGCCCTAATTCAATATTTGTTCCAAACGCATTATTTAATCTATGAAAACTAGGCGCCTGCGAGCATGTGTATAATCTTCCGTGACTTAATTCAACAGAAGTACATGTACATTTAACAAAATTTTCCTCATAGTCTGAATCACCCATGGAATTTATCAGTATTTTACTTAAAACTTTTGTTTCTGTTTCTCCATTAAAAATATTGTAATCAATACCATATGAATCTAATTTCTTCTTAATTTTCTTATAATCCAACTTAATTGGATATTGGGTATAAATAATTGTAACCTTTTCTTTCCTGCACAGTTCAAAAAAATCAATCGGCATATTTAGTAACAATATTGCATTTGTATGGATATTCAAGTTTGTCTTTGGAAAATATTTTCTTGTTATCTTAATTAACTCCTCAACCTTTGGGTGCAGTAATGGTTCTCCACCTATTAAAAGTATTCTTTCTAAATTTTCGGCTGGAACTAACTGTGACATACGATGCATGTCCTTTTCAAAAACAGATACCTCCATAAATTCTTCTTTTACCACAGGGGAAAATGCACAACATGACCAGCAGTTCAAATTGCAGTGTCCTACTATTTCAACTTGAAAATAAAATGGTTGCCGAATTCTACCAATATGCATTGCTAATTGACGACCTGAACATTTATTGAAGTGGATTAATCCTTTAATCATTTTCCCAGTATAATTACCCAGCACACTCTCATATTTTAGACTCTCATCTTTCAACAATTCTGTATCCATAATAAGATAGTTATAAAAACCCTTTTCTGCCAATGTAGAAATAACGCTCTGCTGATACTTTCTTACAGCAATTATAACAATTGAAGTGTCTTTATAATTTATTAATTCATCTATACAATATACTGGATGGTTCAATATGGTATCTGGATTTCCTACTTTCCATGTAACTGCAATTTTATAATCTTTGTCAAAAAACTCCTTACAAGCGCTCAAATAAACAGCTGTGGATATAGCTATTGCTCTGGCACCATAAACAATAATATGCTTATACTGATTGATTTCTCGAAAAAAATTTTCTTTTTTCTCCTCTATTTCTTTCATTTCTCCCCCATTATTTCAAACTACCATATTAACTAACCATTTTACCCTGTCCATATGTTCTTTATTTGTTTTAACATAAACATCTAAATTATTCTTTATTTTTTCCTGTAATAAAACAACTCTCTCTGTCTCCTGTTTCTTCAGTGCAATCTCCAACATAATTCCACATACATACACATACATCCTTATTATGTACTCTATAACTTCCTCTTCTACACCATTTACTCTATAGAAATCAATCAGTTTCTCATAAGCAGTAACGGTAAATAGAGTTTTATACTGCGATTCCCTGTCATGCACAATTGAGCCTTCTCTCTGATAGTAATAATACAATGGTTCATTGACATAGACTGTCGTTTCGCTCTTGACATGTACTTCGGCAAGAAATATGATGTCATCAGCACCCAAATATTCTTCCTTAAATCTGATTGACAATTCACCATCCTTGGCTTTTATCAGATTCCTTTTAAACAGCCTTGTCCAAAGATATCCCCCAACGCCCTTATACGTATCCCTTTCAAAGACATACTGCAAAAAAACATTGGTATTCACTTTCTCTGTCGGAACTGGTTTTAGATTATCTGCTCTTCTAGTGTATTCGTCAAATGCCAAATAATAATTGCATGTTGCTATGTCTGCATGATTTTTCTCTATTGCCTTGAATAGTTTTAAATACATACTCTCATCAATGTAATCATCCGAATCAACAAAACCTATATATTCACCATTTGCTATTTCTAATGCCGCATTTCTGGCAGCTGTTACTCCTTCTTTTTTCTTATGTATCACTACCAGTCTTTCATCTGACACAGATATTTTATCTAAAATATCACCCGTTTCGTCAGTAGAACCATCATTAACACATATAATTTCTAAATTCTTATAAGTTTGACTGCAAATACTATTTATGCATCTTTCTATATAGCTACCCGTATTGTAAGCTGGAATTATAATAGATATTAATGGCTCATATTTCTTAGTCATTCTTTTCCCTCCAGTTTCTTATTCGCAGAATCAGTAATTACAAAGAATTCTTTCAAAATACATAATTGTTGATTTTAATCCGCTTTCTAAATCGACATTCGGTTTCCATGCAAGTTCTTTTTCCGCCAGGGAAATATCCGGTTTCCTTTGTACTGGATCATCCTGCGGCAAAGGCATATACACAATCTTTGAATAAGAATTTGTCATTTTGACTATTGTTTCTGCCAATTGTATCATCGTATATTCCTCTGGATTCCCAAGATTAACCGGACCTGTAAATCCATCTCTGCTCTCCATCATACGAATCATGCCATCAATCAGATCTTCTGCATAGCAAAAACTTCTTGTCTGCATTCCATTTCCATATACTGTAATATCCTCATTTTTCAATGCTTGAACTATAAAATTTGATATTACTCTGCCGTCATTAACACTCATCCTTGAGCCATATGTATTAAATATTCTAACCACTTTAATACTTACGCCGTGTTGTCTGTAATAATCAAAAAACAATGTTTCTGCCATGCGTTTTCCCTCGTCATAGCAGGAACGGATTCCAATCGGGTTGACGCACCCACGGTAGCTTTCCAGCTGAGGATGTATTTCCGGATCTCCATATACTTCACTTGTACTTGACTGTAAAATCTTTGCCTTACATCTTTTAGCCAGTCCCAGGCAGTTTAATGCACCTAAAACGCTTGTTTTTGCAGTCTTGATCGGATTATATTGATAATGAATCGGGCTTGCAGGGCATGCCAAATTATAGATTTCATCTGTTTCTACATATAGCGGCTCTGTTATATCATGCCTTATAAACTCAAAATATGGATTATCCATCAAATGTCTGATATTGTCCTTACTTCCAGTAAATAGATTATCCACACATATTACGTCATTTCCCTGCTCTATTAACCTGTCACACAAATGAGATCCTAAAAAACCAGCTCCTCCTGTCACCAATATCCTTTTTCTCATTTTTCCCCCTCAATTTATCAATCAATTACCACATAGTCTTCTAAATTAATTTCTCCCTTATGCTGCTCCCATGGAAATTCATTTAATACACAATGCTTACATAGTGGTACTTCCTTCTCTAAAAAATCAAGTAGATTAAATCCGCTAATATCCGAATTTAATTCCAAAATCCCTGCACATGGCAATTGCAGTCCAAATTTCTCATTAAACTTCTTTATATACATCAATGTAGGACATCTGGCTATCTTTCCATTCCAGATATTCACGCATCCTGGCGAAATACATTTATGCGAATATCTACTGTTTTCACTTAAGGATAATGGTTTTCCAAACATATTTTTCACATCATCAAAACCTGATATTCCATATGAAATCCCCTGCTGTTCCAATACATCTCTAATTTGCGGAAGTAATCTCGTGGTCGGAGCATATTCTGATATGCGAATTGATACATTATTTTCCTTAATATTCTGCAATATTTCATTTGACAGAGAGGGAATCAGCAATCCGTTCGTCACAATTTCTATATAGGTATCTGTAAGCAATTTTCGTATTTCTCTTACATACATTCCAAGCTGAGGATTTAACAATGGTTCGCCTCCCAATATATGAAATCCGAATATATTGGAAAACTTTGACTTCAACATCTTCACATCTTTTATGCGTTCGTCAAAACTCGGCATTGTCCAATCAAACAAAGGTGAAAAATGTGTACAGCCTTTGCAGTTTAAATTACAACCATCACAAATATGCATTTCTGCATAAGGAAGGACACATTCACCCAAATCATAAACCTCTTTACACTCAATAGTTAAAAATTCCATATTATTTTCAGATACTTTATTGGCACGATTACGGAACATATAGATTTTGCCACATCCCTGATTAAGCAATTCCTTATAAACTTTCCATATCTCATAAGGATTACTCATTGTGATAACAATGTCATAATCGGACATTCTAATATCATCTACACAGTATACAGGATAACCTTCATAGTCTTCTTTCGGTTTTTTGTCAAGGAAGCCTTTCAGTTCCGGCCTGTTCATTTTGTACAATTTATATCTGTTTATAGCATATTTTCCAAATACTCCTGCGCCATAAAAAAGCATTTTTCTCATATTGCATGTCTCCTATCTGGGAAAATCTTAATCCTTCTAAAATAGTCCCATTTCCACAATATCTTCTATAATAATATCAGGCTCTAAATGATTTTTCTTCATGACTTCTTGCACATCATATCTGTCAAGGAATTCTTTTTTCAAGCCATAGTTTTTGACATATATATCTGTCATACTATAAAATCTGGCTATTTTCTCTCCAAACCCACCTTCCAAAATTCCGTCTTCCATAGTAATAACCAGCCTATGCTTTTGCAACAACGAATGAAGTACCTTCTCATCAATACCTGTTATATAACGCGGATTAATCAGTGTAGGTTTCCATCCGAATTTTCTATCTATCTTCTTAACCAGTTCCTCCCCTATCTGATAAAAATCTCCCAATGCTATTATCGCAATCTGCTCTCCACTCTGCACAATTAGATAACGATTTAATTCACTATAGTCCTGCTCTACTTCTCCCTGCGCATTAAACACACCATTTCTTGGAGCACGGATTGCTACAGGATATTTATCCTGGTCAATACTCCATTCCACCATAGCCAAATATTCTTGTTTATTAGTTGGTGCCAAATAAACAAGGTTCGGAATATTGGACAACATAGAAATATCAAAAATTCCAATATGTGTTGCATCTGTTGTGGCATATACAGATGCATTAATAACAATTAAAGTAACAGGTAATTTATTAATACATAATTCCTGAGAAACCTGATCATACGTCCTCTGAAAAAAAGAAGACTTAGTAGCAAATACAGGTTTTCCACCATTTCGAGCCATTCCAGCCGCCATTGCGACCGCATGTTCTTCTGCTATCCCTACATCTATAAAACGCGCTCCCAATGCTTTGCGGTCTTTTTCTGAAAAAGACAACATAACAGGCGTCGCTGCTACCAACATTGCCACCTGAGAATCCTTTTTCATTTTCTCTATAAGAAAATTCTTAAGTATGTAATCGTATCTTTCTCCTGAAAATGTTTTTTTCTCCAAACCTGTTTCTATATAGAACGGATGAATATAATGTGTAATTTCCTGATGTTCTTCCGCATACGGATATCCTTTTCCTTTTTTCGTACAGACATGTATCACAATCGGATGGTCAATATCTTTTACTTTCTGTAGCGCCTCTATCATTTTTTTTACATTATTACCTTCTGCTACATAATAATAATCATATCCTAAGGCTTTAAAGATATTATTCCTTGCCTCTCCCTTTGTATCTCTCAGCTCTTTTAAATTTTTATAAATCCCTCCATGGTTTTCTGCTATGGACATCTGATTATCATTTACAATAATGATAAGATTCCCCTCTATATCGGTACCACCATAATCCAATCCTTCTAATGCTTCTCCGCCACTGAGTGCACCATCCCCAATCACAGCGATCACATTTTCTTTGCTTCCTCGCAAATCCCTTGCCTTGGCAATGCCGCATGCTAGACTTAAAGATGTCGATGTATGTCCTATTTTAAATAGATCATGTTCGCTCTCGTCTGAATTCATATAGCCGCTTACTTCTCTGTATTTCTGTGGATTAATAAACGCCTCTTTCCTGCCCGTTAATATTTTATGCGTCGCACTTTGATGTGAAACATCAAATACTATCTTATCCTCAGGCGATTCAAACACATAATGGATTGCAATTGTCATTTCCACAATTCCAAGGTTCGATCCCAAATGGCCACCGCACTGGCTTAACTTATTGATAATCAAATCTCTGATTTCATCAGCAAGAAGTATACAATCTTCAACACTCAATTTTCTTAAATCCGACAAATCATTGATTTTCTCCAACAACATAATATTATATGTCCAACCTTTCCTTCTATCAGGTATTTTCAACAAAAGGCGATGCTGAACTACAACTTCTGCAAAGTATCTCTATACTACAGTCTCCATTACATCCCTTTTTAACTTTCTCCATCTCACTGCTATTTATTATGTCCTGATAAGATTCATAAAATAAATTTCCAAGCACATGCTTCATACCATAATCCTGTGGGCATAAAAGCACAGTTCCATCTGGAAGAATCACATTATGGTCAAATGCTTCACCACACATACTGCACCTAATCAGACTGCCTATCACTCTCTTTTTTATCAAATGATCCGCTTCAAGATTTCCGGCTCTGTCATTTAATGCTGTCAACACTTCGTGTTTACCTGACACAATTTTTTTTACTTCGTCGTCGGGTTCCGTTTGTGCATTCCACAAATTAACCACGGGTAATCCATCTTTTCTTTTTGCATTAGCTATAAAATCTAATTTTTCAAGATACTCCTGTGTAACAGGAATATTTGCATATTTGAATTTATCTGCAACATGAAGCGCCATATAACTGATTGATAATTCACACAATTTCTTCACATCATCCATGCTGGCTCCCACTAAAGTAGTATAAACAATTACATCCCTCCCACTTTCACAGGCAACAGAAATCATCTTCATACAGTCTGGATTAAGAAATGGCTCTCCCATTCCGGCAAATTCGATTATGCTGTTTTGTGGAAGCTTTTTTATACATTGAATGAAATTATCTAAACTCATCAACGTTTCACGATTTTTATTTTTTTTAAAGTACTTACTCAACAACAAATCCTGCGGACAAAATTTACAATTAATGGAGCATCCTATTCGCGTTGTTATTTCAATTAATGGCCTGTTTCCGTATCCCCTGTTACCACCACGGTCTAAGTATTTAAAACCATGAATAACATTAAACATCTTACATCCAATGTTCGTTAAATATCGGGTTACTTCGCTGTCATTTTTTCTATTTAACCCTAAGATAATCCCTGCATTGTCCTTTATAGCATTTTTTGACTCCAATATTGGATATCCATATAATTCCGTATTGTCATCAAGCGCTGTCACAACCCAAGCATCTATTTCTATCCCTTCTTTATGCAAAAGCTCATATATATTTCTTGCATACATTCCTGTCCCATATATGTATAACTTTTCCGTTCTTGCGAGCAGATTTTTTACATCAACCGTTAACTCCTTCATAAGTTAGTTCCTCATCCAATCTTTAAGTCAGCCTTTTCCTAATCACGATGTTTTGTCCATCCAAATACTGCTCATCCTCCAGTAAAAGATTCGTGATTACTTTTGCAACTTCCACTGGCTGCATAATCATCGCTGAATCTTCATCTGGGGCTAGCTTTGCCCTGAGTTTTGTAGCACAACGTCCAGGTGAGACACAGTAAACCTTAATCCCATATTCTGCAAGCTCCTCTGTTAATGTCTGTGAAATAGAAATCATCGCCGCTTTGGAAGATGAATAGGTTATCCATCCCGGCCTGGGGCCCATACCCGCCGTAGATGCTATATTCACTATTTTCCCACCGTTTTTTTTCATATAACGCACAGCTTCGCGTATCAAAATAAGAGGAGAAAAAACATTGACTGCATATGTAATCTGTATATTATTCAAGGAGGTAGACAATATTGGCTGCGGCTCTGTATAGCCTGCAATATTTAACAAACAGTCAATACTCAGGTATTTGCTGTAAATTTTTTTTATAATATCAGGAATTTTTTCCGGTTCTTCCAAGTCAATATTCCACACTGATATATTTGCGTCTCTAACAAACATCAACTCTTTGGTTCTTTCCAACTCTTGCTGATTTCGTCCAATCAATACAATATTGTCAAACATCCCTTTTTTACTGATAAGAATAGCTGTCTCCCGACCTATACCTGAACTTGCACCAGATATAATACACGTTTTCATCTATTTTCTCCTAGCAATATACTCATAATAAATTTTTTCTCCCATTATCAAATCCATTGGTTCTGTAATTTTTATATTGAAACTGCTACCATTGACAATTTCTATATCCGTTTTATCATAATAAAACAAAAGACTAGCATCTTCCGTAAATTTCACACATTCCTTTCTGGCTTTTTTATGCGCTTCCAACAACGGACTCTTTATAAACTTTTGAGGGAGCTGTACATTAACTAGCTCAGCACGGTTTAAAATATCCTTCACATACTTTTGGCCTTTCAGAACGGTATAAGGAATAGAGCAGCCTAAAATTGCATTGCTTTTTTCAGCTTTTATCAAGTTTCTGTAATCATCCAAAACCGCAAAAGGCCTTGCCGCTTCATGTATCAAAACATTATCTGATTTTGTCTTGAGAAGCCCCTGATAGACAGATTCCTGTCGTGTCTCTCCGTTCTGCACAAATTTTAATGGCTTTTCAATCATATATTGTTTTGCCATCTGCGAGATTTCCTGCTCATACTTTTTTTCACAAACAATAATAATTTCCTCAACTTCAGACAGCTTATCAATTCTTTCCAAGGAATGCATAATTATCGGCTTTCCTGCAAGAAGCAGATACTGCTTGGGTATTTCTTTTCGTACTCTTTTTCCCTTTCCACCTGATAATAAAATTGCTGAATACAACTATTTTTACCTCTTTTCGTATATCCTATTTTGTAATACATTGTTCTATAATATCTGCTATTCTTTGACTTGCTCTTCCATCAAACACCAAGTTTACTGATTCCATGAACTGCTTCACTTTCTCTCCATAGGCGTTTTCTTGAAAATTTCTTATATTTTGTTCCAGTTCTTCATTATTCTGCGCAATGGAATAAGGCAATATCGCTTTTATTCCAGGTGTAATTTCCTTATTATTTCTTACCTCTACATAAGAATCATTTGTAAAGTTCCAAAGCATACTCCCTCTGTCATCTGCATACTGTCCTATGTCATCTGCATAAATAAATACAGGTATACCCGCAAAACTTGCATCCATAGCTGCACTGGAGTAATCGGTAATATATGCGTCCACTCCTGCCAGCAGTTGACTCATATCATCTTCCATGCTGACATCAAAAATTCGCCTCATAATTCGTGCGTTGAAATCCAGTTTCATTTTTTCTGCAATCTGAGGATGCAGACGAATAAATAAAATCCAATTACCGCCAAATCGATTTTCCATAGCTTCTAGCACCCGTCCAAAATCTATACTCAATTCCCCAGAAGCAACACTCCTCTTCCCATTCCTCTGAGTCTCTCGAAATGTTGGCGCATACATGACTATCTTATCTGTTTCAGCCAGCCCATATGTTTTCCGTATTTTTTTTCTTTCTTTTTCTCTTTCTCCATACAAAACGTCACATCTTGGAGCACCAACCCGCAAAAACTCACCATTATAAACAAGACCTTTCGGGTACATTTCATCACACCATTCTGAATCTGTAACTACATAATCAATCATATCCGAATCATTTTTACTAACGAGATACGCCATTTTGGAAAAAGCATCCTTTCTCCACAGACCTATACTTTTAAATCCAATTGTCGCATGCCATGTCTGTATATAATACTGTCCCTTTCTTTTAACCGTCCCATAAGGCTTTCTATAATTGTCTATCCATATCTTAGAAGTTGCTAGATGCCATATTCTATTCCATGCCGTATTTTTCACTTTTCGTATATAATTCGGAAATTCTTTCTCACAGTCATTCACAAACCAGACAAATCTATAGACGGAACTTCTCCTATGCAGCTCTTCTACAATGTATTTAGGATTACATCCAAACCCACCCTTCCCTTCAAAAGTGCAGACAGCTATTTTATTTCTTTGAATTGGCATTATTCTACATAACATAAAAAGAACAGTATTGCCAAATGCTTGTATTTTTCGTTTTAATATATACCTATCTTCTGCTACCAACGATAACCTCCAGCAAACATTCTAGTTCAAATACCTCTCGGGCTCGTTCAATATAATATCCGTAATTCCTTTTTCTTCCAATTCATTTAAATTTAGTTTTGTTCCTGTTGGTCTTTCAGGAAACAGATGCCCTGCCATCCATGTCCTAACTGTGTATCCTTTTAAGTCTTCTGCCGACACATCTATCCCTTTCCAAAATGGGTGGATTACGCTTGCACCACAATCGCCTTTCATCTTGTATATGCAGTCAGACGCTTTTGCATCAAGTATGCCAAGCTCTGACTGTGGCGCTAAATCTTTTAGCTTACTCAACGACCTGGCATAAAATGTTGAATATACAACAGCATTTTCAAACTTTCGTTCACGCACAAGTCCTGTGATTTTTTCTTCCATACCAGAATATGGATAAATGCTGTTTTTAAGTTCAATATTTAATTTCATTCCTGATTTAAGTCTATCTTCTAATAAGTCAAGAACTTCTTCCATTGTCGGTATATGCTGTATTTCATTTTCTCCTGCATATATATGGAGCTTACTTAATTCCTTTAAAGTAAAATCCCTGACATAGCCAGTCCCTTCTGTAGTTCTGTCTACCCGTTCGTCATGGATCACTACAAGTTCTCCATCCTTTGTAAGCTGTATATCAAGTTCTATACCTGTAAGCCCTGCTATATTCATCGCTTTTTCAAACGCAAGAAGTGTATTCTCCGGATACATCTGGCTGCATCCCCTATGTGCCCATATTTTCATGTTCTTCCCATCCCCTTCTGGAATTTCTCCAAGATTCCTGCCAATGCCACAGAATCTCCTCTTGTCAGTTTGAAATATTTCTTTTTATCACCATTTATCATGGAAAGCATGTCACTAATTTCATACCTGAGTCCATCTCCAAGAAATCTCTCTGAAAATTTCTCCACATCATCTGGATTCTCCCTGTGCACCTCAAAATAATTGGTTTTCCACCATGGAGCATCTGCAGTGATATAGCCTCTTGTTCCTGATATAAGCAGCTTTCCCTCTGACTTTACCCCCAGCCCACATGTAGCTGTAGCCAGTCCATTTGGATATCTTAAATATGCCTTCGTGAAAATATCTATGCCATTTTCATCCTTAATGGATTCAAACCTTATATCCTCATAAGCATGTCCAAATATCTTTAACGCAGGAAGCAGGCAGTAACTTCCAAGTTCCGTAAAGCTTCCACCGTAATTTACATCCTTTAATTCCCTGTTATTCTCATCCTCAAGCTTTGTAAAACACGCCTCTACATTTCTTATGCTTCCTATCGTACCGCCGCATGCTATCCCTAGCAGCTTCGCAAATCCCGGGCAGTATGCCGTCTTTATCCCTTCAATAAGCACAAGTCTCTTTTCTTTTGCAAGTTTAAACAGTTCCTCTGCATGTGCTTTATTAAGGCACATTGGTTTTTCACACAGGACATGTTTATCATGTTCCAGCGCCTGCTTAATATAGCCATAATGTGTCTCGTGTGGAGATGCTATATACACCATATCTGACATATCAAAAAACTTTTCAATATCCTCATATGCATCTATACCCCATTTATGTGCAAACAATTTAGCGCTTTTTGTATGGGGATTGTATACCCCCTGTGCGTTCACACCGCTCACAAGCGCAGCCTCCGTTATGAATCTGTTTGCTATACGCCCCGTACCTATGATTCCTATCCTCTGTATGGGGGTCATCTGTGCGCGGAGCATAGTGCTTGATATATTCTTAGTCCTTTCAAGGTATATTACTTTACAGTAATCTTTAAGATAATCAAAAATACCCGTCCAGTCAGAACCCACTACAAAAATGTCAATGTTATATTTCTGTATGTCTCTGAATTTCTGCCCTTGGGACTCTTCAACAATAATTTCATCCGCAAATCCGGTCTTCTTTACATTCTCTATACGCGTCATAAGGGAATCCATCACATTTAACTTTCCCCTTGCCTGATCATACTCTTCTGTGGTGACACCTACTATTAGGTAGTCCCCCAGCTGCTTTGCACGTTGTAAAAGCTTATAGTGTCCCTCATGCAGCAGATCAAAGGTTCCATATGTTATAACCTTTACCATATGTATACTGCCTCCATTTCGACATGTCCTTTATTTAACACTTATTATCAGGTCCTTATGATGGATCTGTGATTATTTCCATATGTTTACAGACTGCTTATAAATTCATGTACTTTTATCCCACAGCTTCCGTCATTGTTTGCAGATATCTTCCCATAACTCCTTATCTGTTTATCCCTGTCAAACTGCTTCCCTGTAATATTCCCATCCAAAAAATTTTTTAACGAATTAAATGCATTCTCAACACAGCAATATCTAAGCCATTGTGAGTAATCACAAAAGCCGCCTTCATGAATCTTTAAATCATCTACATCAAATTTGACCTCTATTTCTTCCCCACATTCATTTTTTTCAAAGTCATAAGAATACATTTTCCTTTCAGGCCAATAAAATAACTCATATCTCGTATTTCCTTCTTCCATTACCCCGAAAAGTGAATACTTAAAACCCGTATGAAAATATTCTGTGCTTTCCTTATATGGTATTGGCAGATCCCATCGGGTAAATATCCCTGTTTCCATATTTAATTTCAATCCCGAATTCCCCCAAATCGGCAGGAAATACAACTCATTTTTAAAAAACGCCACTGGCAAAACCGGATATTCGTCAGTGACAATTTTAAATGATGGATGGATACATGAGAAACTCTCCGGAAAACCTGTATACTCCTTTAAAACTCCTGCTTTCGGATTCCAATTAAGTATTGTCTGACCCCTATATGGTGTCATCCATAAACTATCTTCCCATACCAAGATGGCAATACAGCCATTCTGATTATTAACAGGCAATTCCAAAACTTCGGACTTTCCACTTTCTATGTCATGTTTATATATATAGCTGTCCGTTGGAGATGAAATATATATCATCCCTTCATATATACAAATACCACCGGCTACTTTTTCATTTCGCTCATTATTTTTTACAAATACATCTATATTCTCTTCAAAATACTTTATTTCACCGTTTTCTGTATTGTACCTTACCAAAGCCGGATATCTCAGTGGTATTAAGAATAAATATTTTTCATACGCCAAAAAGCTGTAAAAAGATTCCCTGTTATTTCCATTGCGCTTTTCCAGCGAGATCTTTCTTCGGACTCCTTTTTCATCAAAGGCAAGTATATCTTGTGCATTGTAAGGACAAACAAAACTTTTGCCATTTACATCACACACACCCAGGTAATATTCTCCGCCCGCATATTCAGACAGGTCACAAAAATACTTATAATCATGTTTATATAGTTCTGACACATACAATTTATTTCCCTGCGTAATCGAATACCATTTTGTTGGCAGATACCCAAGCCCATTGCCCACAATCGCTCCTCTCCAACTTTCCTCCTCAGGCAGACTCCACAACTGATTATTCAATATAAACAATGGTTTGCCTACTATTCCAAACACCGAAGTCACCGATGTAGCTGCATCTCCAATATACGCATCACTCCAGGCTATCGCATCAGTCATGTCAGGTGTATCATCAAAAATACCAATATCATTCTCTATGTAGTATCTCTTTAATTCTTCATAAGCAGACCTATGCTGCAGACGCATAGAATTAAATGTAGACTCTAACAGCGGATGCGGCCGCCACAAAATGCACACATCCTTTCTGTCCTTAAACGTATCAAACACATACCGCATTTTCTTCAGAAATGCATCCGTATCCCCCAACATACCGTTAATACTGGTATTATAAAAAAATACCTTCTTGTGTTTCCCGTCCTGCCCCATCATCTTTTCTTTCCACTCTACAGGCGGATTTGGCGGATTTTGACACTTCTTTATGATTCTGTCAAACTTCGGGCTTCCAAAAGGCAAAAATTTATTGTCAGGAATCCTTTCATCAAAATAGTCCCTAAACATCGGCGCCTGTATTACAATATAATCTGCATTAAAATACACTGGAAGCGTTCTCTGCCCTTCGCTCATGCCACCTGCAGTGCTATAATACGGGCAATAAACAAGACAATCCGTGTATTTCTTTAAATTTGCCGAATAGTATCTAGGATGGATACTTGTAACCAAATTCCAGTTATCATATGCATAATTTGTATATATTACATCCGGTTTTCTTTCCTCAAAATTATATTTTTCCCAATCTATGACCGTTATATCTTGAGGATAATCATGCCCTTCATAGTGCATCTGGCCAAAACTGCGATCTGGTTTCAAATCATAATACGGAATTGCCACACAGTATGCGTCACTATTCGCGTCTTCTTTTGCCGCAAGATATACACTTTCCATACTGTCCCACATGGACGCCTTATAAGAAAAGAAAACAATCTCTTTCCTTACCGCTATATCCTCCTTGACACTATTTTCTATTTTAATAAGCTGTTTCCGCAGACTCTTATATATCTTGTTTCCGTTAATGGAACTCTCCCTTTTGAAATCACCGTCTGCCGCTCCCATTTCCTTATAAATATAAAACAGTATTTCACAATACTCTTCTATGTAAGACACCGTAATATGCCCTTCACCCTCGGTTTTCTCAATACTTTCTCCAAGAGATATAGCAAATCCCTGACATTCACTTAACATTTTGAGCGTATTCTGCATATTATACGGCAAATCATTGTTTTGCTGCTGTAGCCGTATCGCTTCTTTTATTTCTTCATGTGCCTGATGCAGGCTGTGTATAAAATCAAGTATTTTCTGTTTCTGCGCTTTTCTCATTTCCTACTCCCACTTAAAAAATCTATCATAAGCATTAGCCGAACACCCTCTGCTGCCCGTTCGTTATCGGAATCCATCCCTAATATAAAATATAAACCCACTCTCCCATATATCTCTTCTAAATTAAATAAGGCACATTGGTCATTTATCTTATAAATAAATGATGCGGATCACTCCGCTTCGCTCCCTGCTACCTCATGATCTGCCACCAGCCGTAAGGCTGATGGCCTGCGTACGCTTTAGCGCACTTCCGCAGCTCATGTTCACAAGGTCCTGGCATACCCAATACACGGATTTTCTGGATTTCACCGCTATCCGTCTTCTAATGCCGTATTTATTGTACTGGTACATTTATGTCCCGGAAGACATCTGTCTTTCATCAGGAACTGCTGGAAAACAGCTGAACATCCGAACAGAAACATTAAACTGTTTTCCCACAGTTCCTTATACGCCATGCAGAATGAACCGCCCCTTACGGCAGCAGATTTACCGCACAAGCTGATTGCAGTTACAAATGTATCAATACATCATTTTTTATATAACAGGCGCTTTATGCCTGTATTATCATGAACCTTCTGCTTAGTCCTGGACCCCCAGCTAAACGCAAGAGCGCTTCTGCCTGGTTTCTTATGGTAAAACCTCGATTCATCATCGAAATTTATCTATGCAGTTGTTCGAATGACCCCAAATAAATCTATAATGAAAATCAGCGCAGCGCCCCATCCCCCTGCCCCCGTTTTTTCACATTGCGGGCGGTATTGGTCTTTTCTTCTGCTTCATAACCACAGGCAGGGCAAGAAAAGTTTCCATCTGCCTTTTTTCCCATGGCTCCGCACTTGCTGCACTCATTGCTGATATCTTTTCCTAACACTTCTATGATCTTAACCGACTGCTCCTTACACTTTTGAGCCAGCCTTTTCCGGATATAGCCCCTCTGCCATTGTGCTATAGAATGATTGATCCTTTTGTTGGCTCCCCCTGCATGGGGCTTCGGCAGCTTGACGATATATACGACTTCCGGCTTCTCTGTCTGTAGGAACCGATTCAGTTCCTGATTGATATAGCTGTGCAGCCGTTCCTCAAACCTCCGCTTTTTAGCATTGTATTTCTTGCGGCCCGGATTGCTGTTCCTGTTGCGGTTATAACTCCCTGTCTGCTGGCGCATCCAGTCTGAATACTCCGTCTGATATCTGCCCAGTTCTTCTCCATATCTGCGGCCTTCATCCGTAGTCAGCATGGTATAAAATCCAACTGCGGCTCCAACCTGGTTTTCATAATCCCTGTGGCTGCGGACAGCCACATACACCGGCACTTTAATTTCCAGATTGCACTCCTTTGGATAAAGCTTGATATAGGACTGGCATTTATACTGCTTACTGTCTGTCAAAGGCACGAAGATCCGTTTTCTCTTTTCCTTGATGGAAATATAGATCCCATGATCCGCATAGCGGTATGCCCGCTCTGCTATCGTAAAGCCGTCCGCCGCATCGGTATGCAGTTTTACATGATACTTTCGTACCTGCCTGCACAAATAGCGGTGCATCCTGTCAGTCTCTACCTGCCCCGCCAGGCCGCAGTACTGTCTGTAAAGTTTTTTCTCCAATTCGATCGGCTTCTGGTTCAAGGCTGCTTCAAACGCATTATTGACTTTCAGCAGAAAACGGATATAATGTTTTTCCTCTGGGGTGAAGTTTTCATTTTTATTGACCAGTCCCGAAAGTTTAGATTTTGTCCTCGTCCACTGGCTCTTGATATCCCCTAATGCGTCAAATACAGCAAGATAAAAATACACTGACGGCAGCCCAAGCTTTTCCCTCAGCCCGCTTGCAGTCATCTCATTCTGTACCGTATACCCCGGGTAGATCTTTGACAGGCTGGCTATCCCGCCGTATCGGGTATAGACATAGTTCTTTACATCCCGGTAATCCGCCGCGATCTCCAAAAGCTTTTGCATGGAGTCTTCCGAAACAGGCTCCCGGTTGTACTGGTGGACTGTCTTACATATCTTTTCTGGCGGCATATCCTTTTCCTCTTGGAATATAAATTTTTTCATGCATATTCCTTATTTAAAAAGGAAATTTTTACAAAAAAGTGTACTTTTTGGTAATGGTTTACATTTAAGGAAAATGGGACAAATTGTACGAAAAAGAGGTTAATTATATTGACTAATTGCCGATAGTATTATAGAATAGTTGAGAATTTGTAAGAAATGAACCATTACGAAAAAGTACACTTTTTCGTAATGAACTGCAAATATATTATAAGCCAAGAAAGTAAAAACCCCAGGAGACATAACCTCCAGGGGCTTTTTTCATACTTACATAAACTTTCCCACGCAAGAATTTCCTATACGTTTCCTGTTGTACCTCATACAACAATTTCCACGATTTTCTTCCCATCCAACAGGATTTCCTTTATGCCTTCCATCCAACTCTGCCTCTGACAGAAAAAGGTTGTACATTTTTGTCTCAAAGAGTCGGTTCGCGATCATCACTGCATTTTCTTCTTCCTTAACAAACCCGAACATGACCCTCACACTGATACTTGGGTTATCAATCTCAAAAGAATATCGGACTCCCCGGAATAAAATTTCATGCAGCATGTCCTTTATTTCCGGATGATCATACATTTTTTTACCATATCATCAAACAGAGTATTGGGTTCTTTCAAAAACAGCCTGAGAACTTCTAATACGCCTTCCCTTGTCCACGCGTCTTTTCTTTCCAGGAAATCTGCTGTATTGGCAATCCGTTCGTCAAGCAGCTTGCAGATCCGGGATACCATATACGGATAGCCGCCTTGTAGCCATATATCCACTGGCTGACCGCCGAAATATCCATTCCGGTCAAATAGTCCGTCTCATATTCCATAAGCATCCCTGCGATTTCCTTTGGATTGAAGCTTAAATCCATATTGAAGTCTTCCGCAATGTTCCATGGACTGTTATATTTTGACTCTTCATCTGGACGAAGCTTTAATTTCAGGTTTTTAATATCATAAACCCCTGCCAGTATGACCGATTGAAATGACGTATCCATATCTCCTGCCTGAGCAAGATATTTCGTCCGCAGCAATCCAAGAAATCCCAAAAACACCTGATTGTCAGAATTCTTATCAACTTCGTCAATCATCAATATAATCTTCGGTAATTTTCTCTATCCGTCCGCTGACATCTACCATATAATGCCGCTTGGGATTACATGCCCCTGTCACATGAAATTCTTTCACTGCCACTTCCTCCTGAAAATACAGACCGAGCAACTTCTATTAATAGAATCATACGGATTTTCAATGTATCCGTCAAGCCAAAATCCCCCTTGAAAGTATTTTTTTATCCACTTATACTCCCACGTCGCTTCCTACTCCTCCTTCCTCTTCTTCGCCCTCCCATAAAATGTCGTCAGCGGCATATCGCAGAGCTGTGCCGCTTCCTTCCCGATAATCTCGCCGCTCTCCCACCGGTAGCATATCTGTTCAAAATCATCCGGCACCTGATGCTTGGGCCTGCCAAACCGAACTCCCCGCAGCTTTGCCGCTTCTATTCCCTCTTTCTGCCTCTGCCTGATATTCTTTCGTTCATTTTCCGCAACAAAAGACAATACCTGCAGCACAATATCGCTTAAAAATGTTCCCATCAGATCCTTGCCTTTTCTGGTATCCAGAAGCTCCATATCGAGCACAACGATATCCACCTTTTTTTCTTTCGTCAGGATCCTCCATTGTTCCAAAATGTCCTCATAATTCCGGCCAAGACGGTCAATACTTTTCACATAGATCAGGTCATCCTGCCTCAATTTTTTCAACATCCTCTGATACATAGGCCGCTCGAAGTTTTTACCGGATTGTTTATCTATAAAAATATTCTTTTCCGGCACTTTTTTTTCATTCAATGCAATGAGCTGCCTGTCTTCGTTCTGCTCTCGGGTACTTACACGCACATATCCGTATATCATCCTTTTCAACCTCCTCTTTCGTATCTCTAATAATCCATCACTTTATTTTAATCTGTTGTAAGAAAATACAAAAGAAGAGGATATCAAGTGCTTTTTACGACATCCCCTTTTTTCTTTCTCAATATTTTTTTATCTTCCTCATGCCGTGATCGCGTTCCCTGTATACAACTGGTAATATTTACCCTGCTCTTCTATCAACTGGTCATGGGTTCCGCGCTCAATGATCCGGCCCTGCTCCAGAACCATGATACAGTCGGAATTGCGTACCGTAGACAGCCGGTGCGCGATCACAAAGGTGGTCCGCCCGCTCATCAGCCGATCCATTCCTTCCTGGATGATCCGCTCCGTCCTCGTATCGATCGAGCTGGTCGCCTCATCCAGGATCAGTACCGGCGGATCCGCCACTGCTGCCCTGGCAATGGCAAGAAGCTGCCGCTGTCCCTGGCTTAAGTTCGCCCCGTCCCCGGTAAGCATGGTATCATATCCGTTCGGGAGCCTGCGGATAAATCCATCCGCATTTGCCAGCTTTGCCGCTGCCACGATTTCCTCATCTGTGGCATCCAGCTTGCCGAACCGGATATTTTCTTTTACCGTTCCGGTAAATAAATGGGTATCCTGCAGCACGATCCCCAGGGAACGGCGCAGATCTGCTTTCTTAATTTTATTTACATTGATACCGTCATAACGTATCTTCCCGTCCTGGATATCATAGAACCGGTTGATCAGATTCGTGATCGTGGTCTTGCCCGCTCCGGTGGAGCCTACAAAAGCAATCTTCTGCCCAGGCTCGGCAAACAGCTTCACATCATGGAGCACAATCTTGTCGTCATTATATCCAAAATCCACGCCGTCAAAAACGACATTTCCCATCAGCTCCACATAGTCCACAGATTTATCTGCCTGGTGGACATGTTTCCACGCCCATCTTCCGGTACGCTCTTTGCTTTCTTTCAACTCCCCGTTTTCTTCCGTCATATGAACCAGGGTCACATAGCCTGCGTCCGTCTCTTCTTTTTCGTCCATGAGCTGGAAAATCCTTTCCGCGCCCGCCATAGCCATAACGATAGAGTTTAACTGCTGGCTGACCTGGTTGATGGGCATGCTGAAGCTCTTGTTAAAGGTCAGGAAGCTTGCCAGGCCGCCCAATGTGAAGCCGCCCACCTGATTCAAGGCCAGGATTCCTCCCACCATAGCACAGATAACATAGCTGATATTGCCAAGCTGGGCATTCATCGGGCCGAGGAAATTGGCAAATGTGTTGGCCCGGTCTGCGCTGACGAAAAGCCTGTCGTTCAACTCCTTAAATTCCTTTTTACTTTCTTCCTCGTGGCAGAATACCTTGACCACCTTCTGCCCGTTCATCATTTCCTCAATATAACCGTTCACCGCCCCTAGATTTCTCTGCTGCTCCAGAAAATATTTCCCGCTGTTCGCGGCGGCCTTCTGTGAACAGACCAGCATTACTGCCACCATAATCAAAGTAACAATAGTCAGCGGAATATTTAAGATCAGCATACTGATAAATACACTGACTATGGTAAACGCGCTGTTGATGATCTGTGGGATACTCTGGCTGATCATCTGACGCAGTGTGTCAATATCATTGGTGTAGACAGACATAATATCACCGTGGGCATGGGTATCAAAATATTTGACCGGAAGCTTCTGCATATGTGCAAATAATTCGTTCCGCATATTACGCAGCGTTCCCTGGGTCACCGTAACCATAATCCGGTTATATGCATAAGTGGAGACGATCCCGATCGCATAAAAGACTGCTACCCTGCCGATTGCATTTGCAAGGGGCGAAAAATCTGGTGAATCTGTCAGCAAAAACGGTGTAATGTAATCATCAATCAGATTTTTTGTAAACATGGTTCCCTGTACATTTGCGATCACTCCAAGGAAAATAAAGATAAATACCAAAATACAATGGATCTTGTAGTCACGGAACACATAATTCATGAGCCGCGCCAGTAATTTTCCCGGATTCTTTACCTGAGGCTTCATCCCTCTCGGCCCTCTGTTCATTGGTCCTGGCATTATGCCTCACCTCCTTTTTCGGCAAAGTCTTCTCTGCCCTTTTCATCAAAATCTCCGCCGCCCTGAGTCTGTGATTCGTATACTTCACGGTAGATCTCATTTCCCACAAGCAGCTCTTCATGAGTTCCAAATCCGTTGATCCTGCCTTCTTCCATGACAATGATACGGTCTGCATCCTGCACGCTGGAAATCCTCTGTGCAATGATCAGTTTTGTAGTATCCGGTATTTCTTCCCGGAATGCCCGCCGGATCTTGCCATCCGTGGCCGTATCCACCGCGCTGGTACTGTCGTCCAGGATCAAGATCTTCGGTTTTTTCAGCAAAGCACGCGCAATACAAAGCCTTTGCTTCTGGCCGCCGGACACGTTGTTTCCTCCCTGCTCAATATGGGTCTGGTATTTGTCCGGAAATCTCTGGATAAATTCGTCCGCGCATGCCAGGCGGCAGGCGGCTTCGCATTCCTCCTCCGTGGCGTCGATGTCTCCCCAGCGCAGATTATCTAAAATACTGCCAGAGAACAATACGTTATTCTGCAGCACCACAGACACCTGGTTCCGCAAGGCGTCCATATCATATTCCTTGACATTTCTCCCGCCTACCAGCACTTCCCCTTCCGTCACATCATACAGACGGCTGACCAGATTGACCAAACTTGTCTTGGCGCTTCCGGTCCCGCCGATGATTCCAATCGTCTCCCCAGAATGAATCTCCAGATTAATGTCTTTTAACACCGGCTCGGCACTGTCCTTTTTATAAGCAAAATCCACATGCCGGAATGTGATGCTCCCGTCTGCCACGTCAAAAATGGGTTCTGCCGGATTTCCCAGATCGCTTTTTTCATCCAGCACTTCGGAAATACGGCGGATACTTGCCATGCTCATAGAAATCATAACGAACACCATGGACAGCATCATCAGGCTCATCAATATGTTCATACAATATGCCAGCAGGCTCATCAGCTCCCCAGTCGTCAGTGTGGAGCTTACGATCATTTTCGCTCCAAACCAGCTGATCAGGATGATACAAGTGTACACCGTGAACATCATCAACGGTGCGTTTACGATCACATTGCATTCTGCTTTTACAAAAATATTGTAAATATTCTGGCTGGCTTTCTGGAATTTGCTAGTCTCCTGCTCTTCTCTTACATATGCTTTCACTACCCGGACCGCAGACACATTTTCCTGGACAGACGCGTTCAGGTCATCGTATTTTGGAAATGCCTGCTGGAAAAATCCGGTGGCATGGCGGATAATGAAAAATAAGATCACTCCCAGGATAATCACTGCAGCCAGATAAATACTGGAAAGCCTGGCGTTAATACTAAATGCCATGATCATGGCACACAGCATACTGGCAGGCGCCCTGGTGAACATCCGCAGAGTCATCTGGTAAGCATTCTGCAGGTTGGTCACATCCGTAGTCAGACGGGTCACCAGTCCGGCAGTACTGAATTTATCAATATTCGCAAATGAAAATGTCTGGATGTGGTTGAACATGGACTCTCGCAGGTTCTTCGCAAATCCGGCAGAGGCTTTTGCCCCGTAACGCCCTCCTGCCATTCCGGCAAACAGACCGATTGCTGCAGCAGCCACCATCAATCCTCCTATCCGGTAAATATGTCCCATATCTCCCGCATTGACCCCGTCGTCAATGATAGAAGCCATCAGAAACGGGATCAGAGTCTCCATCAAAACTTCCAGGAGCATAAACATCGGAGTCGCAATGGAGGCTCTTTTGTACTCTTTTACCTCTTTCAATAAAGTCCGGATCATAGGCCTTCTCCTTTCTTGTTCAGAATCTTCTCAGAGTTTCTCTTCATTTCTCTGATTCTCTATATTTTCCTTAATCTTCCGTATGACTTTCAAAAAAATCTCCGTCTCCTTTTGCCCGATTCCTTCCAGCAGGCCAGAATTAAGTTCCTCGATCATAGCTTCTATCGTCTCATGAGCATGGATTCCCTTTTCTGTCAAAAGTACCTTTTTCAGCCTTGCGTCGCATTCCACAAACTCTCTGCGGACAAGTCCCTTTTTTTCCATAAGCTTAATACTGCCTGCTACGGTAGACCTGCCTACCAGAAAATATTTTTCGATGTCTTTCTGGTAAATGTCCTTGTCTCTATTCTCATACAGAAACCGGATGATCCATCCATGAGTCAGGGTGACCTCGTCAATCCCCCTGTCCTTGACATTTCCTTCCAGTCTGCGGGACATCATATGTGCCGTCCGATGAATCTCGAATCCGACCTGGTTATTGATATTCTCTTCATCTTTCATCCTATCACCTCCTGTCAGAAAATCATACACTAAGCCTGCCATTCTCTCAAAAGCTCCCTGCTTTATCTGTTTTTTTCAAAACTGTTTTGCAGGCAAATTGTTTCTTAGCCGTATTGTTTGTATACAAAACAATACGGGCACAAAACAGATTTTATCACTTTTCTAAGATTTGTCAAGACATTTTGCAGCCAATTAACAAATCTGTCTGCGTATTTTTATTTCACCATGAATCATAACTTCTGCACACACAAAAAAGCGGCCAGTCCCTTGAAAAGAGGATCTAGCCACTAAAAATTTGTAGAAAGTCTAAACAGGTTACACAGGATCTGTCTCTGTAATCATAGGTCATCTTTTTCAATTTTATGTGTTGATATAATTTTCTCCTATCAGCTTTGTGTTTCTTTCATATTCAAAGTAATTTGAGATGCCTTCCACTTTCTTCCGTCTTTTTTCATTAAAATTGTGCCCCATGCAGTTGCAGCTAAATTACCCGCAGATGTTTTTATCTCCGCAGAGAATGTATAGCATTCTTGTTCACCAGAACATTTTTTGAGTTCAATTTCACCAGTTTTGATGTCCGAACTAAAATTCTTGGCCATTGTAATGCTTCGGTAAAAAGTTCGACTCATCGCAAGATCTTCAATGCATGAATCTGTCATGGAATCGCCAAATCGTTCTATGAGGTATTCTCTCAGTTTACCATCACTTTTCGCCAATCCAATTTCACTATCCGGCACTGCTTCTGTAGAAGCCAGCGTTACCGCTGCGTCAAAATCTTCTGCTTGCTGCAAGGAACAAGAGATGAGTTGAGCCAAAGCTATTTGCGCTTGTTGCTCCGAATTTTTCTCACCCTTTTTGTATCCAATTACTGTCGCAATCACAAGTATCGCAATTATTGGGAAGATATATCGAAGACATTTTACAAATGCCCTTTTTTTCACAGTCATAATCATATCCTCCTCTTATGACAAATAACTTAATTAATATCTAAATCTAACTCCTGGGAGTATTGAACCAAATGCGTACTGAATATTACTTCCTGATTGACGAATCACTGTTCGATACGAAGTGCTGATTCCTCTGACTCATTATAACCAACCAGCACCGTAAAATCATCTTTGCATAAGATATTCGAACCTTTTCATGCATTCTCCTTTTGAAACATCAAGTTAATCATTGCAATAACCAATATTGGAGTTGTTATAAAACAAAATCCACACAGAAGCCGTACTTCAAATAAAGTGACGGATTCCTTTAAAGTTCCAAATCCTATGCATGCAGAAAGGATACTAAAAATTAACGTCATAGCGCTTAATATTTTTTTATTTGATTTACTCCTTATCTTCATTTGTTCCTTCCCCTTTCGTATTTCGTAACTAAAGTATAACACATACTTCTCTTTATGTCTGTAATTCTGATTAAAATATCTTATACAAAGAAAAATCGTAATTTTCCGAAAAAATTGCAACGTTTATTCAGTAATAAACGTTGCATGCCCTTAAATACGTGGTATAATTAAACTGTGGTATTTTCTAATCCTACGCTTATAGAAAGGATTTTAATATGATACAGATATTATCCTATTTTTTTTTGTGTTTTCTCCTATCTGATTCCCATTTGCTGTTTTCTGCCATTCAAATTAAGATGGAAACAAAAATTAATCCTTTTTACAATACTTTTGCTCAATATTCTGCTAATGGGATTTGTTCTGGGCAATGCTGGAGTCATCCTTTTGATCATAAGTGCCTGTGCATACATAGCACTCATTGACTCTCATTGGCTAATAAATGCCTGCACCATTATTGCAGCTTATCTTTTTTGTGTGCTGTTGGATAATATGTATTCTATAGCCGTGGATACGTTGATCCACCCCATCTACCCAACAGCAGATTTGCAGTCGAGCTTAATATATTTGATTTATATGATTTCTTATACTGTTCTGCTTGCTTGTATTTGCCCTGTATTAGGCCAGTTACTCCATCTTTTGATCGACAAGATGTACACGGGCTTTTCCAAGCAGCTTCTGTTACTCATAGCAACAAACCTGTTTGCCTGCCTGTTTGTTTTTTTATTTAACATCATAATTGGGGAATATATTGGATATAACCGAAAAATTGTAATTTTTAACTGCGTTTTATTTACCTGCTACTTTATCATCAGTACAATTCTGATTGTAAATATCATAAAAACACATATAGAAAAAACAGACATGGATATGCGGCAGGATTCGTACAATAAATTGCAGGAATATACCAACCAGATTGAGAGTATGTATTCCTCGCTAAGATCCTTTAAGCACGATTACTCAAACATCATGCTCTCCATGTCCGGTTACTTTGAAACAAATGATATGGATGGGCTGAAGGAATACTTTGAAAGCGAAATCCTTCCTTTAAGTAAAAGCATTATGAAAAATACTGCCCATGTAAATCAACTGATGAATATCAAAACAACAGAATTAAAAAGCATCATTTCATCTAAATTATTATATGCCATAGAAGTGAATATCAATGTAAGCATAGAGGTCGCTGATGAAATCACAGATATACCGATGGATACTTTAGATCTGACCCGTGTAATCGGAATATTTCTTGATAATGCGATTGAAGCGGCCCTTGAAACGGAGAAGCCTTCCATAAACTTTGCTTTGATTCATTTAGACACCGAATATATCTTTATTATTTCCAACTCATTTTTCGACAAAGGAATTCCTTACGCTTCATGGGCAAAGCCAAATGTGTCCACAAAGGGAATAAACCGTGGGGTAGGACTGTATAATGCCCATGAGATTATTGCGAAATATAATTCTGTGTTTTTAGATACAGAGATCCAGGGTGGGAATTTTGTACAACGGCTTCGAATCACCAAATCCCATGCGTAAAACAGAAAAGATGTTATAATGAGATAAGCAAAAATAATGAAAGCGGCTATTTTTCTGAGTTTTTTCATAATTTTCTCAACTCCTTCCTGATATATAATAGCAATATTTATATAAAATGCATGTTTTTATAATAAACGTTTAATTTTTTGTAATTTTCGGCGATCACCAAACGATTATTATACATATTGTCACGCTTATTGTTTTTATCCACTTATAATAAATATTATTGTATAATGGAAACAGCCTAAATAGGGAGGGATAATATGATTGATGTCTATATTTGTGAAGATAATCAAAAGCAATTGAATCTCTTAAAAAAATATATATCAAATTCAATTATGATTGAGGGCTTGGATATGAAAATAGCCCTGGCCACATCAGACCCACATGATCTTCTCAAAGAAATTCTGACAGCAGAAAATATAGGACTTTTCTTTCTTGATATTGATTTAAAATCTGATGTAAATGGTTTAACTCTTGCACAACGAATTCGTCAGGTACAGCCCCGCTGTTTTATTATTTTTATTACTTCGCATTCAGAGATGAGTTTTTTAACTTTTCAATATAAGGTTGAAGCTCTGGATTTTATCATAAAAGATACTCCAGAACATATAAAATCTAAAATCCATGAATGCCTCCTGGATGTTGAAAATAAATATACATCATTGAGCAATGCTATCAACCGAACTTTTATAATTAACCAGAATGATAGATGCATTACTATTGACTACAGCGATATTATTTTTTTTGAAACCTCTGGCAATATCCATAAAATCCTGCTTCATGCAAAAAAACGGATAATTGAATTTACTGGACAATTGAAAGCTATTGAAAAACAATTGGATTATCGTTTTTACAGATGTCATAGATCGTATATCATAAATAAGGATAATATTTTTGAAGTGGATTTTAATAAATTAGTTGTATATATGAATAACGGAGAGTCTTGCCCTGTTTCTGTAAGATTAAAGAAAGGATTAAAAAAAACTATACAGAATTAGTACTATAAAAATAGAGTTTGTCATAGAGAATAGTTTCAAAAGGTCTTCAACAAATAAACTGTATCAATTGTTTTTGAATTGTGTATGACTTTTTTATCAAGGTGTATGATTTTGAGTAAGACCATGATAAGATAGGTTTGAAAACTTTACAATAGTAATGGGGGACTTTATGCAGAAAATATTACTTATAGAAGATGACCATGAATTGAACCAGGCGCTTTGCTATGCGCTGGAGAAAGAAAATTACAAGGTATCCTCCGCTTTTTCCATCACTGAGGCAAAAACATATTATACAAAGGCAGTCCCGGATCTGATCTTACTGGATGTAAACCTTCCGGATGGAGAGGGCTTTGCATTCTGTAAATGGGCCAAAGAGCAAAATGATATTCCCGTTATCTTTCTGACAGCGCGTGACTTAGAAGAGGATGCGCTTACAGGGTTTGATTCCGGGGCAGAGGATTATGTGACAAAACCCTTTTCCATGAAGATCCTGCTTAAAAAAATAAATTTAATCATGAAACGGATCGCAAAGGAGAGTCTTTCTGTCTTTGACGACGGATACCTATCCATTGATTTAAAACGCGCGAAAGTGACGGTGCAAGGAAAGGATTGTCCGGTGACACCCACGGAGTTCCGGCTTTTAAAACAGTTTGCGGCCAATAAAGGACAGCTTCTGACTTATAACGTCCTGCTGGAACGGCTGTGGGACAGCGGCGGACAGTTCGTGGATAAGCACACATTGGCAGTCAATATTAACCGCCTCCGCGGAAAAATTGAAGACGAAGAACACAGATATATTTCAAATGTATATGGGATGGGATATCAATGGATTGGTTCATGAGTATCATCATAATCCTGGCATTGGGAATCACAGCGTTTTCACTGTGGAAGATGCATCGGCTGAAACAAGAGGTATGGCGTTTCGCGGAAAAAGCAGAATCGTCCTTAGACCGGCTGATTTCCGGTAAGGAAATTGGTACAGATGAAGAGGACATCCAGGATACGCTCTGGGGAAAATGTAAAGAGAAATTTTCTCAGGCGGAACGGATTTGGAAAAGGAAAGACGAAGCGAGCCTTGCGGAGAAGAAACAGATGAAAGAATTAATCTCCGATATCTCCCATCAGACCAGAACCCCGATTGCCAATATGAAGCTGTATCTGGAATTCCTACAGGAAGAAACGCTTTCAGAAAACGGAACAGGATTTTTAAAAAATCTGGAAAGGCAGGCGGATAAACTGGATTTTCTTCTCCAGAGCATGGTAAAAATGTCGCGTCTGGAAACCGGGATCATCCGGATTAAAACTGAGCCCGGAAATCTATATGATACCCTGACCCGGTCCGTGACAGAAATTGTCCCCAAAGCTGCAAAGAAACAAATCCAGTTGTCCGTAGACTGCCCAGAAGACTTCCCGCTTCGGTATGACCAGAAATGGACGGAAGAAGCAATTTTTAACGTCCTCGATAATGCGGTAAAATATATTATACCTGCGGACTCCTGCCTGTCCCACAGGAACGTGGAGCCTGGGATATCCCTTGAGCCTGTCGGTTCAAACGGAAAAATCCATATAAAAGTCATCCGCCAGGAAATCTTTACAAAGATCGGCATTTCCGATACCGGGAAAGGGATTGCCCCGGAAAGGCAGGCAGAGATCTTTACCCGTTTCTACCGGGAACCGGAGGTACACGAGCAGAGCGGTGTGGGAATCGGCCTGTATCTGACCAGAAAAATCCTGGAACTGCAAGGCGGTTATATTGAAGTGAAATCGGAAACCGGGAAAGGTTCAGAATTCTGCCTCTATCTTCCAAATGACTAAATGAAAGCACAACGACACACTAAAAATCACAAAACTGTGATTTTCTCCTATTGTGACCGCTTTGTGATTTTTGTCTGATAAAGTATCTTTATCCAAAGGGCATCCAGCCATGTATGCCCTTCAGTACGGGCGGACTCCGTCCGGTAAGGTATATTCAAAATCAAATTACAATAGGGAGGCAGAATCATGAACTCATGGATTGTAGAAACAAAAGGACTCAAAAAATATTATCAGCTTGGAAACCATACGGTCAAAGCATTGGACGGCGTGGATTTTCGAGTCCGGGAGAAAGAATTTGTAGCCATCATCGGAAAATCCGGCAGTGGGAAAAGCACCCTGCTCCACATGGCCGGCGGACTGGATTCGCCCACGGCAGGAGAAGTCTTTGTAGACGGACGCCCCTTAGCAGGTATGCCGAAAGAAGAATTGACTATTTTCCGCCGCAGAAAAGTAGGTTTTATTTTTCAAAATTATAATCTTGTACCTGATCTGAATGTCTATGAAAATGTAGTACTTCCCATCGAACTGGACGGACGGCGCATTGACCAGCAATTTGTAGAGCAGATTTTATGCCTGTTGAAATTACAGGAAAAACAGGACGCACTGCCAGGAACCTTATCCGGCGGGCAGCAGCAGCGTGTAGCGATCGCAAGAGCCGTTGCCTCCAAACCAGCAATCATCCTGGCCGACGAACCCACAGGGAATCTGGACACCGTTACAAGCCATGATGTCCTGGGGCTGTTGAAAATGATTGCCAGACAGTTTCAGCAGACGATCGTCCTGATCACCCATGACAACGACATTGCCCAGATGGCAGACCGCATTGTCCGCATTGAGGATGGACTGATCGTGAACAGCAATATGGCAGGGCATTCTGTAGATAGCAGCGCCATGAAGGGAAGTGATCTCCATGCTTAAAAATAACAATATGTCCGTTGTATACCGCATGGCCGCAAAATCCTTTAAAAGCAATAAACGCCGGAACGGAACCATGCTTTTAGCAGTGCTGCTTTCCTCATTTATGCTGTTCAGCGTCTTTACCATCGGTATCTCTTACTTTAAAATGCTTCGTCTGCAGAATATCCGCCTAAACGGCGCCGAGTTTGACGCAATCATGTACGGCACCACCGATCAGCAGATAGAGGTGCTGCGTTCTCATCCTGAGGTGGAAGATTTCGGCATGGCTGCATTATCCGGTTATGTAGAGGAAACACCCTATGACAAAACACCGAACGTTGTTCTGATGTACGCAGATCGAGTTTATTGGGACAAAATGATGGCTCCTGCAAGAGAGTCTGTTACCGGAGATTATCCCTCAGAAGAAGACCAAGTCATGGTGACTCAAGATGCGTTAGAAAAATGCGGCTGTCCGGATTTAAAAATCGGGGATCATATCCCTTTGACCTACAGTATAAAAGGCGAAATGCATGAGGCATCTTTTCGTATCTCTGGATTCTGGGACGGGTACGGAAACAAAGACGTTTTCTATGTGTCTGAAAAGTTCTATTCACAGACAGGGTTAGAATATGCAGATGCCGCCTCCGGACGATGTAATATCTCTTTTAAGACACGGATCATGTCCTCTAAAAAACAGGATGCTTTTATAGAATCCATGGAACTGGATAAGCGGCAGAGCCTGATCTTTATGGCTGGTATAGGGTACTCCGTACAGATATTGACAGGACTTGTCTGCCTGACGCTGGTCATCTGCCTGTGCGCGTACCTTTTGATCTATAATATCCTGTATATGTCCGTTGCCGGAAATATCCGCTACTATGGCCTTTTGCAGACCATCGGCATGACAGGCCGGCAGATTTACGGTCTGATGCGGCGGCAAATGCTGCTGATCGGTGGGATCGGACTCGGAGGCGGCATCATTCTCGGCAGCGCCCTTTCCTTCTTCCTGATTCCCGGTATCATAAGATCACTGGGAATCGAGGCTTCGAAGATCGGAGGAGTTGTGGTTTCCTTCCACCCGGCAATTTTTCTCCTGACGATTCTTCTTGTGGGAATTACCATATTTACAGCCAGCCAAAAACCGGCAAAAATCGCGGTCATGTGTTCCCCCATTGAGGCATTGGGCTGCCGTCCCGCCTCTGGGGTTAAAAAAAGCCGTCTCCATGCTTTTGCAGCACATCAAAGCGCCGCAAACCGGAACAGAAATCTAATCTGGCGTATGGCAATAGAGCAGATTGCAAAGAATAAGAAAAAAGCCTGGATCGTAATGCTGTCTTTAGCCTCCAGCATGGTGGTATTCTTATGTATGACAACTTTGATCCACTCACAGGATGCAAGGGAATTCACCTATAATTATCGGAACCTGGATTTGGTTTTAAGAAACGACACGGTAAGAAGAGAAAACATTGAGGAACACGTCGAGATTTTTGATGAAAATTTTTTTGATAAATTGAACACACTAAATGGTATCACTGAAATAACCCCTGTACTTTATACAGAAATCACAGTCCCTTGGGAACCGGATTTCACAGACCAGTGGATGCGGGAATTTTATGAAACATGGATGGATATCCCTTATGAAAATGACCTTGCAGAATATCAGGAGCATCCGGAAAACTATGGTTCTGTCCTGATAGGAATTACGGCAGCGGATTTTAAGGCATTGAACGAAGAAATGCCGGATCCCATTGATGAGACGGATTTTCTGGAGGGAAAGACCTGTGTACTCTATCGAAACAATCTTTCCTTCCAGAATCAGGATATTGCCGGAAAAACCATCACCTGTGCAGAATACGGCCGCCAGGAAAATACCCGTACCTTTGACATTGCAGGATTGACAGATATCAACGATTATAATGCACTGCTTGGATATCCTCCAATTATCATCGTATCTGACCACGTGTTAAAAGATTTTGTGGAAGACCCTGTTATTTACAAAATAGGATTTTCCTATGCAAAGGAGTATGATGCGGAAACAGAACATGCGGTGCTCTCCATTGCGGATGAGATTCCACAGGCAAAAGATTATTCCTATGAATCTAAAATAAAATTGATGGAAAATGTAAAGAAAGCACAAGGAAATCTGATGGAAGCGGGCATCAGCATAGTACTCATCCTGGCCTTGATCGGACTGATGAATTACACGAACACCTTTGTCGGAAGCATCCAGAGCCGCCGGATGGAACTTTCCATCATGGAAAGCATAGGTATGACAGACCGCCAGAAAAACCGGATGCTGGCGATTGAAGGAATGTTCTATGCAGGAGGTGCCTGGCTCATCACAATGACGGCTGGGCTTGGCGCAGCATATTGTTTATTTCAGTCGCAGAACTATATGGGCGTCCCATTCCAGATTCCGATATTGCCGCTGCTTGCCGCAATTGTACTCTCTTTCCTCATCTGTGTAAGCGTGCCGGTCTTAACCTGCCGCCAGACAGAGAAAGGACAGCCTGTTGTGGAGAGGATCAAAGGGATTGAATAGGGCCGCCGCTCCCCAAAAGCCAGGTACAAGCACCGTTTTTCTCACTTTACAGAATAAAATCAGAAGTGTATAATATGGTACGGAAAAAAAATATTCCAGAAAGATATCAAAGAGTACTCTCGGGAAGGAATTCTGATGACAGGCACAAAGGACTTCCTCAGAGTACTCAGAATACGAAGGAGGATACAACGATGTTAGACCAGAAAGTGATAGAATTACTGAATGATCAGATCAATAAAGAACTATATTCTGCATATCTGTATCTGGATTTTTCAAATTATTTTTATGATGAAGGACTGGATGGATTCGGCAACTGGTACAAGATCCAGGCTCAGGAAGAGCGTGACCACGCTATGCTGATCCTGCAGTATCTGCAGAATAACGGTATCAAAGCGGTTCTGAAGACCATCGACAAACCGGCGGCAGAGATTTCAAATCAAAAGTCCGTCCTGGTGGCAGGCTTGAAGCACGAGCGCTTTGTAACCGGCCTGATTCATACTATCTATGACGCGGCATATTCCGTCAAGGATTTCCGTACCATGCAGTTCCTTGATTGGTTTGTAAAAGAGCAGGGCGAGGAAGAGAATAACGCGGAGACGCTTCTTAAGAAATTCCAGTTGTTTGGAGACGACCCGAAGAGCCTGTATATGCTGGACAGCGAACTGGGCGCACGTACCTATTCCGCACCGTCTCTGGTCCTTTAATCCTGGATTGCCAAAAAAGAATCTATTCTGATAATGAGACAGAAAAAACGTCCCGTATGGAAATCATTTTTCCATGCAGGACGTTTTTCATACAGGCATACCGCAGGCTGGACTGGCCAGTTTTTCCTAAGTTTCTTATGCCAGTTCCTAGAGCGTGTTTGAAAATTACCAGCTATTAGTCATTTTAACCAAATCAGGATTGA
>CAJUTU010000010.1 GCA_910589385.1 uncultured Lachnospiraceae bacterium
GTGAGCGCCATGTGTAATTTGTCACAGGGAATCAGGGATAATACTTTAGCAGAAGTGATTATGACGATGCATGAGAAGGGCTATACCTCTGCTCAGATTGCAGAGATTGTAAAAAAGACAATGGAAGAAGTGGAGGCTGTTATCAAAAAGAGAGAGCCTGTGCTGGTATGATTAAAGTAACTTAATAGCAAATCATAAGTCCATGCGGACAAGAAACGAATCCCCGAATCGTGTTGCAGCACAGTTCGGGGATTCTTCTTTTATAGTGGTAAAGCGCCAACTAGATTAGTTGTTGCCCTTGCGAATTTGATTTATCAGATTTACAAGGGAAAAAAGAAATAGCCGCCCCGGCCTGATACGTTTACCCGATCAAAACCTTCTTCCCTTCAAACGCAAATCCATATGTCCGGATCCGGTCCGGTGAGATCCCTTTTGCTTCCAGATCTGCGGCATAGTTCATCCGGCGGATCTGATCCAAGGCTTCCGAAACGGCATCCTCCAGAGTCTGCTTCTTCTTTGCACGGCAGACCTTGAACTCAATAATTACCGCATCATCCGAAGGCCGGAGGGGTTCCAGCATCACATCGTATCTTCCAAAACCACTCTCACGGTTGGAGGTGATCCTGTATCTGTCTGCCAGGTCTACGATCAGTCCAAGCACGAAGCCGTGATAAAAGCGTTCGGGTTCTGTTTCCTCAGAAGGATTTTTTCCGGTGTCAAAATAGCTGAAAGAAGCGGCGGCAACCCGGTTTATATAGGTATTCATGGCATCAATATCTCCCAGCAGCAGCGCTTTTATGAATGTGTTATACGCAGAAGCGGCCGCCGGCTGCCTGAACCAGCCGGCCACCATGCGCCTGAACATCATTGTGACTTCCCAGTTGGTCAGCTTTAATTCGCATTCCGGATACCCGCTGTCAAAAAATTCAAACTGCTCTACCCGCAGATAGCCGCTTGCCAGCAGCAGGCTCCAGACCGCATTTTCATCGGCGTCCAACATACTGAATACAACCTGCTCGTCAATCTGCGCATGGAGCGGCTTGCCGGCCAGCAGATCCTCCATGGCGATCTTAAGGTCCGGGCTCCCTTCCCGGATCAGCTGCCCCACCAGGCCGTTGCTGCTGGTGTTGGCCCAGTATGGCGAGAAACGGTGCTTGTCCAGATAATTGATGATGGACCAGGGATTGTAGATATCTGACTTTTTACCAAAGGTAAAGCCGTCATACCAGTGCCTTACCTGCTCACGCTGTTCATACAGCCCATATTCTTTTAGGGTCTCCCAGACCTCATCCTGCGTGAAGCCGAAGGAATCCTCGTATTTTTCGGAGGTCGTAGTCACCACCTCCAGATTGTTTAGGTCAGAGAAAATAGACTCCTTGCTGACCCGCGTGATCCCCGTCATCAGAGCACGTTCCAGATAAGGGTTGGACTTAAATGCGGAATTGAAGAGATTTCTGATAAAGGAAACCAGTTCATCCCAATATCCGCCTACATAGGCTTCATGCATGGGGGTGTCGTATTCATCCAAAAGGATGATGACTTTTTTTCCGTAATAGCGCATCAGATAATCGGAAAGATTGGACAGGGCTTCTGATGCGAGATAATCTTCCATGTCCGCAGATATCTCCCGGTATGCTTTTTTTTCATCTTCATTCAAATAGCTGCCTTCCAGCAGAAAATCGTATTTATTGTAGAGGTTCTTTATAAGCTGGCAGATCTTCTTCCTTGCATTCCGAAAGGATATTTCCTTCACATTTGCAAAGCTTAGAAAGATCACTGGCCAGGTACCCTGCAGCTTGCGGTATTTTTCTTCCTCCCAGATCGCGAGTCCCTGGAATAAACTGCTTGTGCCGGTATGCATAAAGCCTGCGTCAGGGCCGGAAACCTTTAGACTGCACGGCCTGTCCGGTAATCCGGGGTGTGGGGCAAGTAAGGATCTCTGTCTGTATTCGACAGAAAAAAAATTCTCCACCATACTCAGGCACAGTGTCTTCCCGAAGCGTCTGGGGCGGGTGATCAGCGTGACTTCATCACCGCTTTCCCACCACTCTTTGATAAATCTGGTTTTATCAATATAAAAGTAATTCATTGTAATCAACTTTTCAAAATTCTGATGACCGATTCCAACTGTTCTGGGCATAACCGCACCTCCGAAAAAACTAGGATATTACCGGATTTTAGATAGTTTATTATATCCCTTTTCAGAGGATTTGTCACTACCCTGACTGCGGAATTCAAGGGGCGTAACCCAGGCTGCCAAAAAGGACGGCAGGAGAGGGACGAATGCCGCAGAAATGATTGCTTACTAACACCCAGCCTTTTTGCGGTATTGGTTTGGCGTTATTCCATATTTCTTTTTAAACACATTTTGAAAATAAGCCTGGCTTGAAAAGCAAAGGTAATTGCTGATCTCACTAATCGATTTATCGGTGTAGGACAGCAAGGACTTTGCTTCTTCTAATTTGCACCGCATGATAAAATCATTCATCTGAAACCCAAGTTCTTTTTTGAAACAGCGTGAAATATGGGAGCGGCTTTTTCCTACATGGTCCGCCACGTCCGATACGGAAATGGCCTGGTTCGTATGCCGTTTGATATACTGGATGCACTTGTACACATCCTGGGTCGTGTCATGGGGGATCTGGGCCTGTGCAACACGGTTCGTAAAATCCAGCATCATATTGTACTGCAGCAGGTAAAGGGCATCTGCGCTCTGGAGTTTTTCGCCTTCCTGGATATAGATATCACTAAGCTGATAAGCAGATTCAATATCCAGTCCCCCTTCAATAGCACATCGAGTAACCAACGTAACTGCAGTGATCAGAATATTTTTTGCCTGGCGCAGAGGATTGTCGGCAATCCGGCCTGCCTGAAGAGAAAAGGAGTTGGAGAAAAATTCTTTCAACCCATTCGTGTTCCCATTCCGGATATATTCAAGATACTGCTGCTCATAGTGGTAGGTATTGTGAAAATTTTCTATTTCTTTTAGGTCATAGCTTCTGGCCGTATGCAGGGAAGCGATCGGAACATTCTCATCCACAGGCTGGATATTCAGATAAGATTCAATATCGATCACATCTCCTGTTAATTCCTGATAAAATAAAGCTAGAAAATGGCAGAACTGATGAAAGGAAAACATGGGAGTGAACTGATAAAACTCTGTCAGTTGTTCCTTACATTCTAAAGAAATGCCGTATTCCTTCATGATATTCCGGATGGATTCAGGGGAGGGCTGGGTGCTGATGACAGGGCCTATTAGAACGTACTGCCCGGTATGATCATTTTGGATCAGACCAAAGTAATCGGATTCCTTGGTGATCAGATAGGAAACTGCCTGCTGCCTGGAAAGCAGCTCCGGCAAATGCAGAGCGGCCAGATCAAAGGAAAAACGTGTATCAGGCAGGACTAGTTCCAGATTTCCGTTTTTATAATAATGAATCGGAAGATAAATACAGTTATAGAGTGTTTGGCAAAATGTGTAGATATGATCCATAAAAATCTCCATTCCTTTCGTTTTACTTTTGCACAGACAGCGATCAAAAATCCTATTTTTTCACACTAATATTCTATATTATAGAAATCCTGTTCCCCTCTTGTATATTATGCATCTGAAAAGGATGACACAATTTTATAATATAAAACACAAAAATACAATACAAATCCAATAAAAATTTGTATGATAAAAACAAAAAAAGTTGTTTGACATCCATAGGCAAAAATTGTTCTTTATAAAGAAGGAGGAGAAGACGATGTATCAGGTAAAAAATATTCTTTGTGAGCATGTGGGCAGCCCTTTGGCGGTTACCGTACAAAATCCGAGATTTTCTTGGAGCTTATGCTCGGAGAAACAAAATATCTACCAGGATTCCTTCCGGATCATTGTGAAAAAAGAGGATGGTTCCATTGTGTGGGACAGTGAGAAAATACAAAGCAGAAAGACGCTGGATATCGAATATGAAGGGCAGCCGCTGGAGTCAAAATGCAGATATATTTACCAGATTACGGTATGGGACCGGGAAGGGGCTGGAGAAGCATGGATGGAAGTGATCGGCGCAATGATGCGCGGGGAAAATCCAACCATTATCTCTGATGAAGAAAATATGAGGAACCAGGGGCTGGAGCCCTATGATCCGCCGGTCCGGATGCGCAGGGAATTCCGATTGGAAAAACAGGTGAAAAGGGCACGGCTTTTTGTGACGGCGCATGGGATCTATGAAGTACGGATCAATGGAAAGCACGTGACGGATTCCCGTCTGAACCCGGGATTTACCTCCTACGACAAACGGATCAAATACCAGGTGTTCCAGGTAGAAGACCTTCTGCAATGTGGGGAAAATGCAGTCGCTGTGACCGTGGCGGACGGATGGTACAAGGGAAAGATTGCCCTCGGGAGAGGCTGTGAATACGGGGAAGTTCCGGGATTACTGCTGCAGATAGAAATCGAATATGAAGACGGTACCAGAACGAGACTCTGTTCTGACAAGGCATGGCATTATTCTTTCGACGGCCCCATCCGCATGGCAGATCTCTTTCTCGGTCAGAGTGTGGACGCAAGGAGAGACGACGGAGACCCTTCCCTCTGCGGCTATGACGCGCATGGATGGAGGCCGGTCCTCCAGAAGCCGGAAACGGGAAAGAAATCTTCTCGCCTCAGTTTACCTATCACGGATTCCGTTATGTGCGGATCCGGGGAGGCCACGACTGGACGAAGGAGCAGTTTACGGCCCTGGCCGTCAGCACGGAGAATCCGGTGACAGGAGCATTTTGCTGCTCGGACGGACGGCTGAATCAGCTGCAAAATAATATTTACTGGAGCCAGCGTTCCAACAACATTACCATCCCCACGGACTGCCCGACCAGGGAAAAGGCAGGATGGACCGGGGATGTGGTGGTGTATGGGGCGACCGCCCTCTACAATCAGGACATGACTGCTTTTTATGAGGACTGGCTGAAAAGTATCCGGATGGAGCAGACGGAAAACGGACATGTACTCAATACCGTACCTTTGATCAAGAATTATATCCAGCAGACGACGGCAGGATCCATGGGCTGGGGAGATGTGATCCTGACGCTGCCGCTGCAGCTTTATCATCGGAAAGGGGACATCCGGGTCTTACAAGAGAACTACGGGGCAATGGAAAAATGGATGTCAGCGATGAGACAAAGCGCCGATGAGTTTCCCACAGGAAATCCGATGGGCGGGATCACTCAGGAAGAATTTGAATCCATGACGCCGCGGCAGCAGGAAAACCAGCGGTATCTGATCAATACCGGATTTCATTTCGGAGACTGGCTGGTGCCCAGTGTAAAAAATGCCGAAGGCTTCTCCGACGGACCGGCATCCGCATTTCTGACCATGAATTATGTGGACACGGCTCTTCTGGCGGCAGACGCGGACTTATTTGCCGAGGTTTCCGGACTGCTCGGATATACGGAAAAAGCAGAAGAATACCGAAGGTATGCCAAAAGAGTACGGGAAGCATTTTATGAGGAATATGTGGATGAAACAGGAAGGATCCGGCAGGGGTTCACCATTGCCGGAAGTATTCCGGCGAACACGGATGCCGTTCTGGTATTGCCGGATGGAAGTGAGAAAAAGCTTGGCAATGGAAACTTTTTGGTGAAGATTTGAGAAATATAATGGAAATTTAGAGAAATTACAGTGATAGATAGGAGAATATGTGGATGAAACAGATTTTTATCAATGGTATGGATTTTCAGACAACCGATGGAAAGCAGGTTTTATTTAACGGTATTAATGTAGTCTGCAAGGATGCGGAAATGGGGTATTTTTTTCCTGATCTGGAAAAGTCTTTTCAGGCATTTCAGAAAAAAGGATTTAACCTGATCCGGTTCGGTATCTTCTGGGACGGGGTGGAGCCGCAGCCGGGACAGTACGATATGGAATATCTGGATAAAGTGAAAGAAGCCGTTTTGCTGGCTGAAAAGTATGAGATGTATGTCATGGTGGACATGCACCAGGATCTGTTTGCAAGGAAATATGCGGACGGGGCGCCGGACTGGGCCGCTTTGGACGAAGGCGCATATCATCCGGAAGGGTGCAATATGTGGTATGACGCATATTTACAAAGCGAAGCGATCATCCGGGCGGCGGATCATTTCTGGGCAAATAAAGCGGCAGAGGACGGCATAGGACTTTTGGATCACTATGAAAATATGTGGGAGCAGATCGTAAAGCATCTGGACGGCTGCGGCAATATCATCGGCTGGGAGCCGATGAATGAACCGTTTATGGGCAGCCTTGCGCGCAATGCCTTTGCTAACGCCACCAGTAAAATAAAAGAGCAGGATCCCCGGTTCGACCTGGGCAGCCCGTCAGATATTTCTTTGGAACAGCAGGCATTGTTCATGGAATATGTGACGGAGCAGCTGCAGGAATTTGACCGGACGACTTTGATGGACTTTTACCGCCGGATGTACAGGGCTGTGAAAAAGCACAGTGAAAAACCACTCATTACGGGAGGAAATATTTACAGCAGCAGTAATGTCCGCACAGGTATCGGCCGGCTGGATGAGGCCGGAAATACAGATATAGTGCCAGAGGCAGACGGACCGGCAGATGGCAATACAGATGCAGGCAGCAGGAAAAAGGGCTGCCAGATTTATGCGCCCCACGGATACGATTCCGTGGTGGATTCCGACAGTTATGAAAATTTCAGCAGGGAGAATGTAGAAAGACTTTTTGCGGACAAACGCGTTTCCCAGGAAAAACTGGGACTTCCTCTGATCGTTGGGGAATGGGGAGCATTTCCCTCAAAGCCATTTACCAATGAACTGATACGTCATATGAATCAGATTTTAGAGAAATATCTGTGGAGCTCCACTTACTGGGAGTATCATCCGGGCATGGAGGCAGATGCGAATTATGACGCTCTTGGCAGGGCCTACCCGATGGAAACAGCCGGGAAACTTTTGTCTTATCATTATGAGGAAGAGAAAAAATCTTTTGAAATGTGCTTTGAACCGGAAGAAGGAGAGAGCAGGATATATTGCCCGTTTCTTCCAAAACTGGTAGCCGGAAAAAGCGCCGGGGGTGAATGCACGGTTGGCTATAGAGTGGAAAATGTGGGTGAGGGAGCCTGCTATGTATTACTAAAGACAGAACAGAAAGAAAATATGATACTGTCCATTCAGGGATAAAAGAATGGCAGCGGATATCGTAGCTTATTTGCATTGTAACTGATTGTCTTGGGAGTGACAGCTGATCCATTTTTGATGTGAAAGCAAGTGAAAATTGATAAAAAAGTCTCTTCGTTTCAGGCTTGTCTTTGTTCTGTTTCCTCTATATAATTAAGAGCATGATCGGAGGAACGGATATGACATTACAGCAATTAAAATATATGATAACAGTAGCAGAAAAAGGTTCTATTACAGAGGCTGCAAAGGAATTGTTCATTTCCCAGCCCAGTCTTTCCGGGGCGATCAAAGAGGTGGAGAATGAAGCCAGGATCACCATTTTTAACCGCTGCCGGGCGGGCGTTGCATTGACTACGGAAGGTATGGAGTTTTTAGGATATGCACGTCAGGTGGTGCAGCAGATGGAGCTTCTGGAATCACGGTACATAGATGACCAGCCGGAAAAGCAGAGGTTTTGTATCTCCACACAGCATTATACATTTGCTGCCAATGCGTTTGTGGAACTGGTGCAGCAGTTCGGACAGGAAAGATATGAGTTTATTTTGAATGAGACGCAGACCTATCAGATCATTATGGATGTCAGGAATCGCTTTAGTGACCTTGGGGTGCTTTATCTTAGCAAGTCGAATGAAAATGTAATGATGAAAGTTTTTGAAGAGTACAACCTGAATTTTCATGAGCTGTTTACGGCGGCTCCCCATGTGTTTCTGCGGAAAGGCCATCCGCTGGCAGATCGGGAGAAGATCAGCCTGGAAGATCTGAAACCATATCCAAGGCTGAACTTTGTGCAGGGGGCTTATGAATCTTCTAATTTTGCGGAGGAATTATTCAGTAATGAGATTGCGGAAAAGAGCATCAGGATCAGTGACCGTGCCGCTATCGTGAATTTTATGATCGGACTGGATGGCTATACCATTTCAAGCGGCATCTTTCCCAGATATCTCCATGGGGATTCCATCATTTCGATTCCTTTGGAAGGGGATGAAACCATGCGGATCGGATATATCCTGAATAAAGACCGGGAATTATCCCGGCTGGGTGAGATTTATGTAGAAGCGCTGAAACAGTATCAAAAAGATTGAAACATAGGTTCAGCCTATGTTTTAGCATAAGTAATCAGTATTACCTATCATATGGCATTCTGCTGTACAATCGTAAGTGGAAGGAGGCGTTATTATGCCAGGCTATGTGATAGGTAATTTTTTTGTTTATTCTGTGATCAATGCGTTCACGCCGGGGCCGGGGAATATCCTGGCTTTAAATACCGTGACGAATTACGGATGGAAGAAAGGGGCTCCCCTTTTTTTGGGTATATTCTCCGGGTATTATGTGGTGCAGATGATCTGTGCTTTATTTGTATACGGAGTGAGTACACTGCTGCCGGATGTGCTGGGGGTAATGAAGTATGTGGGAGCTGCTTATATCCTGTGGCTGGCAGTCCATATCGCTGTCAGCCGTCCGGGTGGAGATGGCGGAGAGAGATCGGCCTCTTTTTTAAAGGGGTTCATGCTGCAGTTTGTGAATGTGAAGATCTATCTTTTTGGGATTACGGCATTGACCGGATATGTGACGAACTACAGTACGGCTCTGCCGGTATTGGTTTTCTTTGAATTTGTGATAGCGACGATCGGAACGGTTGCTACATCTGCGTGGATCGGTACCGGGCTGGCGATCCAGAAGGTTTACCTGCGGCATTACCGCCTGATCAACCTTATTCTTGCTGTTACTTTATTGGAATGTGTATACAGCATATTGAAATAAAGGCCTGTGGATATGGAGATGCCTGTCAGAATTTTTTTTGTCCGGATATATTATCTTCAATTTAAGGAAAGGTGGCTTAAACAAAAATATGAAAATTAGAGAAGCAGAATTGAGAGATTTGGATGAACTGATGAAGTTTTATAAAAAGATGTGTGAATTTTTAGGAAAGAAAAGCTTTTTGCCGAATGGAAATAAAGGTGGATTTCCTTCCCGGAAAATGGTGGAAGATGCGATTCGACAGCATGACCAGTTTATCGGTAAGGAAGATGACCGGATCATGGCGGCTTATATAATGAATCATGAATGCGATCAGATATATGATACAGTGCAATGGCAGATAAAAGCGGATAGAAATGAAATAATGATACTTCATGCCCTGCGTGTCCTTCCGGAATACGCAGGGAGAGGTTATTCAAAAAAACTGGTAGAGCATGCAATTCAGAGAGCAAAAGCGCAGCGGCAAAAAGCAATCCGCCTGGATTGTATCGAAGGAAATGATGTTCCACAGAAAATGTATATGTCTTTTGGGTTTCATTATATAGACACTGTTGAGATTACCTATGCTGATATAGGTGTTCCCAGGAAGTTTCTTGTTTTTGAATTATTGCTTTAAACTCTGCCTGAGAAATAGAGATATTAAAAGTTTTATCAAAAGTACAGAAATATGTGCGGCGGCAATTTGGGGCATAAAGGCGAGAGGACAATTATTCGCAAAGAGAGGGACAGCCGTTCTCTGATGAATGTGACATTTCGAGCAAAGTCAAATGAAATGAATGCAGAATTGATCAAGACGGCAGGACAAAATGGAATTGTCAGCATCGGAGGACACCGTGCGGCTGATGGTCGTTTAAAAGCAAAAGTCGGGATATATTATTTAATGGAAACTTTTTGATTCAGATTTGAGACGCAGAATGCATGGAAATTCAAAATATGATTGTTCGGGCAGACAGGAAGAAATTTCGGTCTGCCCAAAACATTTTATACAGATGATAAGTACCTAATACAGCACTTCCAATGTCTGTTTGACAAATTCCGTACAGTAAAGTGCAAGCTCCTCTGCGCTGACATCAAAATCAGAGCGGATCCATTCCTTCAAAATACTGGAAGAACCTTGCATGAGATAAATATACAGATATTTTGTTCTGGCATCCGTCTGCGGGTTCCCACACAATTCACGAAGATAGTACAGAGTCTGTTCCGTCAGCTTCGCCTGGAATTCATAAGTGTCATTATCGACCAGCAAGATCCGGAAGATCTGCCGGTGATCCTTAAATGTAGAAAAAGAACTTTCTTACCGATAGATTTCTCAATACAGGACAGCCATTTCCTTTTTCTTGAATATAGCGCAAATTTATAATATAAATCACAAAATTACAATACAAAAGAGTGATCATAGGATAAAATCCTTTTATAAACAAAGTGACGGAGTCAAAAAGATTTGGGCTCTGAAGCGCAAAAAATAAAAGGAAAAGGAGTAAAGGAAATGGCAAAAAAAGATCTTGGCAAAGACAAGTTTGGAATCCAGCGTGTGATGCGGCGAAGGGATTACCTGGGAGACTGTATGGGGCAGTTTTCACTAAACGCGATCAGCGGCCTGGTGGGGCAGCTGACCTACTTTTATACGGATAAGGTCGGACTTGCGGCAGGCGCCGTGGCGACTTCATTTTTGATCGTGAGGATCATTGACGCGTTTACAGACCTGATCATGGGGTATATCGTAGACCATACGAAACCAGGACAGGAAAAGTACAGGCCCTGGCTTCTGCGGATGGTGATACCGACGGCAGTGCTGATCATCATGCTTTTTACCGTTCCTTCCGGTCTGGGTTCCGCCTTCCAGATGGTGTATATGTTCCTGACCAATTTCCTGCTGAGCGCGGTTATTTATACAATCATCTGTGTTCCCTATTCCGCGTTGATCGTTGTGCGTACCTCCAGCCAGGAGGAGCGGAGCAGGATGGGGACCTGGCGCGCGGCGGCAGGTTATGTATCCGGCATGGTGATCGCGGTCGCGATCATTCCGATCACCAACATGCTGGGCGGGGACCAGAAGGCATGGATCATCTTCGGCGGAATACTGGGTGTCATTGCGGCAATCCTGCTGTTTGTCACCTATAAGACCAGCCGGGAGACCAATCCGGCAGATATGGAACAGTCCATGCAGCAGCCGGAAGAAGAGGGGATTCCGATGAAAGAAGCGATCGGAAATCTGTTCCACAATAAATACTGGGTCATGGCATTGGTCATGGGTGTCTGCTCCAATGTGGTATATGGACTTGGAAATTCTTCGGGTACCTATTATGCAAAATGGATCTACGGAAACGATAACCTGATGGGGATCATGGGTGCGGTAGGTATGATCCCGACTCTGCTTGGATTCTTGACCATTGGTCTGTTTATCAGGTTCCTTGGGGTTACGAAGACTCTGCAGGCGACATTTTTACTTGGCTCGTTATCTCAGATACTGAGGCTGATCAATCCCTACGATTTTACATACAACCTGATCTTAGGGTGTGTCAGCACATTTGCCAATATTCCGATGATGTGCGTACTTGGTGTATTGACGGCAATGGCGATTGATTATAATGAGTATCAATTCGGAAAGCGTATGGTCGCTTCTTCCCAGAGCGCGACCAGTTTCGCCGGAAAGATCGGAAACGGAGTGGGGACATCCATGATCGGCTGGTGTCTGGCGATCGCGGCATATGACCCAAATGCAGCGGTGGTGACCGAAGCGACAAAGCAGGCGATCTTTACGTTTAATATTTACGCACCGGCATTGATGTTCGTGATCATGTTTATCTGTTCTTTGAGGTTTGACCTGGAAAAGAAACTGCCGGGTATCCACGAAGAGATCGCGAAGAGAAAATCCGCAAAGGCATGACAGAGCACTCCCGGAAAATCGGATGAAGATGTCAAAGGGTTTCCGGGAGTTTTCTGCATAGCATATCAAGAAGAAAGGAAGATTTATAGATGGACAGAGTAAAAAAAATCATGGAAAAAATGACACTGGAAGATAAGATCAAACTTTGTTCCGGCGCAAGCTTCTGGGAGTCGGAGAAAATGGAGCAGTATGGGATCCACTCCTTCTTTATGTCAGACGGCCCTCACGGCCTGCGGACGCAAAAAGGGGACGCGGATCATCTGGGGATCAATAAGAGCGAAGAATCCACCTGCTTCCCGACCGCATGTGCCAGCAGCGCGTCCTGGAATCCGGAGCTTCTCCGGGAGATGGGGGAGGCCATTGCGGAAGAAGCGCTGGCCTATGGAGTGGATGTGGTTCTGGGACCGGGAGCCAATATCAAACGGAATCCGCTGTGCGGACGGAACTTTGAATATTTCAGTGAGGATCCCTATCTGACGGGGCAGCTTGCCGGAAAGTGGATCAAAGGGGTGCAGGACAGAGGAGTCGGAACCAGTCTGAAGCATTTTGCGGCAAATAATCAGGAAAATGACCGTATGATGAGCAACAGTATGATAGACGAACGGGCGCTCCGGGAAATTTACCTGGCCGGATTTGAGGCTGCGGTGAAGGAGGCAGGGCCGGAAACGGTGATGTGTTCCTATAATATGATCAACGGTACATTTTCCAGCGACAACAAAAAGCTTCTGACAGATATCCTGCGCCGGGAGTGGGGATTTGACGGATTCGTAGTGACAGACTGGGGCGCGTTGAACGACCGGATCGCGGCATTCCAGGCAGGGTGTGACCTGGAGATGCCATACAGCAGCCATATGTTTGACGTTGACGCCAAGCAGGCGGTAGAAGAAGGAAAGCTTTCGATAGAAGATGTCAACGCATCTGTAGAGCGGCTGATCCGGTTTGCCCTGAAAGCAGAAGAGACAAGAAAGAACTATGCAGAGGCAGCGAAAGATCCGGAGACATTTGACATCGATGGACATCATGCGCTGGCGAAAAGGATTGCAGGGGAAAGCGCAGTGCTCTTGAAAAATGAAGGAAAGCTTCTTCCTCTTGATAAAAACACAAAGATCGCGCTCTGCGGCGCAATGGCGGAAACGATCCGCTATCAGGGCGCGGGCTCTTCCCATATCAACCCGACCAGACTTTCCAGCCTGAAACAGTCCATGGAGGCGTTGGGCGGCGTGGTTTCCTATTACCCTGCATACAAATTGAACGGAGACGCAGACGAACAGGCTATGCAGGAAGCGATCGCAGGAGCCGGAGAAGCGGAAATCGTGGTTCTGGCGGTAGGTCTTCCGGACAGCCTGGAGTCCGAAGGTTACGACCGTCAGCACATGCAGATTCCACAGAGCCATCAGGATTTGATCCAAAAAGCCGCGGAAGTCAATCAAAATGTAGTGGTAGTATTGATGGGTGGAAGTCCGGTGGAAATGCCCTGGATCGAAAATGCAAAGGCGGTACTGAATCTGTATCTCGGCGGGCAGGCAGCAGGCGGCGCGGCGGCGGAACTGCTGTATGGTGTCGTGAACCCAAGCGGAAAACTGGCAGAAACCTATCCCATGTGTTACGCGGATTGCTCCACTTCCGGAACCTTCGGTGTAAATCCAAGGCAGGCAGAGTATGCGGAAAGTATTTATGTGGGTTACCGGTATTATGAAAAAGCCGGGATTCCGGTGCGTTTCCCGTTTGGATATGGATTGAGTTATACGGAGTTCGCATACAGCGGTATGGCGGTCAGTGCAAAAAGCGGGCGGATCTCGTTTGCAGAAAATGACCAGGCTGTGGTAAAGGTATCCTGTATGGTGAAAAACACAGGGGACAGGGCAGGCGCGGAGGTCGTGCAGCTTTATGTCCGGGATCTGACAGCAGGCGTGTTCAAGGCGGAAAAGGAGTTAAAAGGATTCCGGAAAATTTTCCTGGAGCCGGGAGAAGAAAAAGAAGTGGAAATGCTTCTGGACAAACGTTCTTTCGCGCACTATGACGTGGACAGGTCAGATTGGGAAGTACTAACCGGAACCTATGAGATCCTGCTGGGCGCGTCCAGTGCGGATATCCGTCTCAGAGAAACTCTGGCGGTGGACGGTACGGTGGAAAAGCTGCCGTATGAAGAGATTCCGTCCTGGTATATAAAGCCGGAAGGGAAACCGGATATGAAAGATTTTGAGAAAATATACGGTCAGGAGATCCGGCCCTATGTACCGGAAAAGGCTGGTGCGTTTACTATGCTGAATACTTTCAATGATATGAAAGAGAATCCGGTGGTAAAACAGATCATGGACGGTATGAAAGCGGGTATGCTCCAGGGCAGAGATGAAAATGACCCGGAAATGATCTTTACGCTCAGCATTGTATTCAATACCCCTCTGGTACGTCTGGTGCAGCAGGGCGGGGGCGCCACTCCGTTGGGACTGATGCAGGCGGCTGTTGCCTGCGCCAATGGGGATATGTCAGCGGTAGAGCAGCTTTCGGCTATGATGGGGGGCAAGTAATCACATTTGGCAGGCAATCAATCTGTTTTGCAGATTGGTTACAAATGGTGGGGGCATTACTGAATTGTCAGGAGACAAGTGCAAGGAAGGAGAACAGGATGAAATTAAGAGATCTGCGTATAGAATATCGTAAAAATCCAATCGGATTAGATGTGGAAAGACCAAGATTTTCCTGGAAACTGGATTCGGACCGGCAGGGATGTATGCAGAAAGCATACCAGATTAAGGTGATGGACGAACAGGCAGGTGGAACTGTCTGGGATTCCGGAAAAACAGAAAGTGACCGGTCCGTGCTGGTGGAGTATGCCGGAAATCAGCTCATGCCGGAAACCGATTATCAGGTGTCGGTCCGTGTATGGGATAACCAGGGAAATGAGGCAGTGATACAGGGGACTTTTGAGACCGGGCTGCTCCATCCAGAGAGGATGGAGGCGGACTGGATCACCTCCGGATTCCCGAAGGAGGAGAAGGCATGCCCGGTATTTTTCCGGGACATTTCCGTAAAACGAAATGTAAAAAAAGCGCGGATCTATGCAACGGCCCTTGGCTTGTATGAGATTGACATAGATGGGAAAAAGGCTGGCAGCGATTATTTCACGCCGGGCTGGACCAGCTACCATCACCGGATTCAGGTGCAGACCTATGATGTTACGGAAATGCTGCAGAAGAAAGAAAATGTCCGTATGCAGATCACGGTTGCGGACGGCTGGTATAAAGGTCCCTTTGGATTCACCCTTCGGCCGGATATCTATGGGGATCAGACGGCGGCTCTGGCGGAACTGCATATGACTTACGAGGACGGCGAAAAAGAAATCGTTAAAACAGACGCAGGCTGGAAGGTAAAGACCGGAGCGGTCCGGGAGAGCCAGATTTATTTTGGTGAGACCATAGACAGTACCTTTGATACATCAAGGGCAGACGCCAGGCAGGTACAGATATTGGATCAGGATAAGCAGATCCTGATCGGGCAGGAAGGGGAACCGGTACAGATCACCTGCCGGACCGAGGCGAAGGAGATGATCGTGACTCCGAAGGGTGAACTGGTTCTGGATTTCGGGCAGAATATGAGTGGGTTTGTGGAGGTTCATGTGTCCGGCAAAGCAGGACAGGGGGAAGAAGGACAGAAGATCGTGGTCTATCACGCAGAAGTGCTTGACAAGGACGGAAATTTCTACCCGGAGACACTCCGTCAGGCAACGTCCACAGACACCTATATCTGTAATGGAAAAGAACAGGTTTTCCGGCCTCATTTCACATTCCACGGATTCCGTTATATCCGTCTGGAAGGAATTGAAAAAGAAGCGGTCGATCTGAAAAATTTTGTTGCCTGCACTTTGCATACAAATATGGAACTGACGGGCAGCTTTACATGCTCCGATGAACGTGTGAACCGGCTGTGGCACAATATCCGTTGGGGGATGCGGGGGAATTTCCTGGATATCCCCACCGACTGCCCCCAGAGGGATGAACGTCTGGGCTGGACCGGGGACGCGCAGGTTTTTGCGGCGACTGCCTCTTTCCATATGAATACGGCCCTGTTCTATGAAAAATGGCTCCATGACCTGAAAGCAGAGCAGACGAAGGAATGGGGCGTGCCCCATGTAGTGCCGAACATCCTGGGCGACCAGGCAGGCGCTGCCGCATGGAGTGACGCGGCGGTTATCGTGCCGTGGGTGGTATACGAAACCTTTGGAGACAAAAAAGTGCTGGAAGACCAGTTTGACAGCATGAAAGGCTGGGTGGACTATATCACGGAGCATTGCGATGAGAACGGACTCTGGCAGAATGGATTCCAATATGGAGACTGGCTGGCACTGGATAAAGAGGAGAGTGCGGACCGGACCGGCGCGACGGACAAATATCTGGTGGCGAACGCGTATTATGCCTATTCCTGCGGGCTGGTCGTAAAAGCGGCAAAGGTACTGGGCAGGACAGAAGAAGCGAAAACATATGAAGCACTGTATCAGAAGATCGCAGAGCTTTTTAACGAAGAATATATTACCCGCACCGGGCGTCTGGTCAGCGAGACACAGACCGGCTGTATCCTTGCCCTGCATTTCGGACTGGCAAAGGAAGAGTACCGGGCAAGGATTCTGAAAGCATTAAAGACGAATATTGAAAACCACAAGAATCATCTGGCTGCCGGATTTGTGGGAACCCCCTATGTCTGCCTGACCTTGTCGGACAATGGGGAGCATGATCTGGCAGGAACGATTTTTATGCAGGAGGATTATCCGTCCTGGCTGTATGCGGTCAGGATGGGCGCTACGACCATCTGGGAACGGTGGAATTCCATCATGCCGGACGGAAGCTTTGACGAATCCGGGATGAACTCATTGAACCATTATGCCTATGGGTCCATCGGGGAATGGATGGTGAAAAAGATTGCCGGGATCAATCTGGTGGAACCAGGCTATAAGAAATTTTATGTGAAACCCATGTTCATCCAGGGGATCACCCATGCGGAGGCGGTTTATGAGAGTGTATACGGTACGATCAGAAGCGCCTGGAGATGCGAAAATAAAAAGATTATGGTGGACGTGGCTGTACCTGCCAATACGACGGCCGAGATCTTCCTGCCGGAACAGGACGGCGTGATTACGGTCGGTTCCGGAACATATCATTATGAATATGAGACAGAAACCAGTCTGGAAAAGGAACGCTATTCCATGGATTCCACCTTGCAGCAGATTTTGTCAGAACCGCTTGCGGTAGAATTGTTCAACCAGCATGTTCCGGGGATGCTGGACGGGCCGATGATCCAGTTTGCGTATCAGATGACCATGGCGGAATTGGCAGCGCAGGCGCCACAGGCAAAGCCGCTGTATCAGATGGTGATCCAGGCGTTGAATGCGCAGTATCATTGAAAAGATCTTTCATATACTGTGGTATACAAAAAAGGGCAGGCTCATGTGTGTGAAGAGTCTGCCCTTTTAAGAGATTTTAGAAATATTAGTAAGGAGGATTCTGCATTGCCAGATCCTATAATCCGGGTCATGTGACGATACATAATCCGGATCACTTAGAGCAGGGGATCTTGGATATCCGGGTGGATGGTAAAAAAATGGTGGGAATGTGATACCGGATTTCAGAGACCATAAGATGCATGAGGTAGAAGTGACATTGCTGCCTTTCTAAATGACATTGGCCGTGAACTGTGATTAAAAGCTGGAAATTCTTTGCCGAAATGTGAAAATCAGTTGTAAAGTAAGGAGGAACTGTCTATAATTGTTTTTATAGACAGCAGAAAAAATCGCGATATTTTACATAAAAACAGGAAGGTGGGATGGAAGGGCAGTGAGAATGCCGGTGTCCGGTTTCCGGGGAACAGGAGCGTGTGGCGTATGGGAAGGTATTTGAACAGTATCTCTCCATATAGAAAATATCAGGCAGTTGTAACGGACACTTACTTTGTGGATAAAACTGCGTTGATCGAAGAACTGCTCCCGGCACTGGGAAAAGAGAAGAGATATTTCTGCATTACAAAGCCGCGCCGTTTCGGAAAAACAGTCATGGCAAATATGGCAGCGTCTTTTTTCGGAAAGGGAATTGACAGCAGCGATCTATTTCAGAAACTGAAAATTGCCGGCTCAGATCATTACAGGGAACATTTGAACCAGCATAATGTAATTTATATTGATTTCAGCGAGATTCCCAGGAAATGTCAGGATTACCAGCAGTATATCCAGCGCATCGAAGAAGGAATCATCCGGGATCTGTTGGAAACATATCCGGAAGTAAGGAATGACGCGGAGGAAGCGGTATGGGATATCCTGACCTGAATTTTTGAAAAGACAGGGCAGACATTTATTTTTGTGATGGATGAATGGGACGCTGTTTTTCATATGCCCTTTATTACAGGGGAGGGACAGGAGCAGTACCTTCTGTTTTTAAAGGCTCTTTTAAAGAGCAAGGCATATGTGGAGCTTGCCTATATGACGGGGATCCTTCCGATCGCAAAATATTCTGGTGGTTCGGAATTGAATATGTTTCTGGAATATAATATTGCGACGAAAAAAAGATTTAGTGAATACTTTGGATTTTTGGATCAGGAAGTAGACCAGTTGTCAAGCTATTGGACAGATTCCGGGCCATATGATGAAATTTATTATTATATCAAGGATAATGTGGCGGATGTCCGGGAGGATCTGGTATGGATGATTTATGTTGAAGGCTACGCTTGCAGGAGACGTGAAGACGATGGCAGAAATTTTAAAATATGCCCATGATACGGAATCACCCATTTTTTCTTATAATCATGAAACGGAACTGTCCGCGGTGGTCAATCTGGTATACCTTTCCGCCCGTGACAGGTATCGCGTAGAAAGAGAGGATAAGGCAGGGGAAGGCTTTGTGGATTTCATTTTTTATCCTGCAAAGCGGAATGAGGATGGGATCATTCTGGAATTGAAGGTGGATGATTCTCCAAAAGAGGCGATCCGGCAGATCAAGGATAAGGGGTATGCACTGCGGTTTCAAGGGAAACTGGGGGAGGAGCCTAAGTATACGGGCAGGATCCTGGCAGTCGGGATCGGATATGATAAAAAGACAAAAGAACATGCCTGCCTGGTAGAAGTGCTGGAACACGATTACCGGGCAGCTTTCCCGGACTTCCAGAAAGAGGGACAATAGTACTATCAGAAATATGGCAAAAAAGTGGAGGCGGTATATTTGCAGAAGTTATTACTTCTTGAGGACGATATCAGTCTGGTCGACGGGCTGACTTATTCTTTGAAGAAAAACGGGTTTGAGATAGAGGTGGCAAGAACGATCAGGGAGGCAGAGGAGCTGTTTGCCAAGGGCGGCGGCTTCGACCTGCTTCTTTTTGATGTGACGCTGCCCGATGGAAATGGATTTACACTCTGTGAAAAGTTCCGGGCAGGGGGCGCTCAGATCCCGATCATCTTCCTGACGGCATCCGATGAAGAAACCAGTGTGATCCGTGGGCTGGACTGCGGCGGGGATGACTATATCACAAAGCCCTTTAAACTGGGGGAACTGTGTTCACGCATCCGCGCGCTGCTGCGCCGTGCCGGTATGCAAAATACCGGGGAGGGAATCCTGAGATCTGGGGATGTGGTGGTGGATCTTACGGAAAGCAGAGTCTTTCTTGGAGAAAAAGCCGTAGAATTTACAGGGGCGGAATACCGGCTTCTTTGTCTGCTGCTGAAGAACAGCGGAAGGGTCCTCACCCGTGGGATGATCCTGGATAAGCTGTGGGACGGGGCGGGGAATTTTGTGGATGATAATACATTGTCCGTATATGTGCGGCGCCTGCGTGAAAAACTGGAAAAAAATCCGTCTCAGCCGGAACATCTGAAAACAGTCCGGGGATTCGGATACCAGTGGAAGGAGTGAGAGGCTTGAAGTTCCTTTATGAAAAACAGACACGAAGATTTTTTCTGTTTCTTGCGGCAGTTTGTGTATTACAGATCTGTATACTGGGAGTCTGCGGCATCCTCCAGGCACAGGGTATCCGAAGGGTTCTTGTGGAACGTGAGCTTGGGGCAGCATCTTATCTGCTGGAACAGGAGGTGGCGCCTGCGTTAGTGGCCGCTGCATGGAATCATACAGAAGCAACAAAAGAGGCTGCGGCGCTGCTGCAGATGACCGGGCACACAAAAGAGACACAGAGCTACCTGCTGTTGTTGATCGGACAGACCTCGGTCCCAATGATCCTGACGCTTCTTTTGACAGGTGTTTTCTTTGCGGCGGTGCTGTTATCCGGCGCTGTTTTTTTCTTTCGGCGCAGGGATCGGTTTTATGAAGACGCGGAAAAGATTATTGAGCAGTATGCAGAGAACCAGTTTGGCAAAAAATTGCCTGTGGGGGAGACTGGGACTATTTATCAGTTGTTTGGGAGTATAGAGCAGCTTGCCATGTCATTGCAGGCAAAAAATGAAATGGAGCATAAGGCAAAGGTATTCCTGAAAGACATGATATCCAATATTTCCCATCAGTTGAAAACTCCGCTTGCCGCATTAAACATGTATATGGAGATCATCACCGAAGAGCCGTGGAATGGAGAAACCGTGAAAAATTTCTCACAGAAGTCCATACAGTCTCTGGAGCGGATGGAGCAGCTGATCCGGTCGCTTTTGAAAATGGCGCGTCTGGACACGGGAAACATTATTTTTGAAAAAAGGTATTGCTTCATATCCGAGCTGGCAGCACAGGCTGTGGATGACCTGCTGGAGCGTGCAAGACAGGAGGGTAAGGAAATCCGGATGGACGGATTTTCGGAAGAAAGGATTTTATGTGATCAGGAGTGGACGAAAGAAGCAGTCGGAAACCTCGTGAAGAATGCACTGGATCATACGGAAACCGGAGGGAACATCCGGATCGCATGGAAACGCTCTCCGGCTATTTTTTCTCTGACAGTGGAGGACGACGGGTGCGGTATCGCGCCGGAGGATCTGCATCACATCTTCAAACAGTTTTATCGGAGCAAAAAGTCCAGTGACAGGCAGGGGGCAGGGCTGGGACTTTCTCTGGCAAGATCCATCGCGGAAGGACAGGGAGGCAGCTTATCTGTCGAAAGCAGTCCGGGCGAGGGGAGTATCTTCCAGATGACTCTTCCTGCGGAGGTATGAATATACTCCCTTACAGATCTGTAAGCTGAAATTCATCAAAATGTAAGGCACAGGTGCTATGCTTTTTTAGAATTTATGTAACGATTCGGAACAGCAGCAGATAGGTCTGTGATCTGCCGTTCTGAACAGCTACGAATTTATAAGAAAGGCAGGTTGTTGCAATTGGAAATCTTAAAAGTAGAAAATCTGTGTAAAATCTATGGAACCGGGGAAACCCGTGTAGAAGCGTTAAGGCAGGTTTCTTTTTCCATGGAAAAAGGTGAATTTGGCGCAGTCGTGGGAGAATCGGGATCTGGGAAATCGACGCTGATCAACTGTATCGGAGGGCTGGACGAGGCAAACGCAGGGAAGGTACTGATAGGCGGAAGAGATGTATTTGCAATGGGAGAGGACGAGCGGACCGTTTTCCGCAGACAGAATATCGGTTTTATCTTTCAGTCTTTTCATCTGATCCCGGAACTGAATGTGGAGCAGAATATTATATTTCCGCTTTTGCTGGATTATAAGAAGCCGGACCAGAAACGGGTGGATGAGATTCTGGAAGTATTGGGACTGGTAAACAGACGCGGATTTCTGCCGGGACAGCTTTCCGGCGGACAGCAGCAGAGGGTAGCCATCGGGCGGGCGCTTATTACAAGGCCGGCGCTGGTCCTGGCGGATGAGCCTACCGGAAATTTAGATTCCCGGAACAGTCAGGAAGTGATGGATCTGCTGCACAAGGCATCCCGGCATTACCAGCAGACCGTCCTGATGATCACCCACAACATGAATCTGACTTCATCGGCAGACCGGGTATTCCGGGTAACGGACGGCAGGCTTTGTGAGCTGGGAGGTGTGTCAGAGTGAAGCATTATCTGGACTTGATCCCTATTTCAGCAAAGCAGCACAAAAAGCAGGACCGGATGACCAGGCTGTGTATCGTGCTGGCAGTATTTTTGGTCACCGTTATTTTTGGGATGGCAGATATGGAAATCCGTTCCCAGATGATCCAGGCAGTCAAAACAGACGGAAACTGGCATGCGTGCTTCGTGATAGATGAGGAGAAGGGCGCACTGCTCAAAGAACGCCCGGAAGTAGAAAATATTGCGCGCTATGGTGTGCTGAATTACTATCTGAAAGAAGGGTATCAGATCGAGGGGACGGAAACAGCAATCTGCGGTCTGGATCAGGAGTTTCTTGGAATGGTTCCGTCGGCTGAAATCGTGGAGGGGACATTTCCGCAGAACGAAACAGAGGCGATATTGAATGAGAGCGCAAAGATCCGGCTGGACGTAAAGGTGGGGGATACCGTTGAAATGACCATCCCTCAGGGAGATACCCGGCAGTTCCGTATTACAGGGATCACAAAGGATACTTCATTAGAAGCCGAATATGATGCCTTTGGGATGATCCTAAATATAGACGGATTTTATGCGCTGCACCCGAAGGAAACCGAAGCCGCCCAGGAAGAATTGTTTTATGTCCGGTTCCGGTCATTTTGCGATATCCAGAAAGCGATCCGTGAGATCAGCGCACAGTTTGGCCTGGAGCAGGGACAGGTCAGGCAGAATGCAAAGGTACTCGCGCTGATGTTCCAAACCCGGGACTCTTACTTGATGAATTTTTATGATGTGGCAGCGGTTCTGGCCGTATTGGTAGTGCTTGCAGGTGTTTTTATGATCACGGCAAGCATGAACAGCCACATTGCAAGGCGGACAGAGTTTTTCGGGATGCTGCGCTGCCTTGGTGCCACCAGAAAGCAGGTGATCCGTTTTGTACGGAGGGAGGCTCTTAGCTGGTGCAAGACGGCAATCCCGGCAGGAGTATTGGCAGGCGTTATTGTAGTATGGGGATTATGCGGAATGCTGCGTTATTTAAGCCCGACACTTTTTGAAGGGATGCCGGTGTTCGGAGTCAGTTACCCGGGGATCGCCGCCGGGGTCTTTGTGGGATTCATTACAGTTCTCCTGGCAGCCAGATCCCCGGCAAAACGAGCCGCAAAGGTATCTCCGCTTACCGCGGTCTCCGGCAATGCAGGAACCGTGCAGGCGGCAAAAAGAGCGGCGGATACAAGATTTTTCAAGGTGGATATGGCGTTGGGCATCCACCATGCCACTGGCAGTAAGAAGAACTTCTTTCTGGTGGCCGGGTCTTTCGCGTTTAGTATCATCTTATTCCTTGCATTTGGCACGGCGATCGATTTTATGCACCATGCATTGACTCCGCTCAGGCCGTCGGCGCCGGATATCTATATCTACAGGGAAGATAATTTGAATCAGATTCCGAAGGAACTTGCCGGAGAAATCGCAGGATATCCGGGGGTAAAGCGTGCCTATGGGCGGAGCTATGCGGAGTTTACGCTTTCCGCGGATGGAAGTACAGTCATTGTGCTCTCCTATGATGAACAACAGTTCCAGTGGGCAAAGAAGTCTTTGCTCGAAGGGGATTTACAGGATGCAATGGACGGGAAAGGAGTGCTCTGCGTGTACCGGGAGGGGAATCCGTTTGATACCGGAAGCAGTGTTATGATATCTGCAGAAGGAAAAGAAAAAGAAATCTACGTGGCGGGAGCGCTTGGAGATGTTCCGTTCAGCTACGGAACCGATGATGCAGGCAGAGGCGCGGATCTGCTCATCTGCTCGGAAGAATTGTTCAGGCAGTTGACCGGGGAAGAGGATTATACTGTGCTTGATGTACAGCTTGAGCGGGATGCGGCGGATGCGCAGGTGCAGGAGATCCGTAGGGCCATGGAACAGGCATGCGGCGGCGGCACGGCATTTTCTGACAAGAGGATCAGCAACCGGGAGGTAAAAGGCGCAAGCTATTCCATGGCAGTATTTCTCTATGGATTCCTGGCGGTGATCGCTTTGATCGCGTTCTTTAATATCATCAACTGCATTGCCATGAGCGTGTCGGCACGGATGCGAGAATACGGGGCAATGCGTGCGATCGGCATGAGTGTGCGGCAGTTGTTCAGGATGGTGCTGGGCGAGACGGCTACATATACCATTTTTGGCGTTGTATTTGGATGTGCCGTCGGACTGCCGCTCAACCGGCTGCTGTTCCGGTCTCTGGTGACCTCCAGATGGGGAACGCCGTGGAGCGTTCCGGGAGCCGAACTTCTGGTCATTGTGCTCATCATGCTTGCGTCCGTATGTATGGCAGTGACAGGGCCGGCAAAGCAGATCCGGAGGATGACAGTCGTGGATACGATCAGTAAAGAGTAGCATCACCTGTTTCCATGGGATGCAGCCAATCCGTTCTGAAGGCGGAACTCACTTGGCTGCATCCCGGTGTAGCTTTTGAACACACGGCTGAAATAAAATCCGTCTTTATATCCCACCAGTTCTCCGATCTTCTGGATTTCCATATCCAGTTCGTTGATGAGCAGCCGTTTGGCCTCATTCATCCGCAGCTTTGTCAGATATTTAGAGGGCGTTTCACCGGCATATTTCTTAAAGATCTTGCCCAGATATTCCGGTGTAAATCCGAACTTTTCACCAAGCTCTTGAAAGGAAATCTCCTGCTGGTAATTTTCCAGCAGATATTTCTGGACAAGCTGGCTGAGCGCCTCCGGGCTCAATGCGGCGTCCTTCGTATTGTAGACATTCAATTTGTCCGATTCATTTTCCATCTTGATCAGAATTTTCTGTAAGGACTCTGACAGCGTGTCACGAGACACGGGCTTTAACAGATAATCTTCCACGGAATATTGGATGGCTTTCTGGGCATAACTGAAATCGTCATAGCCGCTTAAAATGATCACTTTTGTACTGGGATAATTATTGTATAAATATTTCACCACTTCCAACCCGTCGCAAAGCGGCATCCGGATATCTGTGATCACTAACTGGGGACAATACTTCTCGATCAACTGGATGGCTTCTTCCCCATTTGCGGCTTCACCGGCTTTTTGGAGAGGCAGGTTCAATGATTCAAGTTTTTTTATGATATTTCTGCGGATGAGGCTCTCATCCTCTGCGATGACATAATGATATTTTGTGTTTTCCATAATACCCTCCCATTGAAAATCAAATATTCATATTTTGTGGTTCTGCCCTTATGGCCACACAACTTTAAACAGGCGTCAGCCTTGCCGTTATTTTATAGAGGCTAGTCCAATACTTCACTTCCCGGCAGGCTGATCCCTTTTTTCGGGTGGATATTTCCGCCCAGGATAAACCGGGTGTGTACTCCTTCCTGATTCTTGATCTGGAAGACCGCGTCTTCCCCATACAGCAGCTTGAGCCGCAGATACACATTTTTCAGCCCCATGCCGCCAATCTTCATGGACTTCAGTTCCTGGTTCAGATCCAGATTTTCATAGAGCTCTAACAGTTCTTTCTTCTTCATATCCGTCATAGTCCCGACGTTATCCTCAATCATCAGCCGCCAGTGTCCGCCCTCTAAGCGTGCCGTGACAGACAGTTTCCATGGCGGGCGGCAGATAAAGGCATATTTGAAAGCATTTTCCAGCACCGGCTGGGCGATCAGCTTGGGGACCGGGACCTCTTTTACATCTTCTGCGATATCAAAGGTATACTCCAGCTCTTCTGTAAAACGAAGCTGCATACATTCCAGGTAAGCACGGGATTTTTCCAGTTCTTTTCCCATAGGCACAATCATCTCACCGGAGGCGGAGATATATCGGAAATGTACGCAAAGAGCGTCACATATTTTCACGATGTCCTCATTCATGTCCTCCTCAGCCATGGCGCTGATGTTGGTCAGGCTGTTATATAAAAAATGAGGATTGATCAGCGACTGGGTGGCCTGCAATTTTGCGCGCGTTTCCTCGTTGCGCAGCAGCAGGACCTCTCTGGATGTGGAGCGCAGCTTATCATACATATTGCGCACAGATTCACAGAGGATGGAAAGCTCCTTGATGGCGCTGTCTGCGGAAGTCAGGTTGACTTTCTTTTCGTCCAGTACCCGGTCAATGGTAATCTTTTTTGTGGCGGCTGTCAGTTTCTGCAGGGGGATCGTGAACCTCCGGGAAATGTAGAAGCAGATCAGCAGCGTAAATACAATGGACAGGCAGGAGATCCGTATAAACATTTTCTGGAATGCTTTGAGGGGCTGGTAAATGGAACTCTCTGGCTGCAAAAGGACTACATTCCAGTTATAGGCGTCTATCGTTTTCAAGGTGACCAGCATATGTTCGCCGTCTTTATTTTTTAACATCCGGCTGCCGCCGTCAGGAATCTTGTTTTCTTCGAGCAGGCTTTTATAAGATGCACATCGATACATGTCAAACACCGAATAGGGGTATACAAGCTCCATTCGGGAATTATAGACGCACACCTGGATATCCGGATTACTGTCCTCTAACTGAGAGGCAAGGTCAAAGATTTTTCCGCAGTCCTGCACCACTTCCGCGATTCCTTCCGGGGCGCCGTCCCGGTTCAGAAAAAGCCGGATCAGGGAAATGAATTTCTGGGTATTACGGTTCTTGCCGGTGGCTGGCAGGTCTTTTCGCGTCTTTGGCTTGCTGATATATTTGTACCCGTTCAGTTCCATGACCTCATCATACCAGGAAAGAGATTCCAGCTCCACGTTGGAAGTGGACATCCAGTATCCAGATTCCACATAGGAGCCGTCCATGGCATACAGTTTGATCTCCGACGCCGACTGGTAAGCGCCGATCATGGCGGTCACAATATCGTGGATGACCTCTGCTTTCTGGCGGGAAGAAACGATTTCGGCTTCGTCCTTATCCGCTTTGCTGTAGGAATCAGAAAACTCTCTGAAATTTGTCTTGATCATATTGGAATATACGATATTCATGGAAAGAGTGGAAAGGTCGTCCAACTGGATTTCTACAGAATTATTGATGGACGCGCACAGATTTTCCAGGCTGCGTTTTGAGTCTTCCAGGGTATTTTCACGGTAATGGGAATAGGTATATGTAAAGAAGATCCCCAGAAGTATGAGGATAAAAAGGCCATAAATGACAAAAAGATATAATGTTTGTGAATAATGTCTGGTAATTTTATTCATGATCAGCGCCCCCTCTTGTAGGAAGATTATACAAGATAGTTCAAAATAATGCAACTGCGTGTTTGGTTTTGTCTATTGTGACTATTCGGTTCTTGTGCTAGCATAAAAACATGCAAAAATGCTTATTTTATCGATAAAATATTGTAACAATTTAACAAATGTTTAAAATGGAAAGAGGAAAAAATTATGAAGAAAAACGTAGTAAAAAGACTGCTGGGATTATCCATGGCTGCAGTATTGACAGCCGGGCTATTAGGGGGATGCGGCTCCGATGGTGGTGATGGAGGAAACGACGGGGGAAGTTCTTCCGGAGGAAAGGGCGTGACGCTGACATTCGGCAGCCATCAAAGTGGTCTTCCTACGTCAGGAATTGTACAGGATCTGGCAAAGGAATTTGAAGAAGAGACCGGCATTAAAGTAGACTTCCAGATTTCTCCGGACGCACAGTGGAGAGATCTGATCAAAGTAAAACTGGATTCCGGCGAGGCTCCTGACATTATCTGCGTGGATACGCCGATCGGCCTGGCATCCAGTATCCATATGGATCAATATTGTATCGAACTGACAGACCAGGATTGGACAAGCCGTATGGAAGACAGCGCACGTTCTGCTGTTTCTGCAAATGATAAAGTGTATGGCATTACATTCCCGGGCGCAAAGATGTATTTTTACCTGTATAATAAGCAGATTTTTGAGGAACTGGATCTGGAGATCCCGACTACCTATAAAGAGCTGAAGGACATCTGCCAGAAAATGCTGGATGCAGGTTATACGCCGATCTATGAGGCGACCACCAATGGATGGCATCAGGTGCTCCCGCTTTTCGAGACAGGCGGGCTCTGGCTGGCAGACGACCCGGATATCTATGACAAGCTGAATGCCAATGAGGTAGAACTGGAATCCATCCCACATCTGCTTACGATCATTGAGCAGTTGGATGAGTGTGCAAAAGCAGGCTATTTCGGAGCGGATTATCTGAGCAATACCATGGAAAACGCAAAAGGCGCAATGGCTTCGGGAGAATATGGCATGATCATCAATGAAATGGGATTCCGTGGGGAAGTGGAAGCAGATTATCCGGATTTCAAAGCGACAGAGGAAATGGGCGCGTTTGTAATGCCGTGGGGCGACAATCAGGTAATCGGCGTCAACCCGGCAAGTAATGCTTACTTTATCAATAAAGAGAGTAAGTATACGGAAGAAGCAAAGCAGTTTTTTGAATTTTTGGCAAGACCGGAAAATCTCCAGAAACGTCTGGACGGACAGCCGGAGCTGAACGCGCTTTGCTGGCCGGAAGTAGAATCCAAATATTCGGAAGAAGACCAGGCATTTATCGATTCCCTGGAAAAGGCAAATGTAGTACAGACTTCCGTAAATTACATCGACAGCCAGTGGATGGATGTGGGCAAGGATCTGGAAGCAATGTATACAGGCGCTATGACTCCGGAGGATGTGGTAGATACGATTGCCAACAGACGGAACGAGCAGGCGGAACTGCAGAGAGACCCCGGCTGGGAGTAAGCGTACAGCGCTGTACTGAAATCCAATACTGCCAGACTCCCGGCCAATTCCTTTCAAGATTGGCCGGGAGAAGGCAGGTGCTGACTGTATCTCGGGAAGGAGAGTACATATGAACAGAAAAAAATTATATCCCTGGTACTTTGCCAGCGGGGCGGCGGTCCTGTTTTTCCTGCTGTGTTTTCTGCCGGGTATTATAGGTATTGCCTATTCATTTACGGATTGGAATAATTTTACCAATGACATCCGCTTTGTGGGATTGGACAACTATAAACGGATATTCGAAGGCAATTCGGAATATCTGCTGTATATCAAAAATACCCTTGTATTTACCGTAGTTACTACGATCGCAAAAACCGTTGTGGGGCTTGCTCTTGCGTTATTGCTGACGAGGCCTTTTATCAAAATGAAGAACTTCCAGCGTATGATTATCTTTTCACCGCAGGTTATGTCTTATCTGGTAGTCGGTCTTGTGTTTAAAAGTATGCTGCATCCGACGACCGGATTTTTAAATAATTTCCTGCAGGATATCGGGCTGGGCGCTCTGGCAAAAAACTGGCTGACAGATCTGAATATCGTATTTCCTACGGTCATGACCGTAGATACCTGGAAGGGGATGGGGTATATCATGGTCGTGGTGATTGCCGGGATCATGTCCATTGCCCCGGAATATTATGAGGCTGCAAGTATTGACGGTGCAAACTTTTTCCAGCAGCTCAAAAGCATCACGATTCCGCTTCTGAAGCCGGTGCTTGTCAATGCAACCGTGCTGAATGTAACTTACGGGCTGCGTGTATTTGATATGGTTTATTCGTTGACCAACGGCGGCCCGGGAAATGCCACCGGCGTGATCAACACTGCGGTTTATAAAGAATTTTCCAAGGGCGACCTGGCAATGGGTACCACCTTGTCCAGCGTGTTGTTCTTCGTGGTGCTGGCGCTGTTGTATTTCATTATTAAGTCCATGGAAGATACGGAGGTGTAAGGCATGAGTAAAATTAGTAAGACGATCGGACACATTGCAGGGAATATCATTTCTCTGTTTATCAGCCTTATTGTCCTGATTCCGCTGGTAGTATTGCTTTTAAATTCCTTTAAAACTTCTGCAGAGGCGGATAAGATGACGCTTTCACTCCCGACAGAATGGGTATTTGAGAATTATTCCACTGTCATCGAACAGGGAAAGCTGGTGTCTTCTTTCTTTAACGGGCTTTTGTATGCGACGGGCAGTGTAGTGATCATTGTAATCGTAGTGTCCCTGGCAGCTTTCGTTATCTCACGAAATATGAAAGGCATCAACCGGTTTCTGTATTATTTCATTATTTCCGGAATCGCAATGCCGATTAATAATGTATCCTTGATGAAAGTCATGCAGGCATTCCATCTGATCAACACAAGAGGCGGGATCATCTTATTGTATGCGGCGATCAATATCCCGTTGAGCCTGTTCCTTGCTTACGGTTTTATAGATACGATCCCAAGGGAGATCGACGAGGCGGCAGTCATTGACGGCTGTACTCCGTGGCAGTTGTTCACGCAGGTCATCGCTCCGCTGTTAAAGCCGATTGTTTCCACGCTGTTTGTGCTGGATTTCATGGCGATTTGGAACGACTTTACCATGCCGCTTTACTATTTGAACAACTCTCAGAAGTGGCCTATGACACTGGCGGTATATAATTTCTTCGGCGCGTTCCAGAATTCCTGGAACCTTGTGGCTGCCGATATCATGCTGACATTGCTTCCGGTACTGATCGTATTCGTGCTGGGACAGAAATATATTGTCGGCGGTGTGGCGGCAGGCTCCGTAAAGGGTTGACATATTTCGTAAAGATGATAAAGTAGTAATAAAAATAGTTAGATTTACGATTTAGTCCGGTCTGCCCGCCTGTCGGGCAGACCTTATCATTTAAGAAGGAAAGTAAATAAAGGAGGTTTTTGCTATGAAATTTACATCAGGCTACTGGCTGACCCGCAAGGAGATCACTCCGCTGTATGCCGCAGAGTACGCGGGACACCGCATTCAGGGAAATGAACTGGCTGTGTATGCCCCTGCAAAACATATCACAGGCCGCGGGGATACTCTGAATCTGGGGATGCTGACGATTTATCTAAGCAGTCCGATGAAGGATGTGATCAAAGTATCCGTCCGTCACTTTGAGGGCGCTGTTTATAAAGAGCCGTTTATCCAGGTCCAGGAGACAAACCCACAGATCCATATTGAGGAAACGGAAAACGAAGTCATTTATCAGAGCGGACATACCAAGGCAGTGATCGATAAACGTCCTGCATCCTGGGGGATCCGTTTTCTGGATGGCGACCGGGAGCTTACGGAAACCAGCTACCGGAATATGGCTTATATGAAAAATAATGATACCTGCAGGAATTATATGGTAGAGCAGCTTGCCCTGGATGTGGATGAATCTATTTACGGCCTGGGCGAACGGTTTACTCCGTTTGTCAAAAACGGGCAGGTTGTGGATATGTGGAATGAAGACGGCGGGACCGCCAGTGAGATTGCCTATAAAAATATTCCCTTCTATCTTTCCAATAAAGGTTATGGTGTCCTGGTGGATAACGAGGGGGATGTGTCCTTTGAGATCGCCAGCGAAAAAGTAGAACGGCTGCAGTTTTCCGCAGAGGGCGAGCGGTTGGATTATTATGTGATCAATGGCTCCAACCCGAAAAACACGGTCAGCAAATATACGGAACTGACTGGAAAACCTGCACTGCCTCCGGCATGGTCTTTCGGGCTGTGGCTGACCACGTCGTTTACCACAGATTATGACGAAGCGACAACCTCTGGTTTTATACAGGGGATGGCAGACAGGGATATCCCACTGCATGTATTCCATTTTGACTGTTTCTGGATGGAAGCGTACGAATGGTGCAATTTCACCTGGGATGCAAAGACATTTCCTGAGCCAAAGGAAATGCTGGAGCGTTACCATGAGAAAGGTTTAAAGATCTGTGTATGGATCAATCCTTATATCGCGCAGAAATCTCCGTTATTCCATGAAGGAATGCACAAAGGCTATCTGCTGAAAAAATCCAACGGGGATGTCTGGCAGACGGATCTGTGGCAGGCTGGGATGGGGATTGTAGATTTTACCAACCCCGATGCGGTTCTTTGGTATCAGGAAAAACTGAAAAGCCTGCTGGATATGGGGGTAGACTGTTTTAAAACTGATTTCGGCGAGAGAATTCCGGTGAGGGATATCGTTTATTTTGACGGTTCCGACCCGGTCAAAATGCATAATTATTATACGTTCCTTTATAATAAAGCGGTGTTTGAACTGTTGGAAAAGGAACGGGGTGTTGGGGAGGCCGTATTATTTGCGCGTTCTGCTACGGTAGGCGGACAGCAGTTCCCGGCGCACTGGGGCGGAGACTGCAGCGCGTCCTACTCCTCCATGGCAGAGACCCTCCGGAGCGGACTTTCCCTTGCCTGCACAGGATTTGGCTTCTGGAGCCATGACATGGGAGGCTTCGAAAATACGGCACCGGCGGATGTATACAAAAGATGGTGCCAGTTCGGGATGCTCAGTTCCCACAGCCGTCTTCATGGTTCCGGCTCTTACCGTGTACCGTGGCTGTTTGACGACGAGGCATGCGATGTCCTGCGCAAATTTGTGAAGCTGAAATGCTCCCTGATGCCTTATCTTTACCGGCAGGCCGTGAAAGCACATGAGGAAGGGATTCCTATGATGCGGCCCATGTTCCTGGAATTCCCGGAAGACCGGGCGTGTGAAACGCTGGACAGGCAGTATATGCTTGGCGATTCCCTGCTGGCGGCTCCGATATTTAAGGAATCCGGCGAGGTGGAATATTATCTGCCGGAGGGGATATGGTATAATCTGCTGACCGGAACACAGGTAAAGGGCGGCAGATGGCAGAAAGAAAAGCATGACTATTTTTCCCTTCCGCTGATGGTGCGGCCGGGGACGATCCTTGCTGTCGGGGCACATGCGGAACGTCCTGATTATGATTTCTATGAGAATGTAAGGCTGCTCGTATATCTGCCGGAGGAGCATGGGAAAGCAGAAACCAGTATTACGGATCAGCATGGCAATGTGGTGATGCATGTATTTGCAGAAAGAGATGGTTCTGAGGTGAAAGTCCGGGTGGACAGTGAGCACAGGGATTATACGATCGAGGCGCTTGGGGCGGATGGGCTGACTGTGACGGAAATGATCTGAAAGAAAACATTTATGTAAATTGGTTACAAATTATAGAGGAATGAAATAAAATGAAAAAATTATTGGATTTGGACAGCCCGGTAATCCGCCTGTTGGGGCGGCTCACAGACCTGATGGCCCTAAATATTATATTTCTGGCCTCTTGTCTCCCGGTTATCACGGTCGGGGCAGCGTGGACGGCCCTTTACTATGTTACCTTGAAAATGGTGAGAAATGAAGAATCATATATTTTCAGCAGCTACTGGAAAGCGTTCCGGGAAAATTTCCGGCAGGCCACGGTCATCTGGGGCGGAGTCCTGTGTATGCTCGTTGTCCTGGTTTTGGATTTCCGAATGACGGGGCCTTTAGAGAATGGAGGCCTTAAGCCGCTCCAGATGCTGCTTGCAGGTGTCGGGCTGCTCTTTTCCATGCTTGTACTGTACGTGTTCCCACTTCTTGCCAGATTTCAGAATACCATCCCGAAAATGCTGCAGAACGCCCTTTTGATCGCGGTACGGCATCTGCCGTCTACCATAGCGGTTATGGCGGTGACGGCAGGGAGTGTGTCTGTGACTTTCCTGAGCAGTCAGACATTTGTATATGGAATCCCGTTTTGGGCGCTGTTTGGTTTTGCGGTGACCGCGTATGCGAATTCCTGGTTTTTCAGGAGAGTGTTTGAGAAGTATGAGTAAAGAAATCAGACAGAAGCTGCGTAAGCAGCGGATAGTCTGTTGTTCAGAACAGTTATAAAAATATTAATTTCAGGCATCAAAAAAGGGGAAACTCCGATGGATGGAGGAATTCCCCTTTTTTGATTATTTATCGTTGTAGTGGTTTTTACAAGAGAGAATGGTTGTATTATCTCCTGCTGCTTTATACACAATGCGATTTTTTTCGTCAATACGTCGGCTCCACCACCCGGATAGATTTTCAGATAAAGGTTCAGGATGCCCGATACCCTTAAAAGGATCTCTCTGGATTTCTTTCACCAGTCTATTTATTTTTCTTAAAGTTTTTTTATCTTCTTCCTGCCAGTCGAGATATTCCTGCCAAGCTTCATCCTCCCAGAATATCCCCATGCGCTACACCTCGATCAGATTATGTTCTTTCGGAATGGACTTGCCGGATTCAATATTTGCAATACGTTCTTCCAATACCTTTATATTCGATTCAGAATAAAATGGATCAGCCGATAACTCAAAAGGAATCCTTCTTTCGTTTCCTACTTTAACTGCAAAGATATTAAAAGCTGTGCTTAGTGATAATCCCATTTCCTTACAAGCAGATTCCATCCTGCGTTTTACATCTTCATCAATTCGGAAGTTTACTATTGTCTGCGCCATGAATGATCGCCCCTTTCATGTTATTATATGGTCTTGTACTAAAAAATACACAAGTTGTCAATTATGTTTTTACTTTGATTGTAGATATTATATCATGTTTGATATACAATGTAAATCATTTTCTTTACAAATTCGTTCTTGGAGTACAAAAAAGAGAACTCCAATGGATGGATTCCCTTTTTGTTTACTTCCCATTTTTTCCTAAGCCATGATATCTATGGCATATCAATGCAATCAGGTATGGTTGATTTTAATTCAATATAGGGTATGGTTAATTAACTGCTTTCATTATATCAAAGGCAAATGGGGGTGTAAAGTCTTTGATGTACATTGTCATTTGTTCATGAACACCTGCTTTTTATATTCGCTGGGGGAAATATTCTTATATTTTTTAAAAACCCTGGAAAAAGAAAATTGATTATCATAGCCTACGGTAGCGGCAATTTCGGCAATGGTCAGATCTGTTGTCTCCATGAGTTCGCAGGCGCGGGCGAGACGGTAGTTGATCAGGTATTCATGAGGGGATACCTGAAGCGCTTGTTTGAATATTTTGGAAAAATATTTTCTGTCCAGAGACAAGTCGGCGGAAATATCGGCTACGCTGATTGGCTGAGAATAATTTTTTTTGATAAATGTAACGGCCTCTTTTACATAGTCTTTTGTGCTGTTTTGGCTGGTAATGGCGGAGGACTTGTCTACGATGGAAGCTAAGATCAAGTATAGATAGCCCAGATAGTTTAAATCCTTGTTAGCGTCATATTTTTTAACCGCCAGAATTTCATGAAAGGCGGATTCGATAATGTCCCTGTTCGGACAGTCTATCACAAGGCTGGACTTAGAAAATCCGGCCCGTTCAAAATAAAATCCAGAGTTCAGCCCATCAAAGGCGACCCAGGAATACCGCCAGGGATCACCGGTATCAGCCCAATAATATACAATTTCATTCGGATAACAGGCGAAAAGCTGGCCTTTGGTTATGGTATATTCTTTTTCGGCTGCTTTAAGATGTCCTGTCCCTTCATGGACAAAATGAAGCTTGTACTGCGTCTTTATGCCGGGGCCCCATGATTCGCCCGGCTTACATTGCTGTGTGCCAAAATAATACAATTCCAGATCCGTATTTTTCTGGTTTCCTGCATCATCATTTAAAATCGAATTTTTTTTCATATGCCCTCCCCATGTATAAAACTAAAATATAACATGTATCTATTCAGGCCAATATATACATGCGCGCCACATTCTTTAGAGTCGATTATAGAGAAAAGGTTTTTATTTTGCAATGCTTTTTCAGCTTGGGAAACGAATAGAGACATTGCGTTAAAAAGAACAACCTTATGGCGATAGCTTTCGGGGATATGCCAGATTATAATTAATGGCAGAAGGGGAAAGCAGGAGGCAGATATGTCAGAAGAAAAAATAAAAATCAGGGAAAGAATAAGCTATGGGCTTGGCGATTTTGCGCAAAACGGGATGTTTACATTCATTTCATCTTATCTGATGTTTTTTTTGACGGATGCGGCAAAAATCCATTTAGGGGCGGCGGGGCTGATCCTGCTGCTGGGGAGGGTGGCGGATGCCCTTGTCAGTCCGCTGGTCGGAGGCCGGATGGACCAGAAGCAGAGAGGGCAGGGGAAATGCAGGCCATATATGCGTTTTTTTATACTCCCAGAATGTGTTTTGCTGATGCTTGTTTTTATGTCCCCGGCTTTCTCTGATGGCCAAAGGATCCTGTACCTGGGCCTGGTATATATTTTGTACAGCATTACCTATGCCATTGTGAGCGTGGCCTATTCTACGCTGATGTCCCTTCTGACAAGAAATGAGAAAGAGAGGTTGAAATTAAACTTATTTAAAAATATCGGGGCGGCGGCAGGAGGAATGCTTGTAACCGCTGTAACCATGAAGATCGTGAATCTTTTTTCTGTGGATTTGCGGAAAGGCTTTTTTGCGGCAGCATCCATTTATGCGGCAGTATTCTTTCTGGCGGGGATGACCTGCGTAAGGAATACGAAAGAGCGTGTAATACCTGTGCAGCCCCAAAAACTCAGTTACATACAGTCGTTTAAGGTCACGCGGAAGAGCCGGGCATGGCTGGTTTTATGTTTTATAAATTTTTTGGAGATGTTTTATTATACTATGCGGGCACAGGGTGTGATGTATTACAGCAAATATTACCTGCGGCAGGAGTGGGTGGGTGCCATATTGCTGGCGACGACACAATTTGTAACCCTGGCGGTCGCGTTCATTATGCCCTGGCTATCTAGTAAAATCGGAAACCGGGGATGTGTCAGGCTGGGGAACCTAATCTGGTGTACAGCGCTGGCGGGCAATTTTTTTTCAGGCAGAAATTTGAAAGGGGTTCTATTTTTCGGGCTTCTCTCCAGCATAGGCTGGGCGGCTGCAACGGGAATCCTGTTTGTGATGATTTCCGAAACGATTGATTTTTCAGAACAGATTACAGGATACCGGCTGGATGGCTTTATCACGTCCACCGTCGTTTTCCTGATGAAGCTGGGGACTGCATCAGCCGGGGCAGTCAGTTCCACGACCCTGGCTCTGGGTGGTTATGTGGCGGATGGGCCGGTCACGAAAGGGATAGAGACATCCATACGACTTAATTATATTGGGATTCCGCTGGCCCTCTCGCTGGCAGTCATCCTGCTGACAGGGCTTTATCCGGTGAAGCAGCCAGGGAAAGAGATGTCTGGAGAAATAGAAGAAAGGAGGCATAGGGATTGATATGGAATACCAGAAACTTGGAAAATCAGGGCTGTGGGTGAGCAGGCTTGTATTAGGAACAATGAATTTTGGAAGTAAAATTGAGGAAAAAGAAGCATTTCGGATCATGGATGCCGCATTGGAAGTGGGGATCAATTACTTTGATACGGCAAATAATTATGGAAAAAGTATAAAGAAAGAGGGGATTTCAGAAACTATTATTGGAAACTGGTTTGCAGGCGGCATGCATAGAAGGGAGAAAGTGGTTTTGGCGACGAAAGTCTATGAATCTATGCAGGAGGGCGGCCCGAATGATATGCCGGGGCTGTCGGCGTACAAAGTCCGGCGGCATTTTGCCGACTCCCTTAAGAGACTGCGGACCGACCATGTCGAGATTTACTATATGCACCACGTTGACAGGGGAGTGTTATGGGAGGAAATACTGCCGGTGTTCCAGGGAATGATACAAAATGGGGATATTGATTATTTGGCTTCCAGTAATTTTGCAGGATGGAATATTGCAGACGCGCAGGGAGCAGCGAAAAAATCGAATATGTTTGGCCTTGTCTGTGAACAGCACAAGTATAATCTGCTGACCCGGATTCCTGAACTGGAGGTGCTCCCCAGCGCAAAGAGCCACGGCATGGGAGTTGTTGCATGGAGTCCGCTGGAGGGTGGGATGCTTTCCAGAAATGCAGTGAACCGTAAGGACGTTGGGCGGGGCATACAGGAACAATTAAAAAAGTTTCATGAATTGTGCATAGAGATCGGGGAGAAGGAAGATGTTGTCGCGCTGGCATGGCTTCTTCAGAATCCTGTAGTTACGGCGCCGATCATAGGGCCTCGCACGGTAGGACAGTTATACGACGCGCTCCGGGCTTTGGAACTACATTTAGACCAAGAGGTGACAGAACGGCTGGAGCATATATTTCCGGGGCCTGGCGGAATTGCCCCAGAAGTATATGCATGGTGACGGGAAAGGAGATGATGGAAAATGAAATCATTAAAACGGGCGTCGGCATCATCCTGCCATGTGGATGCGTCAGGGCTTGCCCGGATGTTTGAAGAACTGAATGCACATCAGGTACATTCCGTTATGGTGACGAGGGATAATTTTGTGATAGCAGAGGGATGGTGGAAACCTTACCGCCGGGAATATAACCATATCCAGTATTCAGTCAGCAAAAGCTTTGTAGGGACTGCAATCGGATTTGCGGTGACAGAGGGGATTTTATCGGTGGAAGATAAGATACTGGATATCCTGGACGACGTTCTTCCTTCCGAACCCTGCGACAATATGAAAAAGCTGACGGTCAAACATGTTTTGACGATGTCTACGGGACATAAAGATGAACGGAATATGTTCCATGAAGGGGAACCATGGATTTATTCCCTGCTATCTTCCTATATTGATGAAGAGCCAGGGAAGGGATTTCGCTATATCAGCAGTTCCACATATATTTTAAGCGCGGTCATATGGAAACTTACCGGGCAGACTGTATTCGAGTATCTGAAACCGAGATTGTTTGAGCCAATGGGATTTTCAGAAAATATCTGGTGGGAAAAGTCGCCGGAGGGACTGAATACGGGATTTAACGGATTCAATGCAACAGCGGAGGATATTACAAAATTAGCCCTTCTTTATCTGAACCAGGGATGTTGGGAGGGAAAGCGGCTGCTTAGTGAGGAGTGGGTGCGAGAGGCTTCTGCCCTGCAGATAAAGAATGAAGATAACGACAGGAACCAAAAACTTGGTTACCGCCAAGGGTTTGGGACTTTTTCCGAGGACTGGAAAAGCGGTTATGGATATTTGTTCTGGCACTGCAGGCCTAAGGGTGCATACCGTGGAGACGGCATATACGGGCAGATGTGTATCGTGATGCCCAAAGAACGTATGACGATCGCCATTGCGGCAGGCTGCCGTGAACCAAGGGAGATTCTGGATGTCGTATGGAAACACCTCCTCCCTGCGGTGGACAATGATACCCACGGGCAGGAAGGGGATCTGCGCCTGCAGCAGGTTCTGGAAGGATTGGAGATTCCGGCGGCCAAAGGGAAAAAGACACATCCGGACCAAAAAGAGTATTCTCAAAAAGTATACCGGATCGCCCAGAATGACATGGGTATGAAGGCGCTTTCGTTTACATTCCCAGAGGAAGGAAATCCATCTGTGGCAATCACATCCTGCAAGGGTACGATGGAAACACAGATTGGCTATGGGGAGTGGATTGAGACGGACACGGGATATGACCCGGACGGATTTAGCTGCGACAATGTGGTCTTTTTTGGGCAGGCAGCGTGCAGCGGCGCATGGCAGGGGGATGAATATGTCTTGAAGATCGTATATACAAGGACACCTTTTGTGGATACGCTGCGGGTACGTTTCCGGCAGGAAAAATTAGAAGGAACCTATACGCATACTGTAAAATACGGGCGGCAGAGTTATGAAGTCATGGGTATCTTACAGGAGTAAAAAGAGACATAGGGTCATATATGGATTACTTTGTGTTATGGTAAAAATGCTGTAAAAAGATATAATTTAACCATACAAATTATCGATAATTTACAAAAAGGAGGAAGTTATGAATTTTTCAAAGATACCTTGTTTTGACAATCATGCACATTCCATTGATGGGGCACAGACAGAGATCACAGTCTTTGATTTTCTGAAAGGATATCAGGCGCTGAAAGACTTAAGAGAACCAGCCAGCGGAGATTTGCGGGATCCTCAGTTTGGAGGTTTTTCAGAGGAACTGATCTTGCATACAAGAAGTACCGGGGTTGTGTATTCGACGGTCTGCCATATGGCCCGCCTGTTTGACTGTGAGCCGGTGTTAGAAAAGGTCATTGAAGAAAGGAACCGTTATGTTAAGGCGCATGGAATACAGGCCTATTCGGCAATGCTTTATCAAGAGGGCGGCTTGATCGGAGGCGTTCTGGAGACAGACAACCCGATCGGAGAGGATGTGGAGGATCGGATACAGGGATTTCAGGCTTTCCGTCTGTATTCGTTTGACCATCAGCTATTCAGGTTCCTTCGCGAGTCGGGCAGCTATGAGGAGCTTTCCAGCCGCTTTCAGGAGGATGTAAAAAAAGCGTTTCTGGATCCCCGCTATACAGGCATTAAATGCCATTTATCAGAAGTGTTCGCCCATCAGACTGCGCGGCCGGTATATCCACAGGAGGCGGAAGCAGTATATGCCAGCGCACAGGCAATGGTCAGAAAGGATTTGGAAACCGTTTACCTTGCACTGTTGACGGAGACGATGTGCCTGTGTCAGGAACTGGATGTTCCGCTCCATATTCATTCCGGGATTACGGGACATTCCACATATCTGGGTGAACCAGGGATTGCCGGGCAGATTACGGTAAAGGCCGGGAGCATGTTTGACGGAGAGCCGTTTGCATTGTCATTGTTCCTTACGAAGCCGGAATTTCGGAATACAAAAGTGGTATTTTTACATGCGGGATATCCCTGGCTTCGGAACCTGTCAATGATGGCGGCCTTTTTCCCAAATGTCTACATTGATATGTCATGCGCGCTGTCATGGACATCCCTGGCCAGTGAGAGGACGCTGGAAGAACTGATGAGTTATGCCCCATTTACGAAAATCGTTGTAGGCAGCGGCCAGGGCGGAATACCTGAAAAAGGATGGATGGCGGCAAAAACGGCCAGAAACGCGCTTGGATCTGTCTTAAACCGTGCAGTAGAAAATGGGTTTATGTCAGAAGCGCACGCGATAGAAACCGCAGAAAATATTTTATATAAAAATGCATTAAGATTGCACAAACATTTTCAGATATAACGGAGGAGGAAAAGGAGAATGAAGAACTGGAAAAGACTAACTGCTATTTTCATGAGTATTGCGATGCTCGGTACTTTGGCTGCCTGCGGGAACGGGAATGAAAGCGGCGGCACGGGTGATGCAGGCAATGAAACTCAGGCAGGAGCATCCGATGAAAAAGTGAAGATCCAGATTATGGAGTGGGACAGCGGCGTGGACAATGCGAAGACAGAATTTGATGTATTCTTGAACACGTTCCCTGAATATAAAGACAAAGTGGAATTTGAAGTTGTAACAGGCGGAAGCGGGCCGATTGATATTATGGAGACCATGCGGAAAATGGTAGCTTCAGGGGAGCAGGAGGAGATGCCGGATATCATTACATGCAATTGGGCGCAGGTGCCGGAATATTATGAGATGGGTATCATACGTGATGTAAGCAGCGTATATGACGGACATGGGGATGAGATTATAGAAGGCGTTGCAAACCTGATGAAATATGAAGATCAGTATATGGGGTTCCCGGCGGAAGTAAAGACAAAAATCTGGGCGTACAGAAAAGACATGTTTGAGGAAGCCGGAGTAGATCCTAATGCATGTAAGAACGTGGACGACTTGATCGAGGCAGGAAAAAAGATCCAGGAGGTCTACCCGGATTCCTATATTGAAAACTATACGGAAGTCCCACAGGGGTATGATCTGTTTGCGTATTTTACCGGAAACGGCGCCCGCCTGGCGGATGAAGACGGGAATTATATCTGTTCCACAGACCCGGGAGTAAGGGAGGCTTTTGAATTTTACGGCAAGATGCGTGATTCTGGGGTGGTAAGTACGACAATCCAGGACTTTTCTGAAGAATGGCAGGCGGCTTTAAACGATGGTACACTCTGTTCACAGGTACTTGCAGGATGGTTTTCCTCGAATCACCTTCCAAATATCTGCCCGGATCTTGCAGGAAAATGGGGGCTGGCTTTGTGGCCGGAAGAGATTGCGGCCGGCTCTGAATCCGGCGCGAAGCTGATGATGGTCAATGACGCAAGCCCGAATGGAGATCTGGCAGTTGAAATACTGGATAAGTTCTGTTTTACGGAAGAAAACGCAAAAGCACTTTACGAAAGCCCGCGCGGGACGATTCCCTATTTGACCGCGTGTACAAAAGATGAAACATTTTTGGCGCCTACAGATTATTTTGGCGAGGACAGGATGGAAACGGAATTTAAGGCAATGGAGATCCTGACTGTATATCCTTATACGCCTCATTCTTCACAGGAAGAGGAAATCATCGTCCGTTATCTTGGAGAATATTTATCAGGGACAAAGGATCTGGACGCTGCATTAGAAGGGGCAGAGGAAGAGATGAACCTGCAGATTGGCAATGCATACGATTAGAGTGATCAGGGAAGTCAATGGAATTTATGGTAGCAGTTCCAGGCGGGATTGCTGTGGCATACTTCCCGCTTTGGATGGGACAGTCCTGTGATGTATAGAAAGGGGCTGTCCCTTTCACATAAGGGAGATGGAAACTGCCGAAAGGCCATATAAAGATCAAGGAGCGGAAAAAAATGAGAGTACAGAAAAATAAGAGAAGAAAGAAACGCGGCTTGTTCCTGCTTTTTCTGCTGGGGCCATTTTGCATCTTGCATCTGGTGTTTACATTCATTCCGGCGGTATACTCTCTTGTCTTAAGCTTTTTTAAGTACAGGGGATATGGGGAAGCGAAGTTTGTCGGGCTGGAAAATTATCAAAACCTCCTTAAAATGCCGGCCACATGGAGGCAGATGGAAAATACAATGATTTATTATGTCACACATTTAATCCCGTGCCTCATTATCGGGTTTATCCTTGCATATGCGGTATTCTGTATGCTGGGGCAGCGAGCGCAGAGGATATACAAGCCGATTTTTTATCTGCCACAGCTTATGGCAACTGTAGCGGCGTCCATGGTATTCGGAGTGATATTCGGGACAAATATCGGGGTTGTGAACCAGCTTCTGGGGACATCGATCCCATTTTTGACAAATCAGAATTATATTAAGATACCTGTCATTGTCTTGATCATCTGGCGGACGATGGGGTGGTATTTTTTGATACTCCTGTCCGGAATGAGCACGGTCAGTACAGATTTGATCGAGGCGGCAAAGCTTGACGGGGCAAGTCGGCTGCAGCAGATCCGTTATGTGGTGCTGCCGGTCATGAAGCCGATCATCTCTTTTTTGATCATTACGGAGACGATGTCCTCTATTAAGGTTTATACGGAGCCGGCGCTTGTTACAAATAATATTACGGCGACTTCGATGCCGATTGCGGCGGCGCCGTTTGTGAATGTGATCGTCAGCAATCTGGAAGGGGGCCAGTTTGGCATGGCATCGGCGGCAGGCTGGATTTTGTTTTTTGTGATTCTGGTATTTACGCTTGCCTACATGCTGCTCTTCAATGAAAAAGGAGGGGAATAAGAATGAGAAAGAGGACAGGAAAAATACTGCTGCACGCGGTTTTGGTCTTTTGCTCTGTCATATCGCTTTATCCATTTTTTATTATGTTTACCGGCGCGTTTAAAACTTCTTCTGAATTGATGAAAAATGCGTCTGGCTGGCCCATACAGGGTACTTTTGAAAATTTTCCACGACTGCTGGACTATAATTCGCATATCATTTCAAGGACATTTTTTAATGCGTTGGGCGTGTCCATAGTATCTACGGTGATCGTGCTGGTATTGGCTTCCCTTGCAGGATATGCGTTTGCAAAATTTAAATTCAGGGGGAAGCGGATCTTGTTCCTGTTCTTTCTTTCAACAATGATGCTGCCGATGGAAGTAAACATGACTCCGTTATTTATTATGTTTTCCAAACTGCACTGGCTGAATTCTTACCAGGTCCAGATCCTTCCGGGCATCGCCAATGTGCTGGCCATGTATATGTATAAGCAATATATGGAAAGCCTCCCGGATTCTGTTTTGGAATCTGCTTATCTGGACGGCGCGAGTGAGTGGATGGTATACAGGAAGATTGTAATGCCGATGGTAAGGCCGGCTACAAGCGCTTTGGCGATCATTATGTTTATGGGGAAATGGAATGATTACCTGATGCCGAGGACGATGCTTACAAAGCAGGAATACATGCCGATCATGGTAATCCTCCCTACACTGAGTGATACAGGTACGAGTTATGTCATCCCATGGGAATTGATCTTTGCAGGATGTGTACTGATCACAATCCCGCTGCTGGCAGTATTTCTGCTTTTCCAGGATAAGTTCATGAGCAGCGTGGTGATGGGCGCGGTAAAAGAGTAAAAAGATAACAGGAGAAAAAATTATGGGCAAAAGATATATGGCAGTTGATAAACGATATGAAAATATGGAGTATAACAGATGTGGGGCAAGCGGCTTAAAGCTGCCGCTTTTGTCACTGGGCTTGTGGCATAATTTCGGAGACTACAGCAGTTTCCAAAATATGAAAGAGATGTGCGTAACGGCATTTGACGAGGGCATAACACATTTTGACCTGGCCAATAATTATGGACCCTATGCCGGAAGCGCGGAGGAAAATTTTGGGAGGATCCTGGAAGATTCTCTTCATCCTTACCGGGATGAGCTGGTGATCAGTACGAAAGCCGGGTATGATATGTGGGAAGGGCCTTACGGAAGCTGGGGAAGCAGGAAACATTTGATTGCAAGCATTGACCAGAGCCTGAAAAGAATGCGGTGTGATTATGTGGATATTTTTTATCATCACAGGATGGACAGGAATACTCCGTTGGAAGAGTCCATGGGGGCGCTCTCTGACATTGTGCGGAGCGGAAAAGCACTGTATATCGGTATTTCTAATTACGATAAAGAATACATGGAAAGGGCTGCGGCAATCCTCAGAGATATGAAATGCCCCTGTATTGTAAACCAGAGGCGGTATTCTATTTTTGACCGGACGATAGAAGAAGATGGAGTAAAAGACGCAGCCTGCGGACAAGGGATTGGTATTGTTGCGTTCAGCCCTTTGGCGCAGGGGCTTTTGACAGATAAGTATCTGTCCGGCATTCCATCGGAGAGCCGGATTGCAAAGGATCCGCGCTTTTTAAAAGCGAACTGCCTGACAAAAGAAAAACTTGTTCAAATTAAGCATCTGAATGAAATTGCAGGTGAAAGAGGACAGACACTCGCACAGATGGCGCTGTCCTGGATCCTCAGGGATCAGAAGATCTGCACCGCGTTGATCGGGGCATCCACGCCGCAGCAGATCAAAGAAAACCTTGCAGTGATAAAAAATCACGATTTTTCGGAAGAAGAACTCAAGAAAATTGATGAGATCAGTTTAAAAAATGCATGTTAGGAGATGAGAGGATGGCACATACATTTATCATGCCTGAGATGATACTGTCAGGCAGGGACGCGGTGCAGCAAAGCATGGGCTATATGCCTGGGCCGCCGGAAAAGGCTCTGCTGCTTACGTCCGCCCATCATGTGGAATATGGGCATGTGGAGGTGATCACAGAGGTTTTAGAAAGAGAAGGAAGGACATATTGTATTTATGGCCAGATCAACCAGGAGCCGACAGACTCCATGGTAGAAGAAGTAATCCGCTTGTACCAGGAGGAGCAATGCAGTTATTTTATCGCGTTAGGCGGGGGAAGTGTGATAGACGTGATGAAAGCGGCCGCCCTTTTGGTTTCTAACCCAGGGAGCATTGCGGATTATGCCGGAAAAAAGAAAGTATCCAACCCTCTTCCTTTTATGGCTGCAGTGCCCACTACGGCAGGAACGGGTTCAGAAGCAACACAGTTTACGATCATTACAGATACAAAACGAAATATTAAGATGTTGATCGGAATGAAAGAACTGATGCCGAAACTGGTTCTGCTGATGCCGGAGCTTACATATACCGTACCGCGGGAAGTCACAGTGTCAACCGGGATGGATTCGCTGATCCATGCGCTGGAAGCGTTCTTATCGAAAAAGGCACAGCCGATGTCAGACAGCTTTGCGGTTTCGGCAGTGAAAAGAATCTTCCAGAACCTTCCGATTGTATATTCTGACGGGGCTGATCATGCTGCAAGAAATGAGATGGCATTTGCGGCGCTGGAGGCTGGAATCGCGTTTAATAATTCGTCTGTAACATTGATCCATGGGATGAGCAGGCCTATCGGAGCTTTGTTCCATATCCCACATGGGCTTTCGAATGCAATGCTTTTGCAAGAATGCCTGTATTTTATGGCGGACAGCGCGCCAGACCGGCTTGCAGCCCTGTCAGAGGCTGTCCATGCGGCAGAAAACGGAATGAGTGAAAAAGAAAAAGTGGAAGCTTTTTTGAAAAAGATATCTGCCTTGTGCGGCTTTTGCGCGATCCCCACATTGGAAGAATATGGCGTCGGGCGAGAGGAATTTATGAGGCAGGCAGATAAAATGGCAGAGGATGCGCTTGCAAGCGGAAGTCCGCAAAATTTAAGGAAAAATATTGAAAAAAAAGATATAATATCTATATATCAGAAACTGTGGCAAAAGTAGAAAGGAGTTCATGGTGTATGGAAATTAGGGAGCGTAAAGGAGGCTTCACCCTGCCTGGCGAGGCTGGATATGAAAAGCTGACGCTGGAGCTTGCCGGAAGGTGGGGTGCAGATGTGATCCGTGACAGCGATGGAACAGAATTGTCCCCGGAAATCTTGGAGGCGGGATATGATATTTATTCAACCATATGCATTATACGGGATCATAATGTATGGGCACAAAAAAATATGGATAAACTGCAGCAGACATTTTTGATGACTTCTCCGAAGACCGCTGAAAAAGAATGTCTGGTAATCAGTCTTCTGGAGGATTTTTTAAAAGAGCAGTTTGCAGTGAATGAAAGCAGGGAATCCCAAAAATACTGGCAGGTTTATGACAGGACAAGCAACAATCTGGTTTCGGCAGGTAAGTGGCAGTATGACGCGAAGACACAGTCTGTCAGGCTGCACGGACTTGTGCCATGGCATAAATATACGGTGTCTTTTTTGGCGTACCGCATCTGGGAAGAGATTTCCATGTATAATCACAAAACGAACAACTGGGAAAAAGAGCATTTGATGCAGATAGATCCTGTATATGAAGAAACACAGGAATATATGCTGGAATGGATGGAGGATTGGTGCAAAGCTCATCCACATACGGATGTGGTGCGGTTTACCTCATTATTTTATAATTTTGTATGGATCTGGGGCAGTTCTCCAAGAAACCAGAATCTGTTTACAGACTGGGCATCTTATGATTTTACGGTGAGTGCGAAAGCTCTGGAACAGTTTGAACAGACATATGGCTACGCCCTGGAGGCAGAGGATTTTATTAATCAGGGAAAATTCCATGTGACGCATATGCCGGGTGGGGAAAGGAAAAGAGACTGGATGAAGTTTATCAATCAGTTTGTCATTTCTTTTGGGAAAAAGCTGATTGATGTAGTACACCGGTATGGAAAGAAAGCATATGTGTTTTATGATGACAGCTGGGTGGGCATGGAGCCTTATGGGGAAAATTTTGAAGAGTTTGGATTTGACGGGATCATCAAATGTGTATTCAGCGGATTTGAAGCAAGGCTGTGCAGCGGCGTAAAAACAAAGGTGCATGAACTGCGGATGCATCCATATCTGTTTCCGACAGGGGTGGATGGATCGCCGAGTTTCCTCGAAGGCGGGAATCCAAAAGGCGAGGCGCAGAGGTACTGGCAGTCTGTAAGGCGGGCCATTTTACGCAGCCCGATTGACCGCATTGGGCTGGGCGGTTATCTGCATCTGGTGGAAAAGCAGCCGGATTTTGTAGATTATATTGCAGAAATGGCAGATGAATTCCGCTCCCTGCGGGATCTTCACAGGGCAGGGGCGCCGATGTGCTTAAAGCCACGGGTCGGCGTACTGCATTATTGGGGCGCGCTTCGTTCCTGGACCTTGTCGGGACATTTCCATGAGACATACATGCATGACTTGATCCATATCAATGAAAGCCTTTCCGGGATGCCGTTTGAAGTATGTTTTTTTAATTTTGAGGATATAAAAAACGGTGTGCTGTCTCAGGTGGATGTTGTTATTAATGCGGGATATGCCGGCAGCGCCTGGAGCGGAGGAGCGTGCTGGAGCGAGGACTGTATCGTTGAGAAGCTGACAGAATGGGTGTGCCAGGGGGGCGTCTTTATCGGCGTAAACGAACCGTCGGCGGTCAGCGGATATGACACATATTTCCGGATGGCGCATGTACTGGGAGTGGATGAGGATCTGGGCGAACGTGTCTGCCATGGGCGCTGGAAATATGAAATCGAAGAATACAGCGGCCTGATTCCGCCTGGGTCAAGGGCAAAAAAGAAAGAGGGGATTTATCTGACAGAGGCTTCAACGGTGGTACTTCAGGAGGAAAGCGGCGTCCCTGTGCTGACAGTACATCAGTCCGGCACAGGAACAGGGATTTATCTTGGAGGCTATGAGCATACCCTGGAGAATACCAGGATGCTGCAAAACCTGATTCTGAAGTATGGCAGTAGGAGAATGGAACCTGGTGTGCCCTCTGGGGATACCAGACAGGAACTGCTGCCGGAATATGTAACGGATAATTTATATACAGAAGCCGCATATTTTTCAGGCACGGATACGCTCGTCATCGTCAATAATACGAAGCAGCCGCAGAGTACAGGGGTTCCGATAGGGAATAAGCTTGTACAGGTGGAACTGCCGCCGTATGGGAGCAAAGTTATAGAAGGGGTAACCGGAAAAAACTTATAATACGATTCCAATACAGGAACCTTCCCCAGGCATACTCCGAATCTCCAACCGCCCCCCATGCAGCCGCGCGATCTGCTGGCAAAGCGCCAGCCCGAGCCCGGCGCCGCCCTCTTTCCGGGAGCGGGATTTGTCCACCATGTAAAAGGGCTCTGTGATGTGCCTGATCTCTTCCTCCGGGATTCCGGTGCCGCTGTCTTCCACGAAAATTCCGGAGGCGTTCCCTACAAGCCGGATGCAGGAACCGGCGGGGCTGGCCTTGCAGGCATTGTCGATGAGATTAGTAATGAAACTAAGCAGCAAATCCTCGTCACATTCGATTTCCAGGTCTTCCTCCAATTCAATCTCTAGCCACATCTGTTTTTCTTTCAAGCGGAATCGGGTGATTTCTTTCGCCTGGGAAAACAGGGAAGCTATAGAGCAGGATTTTTTTTCAATCGTCTCTTCACCGGAAAGTTCCGTTAGCTGAAGCATCTTACCGGACAGGCGGGATAGGCGCATGCATTCTTCTTCTATATAGTGCAAGGCGTCGGCCTGCCTCTCTGGAGACAGTTTTACCCTTTGGAGAAGTTCCGCATAACCCTGGATTCCGGTCATTGGGGTCTTTAACTCATGGGCAAGGGAGCCTATAAGCTGCCGCTGTTTTTCGTTCATCTTTGCTAATGTGTGGATATGCCCTTCCACCCGGTCTGCCATTTGATTAAAGCACCGGGATAATTCACCGACCTCATCAGTTCCCGGACTTTCGACTCTTTTTCCATAGTTCCCCTCTGCGATGACATTTGCCGCGTCACGCAGGTGGTAAAAAGGAACCAAAATTTTTTTCAAGATGATCAGGAGGACGGCTGCCAGAAGGAGGGAAAGGAACAGGGACATGGCCAGGCTCTGGAAAAGAAGCTCCCATTTAGACTCATATACGAAGCTGACGTCCCGATAGTGGAGGATCTGGAAAGCGCCATATCTGCCGTATTGATGGGAGTTATTGGAGAAATCCAGGTCTGACGTCCCTGTAAGGAGGATCAAGAGATGCCGTCCGTTGATCTCTTCCAGAAATGTGGAGATATATTTCTTGCCGGATCCGGGGTCGGTATGTGCAGGGTATTGCCTGGTCTGGATAGCCTCATCCGTAATGTCGAATTCATATGGAGTGGCGTTATATATATCCTGCCCGTTATAATAAAGAACAGCATTTGTATTATAGTAGGGGAGGCGAAAGTCCCGCTTGGAAGAGATGGAATTAAAAATGGACAGCCCCGCATATTGCTCTCCCTGGACGCTCTGATAGTCTGTATTCTTTAAAGCCTGGTTAAAGTTCCAGATATCCTCAGACAGTCTGTCTGTTTCATACCGCAGGATATTGTCTATAATCTGCTGCTGTGTCTTTGATAGGTTCCAGATAGAAAAAGTCAGGGATAAAAGCAGCAGCATTCCGACAGAGACGGCGGAGATCTTCGTTTTCAGCTTCATGGTTCCTCCTCTTTTGGCGGTACTTCGTTTATGGCGGATTCCAGCCTCTTTTTCAGATAATTTATACTGTCCGGTCCTCCAATCGATATCCGATTCTGGGGACGGTCTTGATCACATCCTGAAATCCGAGTTTTTTACGGATCCTGCCGATGTGGACGTCAATGGTCCGGGTTTCCCCTTCGAACTCCACTCCCCAGAGCATCTGTAAGAGCTGTTCCCGGCTGAGGGCAATGTTTTTATAACGGACAAGAAGCATCAGGCAGTCAAATTCCATGGGCTTAAAAGGGACGACAATACCGGCTTTACGGACAATTCTTTCTTTGGGAAAGATTTCGACATCCCGGATGTGGTAACATTCTTCCTCTTTTTGAAAACGGCTCAGGACCTTTTCAACCCTGACAAGGAGTTCCAGCATTTCGAAAGGCTTTACCATGTAATCTTCTGCGCCGTCCGTCAATCCTTTTACCTTGCTGTTTAAGTCACCCCGGGCAGTCAGGAATATGACGGGGATCTCCAGGGCTTTTAATTCCGGCAGCAGTTCAAAACCTTCCTTTCCGGGAAGCATAACATCTAAAAGAGCCAGGGCATAGTTGGCGGCAGAAGCCTCCTTTAGATGCCGGCTGAGCACGTCTCCGTCGTAAAAAGGGACGGGTTCATAACCTGCCGTCTCCAGGTTTAGGCAGATCAATTCATTGATATGTTCTTCATCTTCGATCACAAGTATTTTGCCGTTCATGCATTCTCTTCCTTTTTTCTATTAAAAATGTAGATGTGTCTTAAACACACCTGATAAGCCGCATATTTTGGTATATTCTTATTGTAAGATCTACACTTTTGCGGTTTGTCCCAGATCAGCAATCGCTGCAATTATTTTATAACAGATAGATGGGATTTTCAATTTACGGGATGTAAACATATTGTAAAAGGTTACAATTCACTTGCCAGCAGCCAAAAAATCCAAAAACAAGGAGCATTCTCTTTTATGCCCGGTATTATATACAATCCCGAATATCGGGCGATCTACGGCTGTGTATAATTCGGCCTCATTGATTTTGTGAAATCCGTCTGCTTTGATTCCGACAGGGATCCCGTCCTGATAGACCATCTGCTCCGCATATTTTTCCAGCTGCTCTTCCGTCAGGAAATCTCGTAAATTTCCATAGCATCCCTCTTCGGCATAGATGAGGAACAAATCCTGGGGCATCATGCATACATCTAAAAGTTTACTGTTCACATTAGCGGAGAACTTCTCTATACTGGCAATAGAGACTTGTGAATTTCCGTCCATAGAAAGGGAAGAATCTATGGTGATCATATAGTGATCCGTATTGATCTCTGCTAGTTTCCCGAATTGCTGTTCAAAGGTTTCATCGCTTAAAGTATTTCCGGCGTTGATGAAAAGTGCGTAAAATGCAGGCTCTTTATGTTGGGAACAGCTGTATATGACGGAAATGACCACGGCAGCAGCGGCAGCGGTAAGAAGCACAGAGATTTTATAATACATCAGGAAATATTCCAGCTTATACCAGACAGACCTGCCGCGTACTTTCTCACAGTCTGCCTGAAATTCTCTACGGATTTTATGGAGGATTGAATGCTCTTTCATACCAGTTCCTTTCTTACTCGTAACCAATCTGCGAAACAAATATATTATATCGGATCAGAAAAAACACTTCAACAAAGAGAAAATATAGAGGTAAGAAAAATCAATATAAAGGACAAATGATTTAATTCTTGAAAAAAACCAGAAATGTTATACTCAATTACATAATCATCAAATAAAAGCAAAAGAAAGAGAGGATCAGATTATGAAAAAGAGACAGTTAGCAGCACTTGGAATGGCTGTTGTGATGACAGCATCTTTGGCAGCATGCGGCGGTGGCGGAGGAAATTCTGACAGCGGAAACGGGGACTCCGGCTCAGACACGCCAAGTTCCAGCAGCGACAGCGGAAGTGGAAGCAGCGGCGGGGATGTGATCACATTCTGGAATATCGGTACAGAGGATCCTGACGCGACGATCATGCAGTATGCGGTAGACCAGTATAATGCAAATGATTCGGCAGATTCAGGATATACGATAGAAGCAACCAACATCCAGAATGACAAGTACAAAGAGAAGCTGGTTATTGCTATGAGCTCCGGAGAGTGCCCGGATATGTATACAAGCTGGTCAGGAGGCCCCTTGCGTGAGTATATTAATTCCGGTTATGGACAGCCGATCACAGACCTTTATGAAGAGGCAGGATTAGATGATGTTTATCTGGAGGCTGCCAAGGCGCAGGCGACATTTGACGGTGAGGTCTATGGCGTGCCGGTCTTGAATATTTCAATCAGTGGTGTATTCTATAACAAAGACATTTTTGCGGACAACAATCTGGAAGTGCCAGAAACGATCTCTGACCTCGAAAAGGTTTGTGATACTTTAGTTTCAAAGGGAATTACGCCATTTGCATTAGGCAACAGTACGAAATGGCAGGGCTCTATGTTCTATCAGGGATTTGCTACCCGTTACGCAGGATTGGATGATTTCCGGGGCGCATATGACGGAACCTCTTCCTTTGAATCTGATTGCTTCGTATATGCAGGCAATAAGATTTTAGATTGGGCAGAAAAAGGTTATTTCCAGGAAGGCTGTAACGGACTCAGTACAGATGACGGACAGGACAAACAGGCAATCTATCAGGAGACGGCAGCAATGCTTTATTCCGGTTCCTGGTTTACCGGTACATTTGCTGCAGACAGTGAAGAGTTTTATAAAGCGAAAATTGGCTGGTTCCCATTCCCGGAATGTGACGAAGTCGACAATGGCGCAGAGTATGCTGCCATTTGTAACGGTACTGTAGGCGACCAGTTCGTTTCCTTTAGCTGCACAGATGAGAAGTTAAAAGAAGCATTTAAGTGTGCAACCTATTACTCAACAGACGACTGTATTGCACTGATGGTTGAGAATGGTAAGATCCCTCCGGTAAATAACGCAAAGGAATTACTGGATGATGAAGTAGCTATTTCAATCTGTGAGTTTGTTGAGAGCGCAACGGACGTTCAGCTTTGGTATGACCAGTATCTGCCGTCAGCAGTTGCAAATGCTCATCTTGACAATTCTCAGTTGTTGTTCTCGCAGGATATCACTGCTGAAGAAGTTGCAGAAGCGACTCAGAAGGCAATGCAGGAATATCTGGATCAGCAATAGCCGGTTTATATCAGATTGTTTAACGGTTAAATACAGCCGTGTGACAGCAATTTAGGAAGTTTGCCACGCGGCTGTTTCAAATTTGTGCTGCTGTTTGGAACAGCAGCTATATATCCTGAGAGAAGGGGGTAATGATCAATGGAAAAAAATTCACTTGAGGCGCAGAGGAAAAGAAATACGGCAATTTGTGCGACAGTATTTTTGATTCCGGTATTTTTCTTTCTGATCGTGTATATTTTTTATCCGATTATAGACACATTTATTATCAGCACGTATAGATGGAATGGGATATCGGCAGACAAAACATTTATCGGCCTGTCGAACTGGACGGCACTGATCGCAGATAAGACGTTTTGGACAGCGTTTTTACATAATATTGTGATCATGGTCTGCTCGATTGTCATCCAGATTCCGATTGGCCTTCTGTTGGCAACGTTTCTTGAATTTATTGCCAAAAAGAAAGGAATCAGCAAGATATTCAAGACCATATGGTTCCTGCCATATCTGATGTCTTCTGTAGCGATCGGATTTTTGTTTACCTATGCATTGGCAACGAACGGGGGGATCATCAGTACGGTTTCCGGATGGCTTGGCGGAGGAAATATTGATCTGCTGGGAAATCAGAAAACAGCGCTTTTTACGGTGATCATTATTATCGCATGGCAGTTTATCCCATTTTATATGGTATATGCGATGGCAGGATATTCCGGGATTTCTGCCGATGTATATGAGGCTGCTGTGATTGATGGAGCAACCCGTGGACAGTATTTCTGGCATATTGCACTTCCGCTTTTGAAGCCGACATTGGTTGCAGGGGCAATCCTTTCACTGGTAGGTTCCCTGAAATATTTCGACTTGATCTATGTTATGACAGGCGGAGGGCCGGGGACATCTACAGAACTGATGGCGACCTACATGTATAAACTTTCCTTCTCGCAGTTTAATATGGGATATGGATCTGCTGTAGCGGCAGGTATGTTTATCTTGATCACAGCGGTTGCCCTTGTTTCCAACAAACTCCTGAATCGTGGAGGTGAAGACTGATGAATAATGAGTATAAACCGAAAAAAACAAATCCGATAGCCGGGGCCATAGGGATCATCCTGGCTGTTATCTGGCTGGTCATAGCGATCGTTCCATTTATTTTTATGATTCTGAATTCCTTTAAGGATAAGTTTGAGATGTTGGTGAAAGGAATCTTCCAGCTTCCGGAGACTCTGAACTGGGCAAACTATCAGGAAGTGCTGACTGGTAATTTCTTTCATTATCTGCTGAACTCTTTGGTCGTATTGGCAGTATCCCTTGTGATCCTGCTGTTTATCTCGGCATGCGCGGCATATCCGCTGGCGCGGTTTAAGTTTAAGCTGAATGCGGCAATCTACAGCCTGATTGTAGCATGTATGTCCATACCGATGCATATTACATTGATCCCGGTATTCAAGATGACGCAGTCCATGGGGCTTTACGATTCAATTTGGTCATTGATCGGGCCATATGTAGCGTTTGCGGTTCCAATTTCTGTGTTTATCCTGACCGCATTTATGAAGGGGATACCGGTAGAGATTGAAGAATCTGCTTCAATCGACGGATGCAGCAGATACCGCATGTTCTTTGCTATGATCCTTCCGCTGTCTACACCGGGATTATCTACATTGGCAATCTACAACGGCGTGACTATGTGGAATGAATTTTCTTTTGCATACACATTGACGCAGTCTTCGAATGCAAGGACGCTGCCGCTGGCAGTATGGGATTTCCAGGGACAGTATGCAATGAATACGCCTATGATCATGGCAGTTTTGACATTGACAGTCCTTCCGATGATCATTCTTTATGTTGTCCTTCAGGATAAACTCGTAAAAGGCATGACAGCAGGCGCGGTAAAGGGTTAAAACTCGTAAAGGACACATTGGGAAATATGTATGACAGGATTCTGCTTTGTGGGCCAGGGTCCTGTCTTTATATACTATCGTATACAGAAACACTTCCAGCGGCAACCATAGTATGCAATCAAAGATATGAAAAACAATGGGAAAATTTATGAAAAAGTGGTTTGGAAAGAAAAAATTGAACGAACAGCTGCGAATCTTTTTTTCGATTATGATCACTGGTTTAATGATGCTGATGTTAGGGATTTTTACTTTTTCCACGATCCGTTCTTCCTATGTGGAATCGGAAAAGCAGGCGGGCTCGCAGCTGGATTTTATGGATTCCAGTTATCGTACATGGCTGAAGTCTGTCAACGACCTGATCGTGTCGGTAGAGATGGAAAATGCTGTCCAGAAATTCTGTAGATTTCAGGCGACGGATGGAATTATATATCAGGAGCTGTATTCGGATCTTGCAGGCAAACTGGATAGTTACCTTTACGTGAATGGTGATGTGAATTTTATTGTAGTGGTAAGCGGGGCGACTGGTAAATATGTATTCAGCGGCAACCAGAGTATGGCAGCTACAAAATTTGAGCAGATCTATGAGGAAAACTATGCGGCGAGCCAGAAAGCAAAGGTAAATGGGACGTTATCGATCAAGTACGGCAATGAATATTATATCAAAGAAAAGCATACGGTGACGTTCTACCAGCCGATCTATTCCGTGACGGAATTAGATGAGCAGATTGGTGTGATCTGTATGAATCTGAATGATTCCATGTTGATGGATATGAATGATTCTGGTAATATTGAACTCTGTATGACAGACATGGAGGGAAATGTGCTCTCTTCTACAGATAATGAACTGCTGAATATCAGTGGGGGGCTTCTTGATTTTCATGGGCAGGCAGAGGGGATGATGAATAAGGTGGGAAAACGCTATTTCTTTAAGCGGATCCAGGGCTGGAATTTTTATGTGGTCAGCATTGTGCCATTGCGTGAATTATATCGCTCCAATATGAGAGTGGCAGTGCTTGTGATCATCATTACAATGTCTTTGCTGGCCGTCAGCCTGATCATTATGCGAAGGATGATCAATAAGAGCTATGTGCCTTTGCAGAAAGTCGTTGCCGCCATGGACAAGGTATCGGAGAACCGGCTGGATTTCCGGATCGAAACGGCGGATATGGGAGAGGACTTTAAAAAGCTGGGTGTAGGATATAACGGGATGATGGATGATATCCAGCAACTGATGGCGGAAGTCGTTGAAGAACAGCGCCAGACGGACCAGATCCGTTTAAACGCATTACAGTCCCAGATCCAGCCGCATTTCCTGTATAATACACTGGACTGTATCCACTGGCAGGCATGTGCGGAGGAAATAAGGAAACTTCCGAATTGGTGATGGCGCTGGCGCGTTATTACAGGATCTGTTTAAGCAAAGGCAAGGATGTGATTCCGCTTAAGCAGGAATTAGAGCATATCAGATGCTACCTGGTGATACAAAACAAAAGATATGGCGATATTGTCCAATATGATATATTAGTCGACGATGCATTGGCGGATGTGAAGATTCCGAAACTGACCCTGCAGCCGTTGGTAGAAAACGCAATCTATCATGGCATCAGGATCAAGGAAGGGTTAAGCGGCGCCGTACGGGTAGAGGCAGAACAGCAGGAAGGAAAGGTGCTGCTTCAGGTGATAGACAGCGGAAAGGGCATGTCAAAGGAGCAGATTGAAGAAATGAATAATTCCATATCCAATTATGATGAAGAGTTCGGGTACGGTGTGAGGAATGTAAACCGGAGAATTGAACTGACATTCGGAAATGAATATGGGCTATACTACCGGATAAATGAAGCAGGCGGTGTGACTGTGGAAATATTATTGCCGGAAACTTATGAGAAAGAGGCGGATTTGATATTTGGAGGCAGAGGCCATGTATAAAGTTTTGATCGTAGATGATGAGCGGATGATCCGGGAAGGGATGAAAAAAGTAATCCCCTGGCCCCAGCTGGAGATTGAGGAAGTACTGACCGCTTCTTCCGGATTTGAAGCATTGTCAAAGTTAGAACAGGAAATGCCGGATATCATGATCACGGATATCAGTATGACGGGGATGACAGGGCTGGAGCTGATCGAAAGGGCTTTGGATGTGTCACCGGAACTTCGGATCCTTGTGCTGACAGGATATGACAGCTTTGAGTATGCGAGGGAGTGCTTACGGCTGCAGGTACAGGATTTTCTGCTCAAGCCGATCGACGAGGCGGTCTTGTCTGACTGCGTCCGTAAAGAGGTAAAGTATCTGAAGGAACAGGAGCAGCAGCGGGAAGTGGACCATATGCTGCTTCGGACAGAAGGGATTTCCGCCCAGATGCAGCTGGAGAAAATGATGCGTGCCCTGGTACACGGGAAAGACAAAGAACAGGCAGTGGAAGTGTTGGAGAGCCAGTTTAACCTGCGAAAAGATTCCAGGATCATGATCGCGGTCCTTGCACCGAGGAAGGATCTTGGAAATGCCCGACAGGATGGTGTGCTCCGGCTCCGGCAGATGCATAATATCTGCATTAGTGTGATTGATGCAAAGGGGATTGGAATTACATTTTCTGATGGAGAAGACGGAAACATCCTGATCGCTTTGTATCCGGAGAAATGCGGTTCAGAGAGTACGGGGACGATCTCAGACTTGCTTGGAATCTTAAAAGACGAGTTTTCCTATGCGCCGAAAACAGCAATCGGAAGTGAAGTGACCGGATTTGGAAATATTGATATTTCCTATCAGGAGGCCCTGTACCTGCTCCAGAGCGATAAGATGGACATCCACCAGATCCTTCAGACGCAGAGCGCGGTAAACAGAAACCATATGTTCCAGGAAGTCTATGAGGAATTGAAGCAGGAGATGTGCGCCAACGTCAGTGATTATGTATATATTATGCGGGTATTTGACTCGTTCTGCATGGCTGCGGAATCTTATAACCTGTCTGAGGCCTCCATGCGGAAGTACTGCTTTGAATTGATCGCAGACGTGTATTATTCGTTTGTAACAGCAGGAGGCGCGGCAAAAGCACAGAGCCTGGAAAATTTTATGGAATCGCTGGGCGGGGCCGCCGGGGGAGTGAGCCTTGAACTTGGCAGACAGTATCTGCACAAGCTCATCAGTAGTGAGGAAAAGGATGTCCATGAGATTGTCGCAAAGGCAAAGCGTTATATTAACCAAAACCTGGCGGAAGATTTGTCGGTAGCGAATATTGCAGAGATGCTTTATGTGTCGCCGAATTATTTTTCGCGGTTATTTAAGCGGGTGACCGGACAGGGGTGTAATGAGTATATTGTGCGCAAGAGGATCGAGAAAGCCTGTGTATTATTAGAGACAACGAATTTTAATACCGGGAAGATCGCATTAATGGTAGGCTATAATGATACCAATTATTTTTCCATGGCATTTAAAAAGCACTGCGGAGTATCGCCCACTCATTACCGGAGTGGAAAGCGCAAGTGAAAATAGAAAGCGGTCACTACACAAGCAACGATCTTTAGGAAAGGAGCATTTGAAAATGAAAAGAGAAGAGGCCATGGCAAAAGCCCATGATCTGGTAAGCAAGATGACATTAGAGGAGAGGGCGTCCCAGCTTAGGTTCGACGCGCCGGCAATCGACAGGCTTGGAATACCGGCGTATAACTGGTGGAACGAAGCGCTGCATGGTGTGGCAAGAGCAGGGACAGCGACCGTATTCCCACAGGCGGTCGCGATGGCGGCCATGTTTGACGATGAGAAGATGAAAGAAATCGGAGACGTTATTTCTACGGAAGGGCGCGCGAAATACAATGAGTATTCGAAGCAGGGGGACCGTGATATTTATAAAGGACTGACTTTCTGGTCGCCCAACGTCAATATTTTCCGTGACCCACGCTGGGGAAGGGGGCATGAGACTTATGGGGAGGATCCTTACCTGACATCCAGGTTAGGAGTAAAATTTGTAGAAGGGCTCCAGGGAGAAGGGGAAGTCATGAAAACAGCCGCATGTGCGAAGCATTTTGCGGTGCACAGCGGACCGGAGGCGCTTCGCCATGAATTCGATGCGATTGCAACGAAGAAGGATATGTTTGAAACATATCTTCCGGCTTTTGAGGCGCTTGTTAAGGAAGCAAAGGTGGAATCTGTCATGGGCGCATATAACCGGACAAATGGAGAACCTTGCTGTGGCAGTAAGACACTGCTGGTGGATATCCTGCGAAAGCTGTGGGGATTTGAGGGGCATGTCGTTTCGGACTGTTGGGCAGTAAAAGATTTCCATGAGAATCATAAGGTGACTTCTGTGCCGGAGGAATCTGTGGCAATGGCGCTGGAGGCAGGATGCGACTGCAACTGCGGATGTACATACCAGCATATCATGTCAGGTGTGAAAAAAGGGCTGGTAAAGGAAGAAGATATTACAAAATCCTGTGAACGTCTGTTTACGACCAGATATCTTCTTGGCATGTTTGGTCAATGTGAGTATGACGATATCCCGTATGAGATGGTTGAGTGCAAGGAGCATGTGGAACTTGCGCTGGACGTGGCGAGGAAGAGTATGGTACTGCTGAAAAATGATGGAATCCTGCCTTTGAAAAAAGAGGAGATCAAGACGATCGGGGTGGTAGGGCCGAATGCCAACAGCAGAGTACCGTTGTTTGGAAATTATTATGGAACCTCATCCCGGTATATCACGGTTTTGGAGGGAATTCAGGATGAAGTGGGCAGTGACGTGCGTGTCCTTTATTCGGAAGGTTGTCATCTGAGCAAGGACCGGGCAGAGTCTCTGGCTATGGCAGACGACCGTATCTCAGAGGCGGTAACAGTGGCAAACCACAGTGATGTCACCGTGGTGGTGGTTGGATTAGATGAAACGCTCGAAGGAGAGGAACTGGATCAGAGTAATGGCGTTGGCAGCGGCGACAAGGATGACCTGCTTCTCCCAGAGCCGCAGCGCAGGTTATTACAGGCAGTTGCTGACACAGGCAGACCCTTTGTCGTTGTTTTGATGGCAGGAAGTTCCATTGACCTTTCCTTTGCGCAGGAGCACGCGAATGCCATCCTTCAGGCATGGTATCCGGGGGCAAGAGGTGGAAAGGCTGCTGCTGACCTTTTGTTTGGCCGTTATTCTCCGAGCGGAAAGCTTCCGGTTACCTTTTACTATAATACAAACCATCTTCCCGAATTTACCGATTATTCCATGAAGGGCAGGACCTACCGATATATGGAAGAAGAGGCGCTGTATCCGTTTGGCTATGGTTTGACTTATGGCAGGACGGCGGTAACCGATGCGGTCTTGAAAAATGTGCCTGCCGCGGATACAGATATTTTAGTTGGTATTACAGTAAAGAACGAAGGAAGTACTGAGGTCGAAGATGTGGTACAAATCTATATCAAGGACAAAGATTCTGCTTTGGCGGTTAAGAATTACAGCCTCTGTGGATTTCAGAGGATTTCTTTAAAAGCCGGAGAAGAAAAACGCATTGACATGGTGATAGGCAACCGGGCGATGACGGTGGTGGATGAAGAAGGAGAAAGATCCGTCAAAGGGAAAAATTTTGCGCTTTATGTGGGAACCTCACAGCCAGATAAAAGAAGTGTGGAATTGACAGGGACCAGGCCGTTGGAAATTGATTTTACGATCTGATATGCGCCTGGGAACCGTAGGAAAAATGTAATGGCCCAGAACAGCAGACGGGATCGTGTCCTGCTGTTCCGGAGCGTTGCAGGAAAATAGCGTGGGAGATGATTATGAAAAAGCAATGGGGACAATTCTTTTTAACAGTACTAAGTGCCATATGCCTGCTTGTGGGATGCAGCAAAGAAAATGGAAAGGCAGACATTTCTGAGCCTCAGGCAGAAGGCCCCGGTTCCGTGAAAGAGAGACGATATCAGCCGGTCGATCCGGAGGAGGCGGCAAAAGAGCTTTTGAATCCGGAACAGCCGGAGTTTGAGAAGGAAGATGTCCGGGGAATTTCTGTAGTGGAGGACGGACAGATCCTTTATCAGATTAATTATACACCTCAGCCTGACAAGGACAGTTATTTATATTGGGATATGGTCGTGCCATACGCATCCACAGTTGTGGTGGATACAGAAGCAATGTACGGACTGTATGAGACATTGGCAGGCCTGAACCTGTCAGCGGCGTCTGTACCGGAAGACGGAGAAGGGGAGACAGTGGACTTGTCAGATTCGGATACTTATATTACGCTGAATTATTATAACAACAAAGACGGCACTGAGCAGGAGAGTGAACCAAATGAGACCGTGACTTTACTGATCGGGGATGAGACAAAGGGGCAGTATCTTTGTTCTTTAAAGGGCTATGAGGATCAGTGCATCATGCTGAGCAGGACCGTCATTGACATGGTTCTTCGGACGGATCCTTATGATCTGATCCTGAAGATTCCATATGTGGTCAACATGTCAACGGTCCGGGAAGTAGATATTTCTTATCAGGGCAGGGATTATCGGATGACTCTGGAAGGAGAAACCTATAAGATCCAGGATCAAGAAGTGGGAGCAGAGGAATACCGTGACCTGTATTCTGAATTGATGCAGCCCATGCTGGACGGCAGGATCCCAAAAGAGGAAGAACTAGAAGAGGAAAGAGAGCCGCTGATATCCATTGATTATATTCGGAATATGGATGAGGCGGATGATTATGCCATTCGGATCTATCCTTATGAAGACGGAAAGTATACAGTGAATGTCAATGGAGAGGAACATTTCTTTTTGGTTCCGGAAGATGTACAGAAATTGGAAGATGTTTTGAAAGGTGCTTTTTAGGGCAGAAAACAGAACATCCGTAAAATAATAATACAGCCTTTAGCAAGCATAAACCTGCAAAGGCTGTATTATTTTTTTGCTCTGCGGAAAAGTTTAATCCTCCCTGTCCATATATCGGATAAAAATCCGGTTCAGATAGAAAGAACTCCAGAAAGCGACCGCTGAAAATCCGATCAGGATCCAGAAAAGCAGAGCGTACTGCATGATTTTCGTATCAATGCCAAAGCTGACAAACAAAGGGACCATGACTGTCAGATAAGCTGTTAAAACCATAGGAAAGTGCGCAATGATCATGGAAAATGTATTGCGCGCAATTCCTCTCATGGTGTTCTGAAATGTGGCAGCCAAAGGAAAGGCAAATAAAAAATACATGCTGTATAGAATGCCAAGCGCCCATGTGACCACAATATAAATCTGAAACAGCAGCCCGCCGTTTACCGCAGCGGCAGTATATATGATATACAGAAGAAAATACAACAGTAATGCCATGAACCAAAAGCAAGTCGCCTGTTTAAAATTTCTGATGAAGTCCTTAAAATACCCCCGGATAATATAGCCTTCTTCACCACGCATCATTTTCAAGGTAATAGAATAAAGAGCGGTGACAGACGCGCCAATCGTAAAAACAGGGATACAGGTAAGAATGAACACAAAATTCAGCAGGACTAACTCTGAAATTCGGGTCACAAACCTGGAAAACCTGCTGTTGTAATCCGTAAAATTTAGTTTCAAAGTGGAACCTCCTTTGTACTGTCATGTCTTGAAATTTATACCCAAAGGGCATACCGCAATACATGTCCCTTCGGGACGGGCGGACAGCTTCGCTGTCTAATAAGGTATTCCAACCGCACAGCTGGAATTTATTCTTATAATTATACTGTAATACAATGTGAATGGAAATTAATTATATTAACTAAAAATAGGATTATTCTGTCATAAAATGAAAAAGGAAGATTAAATAAATCCTTTTTCACCTAAAAAGAGTTATATTTATTGAGAGTCTCAAATTTGGAAATAACAGAGCGTACGCAAAGAGGAAGGAGGGATGCCATTTGGAGGATCGTGAGCTGATCCGGCGGATCCAGGGCGGGCAGAAAGATTATCTGAATGAAATTGCCGAAAAATATTATGACGACATCTATTATTTCTGCTGCTATCAGACCGGGAGCCGGGAGGACGCCTATGATCTTGCCCAGGATACCTTTCTTCGTTTTATCAGGTATGTGGATCAATATCGATACCAGAATCTAAAAGGCTATCTTCTGACCATCGCCATGAACCTGTGCCGGAATTACAGCCGAAAGCCAGGGAAGGACTCTGCCATACAGGGGTCAGACGCATATGAGGAATGGAAGAAAGAGGAGACGGCCGGCGTCCTGTCTCAGGAATATGAGGACCGGGAAAATATCCTGGTCATTAGGGAGGCTTTGCAGAAGCTTCCGGCCATACAGAGGGAGGCCGTGCTCCTGCATCACTTTTATGGGTATAAAAACCGTGAGATCTCCCGGATGACAGGAGCCTCTTATGGGGCGGTAAAATCCCGGATCCGGAAAGGGATTGAGAAGCTGCAGCAGCTTTTAAACAAGGAGGATTTTTATGGACGGTAAGTTTACAGAGAAAAAAAGACTTCCCGGATCCGGCAGGGAATGGAGATTTCCGCTGGATGAGGAAGAAAAAGAAAAGAGACTGGCAGCCATATCTCGGGCTGTAGAAAAAAAACAGCTCCGGTATTACCCTTCTTTTTGGGAAAAACTATGGAACCAGCTCCGTTTCCAGTCCTGGAAATATCGTATGTCCCAGGGGGCGGTGCTGCTGGCGGCCATGCTGCTGGTGCTCTATCTGGAACAGAAAGAGACAGTGGGTACAGAGTCCATCACAGTGTGTTCGGTATTCCTTGTATTTTCCGGGAATATCTGCCTGAGCGGAATAGGACGCCTGTTTTCCTGGCATATGGCAGAATTGGAACAGACGCTGTATCTCAATCTGAAACAGATGGTCTGTATCGGGATGCTGGAGGCCGGACTTATAGATTTAGCCGTTTTGAGTCTGCTGACAGGCTTTGCAGGGAAAATGAGCCAGTTAGGGACAGGGATTACACTGCTGTATATGCTGGTTCCGTTTTTGTGGTCGGATATCCTGTATCTGCAAATGCTGACTGCATTACGAAATACACAGCCCGGCTACCGGCATCTGGCGGCAGGATTCATCTGCGGCCTGCTGGCGTTGTTTCCTGCATTGTTGAAAGACAGGTACAATACGGACTACCTGCCAGTGTGGGCGCTGGGGGCTTTGGCAGGCGTTCTTTTGCTGGCGGCACAGATTTACCGGATGCTGGGAAAAATGGAAGGAGGGGACAGCTTATGCCTGAATTAGTATTGGACAGAGTGACCAAACATTTTAAAAATAAGATTGCTGTAGATGCAGTATCCTTATCTATGCAGCAGGGAGTCTATGGATTTCTGGGCGCAAACGGGGCGGGGAAGACCACACTGCTCCGAATGCTCTGCGGCGTGCTCAAACCAACGTCAGGGGAAATCCGGTGTAACGGAACTGAAATCCGTAAACTGGACGGGGATTATCGCTGCCTGTTGGGGTATCTGCCCCAGGATTTTGGATATTATCCTGATTTTTCTGCAAAGCGGTATCTGGAGTATCTTGCGGCCTGCAAAGCAGTGCCTAAAGACCTGGCAAAAGACAAGGTGCAGGAAATGCTCCGGCTTGTTGGACTGGAAGGAGAGCAGAGACAGAAGATAAAATCCTTTTCCGGGGGGATGATCCGCAGGCTTGGGATTGCCCAGGCGCTTTTGAATGATCCGGAAATCCTGATTCTGGACGAGCCTACCTCCGGCCTGGACCCGAAAGAGCGGATCCGGTTCCGAAATATTATCAGTGCGTTGTCTAAGAAAAAAATCGTGATCTTATCCACCCACATTGTTTCCGACGTGGAATTTATAGCAGACCGGATCCTTCTCATGAAGCAGGGTAGTATCGTAGAACAGGGGTCAGCCCGAGAAGTGACAGACAGTGTAAAAGGAAAAGTGTGGGAGTATCTGGCGGACCAGGAAGAAGCTGCCCGGATCAATGCGGCATTTGCAGTCAGCAACCTGAGAAATGAAGGAGACAAAGTGTATCTTCGGATCGTTTCGGATAACTGCCCTTGCGAAGGGGCGTCTTCGGCGCAGCCAAGGCTGGAGGATGTATATATGTATTATTTTGAAGAAACGGCGGCAGGGCATATGCAGTAAATATACAGCTTTTCAGTAAGGAGAAAATTTTCAGTAAGGAGAAAAAAATGTGGAAAATATTTCAAGAGGAATTTCGAAAGATCGCATCCCGGAAAATAGTCTGGATCGGCCTGTTTGTGCTGCTGGCATTTGTTAGATTCCGGATCGGGGAAATACAGAATGACTATTCCGTGTTGATAGACGGAGAGACTTTTTACGGAAAGGAAGCGATTGAAAAAGATAAAGAATTGACGGCGCGTTATGCGGGATCCCTGACGGAAGAGAAGATACGGGAGTTTTATGAAAAATATGGATTTTTCTATTATGATGCAGACACAAGAGAAAGAAAGGGAAACTTCTGCAGCCAGTTTATGACGGAACATCTGACTAATTTCAGACAGATTGAGAACGAGGAAACTGTCCCCGAAAGTATTGTGTTTTTCGAGGGTGAAGAATGGGAGCGTAATGTAGGGAGCCTTTTGGATGGAACTATCCGGTTTGACTATGCATATGGCTGGGAAAATCTGCGGGAAGTGTATGGGATCATGATTGTCTGTGGGCTTGCGGTCCTGTTTATCATCGGACTGTCGCCTGTGTTTGCAGAGGAATACACACTGAAAACAGCAGATATCCTACTGACTACCCAGCGGGGAAAGAAAAGTGGGATCTGGATGAAAGCAGCGGCGGCCCTTTGCTTTACGGTGAGCGTATACTGTGCCGTGACATTGTATGTATGGGGAGTCTATCTGAAGATTTTTGGCAGTCAGGGGCTTGACGCTTCACCGGAAATTATTTGGGAAGGATTATATGGATATTGCCCGGATAGCATCGGTGGGTTCTTTCTGTTCCAGTTCGGCATGGGCCTTGCAGGGCTCCTGCTCCTGGCTTGTACTGTACTGGCAGTATCTGCCATGTGTAAAAACGCGTTTTTGTCAGTTATCATTTCCACGATCCTGTTCCTGTTTCCGGCCGTGTGGCTTAATGTCCTTGGGCCTATGCGGATCTTAGGAATGGCCATGACAAAAGTTGTGACACTTTTCATGGTCTCTATGCCTGTTTATCTGTCCATGCACTGGGGATTTGGTTTCCAGGAGAAACAGGTTCTCATGCATCTGGCCATTGCTGTGGCAGTGGGAGCAGGCAGTGTGGCTTTGGGATATCGGAGGTACAGAGGGTATCAGGGATAGGGGGCACGGTGTTTTTGAATGTTAGGGCAGCTTTTTCTGCCTGTGGCATATCATAGAAAAAGCCGGCAGTATCAGCAGGAGAGCGGTATGGGTTAAATGGCTTTTGCCGTGACAAAAACCGTGTCGCCTGGCTGCTTTCCGATCTTGCTGCGGATATCTTTGCGGATTCCGATGATATAGCAGATGGAGCCATCCGCATTTTTTACTCCCATATTCACGATACTTCCGCAATAAGGCTCCCCGTCAAATGTAATCTGTGCTTTGACCCGGCCCTTGCCAAATTCTTTTCGGATGTCATATGGAAAACGTACATATGCGCCGCCCTTATCAGGAACCGCTTCTATCACAGCATGAAATTCATAAACCTTTTGATCCATTGCAAGTCTCCTTTACGATATCTTTATTAGAATTTTTATCTTTTGTATATTTTTCGGATTTTATTCTGGCTTTATAAGTTGTAATCCGCAGGTTTATGCAATATAATAAAGTTTAACATCGGGAGGTGGGATGCATGTACTATCTGAATACAAATGCTCAACGTGTGCTGTATCAAAAGATTGTAAATAATCAGATTTTTGTCGATAAGAGTTTACTGATAGAGGAAGTTTCAAAAGCAATTGGAACAGGGAATCCGTATATCTGCATTACCCGCCCAAGGAGATTCGGGAAGACGATCAATGCAAATATGCTTGGGGCATATTATACAAAAGGCTGTGACAGCCACGAGATTTTTGATGATCTTGCAATCTCTGCTGCAAAACAGTATGAAAAGCATATAAACCAGTATAACGTCATCCACATTGATTTTAGCATGTTTCCTGATTACTGCGGAGGATATGAGGACTATATCAGAGATATTACGGAAACTTTGAAAGGAGACCTAAGAGAGGCCTATCCGGAGCTTAGAAACCATGAATATAAAAGCTTAAGCCGGATGCTTCTGGATACGAAGGAGTCATTTATATTCATATTAGACGAATGGGATTCTATATTTTACGAACCTTTTATGACGGATAGGGATAAGAGCAGTTTTTTGAAATTTCTGAAAGTGCTTTTAAAAGACAGGCCATATGTAGAACTTGCTTACATGACAGGCATCCTGCCGATCGCAAAATATTCCAGCGGATCCGAGCTGAATATGTTTGATGAATATGACTTTATGAATGACAATATTTATGATTCATATTTTGGCTTCAATGAGAAGGAAGTGCAGCGATTATGCGAGGAAAATAAAACAGTTTCTTATGAAGAAATGAAGCTGTGGTATGATGGATACTATACAAGCGAAGGAAAAAGCCTCTTTAATCCCCGTTCGGTAAGTAAGGCACTGACGCGCGGGGTATGTTTGAATTATTGGACAGAGACAGGCCCGATGAATGAAATTGCAGACTGTATCGAACATAACGTGGACGAAGTCCGCGAGGATATAGTAAAGCTGGTATCCGGGATTCCGGTTGAAGCAGAATTGAGCGGATATAGCGCGGCTGAGCAGCATCTCGAAACGCGTGATGAAATATTGTCCGCAATGGTAGTATACGGTTTTCTTTCGTATCATAATGGATTGCTGAAGATTCCCAATGGTGAATTGATGGAGAAATATCAGAAAGTTTTGGCGTGGGACAGCATGGGGGAATTAAAAGAAATTGTAGATGGTTCAAAGAAGATACTGGAAGCGACTCTGGCGATGGATGCAAAAAAAGTTGCAGGATATTTGGAAGAAGTGCATGACAGGGAGATCCCATTTTTAAACTATAATGATGAGAATGCATTATCCTGCGTGATCACCCTGTGTTATCTATATGCCAGAAAGGATTATCGGATAGAGTGGGAGGAAAAAAGTGGAAAAGGATACTGTGATTATCTGTTTTATCCGAAAAAAAGCGGAAAACCGGCGATTCTTTTAGAATTAAAGGTGGATCATACAGCAGAGGATGCAATCGCGCAGATAAAGGAAAAGAAATATATGGAGAAGGTAGAGAAATATGCGTCTGTTCTGCTCGTAGGGATTGCCTATGATAAAGGAAAAAAAGTACACCAGTGTATGATCGAAGAATTAGTGTAGTAGCGATCCTTAATATTCAGATGAGGAATTTGCGGAGAATGTCAGAACTGACAGCAGAATCTGATAAATAAAAAAAGAATGAGTTACTATCCATGTCCAGCGGGCATCAATAGTAACTCATTTTTAGTATTTGCTTTTATGCGTGGAACATCGTCCCGGTCTCTCCGCGGATTGCGTCCCTTGATTTTTCCAGAAGGGTGATCAAGGCAGTCCGTCCCGGCTTGGAGGATGCGAAATCAACCGCAGCCTGTACCTTCGGGAGCATGGAGCCTGGGGCGAAATGGCCTTCCTTGATATATTGCTCTGCTTCTTCCACAGAAACGTCGCTTAACCATTTTTCATCCGGCGTTCCAAAGTGGAGCGCAACCTTTTCCACTGCCGTCAGGATGATGAGATAATCTGCATCCAGCTCTTTTGCGATCAGGCAGCTTGCAAAATCCTTATCAATGACTGCGCTGGCCCCTTTTAAATGGTTCCCCTGCCTCATAACAGGGATTCCACCGCCGCCGCCTGCGATGACCAGGTTTCCGGCGTCTACCATGGTACGGATGGTTTCAATTTCCACGATCTCTGCCGGTTTTGGTGAAGCAACCACACGGCGGTAGCCTCTTCCGGCGTCTTCCTTCATGATATAATCGAACTTTTCTTCCATCATTTTCGCCTGCTCTGCGTCCACGAACTTTCCGATTGGCTTGGAGGGATTCTGGAAAGCAGGGTCATTTTCATCTACACGGACCTGTGTGATCATAGTCGCAACCGGAATCCCGGAGATATTGCGGTTTAATAATTCCTCACGCAGCGCGTTCTGCAGGTCATAGCCGATATAAGCCTGGCTCATGGCAACACATACGGAGAGAGGAGTGTTAGGCTGTTCCAGGTCTTCATGGGTCAATGCGATCATGGCGTTATTGATCATGCCAACCTGCGGGCCGTTCCCATGGGATACGACCACTTCACAGCCGTCTTCGATCAAGTCTACGATCGCTTTGGCAGTGATCTTAACGGCAGCCATCTGTTCCGGCAGAGTATTTCCAAGAGCATTTCCGCCAAGCGCGATCACGATTCTTTTCTTTTTATCCATATCATTTGCCTCTCAATCTCTTACTTGAACACTCTCGGAGTTCCATTTTCTTCCAGCTTCTTTAAGATGTCAGCCGGATCGGCAAATTTAGCAAGGAAGATCATAGCGGCAATGATGTATGGTTTGAAGCTTGCTTCTTTGTACAATGGATCTCTGTAACGGTCAAATACAGATGCGTCAACTTCGCCTGTCTCACAGCTTACGCCAGTGATATCAGCCGGCAGGCAGTGCATATAAAGGGCTTTTCCGTCTTTTGTTGTAGCCATGAGCTCTTCGGTACATGCCCAGTCTTTGTGCTCTGCGTTCTGTGCAAGCAGTTCTTTTTCCAGAGCCTTGATTCCTTCGGTATCGCCGTTTCCATAAAGCTCGGTACGTTTTTCCATTGCAGCGAATGGAGCCCAGCTCTTCGGATATACGATGTCGGCATCTTTGAAAGCTTCTGCCATGTCATTGGTCTTCTTGAAGGAACCGCCGGACTTCTCAGCGTTCTTAGCAGCAACTTCTTCTACTTCCGGGAATACTTCGTATCCTTCCGGATGAGCCAGGACAACGTCCATGCCGAAACGGGTCATCAGCCCGATGATTCCCTGCGGTACGGATAACGGCTTGCCGTAGGACGGTGAGTATGCCCATGTCATAGCCAGCTTTTTGCCTTTCAGGTTTTCAACACCGCCGAATTCATGGATGATATGGAGCATATCTGCCATTGCCTGAGTCGGATGGTCGATATCGCACTGCAGGTTTACAAGGGTAGGCTTCTGCTCCAGGATACCGGCCTTATTTCCCTCTGTTACAGCGTCAACCACTTCATGCATGTAAGCATTTCCCTTGCCGATGTACATATCATCGCGGATACCGATAACGTCAGCCATGAAAGAAATCATGTTAGCAGTCTCGCGGACAGTCTCGCCGTGTGCTACCTGAGATTTTCCTTCATCCAGATCCTGTACTTCCAGGCCTAACAGGTTACATGCAGAAGCAAAGGAGAAACGGGTACGGGTAGAGTTGTCACGGAACAGGGAGATTCCAAGGCCGCTTTCAAACACCTTTGTGGAAATGTTGTTTTCTCTCATGAAACGAAGTGCGTCTGCGACGGTAAATACTGCTTCAATCTCATCATCTGTCTTTTCCCATGTAAGGAAAAAGTCGCCGTTGTACATCTCTTTGAAATTTAACGCGTTGAGTTTATCGATATAATCCTGTAATGTTTTCATATTTGTAATCCTCCTGAAAGTTTATTTGATTTATATTTATCTGGTTAAATAGGTTCGCCTGACCACACGCATCACTGGTGAGATGATGCGTGATTTGTACAGGCCTGATTTAAATAAATGGAAAAAATGGATTTTGTTGTTGTCGTATGTTATGGAAATTTATATTATTTGCAATATTCGGTTGGGAGCGCCGCATAAACCGCCGCACATGTTACCAGATCCTGTTTCCAGGTCATTTCGTTCGGGGCATGAGCCTGTGCTTCTGCGCCAGGTCCGAAACCGATACATGGAATGCCGTTTCTTCCCATGATAGAAACGCCGTTTGTAGAGAAGGTCCACTTGTCTGTCAATGGACGTGCCTGGCGCATTTCCAAAGTGTCCGCAGCGCCGATCCTCTGCTCGCCGTAAAGTCCCTTGTAAGCAGCTTCTAAAGCCTGTGTTACCTTGTGGTCCTTCGGGATTGCCCATGTCGGGAAATAGCACTCGATCTCGTATACGCATCCGGTATAAGAAGGACGGTCATAGTTGTACATAGAAACGACCACATCATCCCCATACTTCTTTACGCTTGGCAGTGCACGGATTTCATCCAGACAGCTCTCCCAGGTCTCGCCAAATGTCATACGGCGGTCAAGAGATACCGCACAGGAGTCTGCCACTGCACAGCGGCTTGGTGAAGTATAGAAAATCTGAGAAACAGTCACAGTACCGCGTCCAAGGAAACGAGCCTCTTCCCAGTCTGGATTGTATTTTTCATCCAGCATCTTTACGAGACCTTTGATTTCTGTTCCGTCTTCTGCGTCATTTTCATTCAATGCACGGATATCCTGCAGGATGTCAGCCATCTTGTAGATTGCGTTGTCGCCGCGTTCCGGAGCAGAACCATGGCAGGAAACACCCTTTACATCCACACGGATTTCCATACGTCCTCTCTGTCCGCGGTAGATTCCGCCGTCTGTAGGCTCTGTAGAAACTACGAATTCCGGGCGTACCTTATCTTCATTGATGATGTACTGCCAGCAGAGTCCGTCACAGTCTTCTTCCTGAACGGTTCCTACAACCATGATCTTGCAGTCTTCCGGGATCAGGTTCATATCCTTCATGATCTTTGCGCCGTATACTGCGGAAACAATACCGCCGCACTGGTCGGACACACCGCGTCCGCCGATCTCTGTCTCATTCTCATAACCTTCGTATGGATCAAAGTTCCAGTTCTCAATATTGCCGATCCCTACGGTATCAATATGTGCATCGTAAGCAATGATCCTGTCGCCGGTTCCCATGTAGCCGATCACATTTCCCTGTGGGTCGATCTGCACTTCGTCAAATCCAACCTTTTTCATCTCAGCGGCGATGGTGTCAATATGGGCTTTCTCGTCGCAGCTTTCTCCCGGATTTCTTACGATCGCACGTAAGAATGCGGTCATATCTTTTTCATAGCCCTGTGCAGCTTCTTTAATCTTATCAAACATTTTTATCTCCTCCTAAATTATAATTTTGATTGTGATATCTTTTATAAATCCGCAAATGGCTCCTTATCTGTTCCGCACAGCCCTTCCCAGGTGATCTCGCGGTAACGGTCTGGATCTGTGTCCCCTTCAGAAGACACAAGGAGTACTTCTGAATTTTCGTCTAACTTTAAAGCATCTTTCAGATCTTTGTATTCCGGTTTTGTCATCAGCGCGTGTACCAGGCCCAGGGTAACAGAACCGGATTCGCCGGAGATCACCTGTGGGTCGCCTTTCATCGGGGCGCCGTAAATGCGTGTTCCGTTCGCGCTTACCCAGTCAGGACAGGAAACGAATGCATCAGCATGGTTCCTTAAAATATCCCAGGATACGGTATTGGCTTCTCCGCATGCAAGGCCTGCCATGATCGTAAACATATCGCCTGTCACATCCACACGGCTTCCGTCAGCCTGCATTGCCGAGCGGTAAAGGCAGTCAGCCGCGTTTGCCTCACAGACAACCATGACCGGAGGATTTTCTTTAAAGCGGTTGGCAAAGAAACCGATGACTGCGCCTGCAAGAGAGCCGACACCTGCCTGGATGAAAATATGGGTCGGGCGGCAGCCGTCGTCTGCTAACTGCTGATCTGCTTCCAGCGCCAGCGTTCCATACCCCTGCATGATCCAGGTTGGAATCTCTTCGTAACCTTCCCAGGCGGTATCCTGAATGATGACGCCGTGCTCTGTATTTTCCGCTTCTTTTGCAGCCATGCGGACACACTCGTCATAATTCAATTCCTCAATGGTTACGGTGGCATTCTCTTTTGCAATGTTATTCAGTCTGGTCTGTGTGGAACCCTTGGGCATCCTTACCACACATTTTTGTCCAAGCTTATTGGCAGCCCAGGCAACTCCGCGCCCATGATTTCCATCGGTGGCGGTAAAGAAAGTCGCCTGGCCGAATTCCTCACGTAATTTCTCGGAGGTCAGTACATCGTACGGGATTTCGCTGACGTCCCTGCCGGTCTGCTGTGCGATATATCTGGCGATCGCGTAGGAACCGCCGAGTACTTTAAATGCATTCAGGCCAAAACGGAAAGATTCATCTTTTACATAAAGCCGTTTCAAGCCCAGATGTTCAGCCAGTTTCGATAAACGGGTCAAAGGCGTTACTTCATACTGCGGAAAGCTTTTATGGAAACTGTTCGCTTTTGCCATCTCCTCCATGGACATATTCCGAACCTGTTCATCATCGCTTTTCGCAATATGATTAAGAGTCCATTTTAAATGCTTCTCTGTGCTGCTCATTTTTTTCTCCTTTACTAATTTTAAAATGACTATTTGTTAATGTCTACATAACTGTAGAGGGTGTACTTGGAGATATCAAAATATTTTGCTACTTTGTCTCCGGACTTTGTAATAAGAAAGGCGCCTGCATCATTCAGGAAATTGATCGCTTTGATCTTATCCTCCTTTGTCATCATAGGCACGGGGACGCCTGCCAGCGCCACGGACTGTTCGATCAGCTCATCCAGAAGACCGTTGACGTCATGGGTAATGGTATGTGGGGAAACGGGAACCTCCGGCTCTTCGCAGCTTACGATAGAATGGACTCCGTCTTCTACTGCAAGAAGAGTTGTGATGTCAAAATTAATCGAAAATATGTAATTGGGATTCCCGTCGTCATCGCTGATATATATGGTGCTTGATTTGAGGGTCCGTCCGTTTTCTGTCCGGGTTAGATAGGCAAGCTTATCTTTCAGAGAGCCGTTCTGATTCCGGATCGCGTCAAATACGATCCTGGAAGGGCCGTCCCCGACTTTTCGTCCCGTAAGTCCTCCGTTTTCAATATGAACGATAGAATGTTCAAGGGAACTATCGGTCAGGTCATGGATCACGATCTCGCAGTTCTTTCCGAACTGGGCCGCAAGTCCGGCGGCAATCTGTTTTAACATATCTAACCTGGAAGCAGGCATGTAAATCACTCCTTTTCTGATTATATGCTTTTCTTGATCTCTCTGAATCCAATCATAACACAAATAAAAAAAAAATCAATAGGAAATAACAAAAAATTTTTAAGCAACAAAAAAATTTTTATTTTGCTTGATATTTGAGCATGTTGATGTTATTATAGTTTTAATGGAAGTAAAAATTGTTTAAAATGTATGAAGAAGGCCAGGGGGCGGTTTTCTGGATATAGGACTTTGCGACAAATTCCGGCTGGTGCGGCAGATCCGCCATCTATGCCGGAGAGGTGAGTGCCGGAAAGAAGTTTCCTATCTGCTTTGATCATGATCTCTTAAGCCTTACCCAAAGGGCAGATACATGTCCTGGACGGGCAGGCTTCATCCGGTAAAGTCTACATTTTTTACAGATACTTCCGGCTTCATTATATTTAGGGGCATCATGAGAAAAATTTATTAAGTTTAAGAAAGAAGGAGGATAAATAAGGAGAAGATGGGTAAAGAAGCAGCAAGCTCAATATCACAGGAATTATTCAAGATTGACGGGAAACCGTCAGCAGCACAGGCGCTTCCGCTGGCGCTGCAGCATGTGGTGGCGATGATCGTCGGATGTGTCACTCCGGCTATCATCGTAGCAGGTGTGGCAGGGCTTTCTTCAGAAGATTCGATCATATTGATCCAGGCAGCTCTGGTCATGTCTGCGTTGACTACGTTCATCCAGTTGTTTCCTCTGGTCAAGAACGGGCCAGTCGCCATCGGCTCAGGACTTCCGGTTATCATGGGCATCAGTTTTGCCTATGTGCCGACCATGCAGGCGATCGCAGGAGATTTTAATATCGCAACTATTTTGGGGGCTCAGATCGTGGGCGGTATCGTCGCGATCATTGTGGGAACTTTCATCAAGCAGATCAGGAAGTTTTTTCCGCCCCTTATCACCGGAACGGTTGTATTTGCCATCGGGCTTTCTCTGTACCCGACCGCGATCAACTATATGGCGGGCGGCACAGGAAGTTCTTCCTATGGATCCTGGCAAAACTGGCTGGTTGCGATCATTACATTGATCGTTGTTACAACATTGAACCATTATGGAAAGGGAATCTGGAAATTATCTTCCATATTAATCGGGATTATTGTGGGGTATATCGTGGCGCTGGTATTCGGGATGGTTGACTTTTCATCTGTTGCATCTGCCACTTTCTTCCAGCTGCCCCGGCCGCTGCATTTTGGGATTGAATTTGAACCTTCATCCTGTGTAGCGATCGGCGTCCTGTTTGCTATCAATTCAATCCAGGCGATCGGGGATTTTTCAGCGACAACGACAGGCGGCCTGGACCGGATGCCTACGGACGAAGAGTTGAACGGCGGTATTGTAGCCTATGGTATCAGCAATATTTTCTGTGCCTTCTTCGGCGGACTTCCGACCGCTACATACAGCCAGAACGTGGGGATCGTATCATCTACAAAGGTAGTGGCAAGAAGGGTATTTGCATCGGCAGCAGGAATCCTTCTGGTGGCAGGGCTGATCCCGAAGTTTTCTTCCATTCTGACAACAATTCCCTCCTGTGTGCTTGGAGGCGCTACCGTATCTGTATTCGCATCCATTGCAATGACTGGTGTGAAGCTGATCACAGCATCTCCGATGAATTACAGGAACACGACGATCGTAGGACTTGCGATCGCACTGGGAATGGGAATTACTCAGGCGAATGCGGCGCTGGCATCTTTCCCGGCATGGGTGACCACAATTTTTGGAAAATCTCCGGTCGTGCTGGCAACCATTGTAGCAATCCTTCTGAATCTGGTACTCCCGAAGGAGATGGAACTTACGGAAGTGGAGAAACATGTGGAATGATCGGGCAGCAATGAAAACGCCCCTTTCCATGGGGGACATGAATTACATAGTATGTGGAAAAGCTGCCGCAGGCAGGCTTTTTCATACTTTCATACATTAGAAAATAAAAAAGGAGGCTGTAACATGTTAGTAATAGGAAATGGAAAACTCGTTACCAGAGACAGCGCTCTTCCATATATTGAGAATGGCGCGGTGGCAATCGAGGGTACAAAGATTGCGGAAGTGGGCACGACGGCCAAACTGAAAGAAAAATATAAGGATGCAGAATATATTGACACAAAGAACGGCGTCATCATGCCTGCATTTATCAATACACACGAGCATATTTACAGCGCAATGGCAAGAGGGCTCAGCATCAAAGGCTATAATCCGAAAGGATTTCTTGACATTCTGGACGGCCAGTGGTGGACCATTGACAGGAGTCTTACTCTGGAGCAGACCAGATACAGCGCCATGGATACTATGATATCCTGCATCCGCAACGGTGTCACGACGATTTTTGACCACCATGCAAGCTTTGGGCATATCAAGGACAGCCTGTTTACCATTGCCGATGTGGCAAAAGAGCTGGGAATCCGCTCCTGCCTGTGCTATGAGGTGTCTGACAGGGACGGCATGGATAAGGCAAAAGAAGCGGTGATGGAAAATGCGGAATTTATCCGTTATGCGCTGAAGGACGATTCGGATATGCTGGCCGGAATGATGGGAATGCATGCGCAGTTTACGATTTCCGATGCAACGATGGAATTGGCGGCGGCAAATAAACCGGATGAAGTGGGATACCATATCCATGTGGCTGAGGGGATCGAAGACCTTCACGACTGCCTGAAAAAGTATGGCAAACGGATCGTGGACCGGCTGATGGACTGGAACATTCTGGGAGAAAAGACACTGCTCGGACATTGTATTTATATCAATTCCCACGAGATGGACCTGGTGAAGGATACCAATACGATGGTCGTACATAACCCGGAATCCAACATGGGCAATGCCTGCGGATGTCCGCCGACCATGGAACTGGTACACAGAGGGATCTTGGCAGGGCTTGGAACAGACGGGTATACCCATGACATGACAGAATCCTTTAAGGTGGCAAATGTACTCCACAAGCATCATCTGTGTGACGCGAATGCCGCATGGGGAGAAGTTCCGAAGATGCTGTTTGAGAACAACGCGGCCATCGCGAACCGCTATTTCAAAGCGCCTCTGGGAGTCTTGAAGGAAGGCGCAGCAGCAGATGTGATCGTGGTTGATTATGATCCGCCGACATATCTGGATGAAAATAACATTAACGGACATATCCTGTTCGGCATGACAGGAAGAGACGTAGTGACCACAGTCGGAAACGGAAAAGTCCTGATGAAAAACCGGGAAGTCCAGGTTGTAGATGTGGAAGAAGCTATGGCAAAATGCAGGGAAGAATCTGCAAAACTTTGGAAGAGCATTAACGGTTAGACAATAGAACAGCGGAAGTGCCGCCTGTATAGGCGCACAGGCGCTCTTCCGCAAAATTAGGAGGAAGAAAATATGAGCGATATTATGAGTTGTATACCGTTTGAACAGTTGTTGGACTGGATCCGGACGGAGCATGACGAAAAAGGTTCCGTATTTGGAGTACGCAGGCCTTATGTGGCAGACCCTGCCAAGGCACAGACCATCTTTAACAGAAAATTAGAGACACCGATCGGGCCGGCGGCCGGACCGAACAGCCAGCTTGCACAGAATATTGTAGCATCCTATTATGCAGGGAGCCGTTTCTTTGAACTGAAAACCGTGCAGATCATGGACGGCGCGGAACTGGCGGCATGTGTAAATAAGCCTTGTATCCTGGCGGAAGATGAGTGCTACAACTGCGAATGGTCCACAGAGCTTTATGTGCCCCAGGCCCAGGAGGAATACATCAAGGCATGGTTCCTGCTTGCGTTTGTGGCAAAGGAATACGGACTTGGAAGTATGGACGGCTATCAGTTCAACATCAGCGTCGGTTATGACCTAAAGGGCATCAAATCCGAGAAGATCGATACCTTTATTGAGAGCATGAAAAATGCGGAGCAGACAGAAACTTTCAGACATTGCAAAGAAGTGCTTCTTGCCCATGCGGAAGAATTCCGGAATGTGACAAAGGAAGACATCGAAAGCATTTCTCCGCTGATCTGTAATTCGGCGACGATCTCTACGCTGCATGGATGCCCTCCGCAGGAAATCGAGAGCATTGCGACCTATCTTCTGACCGAGAAGAAGATCAACACGTTTATCAAATGTAATCCGACGCTTCTGGGTTATGAGTTTGCCCGGGAGACCATGGACGAGATGGGATATGACTATGTTGCGTTTGGAAGGTTCCACTTTGACGACGACCTGCAGTATGTGGACGCAGTTCCTATGCTCCAGAGGCTGATGAATCTGGCGGCTGAAAAGAATCTGGAATTCGGCGTGAAGATCACCAATACGTTCCCGGTAGATGTCAAGGCAAACGAGCTTCCAAGTGAAGAGATGTATATGTCCGGAAAATCACTGTATCCATTATCCATCTCTGTAGCTGCAAAGCTTTCAAGAGATTTTGGCGGAGAACTCCGGATTGCATATTCCGGTGGGGCAGACGCGTTTAATATTGAAAAAATCGTTGGAACAGGTGTATGGCCGGTAACGGTTGCTACTACCATTTTGAAACCGGGCGGATATCAGCGTCTGAAACAGATGGCAGAACAATTGGATGCCATGGGCATGAAGCCGTTTAAAGGCATTGACGTAGAAGCCCTCAATAAACTGGCGGCAGACGCGGTAAGCGACCCACATCATGTGAAGCCTGCGAAGATTCCGGCATCCAGAAAATCCAATGAGAGAGTTCCGCTTCTGGACTGCTATACGGCTCCCTGTGAGGATGCATGTCCGATCCATCAGGAGATCACGACTTATGTACGTCTTGCAGGAGAAGGAAAATATGAAGATGCCTTCAAAGTTATTTTGAATAAGAACGCGCTGCCGTTTATCACAGGCACGATCTGCGCGCATGGATGCCAGAGTCATTGTAACCGTACGTTCTACGAGACTTCGGTCCAGATCCGTGACACAAAGCTGGAATGCGCCAAGAACGCTTATGACGCAGTGATCGATCAGGTTGCGGTTACAGGAAACTGCAGCAAGAAGGTTGCGGTTGTAGGCGGAGGCCCGTCAGGGATGGCTGCGGCATATTATCTTGCAAGAGCCGGCGCGGAGGTTACGCTTTATGAGAAGCGCGACAGGCTGGGCGGCGTAGTAAGCGCCATTATCCCGGATTTCAGGATTGGCGACAGTGTGATCGACAAGGATGTATCTCTGCTTCGGAAACTTGGCGTGAATATTCTAACAAAAACAGAGGCTCCGGCCGTAAGTGAATTGAAGAAAGCGTATGATGACGTGGTCCTGGCAGTGGGCGCTTACAAACGGGGCGAATTGAAGCTGGAAGGCGGCGAAGCTGTAAACGCGCTTGCATTTTTGGAAGAGTTTAATGAAAAGAAAGGCAAGGTAGACCTGGGTAAAAATGTTGTCGTTATCGGCGGCGGAAATACGGCGATGGATACGGCAAGATCAGCAAAACGGTGTGAAGGCGTGGAGCATGTGTATCTGGTATACCGCAGGACGAAACGCTATATGCCTGCCGACGAGCATGAACTGCTTCTGGCTCTTGAGGATGGCGTGGAGTTTGAAGAACTCCTGGCTCCGGTGAAGTTAGAAGGAGGAAAGCTGGTCTGCAAGGTGACGAAACTGGGAGAACCGGACGCATCCGGCCGTGCCGGAGTGATCGAGACAGAAGAAACCATTTCCATCCCGGCAGATACTGTGATCGCGGCAGTGGGTGAAAAAGCGCCTGCGGATTATTATGAGGCAAATGGACTGAATGTGGATGAGCGCGGACGTGTGAAGGTCAGCAAGACTCTGGAAAGCAGCGTGGAGGGCGTGTATGTAGTGGGAGACGGCCTGTTTGGCCCATCTCTGGTAGTTAAGGGTATGGCAAATGCGCTGACTGCTGCAGAGGCAATCGTCGGAGCTCCGGTCACAGGTGATATGAGCGAACCGGCGGACGTGGATTCTATTTACCAGAAGAAAGGAATCCTGGCGGAGCCGGATGGAGGCAAAGAGGCGAATCGCTGCCTGGGCTGTTCAACAGTATGTGAAAATTGCGTGGATGTATGTCCGAACCGCGCCAATATCTCGATCAAAGTACCGGGTATGGAAAAAGCGCAGGTGATCCATGTGGATTATATGTGTAATGAGTGCGGTAACTGTAAAGTATTCTGCCCATATGCAAGCGCACCATATCTTGACAAATTTACGTTATTTGCCAATGAAAAGGATATGGCAGACAGCAAGAATGACGGGTTTGCAGTCTTGAACCGGGATGCTCTGGAGTGTAAAGTCAGGTTTATCGGTAAAGAGGTTATCTGGAAGAAGGGTGATAACGGAAATGTTCCGGAAGGACTGGCGAAGCTGATAGAAGCCGTATGCGCGGACTATAGCTATTTAATCAAATAAGAGGCTTGGGATGAAGCCATGCACAGGATGTATATAGATGCTCTTGTGCATGGCTGTCAGACAATATAGTGGTATGGCAGAAAATTCAGACAGAGAGGCAGGAGCACAAAGTGAAAGTATTGATTAAGGGAGCCGGAGATCTGGCCAGTGGAATTGCATATGAATTTTGGCTTGCAGGGCATCAGGTTCTGATGACGGATATCGAAGTCCCTCTTGCTGTTAGAAGGATGGTGTCTTTCTCACGCGCGGTTTACGAGAGGGAAACACAGGTGGAAAAGGCAAAAGGGGTTCTGGTACGGAACCTGGAAGAGGCTCTTGCGGCAATGGAAACAGGACATATTGCGGTCATTGTAGACGAGAAAGCGAGGATCCGGGAGGAGTACAGGCCGGATATCCTGATCGACAGCATTATGGCAAAGAGAAATATTGGCACTTCCATGGCTGACGCGCCTGTGGTGATCGGGATTGGCCCAGGTTTCACGGCGGGATCCGACTGCCACTATGTGATCGAGACACAGAGAGGCCCGTCTCTGGGTCATGTGATCCGGGAGGGCAGCGCAATCCCCAATACGGGAATCCCCGGGGAGATTGCCGGATATACGATCGAGCGTCTGATCAAAGCGTCAGCTTCGGGGGAAATAGAACCGGCAGCCCAAATTGGCGACCTGGTAAAAAAAGGACAGGTGGTGGCAGTGACAGGGGGCGTCCCGGTCTATGCACAGATGTCGGGTATTGTCCGGGGGATGCTCCAAAAAGGCGTCCATGTGGAAAAAGGGCTCAAGATCGGCGATATTGATGCCAGGGAGAAAAAAGAGTTGTGTTATACCATATCAGATAAGGCAAGAAAGATAGGCAGAGGCGCCATGGAGGCGGCTTTGGAGAAATGATTATGAGAGCGCTCCTAAAAAGAAAAGCCGCATGTACCTATATGACCGGCTTACCAGGAACGCTCTATCAGACAAAGAAGGTGAGATTTAAAAATGTATACATTTGTAGTGAATGGAAAGTCCGTGACAACGGATAAGAGGCAGTCTCTGCTCCGGTTTCTCAGAGACGAACTGCATCTCACTTCTGTCAAGGACGGGTGCAGCCAGGGAGCCTGTGGCGCATGTACCGTGATTATAGACGGTGTAACCTGCAAAGCCTGTGTTCCCACAACGGACCGGCTGGAGGGAAAGAATGTCCTGACTGTGGAGGGATTAAGCGACTGGGAATCTAAAGTCTTTACCTATGCATACGGGGAGGCAGGAGCCGTGCAGTGTGGGTTCTGTATTCCGGGGATGGTCATGTGTACAAAGGCATTGCTGGATGTCAATCCGGATCCTACAGAAGAGGAAATACGATATGCCCTGCGCAACAATTACTGCCGCTGTACCGGATATGTCAAGATTATTGCCGCAGTGAAGCTTTCGGCAAAAATACTGCGGGAAGGCGTAATTCCTGAGAAGGGTGCAGACGACTGGAAAGTCGGATCCCGTGTACACCGGCTGGACGTAGAAGAGAAGGTGCTTGGTTACGGAAAATATCCGGATGATTTTTATATGGAAGGAATGTGCTATGGTTCTGCCCTTAGAAGCAAATATCCACGAGCTAGAGTGCTTTCTATCGATATTTCAAAAGCAAAAGCGCTGCCGGGAGTGGTTGCTGTCTTAACGGCAGAAGACATCCCGGGAGAGAATAAGATCGGTCACTTAAAGCACGACCAGTATACCATGATTCCGGTAGGCGGGCTGACCCATTATCTGGGGGATGCGATCGCGCTGGTAGCGGCGGAGGATATGGAGACGGTCGAAAAGGCGAAAAAACTGATCAAGGTAGAATACGAGGTTCTTCCGGCTGTCCATAATATGAAAGAAGCGGCTGCCGCAGACGCGCAGAAAGTATTTGATGAAGAGGAATCCAATGTGCAGGCTTACAAACATGTAAGCCGGGGAAATGCATCAGAAGCAATCAAAAATGCAAAACATGTCATTTCCCATCATTTTGAGACTCCCTGGACGGAACATGCATTTTTGGAGCCGGAATGTGCGGTGGCATATATAGATGAAGACGGCGATGTGATGATCATCTCCACAGACCAGGATGCTTACTGTAGTTACCGTGAATGCAGTCTGATGCTGGGAACCGATAAGGTAAAGGCAGAAAACGCATTGGTGGGCGGTGGATTCGGCGGCAAAGAGGATATGACGGTTCAGCATCATGCGGCGCTGATCGCTTATCATACCAGACGTCCGGTGAAAGTCCGGCTGACCAGGGCGGAATCGCTTTTGATCCATCCGAAACGGCATCATTTTGTTATGGACTTTACGATGGGATGTGACGAAGACGGAAAAATCATGGGAGTAAAAGCAAAGGTTGCTTCTGACACGGGAGCATTTGCTTCTCTGGGCGGCCCGGTACTGGAGCGTGCCTGCACCCATGCGGCGGGGCCGTACGCCTATGAGAATTTTGAGATCGAGGGAACCGCATATTATACAAATAATCCACCTGCAGGGGCGTTCCGCGGCTTTGGCGTTACACAGACCTGTTTTGCCACGGAGACGCTTTTAAATATGATGGCGGATGAAATCGGGATTACTCCATGGGAAATCCGCTACCGCAACGCCATCCGGCCGGGCGGCGTACTGCCAAACGGACAGATTGTGGACGAATCTACCGGACTGGTGGAAACGCTGGAGGCAGTGAAGGAAGAATATGATGCGGCAAGGGCGGCAGGGAAACCTGTAGGCCTGGCCTGCGCCATGAAGAACGCGGGGGTAGGAGTAGGGATTCCGGATACAGGCAGGGTAAAATTAATCGTACAGGAAGATCAAAAGCTGCATATTTTTGCCGGCGCGTCCTGTATCGGTCAGGGTCTTGGGACCGTGCTGGTGCAGATGACCGTCAGCAACACGGATCTGAAACGTGAGGACATTGTCTATGAGCGCAGTAATACCTGGATCGCGCCGGATTCCGGGACCACTTCCGGCTCCAGGCAGACGTTGATCACCGGCGAGGCCTGCATGCGTGCATGCAGGAAGTTCATGGAGGCAAAGGCAGGAGGGAAAACCCTTGCAGACCTGGTGGGACAGGAATTCTATGGAGAATACCTTGCCAAGACAGACCCCTTGGGCGCAGATGTGCCAAACCCGGTTTCCCACGTAGCATATGGATATGCAACACAAATGTGCATTCTGGATGCAAAAACGAAAAAGATTGAGAAGATCGTTGCGGCCCATGATGTAGGAAAGGCTGTAAACCCGCTGTCCTGCGAAGGACAGATTGAGGGAGGCGTGGTCATGTCCATGGGATATGCGCTCCGTGAGAAATACCCGATTGACGGGAACTGCAAGCCTGTGGAGAAGTACGGTGCCCTGGGCTTGCTCCGTGCCCATGAGATTCCGGAGATTGAGGCAATCGTGATCGACAAGCCGGGCCTGAATGTTGCCTGCGGCGCGATCGGGATCGGAGAGATCACATCCATCCCGACGGCGCCCGCAATTACGGATGCCTATTATCGGCTGGATAAAGAACGTAGGTACAGCCTGCCCATATCCGGCACGCCATATAAGAAGGAGGGATGATTACCATGGCAGTAAAGAAAAAATTTCCCTACCGTGCGGCGGTGGTAGCATGTAACGGAACCTGTGCCGCAAGCGCTGTATCCAGATGTAAATATGGCTGTGTGGGCTGTGGAAACTGTATCGCGGTCTGCAGATTCAAAGCCATTTCCTTCAACGAGAATGGTGTGGCTGAGGTGGACGAAGAAAAATGCATCGCCTGCGGAATGTGCGTGCGCGCCTGCCCACAGGAAGTCATCCATCTGCATGAATGCGCTAACTACATTGTAGTGAAATGCTCCAATGAGGAAAAAGGAAAAGAAGCGAGAGAAGCCTGTCCGTTAAGCTGCATCGGCTGTGGGATCTGTGAAAAAACCTGTACGGCAGAAGCAATCAAGGTGGCCAGCAACCGCGCGGTCATTGATGAGGAACTATGCTTAAGCTGTGGAATGTGCGCTGTGAAGTGTCCGCGCCATGCGATTCGTGATCTAAGAGGAGTTTTAACAGATTAATAAAGAGTTTACGGGGCTGTCGGGAAAAGCAATTTGCATACAATATATAGACATTGCGTATTATGAATTATGCTATATGTTGTATAAATGCTGCTATTTCCCGACAGCCCTTTTTTGCGGTCATAGGATTTCATCATTTATTTTTGATATTTCTCAATTTTACAGGAATGCTTTTTGCTTTTTTCACTGTAATTGATACCAACTAATAAGATCTCGCCGCCATACTCCCACAGGACCTGCGGATAATCTCTGCTTTTAATCTGCTCGATCGCGCTTTCCGCTGTTTTATCCCATCTCAGTTCCACAAGGATCACGGGCATGGAGGAGTTTTTCCTGGGAATAAATACCATATCGGCATAGCCATGACCCGATGGCAGTTCTTCAATTCTCATAAACTCATCCACGCAGGTAAGATAGGCAAAGCGGATCGTACTGCGCAGCGCCTCTTCGCTATTGTAAGTTAGAGGTATGGCGCTTGCCTTATGTGCTTCTTCAATGGCAGCCGCTACCGCCTCATGATCCATATTCAAGGTCTGCTGCAGCAGAAGGTCGGAATTCTGGATCAGTCTTGCGAGCTCTTTATGTCTTCCTACAGTTACTGTCCGGATAAATTCCTGTTTTACCTCTTCATTCGGAATAAATACACGTTTCCTTTCGGCGTCATAGGCAAGATATCCTAAGTGGATCAAAAGTGTAAGAACATCATCCTTTCTTTTGATATTCGTCATATCATTTTGAAAAGTCTCTGTCTCAATCGGGATACTTTCACCACCAAGCATCTGAACGACTGCTTCTTTCAAGCCATCTTCATTCAATTCGATATAAATTTTAAGCGATTCATATGTTTCTGTCCTTGCCCAGTAACTGCCGAACTCTTCATTTTTGACTGCCTCAATGACTGAATTCGGATTATATACAGATTTTATACGGCTGAAAGAATATCCGTCATACCAGCGTTTCATTTCAGAGAAATCTACACCATATTCTTTACAAAGCCACGCAGTTTCCGCTTCTGTGAAGCCTGTGTATTTTGCCAGTTTCCTCGGCGCCAGCATTGTATATTCCCTGAAATCCGAGACGACAGACTGGGAATCATATCTTTTGATCGGAAGGATTCCGGTCATATATGCAGCTTCGATCATCCTATCGGTTTTCCCACTGTCTTTAAACAATCCGCGCAGCAATTGGATATAGGAATCCAGCAGAAATTTATCATCCTTTGCCTCTCTAAACAGCGCGTCCCATTCATCTATGATAAAAATAAACTTCTGACCCGTCGCCTGTGAAATCTGGTAAAGCATATCCGGCAGACTACCACATCGCTCTGCTTCTGGATAGGCCGCTTCTAGTTCGGCGGTTACTTCGTTCTGAAGATTGATAACAACGTTTGGCAGATCTCCCTTTATAAATGCTCTGGAAATAAATCCGGTAATATCCAGATAAATGACATCATATTGATTCAAATACGTTTCAAAAGAATCATCTTTTGAAATTTCCAGTCCTTCAAATAATTTTCTGGAATCACAGCTTTTGTCATAATAGGCGCAAAGCATCTGTGCCGCGAACGACTTTCCAAAACGGCGCGGCCTGCTCACACAAGTCAGTTTGTCTTTCGTGCCTAATGTCTGGTTGATAAACGAGATCATTCCCGTCTTATCAACGTAAAGTCCTTTCCTTACGGAGGAAAATCCTGCGTTTCCCACATTTAAATATGTCCCCATATTTCCTATGCTCCCTTCCGAACATTAAAATAAAGGATATACGAATTTATCTTCTTTTCAGTTTATCGCAGAGTTTTTTGACAGTCAAGCCGTTTTCAAGTCTAATGGAAACCAGCGTTATAAGTCTCTGGGTTGAGAAATCTTTTTAGGTATTTATGAGAAAAAGATCCGCTCATGGTTTCAAGCAAAAGTAGTCAGTGATACGGTTAATTGGAGAAAGTTCTGTCTGGCCATCAGAGAAGGAGATGCAAAGACTGTTCAGGTTGTATTTAATGGATTTTTGGCAGATTCTATAAGTATTCGAGATACATTTGTGAAGAAACCAATGAAAGAGAATTTGTATCATGGAATGTTGCTTGGATTGTTGAAAGCAGAAGGAAAATGGATTGTAAAGTCAAATACCGAATTGGGTGTAGGGTATACAGATATAAAAATTATGATTCCGGCAAAGAAAATAGGATGCATTTTTGAAGTGAAATATGTAGAAAATGGGAGATTTGATCTTGCGTGCCATGAAGCAATGAAACAGATAGAGGAAGAAGGATATGTGGCTGCCCTTATACAGGAAGGAATGCAGACAGTTCATAAATTTGGGATTGCTTGTTATCAGAAAACATGTAAGGTAATATATAGCAGAGAAGTTTGAAACTATATCTTCTGTAGACCAAATAGACGCAAAGAAAATACTAGTACTACATCCGTGCAGGAAGAGAATAGAAAGCGAGATGCCCCGTTGGAATTTGTAAACTGGACACAGATGGACGGGCTTCTGGTATCTGCATCTGGCCTGGGGACAGTGGAGGAATGTGATGTTTTACTTCCTTGCGGCCGCTCGGATTTGTTGTTTCCAGGCTATGCTGTGTTGGATATGGAAACTCAAAATAGCTGTCTGATCAGCAGTGCGTTATCAGGCAGACTATTTGGAGGGGAAAATACTTCGGGACTTATTGTGGAAGTGCAGAACCGGAAACTGGAAGTGCTGGATGTGATAGACAGTGGAGAAGCATTTCTGGTTTATGAAGCAGGAGAAAAGGATACCACTTCTTTTGATCGTGCGACAGTAGAATGTGCATCGGGAGAATTTAGCAAAGCAGCAGGAAGTTATCAGCAGCTGTGTGGGGAATGGAACCGAATGGAGACCAGGATTTTTGTATGGACTGCACAGGCTGCGTGCATTCTGGTTCCAGGCATATTGTGGATATATCTTTTTTATCTAATAAAAAAATATGCCAAAGAAAAAAATGTGTGCAGGATAGAAAAAATCATATGGAAACTATTCTTATATCTTTTGCTTGTGGGTGGGATTATTTTTTTGCTTCAGAAAATACATATACCAGAAGATATGATTCCCTCAAAATGGTCAGATCCCGACTTCTGGATGGAATATGGGAAGAAACTAAGCGCATCATCCCAATCCTAAAATTCCGTAAAATCAATCATCAAGTCCTCAAAAATCCTGACGGGAACCTGCTCGCCAAAAGTATAATGCGTTACATTGACATCCCCATCTGCATCAAAATAATAAGTGGAGACGGTCTGCTTTTTCGGATCTATGATCCAATATTCACGGACGTTCGCATTCCAGTATTTGTTGAGCTTTATGAGGTAATCCTTTTTTACGCTGGATGGAGATACGACTTCTGCTACAAAATCAGGGGCGCCATCGATCCGTTTGCCATCATCCTTTGCTTCATCACAGAGGATGATCAGGTCAGGCTGCAGCATAGTCTTATCATCATTATCCAGACGGACGTCCAATGGGGAAAAAAGCGCCTTACAAGGTCCTTTTCTGGCTCTGATATAAGAGGAAATCTGAAAATAGAGTTCCGCGATGATTCCTTGGTGCCTTGTGGTCGGTGCATCCATATAAATGAGATGCCCGTCGATCAGCTCTGCGCGGATATCATCCGGAAGAGCGTAGTAGTCTTTCAAAGTATATTCTCCGTCCTTTTGTCCAATATTGTAAGCAGCAGCGGCTTCTGCCACAAAAGAATCCTCTTGTGTGCGGCCGCTGCTGCAGGTAAAATCTTTTGGAACGACTGTCTGAGTTCGTACCTCTTGTTTGTTTTCGGACATAGTAAGTTTATCCTTCCTTTGCTATGAGAATTACTACGCACTGATCTCACTGAGATACCGGTAAATCGTTGCATTGGAGCAGGAGAACTTTCTGGCGACAAAGGAAACCGCCCCTTTAAGCTGGAACAAGCCCTGTTCATTCAGCTGTTCTACAATATCCCGCCGCTCAAACTGGTTCAGCCGGTCGATCGGTGTGGTAATGGATGCCGTGGCATCATGGAAAATTTTCTCCATCAACGATGGGATGTCCATAGAAAAGCTTTCCGTAATCGGATTGGAAACCTCCTGAGTGACAGGGGATTTTGACAATATGGGCTGGGTATTTGCCGGATGCTGTTCGAGGAACTCTTCCGGATGAATGACAGAAAGCAGATCCTCCACGAGCTCCTTATAATGATAGTCGTCAAAATTTACACATAAAAGCCCGATTGGTTTCCCTTCTTCATCCCGAATGAACATGGTGGAGGAACGAAGGACATGTCCGTTCCGGGCAATCCCTTTGTAGTTGCACAAAAAATCATTTGTCTCATATGCTTTGGAAGAAAGCATCCGCAGGGCGGCGTCAGTCAGAGGGCCGCCGACTTCCCGTCCGCTGATATGTCCGTTGGCAATTGCAGCAATCGCAAGATCCTTGGAACTCAGATCGTGCAGGACCACCTCATAATTCGGTCCCAGAGCTTTTCCAAGAAATTCAACGATCACAGTATATGGCCGAAGCTTGTCTGAAGTCATAATCTTCCCCCATTTCTTGATATATCAAGTTATCTAAAAAATATTTTTGCTCATCTAAAAATTATTATTTATTATCGCATGGCATCACTCAAAATTCAATATAAAATTCGCGGTATTTATGATCTGTTTCCGGCAATTCCGTAAACAGTATGCGGAACCTGTGTTTTCTGGGAAATAAAACTGGTACTCTGTAGTTGAAAATCTTGACATTTTGGCAGATGGATGATAAAATATTTTTATCGCAAGAAAAGAAATTTGTAAAAGGAGGAATCGTTACTATGAAAACAGTTTTAAACACAGACAAAGCGCCAAAAGCAATCGGGCCATATTCCCAGGGGATTGATACAGGGAACCTGATGTTTCTTTCCGGCCAGCTCCCGATTGTTCCGTCCGAAGGAAAGATTATGGCAGAGGATATCGAAGGCCAGACAAAGCAGTCCCTGGAAAATGTAAAGTCAATTTTGGAATCTGCAGGATGTACGATGGACAATGTTGTAAAGACAACCGTATTCTTGAAAGACATTGCAGATTTTGTAAAAATGAACGAAGTATATAAGGGATTTTTCAGTGAAGGCAATTATCCGGCAAGGTCCGCATTCCAGGTAGCAGCGCTTCCGCAGGGCGCATTGGTAGAGATTGAAGTCGTTGCATTAAAGGGCTGATCATGAATATTGGCGCAGTGATCGATGCTGCAGGCATACCTGCCAAAGCAGACAGTCTTGGTCAATTGACAGAGATTGACAGTCTGACCGTGGCAGAGCGTGTGGTCGTGAATTTTCAGCGCTTGGGCGTGAAGGATATTGTCATGATAACCGGCTACCGGGCAGAGCAGGTGGAGAAGACGCTCCGCCGCTTTGGAATCACATTCCTCAGAAACGAGAATTACGAATCCGCGCAGATGCTGGATTCTGCGAAGCTGGGGCTTCGCTATCTGAGGGAACGGTGCGGCAAAGTACTGTTTTGTCCGGTGGATGTTCCGTTTTTTATGGAAGATACGGCGGAGCAGCTTTTGGAGACGTCAGGAGAATTTATCCTGCCTGTGTGTCAGGAGCAGCCGGGATATCCGGTATGCATTGACAGTCCTTTGATCCCGGCTATTCTGGAGTATCAGGGAAATCAGGGATTCCAGGGAGCTTTGACGGCTGTGGATGTGGAGCCGGTATGTCTGCCGGTACAGGATGAAGGAATACTTACAGGGGCGGAAAGCCAGAGTGTTTATCAAGAACTTGCAAAAGTTCATGATGAAAAGCTGATGCGTCCTCAGGTGAAAGTAAGATTGATCAACAAAAAGCCATTTTTCGGACCAGGCACGATGACTTTGCTCAAACAGATTGACAGTCTGGGCTCCGTAAAGGAAGCGTGTGCAAGAACCGGCATTTCTTATAGTAAAGGATGGAAAATGATCCGTTCGGCGGAGGAAGAGCTCGGTTATAATATCGTTGGACGGCAGACTGGCGGTAAGAACGGTGGCGCTGCATTTCTGACGGACAAAGGGAAAAGGCTTCTCCTGCTGTTTGAGGAATATGAAGCGAAGGTAGAAAAAGCAGCATACGAGATTTATGATCAAATTTTTTTTGACAGCGAATTGTTTTGAAAAAATATTCGATATGAGAAAGCAGGCGGATAACGTCTTTTATTGCTTTAGAAGCAATGGACAGAGTATGCGCGTCCTGAAGGGACATGCATTACAAAACGTCCTTTTGGGATGTATATTTGGCTGTCTGCAATATATGGAGAGCAGCAATGAAACTGATGAAGACAGAAGACGCGGTGGGACAGGTCCTGTGCCATGATATTACCCGGATCATTAAAGGCGTGACAAAGGATGCGGTCTTCCGTAAAGGGCATGTGGTCCGGGCGGAGGACATCCCGGTACTCTTAAGTGTGGGAAAAGACCACATTTATATCTGGGAAAATAATGAAAATATGCTCCATGAAAATGAGGCGGCGCAGATTTTATACGATATCTGCAAGAATGACCATATGCGCCCGTCAGAAATAAAAGAGGGAAAGATTGAAGTTATCGCAGAATGCGACGGCCTGTTCCGTGTAGATTCGCAGAAACTGAATACAGTCAATTCCCTGGGAGAAATGATGATTGCGGCCCGGCATGGAAATTTCCCTGTGAAGGCAGGAGATAAGCTGGCAGGGACACGCATCATCCCTCTTGTGATCGAAAAGGAAAAAATGGAGCGTGCGAAGGAGGCGGCAGGCGGTACGCCGATTTTTGAAATCCGCCCCTTCCTAAAGAAAAAAGCCGGCATCGTGACCACAGGAAATGAGGTGTTCCACGGACGGATCCAGGATACGTTTACCCCTGTGATAGAGGAAAAGCTTTCAGAATATGATGTGGAGATTGTCGGCCATGAAATCTGTGATGACGACCACGGACGTATCACGGCGGCCATCAAAAAGCTTTTGGAGGTTGGAGCAGACCTGATTCTATGCACAGGCGGGATGAGTGTGGATCCGGATGACAGGACTCCCCTTGCGATTAAGAACTCCGGCGCTAAGATTGTAACTTATGGCGCGCCTGTCCTGCCGGGGGCAATGTTCCTATTAGCGTATTATGGAGAAGAGAATATTCCGATGATGGGGCTCCCGGGGTGCGTGATGTATGCGAAACGGACCATCTTTGACCTGGTACTTCCCAGGGTGATGGCAGGGGAAGTCCTGGAAAAGAAAGATTTGGACCGGCTCGGAGAAGGCGGGCTGTGCTTGTCCTGCCCGGTGTGTACGTTCCCAAACTGTGGATTCGGGAAATAGTGTATTGAACAGGAAAACGAAGAAAGAGAAAAAAACAGAAAGAAGAGGAAAAGAAAATAAAGATGAAGCACACCATGTTCAAGAGATTTGTGAGCGGAGTATTAGTGTCCGTTATGGCCGGAACGATGATTATGGGATGCGGCGGCGCTCCTGACAGCACAAAAGAGGACACATCAGCGGCAGATACACAGGAGGATGCGGCAAAAGCCGGTTCAGAAGATGGTGCAGAAGAGTCCGGGCAGCCGGAAGAGACAGAAATCCAGGTGTTTATCGCAGCCAGCCTGAACACGGTTATGATGGAACTGGCAGAGCAATACAACGAGGAACACCCGGAGGTCAAGATTGTTTACAATGCAGACAGTTCCGGTACACTCCTGACACAGATTGAAGAGGGGTATGAGTGCGATATCTTTTTTTCGGCAGCACAAAAGCAGATGGATCAGTTGGAAGAGGATGGGTTTGTTGTAGACGGTACAAGAGCGAACGTAGTCAATAATCAGGTTGTGGTCGTGACACTGAAGGACAGTGGAACGAAGGCTGCCGGGCTGGAAAATATCGAAGAAGCGCAGAGCATTGCGTTGGCAGGCGGAAGTGTTCCTGTCGGAAAATATACAAGACAGGCTCTGGTAAATTTAGGAAAACTGGAAGAGGCTGAAGACGTGGCTGCCATTACGACCAGTCAGGTTTCCGAGGCGTTTGGCGGTGTAGAGATCAGCGAACAGGACAATGTAAGCAAGGTATTGACAGCCGTAGTGGAAGGATCCTGCGAAGTTGGAACGACATATTATTCTGATACCTATGGATATGAAGATGACTTGGATATTCTGGAAACAGTCAGCTATGACTTGACGGGAAATGTAATCTATCCGATCGCACAGGTAATAAACGACGAGGCGGATGACGCGCAGACCGCCGCAGCGGCAGACTTCATGAAATTTATTTTATCAGATGAAGCAAAGGCTGTGTTTGATTCCTATTATTTTGATACGGATGTGGAATAAGAATTGAGGCGCTTAGATGGAAAACATAAATGACATCATAAAAAGTCTGGATTGGAGCCCTTTATTTATTTCTATAAAGACAGGGATCGTGGCGACCGTAATCTGTTTCTTTCTGGGAATATTCGCAGCCAGAAAAGTCATTCAGATGCCGGCTGGCAAAAAAGCAGTCATTGACGGGATTTTGACCCTTCCCATGGTCCTCCCCCCAACGGTTGCAGGCTTTTTCCTCCTGCTGCTTTTCAGCCGCAGGAGGCCTTTCGGCATATTCTTATATGAGAATTTTGATCTGAAGGTCGTACAGACCTGGCTGGGCTGTATCATTGCGGCGTCTGTGATCGCATTTCCGCTGATGTACAGGAATGCCAGAGCGGCTTTCGAGCAGATTGATGTAAACCTTGTCTATGCAGGGCGGACACTTGGTATGACGGAATCCAAGATATTCTGGAAAGTCGTAATGCCCACTGCGGGTCCGGGGATCGCATCCGGCACAATCCTTACATTTGCAAGAGCCTTAGGGGAATATGGCGCTACGTCCATGCTTGCAGGAAATATTCCCGGCAAGACAGGAACCATTTCCCAGAAGATTGCTATGGTGATTCAAGACGGAGACTATCTTACAGCAGGAATCTGGGTCGCGATCGTGATGGTGATCGCCCTTGCGGCTATTATCCTGATGAACCTGATTTCTGGAAAGAGGATGAAAAACGTGAAGAGATGGTAGGAGCGTGTAAAATGACTTTATCTGTTAATATCAGGAAAAGTTTTCCCTCATTTCGGCTGGATGTCCGGTTTGAAAGCAGCGCGTCCCGAGTCGGTATCCTTGGGGCATCCGGCTGCGGCAAGAGCATGACGTTAAAAAGCATTGCAGGCATTGAGACGCCGGATGAAGGGAAAATCGTAATCCAGGGAAACGTGATGTATGATTCTGAAAAGAAAATCCATGTGAAACCGCAAAAGCGCAATATTGGATATTTGTTTCAGAATTATGCATTGTTTCCAACCATGACAGTTGCAAAAAACATCGAGGCCGGACTAAGAGGACCCCGTCAGGAGAACCGGGAACGAGTGCAGGAAATGATACGCGCCTTTCGGTTGGAAGGGATGGAGGAACGCCTTCCAGGCGAACTGTCCGGCGGACAGCAGCAGAGGGTAGCGCTGGCCCGGATCATGGCATATGAACCGGATGTCATCCTTCTGGACGAACCCTTCTCTGCGCTGGATGAGTTCTTAAAGGACCGGCTGCAGCAGGAGTTGTATGATATGCTGAAAGATTATCAGGGAACGGCCATCCTGGTTTCCCATGACCGAGACGAAATTTACCGTTTCAGTGAGGAATTATTGATCATGCATCAGGGGCAGGTCATCACTTCCGGAGAGACAAAAAAAATATTTGCAGACCCGGGGTACAAAGAAGCGGCCAGGCTGACAGGCTGTAAGAACTTCTCCAGAATACAGAGAAAGGGCGGCCATAAGCTGGCAGCCATTGACTGGGGAATCGAATTACAGTGTGCCAGAGAAATCCCGGAAGAAACGGCATATATAGGATTCCGGGCGCATGAGTTCCTCCCAATCTGGGGGGAGAGAAAACAAAACTGTATCAAGGTCCGTCTGGCAGGCAGCGCCGACCTGCCGTTTGAGAAGAACTTTTATATCCTGTCGGAGAATGGAAAGGGGCAGGAGAATATCTGTTGGTTTTTGCAGAAAGAGCAATGGGGGATGCTGAGGGAAAAAGGCTTACCGGATTATCTGCAGTTTCCGGAAGAACATTTACTGTTTTTGTCATGATCCGAATGTGACTTCGCCGGGCAGAAAGCTGTAGATTTCCAAACTGCTTTTTACAGAAGCATCGTGAAACGGCCACAGTTTTGAGAGAAAGGAATATAGGATATGAGCGATAAAATTGTATTTTGCAAAGGTGGGGGATGCACGGCAAAGCTTGGCGCAGGAGTATTGAGCCGTGTGCTGGAGCGTCTTCCCAAAGGGCCTGCGGACGAAAATCTTCTGATCGGATATGACAGCAAGGATGATGCGGCTGTATACCGGATCGCAGAAGACACGGCCATTGTGCAGACTCTGGATTTCTTTCCGCCAATGGTGGAAGACCCATATTTGTTTGGGAAAATCGCGGCCGCCAATGCGCTCAGCGATGTGTATGCCATGGGCGGAGACGTCAGGACGGCCCTGAACATTGTCTGTTTCCCGGAAGATATGGATTTGAATATCCTTGGGGAGATCATGCGGGGCGGCTCAGAGAAAGTCATGGAGGCGGGCGGAATCCTTGCAGGAGGACATTCGATTGCAGATGATAGTGTGAAATACGGGCTGTCGGTTACCGGAGTGGTCCACCCAGAGAAAATGTATCCAAACAATCAGGGACGGCCGGGGGATGTTTTGATCTTAACAAAAAAATTAGGCGTAGGGATCATCTGTACGGCAAACCGTATTCAGGAGGCGTCAGAAGAGGCTATGAATGAAGCGGCAGTTTCTATGACTACCTTGAACAAACGGGCGTCTGAAATCTGTAGGAACTATGAGATCCATGCCTGCACAGATGTGACTGGTTTTGGATTCTTGGGCCATCTCCACGAGATGATGGACGGCAGGTATTCCTGTCAGGTTTATGCAGGCCAGGTTCCGGTGATGACAGAAGCGCTGCACTATGCGAGAGAGTTTTTCCTGACCGCAGCGGCACAGAAGAACCGGAATCATCTGGAGCCTCATGTACATTTTGAGAATATTCCTTTTGCAATGGAGGAAGTACTGTTTGACCCACAGACCTCCGGCGGGCTGTTGCTCGCGGTATGCCCCGACCAGGCAGAGGAGCTGCTGGCGGAACTTCAGAATGAAGGACTTCCGGCAAGAAGCGTAGGAAAAATAATAGAAAAAGAAAATACAGAGATATATGTGATATGAAACTAAAACAACTTGAAGTATTTGCAGCGGTCGCTGATTATAAAAGTTTTTCAAAGGCAGCAAAAATATTATATTTGACACAGCCCACCGTCAGCGCTTATATTTCTTCATTGGAAAAAGAACTGAATGCAAAGCTGTTTGCCCGCAATACAAAGGAAATCCATATGACGGAGCAAGGGATACGGCTATACCAATATGCCCGGGAAATGCTGGCCCTGCAAAATAAGATCCTGGAAGTTTTTAACCCGGATTCCCAAAAAGAGGAAACCCGTCTGGTTGTGGCAGCCTCCACGGTCCCATCCAGGTATCTCCTTCCGGATATATTGGCTGGGTATAAAGAAAAGTATCCTTATGGACAATTGGAGATCAGGGAATCAGACAGCGCCAGGGTGATTGAGGATGTGGCAAAACATGTGGTGGATATAGGCTTTACAGGAACCGCATTGGAAAATAAGGTTTGCCGGTATATTCCGTTTTATGAAGATGAACTTGTGGTCATTATGCCAAATACGGATAGATACCGCAAGATATTAGAGAGGGAAAACAATCTGAACTGGATACGAAAAGAACCGTTCCTTATGCGAGAAGAAGGCTCCGGAACTCGGAAAGAGGCGGAAAAGCAGTTGAAAACAGCCGGCGTTGACGTAGAACAGATTCACGTTGCAGCCAGTGTGGAAAGTACGGAAACGATCAAACGGTCCGTAAAAAATGGCATTGGGATCACGATTATTTCCAGCCTGGCAGCAAAAGAGGAAATTGCGGCAGGAACAGTCCTTGCGTTTCCGATGGAAAAAAACAAGAGCACAAGAAAACTGTATCTGGTGTATAATAACAGCTATACGCTCTCAAAGCAGGCGGGGAATCTGGTGAAGGTTGTAAAGGAATTATATTCGGCGTGAGGGCACGTTTTTAGGCTTGTGATAAAAGATTGCCGCTGCTATATGATTTCTAGAAACTATAAAGGGACTGCTGATTTTTGCATCTTTAAAATCAGCAGTCCCTTTTGAAGCCGAATCCTATACCGTGATTTCCGGAAAAAAAGGAGGACTTTTCTGCGTATCAGCGTAATTCTGGAATGATCGTCTCGGTATCCAGATACCGGCTGTCATAGTCCAGTTTCCGCAGACGTTCTTGAACAACTTCCGCATTTTTTGAATCGGTATTGCAAAGCAGTATACAAAGCCTTCCTCTATCAATCAGTCCCATATAGTCTGTCAGACGTATGTTGCATGCTATATGAGTCGAGACCTCTTCATAGCTCTGGTATCTCAGTATGACCTCAACCAGCGCACATTCTGTCAGGCCGTGGGACTTTGCCTCCAGAAAGGCTTTTACCAGAGTCGTAAATGCCTCCTCATTCAAGACATTGGTTCCTTCCAGATAACGCTGGCTCCTGAAATTGTCCAGATAGCGGCTCGCATGCAGAAGTGCGTTCTGGATCAGAGCGCCGACTGCTGTCAGGCGGTTTGCCTCATCCGGAGTGATCCGCTGCTTTGGAATCCCCCAAAACATCAGGATCAGCCGTATCTCACTTTCATTATATATGGCGCTGGCCATGAGCGGAAAGTCCGGATTCATGGACTGATTGAGATAAACATGCTCATGCTTCAGATCCTGATACATCTCTTCCATATCCGTATATTTTATGGAATTCCCCAGCTTGCGCGCCGCCGTGGAAGTAGCGGAAAAAAGTCTGGCATAATCCCTGTTCGCGATATTATAGATTGCGACGTCTTTTGTGCCCATCAGTTCAGCCAGCACCGGCGCCGCGTAAAAGAGCACTTCTTCGGTCGTATATTTTTCCAGGCTTGAGATAATTCCATAAACCTTTGACAAGCTGTCCTCATGATGAACAGACTGTCCTTCAATCTTTTGTGTACTGTCTGCAGGACTGTCAGGGAGGAGATTTTTTAACTTTTCCATTTCCTGATACATCTCTTTGAGCAGTTCTTCCTGCTTGCTAATCTCATCCTGCATATCTTCAATCATCATTTGTGCTGTATGATTGTCTTTTGACTGCAATTTTTCTGAATACAATCTTATCACCCCCGTTGTTTTTTGAGTACTCTTGGAAAGTACCTTGCTCCCATTCTTATGGCTGATTTTCCAGTAAAACTCCTTTTTTATTGTGCATGTATTTTTCAAAAATGTCAATAGAAATTCAAAATTAAGCGGAGGCAGTGTGTCCGGACCGTCTGCTGCAAGAGGTGATTTCTGAAAGCCTGTGAGGGATTATGGAGGCAATTTTGCAGCAGGATATAAGATATTTTATTTTACAGAATGATTGACAGCAATTATAGGATGGAATAAAATAGACGAAAAGTAAGGAAAAGATTCAGGGAGAGTACAGGAATGGAACATCAGATTTCGAATCAGGATATCAAGGCCGTGATATCTTCTGTGGGAGCAGAATTACAGTCAGTTAGAAAGGACGGGGTAGAGTATCTCTGGAATGGGGATAGTAGATTTTGGCCGGAGCGTTCCCCGATTCTCTTCCCCTATGTGGGACGTTTTACAGAAGGAAAGTATCTGCTGAATGGAAAAATTTATGAAATGGATATTCATGGATTCGCAAGGAAACTTCCATTTGAAGTGGCAGAACAGAAAAAAGACAGGATTACTTTCCGGCTTCGGGATAATAAGGAGACTTACCAGGCATATCCATACCATTTTATCCTGGATATTATTTATGCGCTTCAAGAGCATACGATTGAGATTACTTATCGTGTAAATAATCTTTCAAACGAGCCGATGTATTTCGGAATTGGAGGCCATCCGGGATTTGCGCTGCCGTTTGACGAAGGGCTTGATTTTACAGACTATTATCTGGAATTTGACGGGAATGCAAGGCCGGAGCGGATTGGTTTTACAAAATCCTGTTTTCTTAGCGGAACAGATCAGGAATTCCTGTTGGACAATGGAAAAAACTTAAGGCTGTCACATGATCTGTTTGATGAAGATGCGATCGTACTGCATCATATGGCTGACAAGGTGACATTAAAATCGGATAAGGGCAAGAGAAAAGTGACGGTATCTTATCCGGAACTCCCGTATTTGGGTCTTTGGCATGCGCCAGGCGTTGAGGCGCCTTATCTTTGCATTGAACCATGGGCTTCTCTTCCCTCCAGACAGGATATTATAGAAGAATTCAGATATAAGAGCGATCTGATTCGGCTGAGTCCTGGAAGGGAGTATGTGAATAAATGGGGGATTACAATCGAGTAGAAAAAGCAGGAAAAATTTAGGATCATATTTCATCCAGTCTATGTATTAATACCCAAAGGGAGCCTGTCCCTTTGGGTATTTTCTGTCTGGGAACCGCACCGAGTATGGATTCCCGGTTCCTTTGCAAAATATATTTTTAGGCCATGGCCTGTTTTTTTACCTGTTCCAACGCTTTTGCCACAGGCGGTAAGGATATGATGATCAATGTAATGATGCCTTCTGTCCCCAGATAACTTCCCTGATACAGAGCAGAATACACCCATGGATTCATTCCCTCTGGAGCATATGCGGCAAAAAAGATCACACCGGATAACGTAGAAAAAATAAACCTGCCCAATACACCAACGACATATCCAATCTGAAGCCCATATTTCCGATTACTGAAAAAACCGGACAGCCCCAGTGCGCCGAAGGCAAGCGGATAATCAAACAGCACCTGTGGAATCGAAAGCACATAAGGATCAATGAGAAACTGCAGGATTCCAAATGCAGCTCCGGTCACAATCCCATATCTGGGACCGAACCAGTACCCGATCAGGCAGATAAACAACATGGATAACAGTGTGACAGAACCGCCCATTGGCATATCCCATACCTTTATGTAGGAAGTAACCATTCCAAGAGCAATCCCCATAGCAGCATAAATAAGCTTTTTGACAGCAGAAGACGTACTTCTCCCTGCGATAGAATTAGTTTGTGACATTATGAAATTCTCCTTTCCTTACGCCGGCATTACCCGGATCAAGTTATAAGGGTCTGTATGTAAACCATACATCTCAGCCATAGTCTGAAGCTGCGGTGCAATCATTTTCAGTGAAAGTGATTGCAAAACAGTTTCTCGGCGCCCCTGTGTACTTTTATAGAATAATTCGTTAAAGAGAAAAAGTCAAGTGTAAGTTACAATGATACGGTGGTATCTTTCTGCCATGGTTATAATTTACAACCTAACCGGCCGGAAATAGCAATCTGCTATTTCCAATTTTCTGTCAAGAAATGGACGATATCCCGTGCTTTCGGCGGACACCCCGGCAGATGCTTCTGGCAGTTTTTCGTACAGTTTCCGATGCCGATTTTGCCGGAATGGTTTTTCCAGCCCTGGCCGACACAGATTTTTTCCTGTTTTCGACGTGTGGTTCCTTTGGATTCCAGGCGGTCCAGCGCATAGACCAGCGAACCGCAGCAGGCGCTGCAGGCATCCCGGGCATCTGTATATTTTTCCAGATTCCGGATCCTGCCCGAGGCATGCAGATTGGGTGGTGTCTCGGAAGGCTCATTCAACAGGATGAATTCTGCTTGGGAGACATCCGCATTTCCCACGCCAAGCTGCTCTGCAATACGGATATAAGGGACATCATCTACAGAATAACCAATACATTCACAGACATAGGCATCACAGAGGACAGGGTCTGAGCAGGCAAAGATGCGGTTCATGACAACGGGATTTCCGCCCTCTTCAAAATTCAGATCTCCGCAGATATTGTCTACCAGAACAAGCTGAGGCGGCAGGACCGTATTCAGATGTGCGATCGGCTTATGCAGTCCAAGTGTATGGTAGCGCCGTTTCTCGCTGTTTGGGATGACACCCTTTGCATTTTTCATGGCGCAGGTAATGTGGGTCTGACAATGTCCCTTTAGGACAGGCAGATTGATCATGAAATCTGTTTTCGAGACCTCGCTGCATAGCTTTAATTGCATGCCGCAGGCGTCACAGATGTAAGAAGAATCCTTTTGCAGATCAATAAAAGGGACTCCATATTTCCGGCATACGTCTGCAATGCCGGAGGTTTCCACAGCCTGGCTGGTGCGGGCACCGGCCCACGCGCCCTCCATTACGCATACATTGGAAAAATGATGCTTTTGCAGGTAGAGCAGTACGCCCTCCACCAGTTCGGGATGTGTGACGGCTCCGTTTTCGGCTGTGTCGGCGTGGAGGATATTTGGCTTTAGCGCAATCCGCTTGTTTCTCCCTCCGATGAGTTCATCAAGGCGTATTGCATCTAAAAGTTCGATTGTCATTTGGATAAAATCCGTTCCGTGGATCATTACGATTTGATTTTTATTCATAAGGAAAGTACCTCGTAGATTTTAAATGTATTCGGGTGCAGATACTGTAGCTATAGTATAACATAGGGCTGGCTGGATGAAAAGGCAGGGCTTCAAAATTGGGGCAAATTCATTTTGGTTATTTAGGCAGAAATTTTTTCTGAAAGTTGACGTCATATGTTATAATCTATTTTGTAACAATGGGGATAAAGGTAGTGTCAAGTAATCTATGAAAATCGAGTTGAAAAAATAGGCTCAAACGA
>CAJUTU010000011.1 GCA_910589385.1 uncultured Lachnospiraceae bacterium
CTTGTAGCAAGGCTTTTTCTGCCCCTACTGCGTAACAAGGGCATGAAAAAAGCGGCGTTCCTGTTCTCCCTGTTTAGGGAGTGGGAAACGCCGCTTCTGCGTCGTATTCAGTTTTTAGTACAATACCCTGCTTGTCCGTCGCTCGAAAAACCTTGATTTTTCAGTGTTTTCAAAAGTATCGTTATCTAACGTCAGCTTTCGAGCGTCCGGCATTCCAGCAGATGTTAGAGGATATTAAAGCAGGGAAAGTGAACTGCGTGGTAACAAAGGATTTATCGCGCTTTGGGAGGAACCACATTGAGGTAGGGAAATATATTGAAAAAATATTCCCATACCTGGGTGTCCGTTTTATTGCAGTCAATGATAACTATGACAGCCTGACCAACGATGCACAGACAAATAACATTATCATCCCATTCAAAAACCTGATCAACGACGCATACTGTAGGGACATTAGCATTAAAATCCGGAGCAACCTGGAAGTGAAAAGGAGAAGGGGGGATTTTGTAGGCCCCTTTGCCCCTTACGGCTACCAGAAGTCAGAAGAAGATAAAAATAGGCTGGAGATAGACGAAGAAGCCGCGGAAGTGGTGCGGTCTATCTTCCGGATGTACCTGCAGGGAAGCAATGCGTATAAAATAGCGGAGAAGCTGAATAAGAGGAACATCCTTACGCCTATGGACTATAAGAAGGAGAATGGCAGTGCGTTTTATACCGGCTTTAAGAAGAACCTGAAAGGCCAGTGGACGCATATGCATGTACTCCGCATTTTAGGGAATCCCGTTTACACCGGGATGTTGGTTCAGGGGAAGGAAACCACGCCAAATTATAAAGTGAAGAAGAAAGTGAAGCGTGACCAGAGCAAATGGAGCCAAGTGGAAAATACCCATGAAGCGATTATCCCGTCCGTTGACTTCCAAAATGCGCAGGAGCAGTTACAGATGGATACGAGGACAGGGATCGCAAAGGAGAAAGTATATTATCTGTCCGGCGTTGTAAAATGCGGCGATTGCGGAGCAAACATGGTCAGAAAGACGGTTCCTTCCGGGAAAAGGAAATTTATTTATTATGTATGCGGGAGCCATAAAGGAAATAAGGATATCTGCAGTTCCCACAGCATCAATGCGGAGGCTTTGGAGGAAAGCGTACTGAAGCTGTTAAATTATCAGATTAAGAATGTGACGGATTTAGGACGAGTTTTGGATAAGCTGGAAGATGCGCAGATCAGGAAAGGGGAGATGGAAAAAAGGAACCGCCAGATTACAAAGAAAAAGGAAGAAGTGCAGAAATATAACCATTTGCGTTTGGATTTGTATGAGGATTATAAAGATGGGCTGATTACGAAGGAAGAATATCTGGAGTTAAAAGAAATCTATGAAAAACGTACCCAGGCGGCAGAACAGTCACTGGAAGCAATGGAAGTGGAAATGGCTTTTTTTGCCGATGGGGAGAAGGATACATGCGGCTGGATCAATGAATTTAAGAAATATGGATATTTGGAATGTCTGTCCAGGGAAGTGGTTGTTTCCCTGATTGAGCAGATACTGGTTTATGAAAAGAAGGAAGGGGAGCGCTATCCGAGGATAGAAATACATTTCAAATATGAGGATGAATTCCAGACATCTGTAAACATGCTGGAAGAATTGCATGGGGAAACTTTCTCGTGGCATACAGGCAGCCTGTCTGCCGGCGATGGCAAAAAGGAGGGTACATATGGCAAGGACGAGTAGAAAGCAGGGAAAAGCTGCAGGCCGGCATAAACCGCCTGCCGTGGAAGCAGGGCTGTATGTTCGTTTGTCCGACGAAGATAATGGGGGCAGAAGCGCAGACGGGATAGATAACCAGCTTGAGTATTTACTGGAATTTGTAAAACAGTTTGAAAAGATGGAAGTCGCTGAAACTTATATGGATAATGGGCAGACGGGGACTGACTTTGAAAGGCCGGGATGGGAACGGATGATGGAGGACGCAAAATGCGGCAGGATCAACTGCATTATTGTGAAAGACCTTTCCCGGTTTGCAAGGAACTATCTGGAAGCAGGGGATTATCTGGAAAAAATATTCCCATTCCTGGGCATCCGTTTTATTGCAGTCAATGACCGTTTTGACAGCGCAGGAGAGGTTTTTCCCCCGAAAGAATTAATCACGGAATTTAAAAACCTGGCAAACGATTACTATTCAAAAGATATATCGAATAAAATCATGTCAGCGTTCCGGGTGAAGAAGGAACAGGGGCAGTTCATAGGCGGGAAGGCTCCATATGGGTATGTCCTGAAAGACAATCATTATGTGATAGATGAACCGGCGGCAGAGGTTGTCAGGCGGATTTTTGAAATGAAGGCAGACGGGATAAGCGCTTATAAGATTGCCCGCATACTGAACCAGGAGGGCCTCCCGTCCCCCAGTAGATATGCGGGGGAACGTGGCGTGAAAAAGTATAAGGACTGCGGTAATATTTTATGGCAGCAGGAAGCAGTCAGCCGGATTCTTTATAACAGGGCGTATGCCGGGGATTTGGTGCAGGGAAAGTATAATCGTTCCATTTACTCCAGGGAAAAGCGGGGCAAAAAAGAAGAAGATGCATGGGAAGTCATAGAAAATGCACATCCGGCAATCATTGGAAGGGATGCGTTCCAGAAAATACAGGAAATCCGGGAAAAGAACCGGAAAGTATGGAAGGACAGGCAGGGCAGGCCGGGATATGGGAATGTGCTGGAAGGGATTCTGCTGTGTGGGATCTGCCATCATGCGATGTGGAGGAATAAAGAGGTGGAGAATGGGAAGGTGCGGTATTATTTTTATTGTGGCTCCGCTTATGGCCATTCCCAGGTAAAGTGCAATACATCCTCTATTGTGGATCATAGAATTTTTGATATGGTGCTGAAGCAGATAAAACTGCAGATAGATTTGGCCGTAGAAGCCGACAGCCTGTTGGAGCGGATGAGAAAGTCAGACAGCCAGCTTGCCGCTTACAGGATGAAAAAGAAGGAAGCGGAGCAGGCAAGGAATGAACTGCAAAGATATGTATATCTAAAAACCAGTATTTACGAAGATATGAAACAGGGGATTTTGACAAAAGATGAATATTTAACCGCGAAAGAAAGATACACAGGAAAGATTTCTGAATTAGAAACGGAATTGAACAGTAAGCAGACCGAACTGGATCATTTTAAGCAATGCATGAGTGGGGAAAACCGCTGGCTGAAAGCCTTCCTAAATTTCCAGGATGCAAAAGAGCTTACAAGGGATATGGCGGTAAGGCTGCTGGAAAAGGTGGAGGTATATGAAGATAAAAGAATCCATATTAGATTCCGTTTCCGGAATGAGTATGAGTATCTGATGAACCAGTTAGCGGAAAGGGGCGGGGATTGTGGCAGAGAAATTTCTGGCTGAATATTTCAGGCTTTCCGTGGAAGATGGGGACGTAATTTCGGATGATGCGAAAGCAGAGAGTGACAGCATCAGCCATCAAAGGGAACTGGTTACACGCTATGTCCGTGACAAACAGCTTTACCCCGCCGTACAGATATTGGAATTTGTAGACGATGGGTACAGTGGGACAAACTTTGACCGGCCTGCAGTAAAAGAGATGCTGTCGTTGGTCAGGGAAGGGAAGATATGCTGCATCATTGTGAAAGACCTTTCCAGGTTTGGGAGAAATTATCTGGAAGTGGGAGATTACTTAGAGCAGATATTTCCCTTTATGGGAGTCCGGTTTATTGCGATCAACGATGGATACGATAGTAACGACCACATAGGGACGACCGGGGGGATTGAGATTGCTTTCAAGAGCCTTCTTTATGATATGTATAGCAAGGATCTCTCTGAAAAAATGCGTTCCTCATTGCTGGTAAGGAGAAAAAGAGGGGAATTCATCGGACCAAGAGCGCCGTTTGGCTATCAGTTCTCCGAGAATAAAAAAGTTCTGGCGGTGGATGAAGTGGCGGCGCAGTATGTCAGGCGGATTTTTGGGCTGGCCTGTGAAGGATACGGAACTGGAAAAATAGCACAAATATTAAATAAGGAAAAAATGCCAACGCCGGGATGGTATAAGAACCAGGAGAAACAGCAGTACCACATCATGGATGGAGAAGGGTACTGGAATTGTGGGAAGGTTCGGAAAGTGCTTCAGAACAAGGTTTATATGGGTACTGTTGTAAATGGAAGAACCAAAGTGACAGAGGTAGGTGGCAGCCATTTCCGGCAGGTGCCGGATGCAGAGCAGATATGTGTCCCGGATATGCATGAGGCGATTATTACAGAGAAGGAGTTTTTGTTGGCATCAGAGGTGATAAAGAATAATGGACAGCAAAAAGGGAAAAAGCATAACCGGAAAGAAGAGAGCGTATTGTTGGGCAAACTGCGGTGTGGGCATTGTAAAAGAAGCCTGGTGCGGATTAGACGCAAGAGTACGCCATGCTTTACCTGCCAAAAAGCGACATATGAGCAGGAAAGCGGATGTGTCAGTGAACGGCTAAGCGAGCCGGAATTGGAAGCGGCTGTTCTGGAACGTATCAATCAGGATTTAGGGCAAGAGATTTTGGATAGAAAAGACCAGGAACCGGATGCAGTTTATTTGGCAACAGACGGCAGGCAGTCAAAATTCCATTCGATAAAAGAGATGAAAAAAATGTGTATGGCATTGGAGAAGAAACAGGATTTATTAAAAAGGGAAAAGCAGTATCTTTATGAACAATACAAACTGGATCAGATGGAGCGGAGAATTTACTTAAATAGAGTAGGGGTATTGAGGGAGGAAGAAAGCAGATTAAGTGAACAGCTTCAAAAGATACAGGATGAAAGAGAGCAGCGTGAGGAAGAAAGCAGTTCGCATCAGGAAGAGGCTGAATATACTGGAAAAATGGAAAGCCTTACCAGAGAAGTGGTGGATGAATGGATTGAAGCTATATATGTATATGGGAAATCGCAGTTTGATATAATTTATAAAGAAAATATAAAGAAATATAAAAAAAATATAAAAAAATGTTAGTCCTTACTTGACAGCACCATATGGGGAGAAGGTGAAGGCATACTTACGGCGCGGGGCAAGGCCGCTGCCGGGATTTACGGAGTATCCCAATCCGCAGGTAGGGTATGGGGCGCTGTGTGTTAGGGATAGTTTGCCAATATAAAGAAAATGAAAGAAGAAAGATATTATTTTTTAAAATACAAAAGTTGTAGAAATGTTCATAGTTTGGTACAATAACAATAATATTTGTGCCAAAGGAGTTCCTATGAGAAAACGGGTCAGAGAAATCGAGTTTGATGTAGATGCGTATACCGCGAGATTGATCGGGCGGGAAAATGTGTCAAAATTAGAGGGAGCAGTGCTTGAGATCGTAAAAAATGCCTATGATGCTGATGCGAATGTATGTTGTCTGTACTATTCTAATACAGAAAATTGTGTCTATATTGTAGACAATGGCTGCGGGATGAAGGAGGAGGTACTGCGTACCCATTGGATGACAATTGGCAACTCTTCCAAGAAAAGTTCTTATGTTACAAAGAATGGAAGGATACAAACAGGAGCAAAAGGAATTGGTCGGTTTGCTTTGGATCGTATGTCCGATGAATGTGATATGCTTACGATTTCAGAAGAAGGAGGTCTGGAGTGGATTGTAGATTGGCGGGACTTTGATGGAAGTAAAAGGATATCAGAAGTAAAAGCAAAAGTTTATGATACAGATGTGTCTCTGCTAGAGCATGTTGGAATTGGAAGCTGGAGAAACCGGGTGGTGGTGTCAGAGATAGAGAAACATAATTTTTCAGGAACCGGGACGGCATTTCGATTGGATCATCTTCATGATGTTTGGGATGAAAGGACAATGAAACGTCTTAGAAATCATTTGGAGAATCTGTTGCCTCCGGATGTGATACAGAATTTTTGTATTTGGTTTTTTGATGATGCGACTAGTGTGGAAGAGGCATTGATAACCAGTGCAAATGTGGAATCTTATGATTATCGGATTGATTTTCAGGTTACTGGTAACCTGGTGGATATTCAGATTATAAGAAATGAATTTGATTTTCGTGGGGAAGAGCAGGAGGTATATACAGAGGCGGGATTCGATGAGCAGGAGCAGGCGTATCTGCAAGGGGAAAAGAAAAAAGAGTCTTTTAACATGGAAGAAATAGGGGAGAAAGAGAATTATATCGGGGATTTTGAAGGCGTACTGTATTTCTATAAAATAATCGCAAACAAAAAGGAACGGGAGCGATTTTATTCTAAGGATATCACGGGCAGGGCAAATCTAGCCAAAAAGTTTGGCGGAATTAAGCTATATCGTGATCAATTCCGTGTGCGCCCATACGGCGAGTATGGGGATAATGATTTTGATTGGTTAGAGCTTTCGGCTAGGCGGAACCGTTCTCCGGCTGGTCTTGGAAAGGAGAATGGGAATTGGCGTGTTGGTTCGGAACAGATGTTAGGGACCGTGTCAATATCCAGAGAGAATACAAACCTAGAGGATGCAGCTAACCGGAATGGCATTCAGGAGGGGAAGGGGCTCTCGCAACTGAAACGGATTTTGTTATTTGTGATCTCGGAGTTTGAACGGGATCGGCAGTCTGTAGGACGTAAATTGGCAAGGTATGCGGATAAAAAGGATCAATTGGCGGCTGACTTGGAAAGAATGCGTCAACTTGCAGAAGAACGGAAAAGATGGGAAGAGGAAGAAGCTGTCAGGAAACGGCAGGAAAAACCAAAGGAGGCAAAGGAACAGCCTTCAAAACAGAATTTGCCTCCCTCTGCAAATCCAAAAGATGTTGTGAAACTAGTGACGAACATGGAGCAGAAGCAGGAGGAAGAACTGGAAGAACTGCGGAATGAGAATAAAATGCTTCAGACGTTAGCTACGACAGGGATTATTACCAATATGTTTATGCATGAGATTCGAACATCTACCAATAATATCGGCCTTGAGTTAAATGCAGCTTATGAAGCTATAGAATATGATAATGATGTGGCATATGCGCTGCAAAATATCCTGCGTGCAATCAGAGTGAAGAAAAATTTTGCATCATGGTTTGGTATCACAATTGAATCTATCAAAAAAGACAAACGAAAGAGAAGAAAGCATAATATTCGAACCATGTTGGAACAATATATGAATACGTGGAACGATATTTTGAATAAAAGTGGAACGGATTTAATTTATGAATGCGATTCAGATATTGAACTTTGGTGTTTTGAATTTGATATTGAGAATATTATTAGTAATTTGATCGCTAACAGTCTGGCGTCTTTTGATCAGGAAATGGATAGGAAATTGGAGAAACGTGAGATTAATCTGAATATATACGGATTTAAAACTGGATTATCCATGGATTATAAGGATAGTGGATGGGGACTGATACCCAAATATAAAAAGCGGCCGGAGTTGATCTTAGAACCGTTTGAGAGCGGGCTTCATTTTGACGGTGAGGATGAAGACGATGGAACTGGAATGGGAATGTGGATTGTAAATCGCACCATATCCGAGTATAATGGAGTCATTGATTTGAGTGAGAACCAGAGAACAGAGACAGGGTTTTATGCAAAGATTATATTAGGAGGCCGGAATGTATAGAGTTGGATATATTGATGATGAACCAACAGAATTTGAAATTTATAGGAGATCACTAAAGCGGCGGTGTAAAGAGCTTGAACTGGTGCTGATAGATGATTGTAAGAGTAAACAGGATATTCTGGATAAGATTTATGAGAAACAGATTGATGTGTTATTAATTGATTATAAAATGGTAAAGAGTTATGGTTTTAACGGAACTACATTGATTAATTATATCAATGATTCTATGCGTGATATCCAATGCTTTATTATGACTGCGGTGGATACGGAGCAGATTTCGGACGGACTTGTGGCAAAGCGAGATAAATACTCTAAAAATATTTTTGATACTGAGGCAGCAGACCAGAAAAAGGAAGCGGATCTGAGAGATTTTATTCAGGTTTTGTTGGAGAGCGCGAAGGTATTTCAGACTCGCCGAAAACAGAAAATGGAGCGGTATCAGGAGCTTTTAGAGAAGAAACATCAAGGAGAGTTAGGGGCCGATGAGGAAGAATTTCTGGAGTTGTATAAGGTTTTATCATCCTATGGGATGGTAGAAAAATTACCTAAAAATATGTTGGACTCAAAATTTGAGGAGCGGTTACAGCGTATATTGGAACTGGGAAATGCGATTATTGCAGAACATAAGATGGAATAGCAGGTGTTAAAATAGAGGAGGGAATATTGAGAGTACATGGTGATAAAGTTATCCGGCGGCGGAATGACGTATCAGAGTTAAAGTGTTATCAGGATGGCAGAGAACAGTTGGAACAAGATTTTTACTATCTGTGTGGCTATTGTGGAAAAAATGGAAATGTACTGCATCAGAAATTTCATATAGATCATTTTGTTCCGAAGAGTCTGGATAAAAAACGGGAAAAAGATTATTATAATCTGGTTTTAGCCTGTCCGAGATGTAATTTGTCCAAGTCAGACAAATGGCCAACAGAAGATATTGCGCGGCCACATAATGGAAAGAGTGGATTCGTGGATCCGGCGGATCCAGAATTTGATGAGCATTTGGAACGGAATGAAAAGGGATATGTGGTTGGGAAAACATCTGTTGGTAAAAGTATGTGTAATATGTTGCATTTAGATATCAGAAGAACAGATATTTATTGGAATGCAGCGCAGTTGAAGACGCAGCTAAAAGAGCTGGAAGAATTGTATCGGGAAGGTAGATTAACAGAGCAGCAAAAAGATATTTATATCGAAACTAATATGATTTTTAATGAATACATAGATCAGGCATTTATAAAAGGTGAATAATAATAGTATATAAATGGAGCATTTGAGGTAGGAGAGTAGATGGGAAATCGAAAGGAAAGCGGTTCATATTATACACCTCCAGAATTAGTAAAATTCATGGTTGTGTATCTTAAAAAAGAGAAGCAAGATTTTGATAATGTTTTGGAACCTTCCGCAGGAGACGGAAGGTTTCTTCCGTTACTATTGTCATGTTCTAATCATGTGGAAGCAGTGGAATTATTTCAGGAAAAGGTTCAAGAAATAGAACAGCAATATGGATGTGAAAAGTTAACGGTAGAATGTGAGAATTATATTCGATATGCGTCTATAAATGATGATAGATATTCACTTATTATAGGGAATCCACCATATATTAGTTTAAAGACGATGAATAAAGCAGATATAGGAAAGGCGAAGAAATTTTGTGAAGAAGTGGGTTTACCTTCGTCTGCAATGCAAAATATGTGGGTTGCATTTGTGTTGGCATCGTGTAAGTTATTACGTCCTGATGGTACACTTTTTTTTGTATTACCAATGGAATTTCTGCAGGTACAGTATGCTGAAAAATTGCGAAGCTATTTGGAATCGAAATTTAATACAATACATATTATATGTTTTGAGGAATGTGTATTTGCAGAGATAGAACAAGAAATATGTTTAGTTTATCTAACAAATAAAATTAACTTTCTTCCATACATTCTTTATGAAGTTTATTCGAATTCAATAGAAAAAACAATTGTGAGTAGAAATATTATTCAAAAGAATAAGCCATTACAGAAATGGTCAAATGCAATTTTAAAGGATGAAGATATTTTTTTGTTAAAGAATCTTTCTTTGATTTATACGGAAATTGAAAAGATAGGAACAACGGCTCCGGGAATAGTAACCGGAGGGAATAAATATTTTATTCTTACAGAAGAACAAGTAGAGACATACAGATGTAGAAAACTGGTTTTACCGATTTTGCAGAAATCTTCATTTGTTACAGATAATATTATATGTATTGATGAGGAGGTTTTTGAAAAAATAAAAGAACGAAATAAGCCTGTCTATTTGTTAAATTTAGCAAAAGTACCGCGAAAAAATTTACCGTTAGAATTAGATAAATATTTAATATGGGCCGGAGAACAAAAAATACAAGGCATAGAGTTGAAAAAAAGGTTTAAATGTGCAAACAGAACTCCTTGGTATGGTGTCCCGATAGTGGCGAAAGGAGATATTATTTTCTTTAAACGTTATGATATATTACCAAGATTATATATTAATGAAATGAACATCCATACTACTGATGCTGGTTATCATATACGTTTGAATGAAGGATATGATAAGAATAGTGTAGTATTTTGTTTTTATAATTCAATGACATTAGCACAATGTGAGTTTTATGGCCGTTATTATGGAGGTGGTGTAAGAGAATTAGTGCCAAGTGAATTTAAAAAGATAGTGATTCCTTATAGAAAAATAGAAGAAAGTGATATAGAGTACTTAAAAGAGTTATTTCGAAAAAAGGCTTCTGCATTTGAAATAATTTCATTTGTAAATTCGAAAACACTGGAATTGAAGATATCAAAAGAAACAATCTCGAAATTGGAAGTAGTAAGGAATCAGTTGATAAAGCAAAGAAAGAGATAGCATATACGGAAATCAAGAATGGATGCTTATGCCAAAAGAGGTACAGGAGCTTAAGCTTAAGAAAATAATAGAGCATCTTCTTGGGTATAGAGAAGATGTATTAGGAGTATAGTTTCTATATGGCACATGTCGATTCATCGTTTTTGATTTTGACAATCACGTGAAAGGTGGTGAAAAGGCATAGCATTAGTAGAAAGATCAAGATCAGGCAGAGGCGTGCGAAAGAAAAGTATTGTATCCAGTCCGGAGTTTATACAGGAAAGAATAGAACGCTTTATCTATCTTGTAAAAGCAAGAAAAGAAGCAGAAGTAGTAGTGACGATTATAACGATGGAGTGAATAAACACTTTGTCATTATAGACGTTAAACTTGTGTGGCATGGAGGAATGAACTTGTTGAGCAAAGAAGGCGCATGGGATAATCTGATGCGAATCAAGTCTGATCAAGTCGCGGCAGAACTGTTAGAGATTGCATTAAAGAATCAGGAAAATATAAAAAAAGGGTAAAAATTATTTAGTCTTAGCTTGACACAATCCTATGGGGCATTGTGTGTAAGGGATAGTATACCGATATAAACGATGTTGTTGTGTAAAGAAATCTAGGAAATGATAACATAATCTTCTCACTTCTAAGAAACAATGGTATACTGAAATTATTAATGGAGGTGGTATGAGTGGCGGTCATGGTACATAATGATCATCTGAGACACTTACTAACTAATGTGAAGTGTGTACTGGCATTTGATACGGCTGCAGATTTCTTAGGCTTATCGAACGGTGGGTACAGGTCTGTGGCGCAAATATTTGTTGAAAAGAAGCAGGATATAGAAGGAACCGAACAAACCTTGGTTCCTTCTTTGAAGAACATTAAGTGTGAAGAACACAATGGGTTGATGTGTACTACAGTAAATCAGACTATTATTGACCTTCTTGAGCAAAATGGCGATGAACAGATTATTACGGAGGGTTTAGCGAATTATTTTGATGAGCATAATGAAAGTTTTGACGGACTTGAAATACCAAAACATTTAAAATCAAGATTTGAAAAATATAAGATGTGGGCAATGGAATATTATGAGGAATAGGTGATGCAGTATTGGATTTAATGGAATTTTTATATAGAGTGATGGAGGCGTTATCAAATTCGGGAGTGCCTATTGTTTTTAAAGGGAGCGATGGTTCTTAATCTTGTAATCAAGGAGAATAATCCATCAAGGGTAGAGAGAATGACCAGAGAAATTGATTTTTCACTGGACGTTCAAGTTAACAGAATATTTGGTGAAAGAAAATCGGCAGGATTTAAGATTATCAATGAAAACAGAGAGAAAATTGCAAGTATTGATTTAAGTGTAAGAGAAAATCATTTTTGCAGGTCGTATATTTCTTATGTGAATGGCGTATCTATTAAAGGTGCTAATTTGTCTAAAATGTTATCGGATAAATATACGCAATTTCGAGAGGAAATGTGTGTAGAAGGACAAAAGATGTTTTGGATATTTATGTAATGTCCTTTATTACGAAGATTAATACAGATGAATTGTATCAGATATGGAGGGAAACAGGAAGAGAATTGGGGGATTTTGAAGAATATAAAGCGCAGTTTTCAGAAATCAAGGAGTCTTATAATAAAATGAGAGGCATAAAAAATAAACCTGATTTTGTTGAAGTGCATGATCGTGTAAGAGATGTGGTAAATAGATTTGAATCTTAGAAAGAATTTTTTGAAGATTAGAAAGGTTTTACGCTGATAGATTGTGAAAAGGATAATGTTATAGCGTGATGACATTGGCTAAATGAATAATAGAGCTTGTCAATCTTTTTTCAAGAGAAAGCGATGATTATAAATGAATATAGAAGCATACGATTTAGATTCGCTTCGAAAAATAGTGCGAAGCCCTCAGAACGAAAACAGAAGACTGAAAGAGCTATTGGATAAGGCCGATATTGCTTATGAATCGGAAAATGTATTTGAAGAAAAATTTCTCGAGAGACAAAAGCGAAAAAAGTACGCAAAAAATCTAAGACTCATAAAATGCCAGAACCCCTAATTTACAAGGAATTCTGGCATTAATCTTTTCTGCAGCTGTCAAAGACAGGATCATAGAAGAAATATTAGTTCAAATATCAACGTGTCAGCACGCCAGAGCTGGAAACTTTTAAGTGTGTTCCAGCCCATGAATCCAGTCTGACTTCCGGTAATAGATCAGGAATACCACAGAACTCAGAGTCCATGTAAGAGGATACGCCCAGAATATGATCTTGATCTCCGGGATGATCCGGATCACTGCCGCGATATAACTGATACGCACAACGCACCAGAAGATCAGCATAATGATCATGGGCACGGAAGATTTACCGGCTCCCCTAAGGATTCCCGCCATACAGTGGGAGAATGCAAGAAGAAAGAAGAAAAAAGTCTCCGTGCGTGCCTGTGCGGTCCCGAAGGCTATGACTTCGGGGGTGCTGTTGAACGCGGCGATCAGCCAGGGGGCAGAAAAATAGATCAGCAGACCGATCAGCTCCGCCGTCGTAATGGTACAGAGGATGCCGAATACGGCGCCACGTCTGGCGCGGTCGTATTGCTTTGCCCCAAGGTTCTGGCTGATGAAGGTAGTGAGAGCCATGGAAAAGCAGGTAATAGGCAGGAAGACGAATCCCTGGATCTTGGAGTAGGCACCGCATCCTGCGACTGCCATTTGGCCAAACTGATTGATATTGGCCTGGACGAATACATTTGCAATCGAAATAATGGAATTCTGGAATCCGGCCGGAAGTCCATTGGCCAGGATCTGTCTTAATATTTCTTTGTCACATTTTATCTTTCGAAGATCCAGCCGGAATTCCTCTGGACTTTTCATAAGCTGGCGAAAGCACAGGAACGCGCTGACAAATTGCGAGATCACCGTAGCCAGCGCGGCAGCTCCTACATCAAAATGAAATCCGCCGATCAGTATCAGATCCAGGAGGATGTTGATGACGGAAGAGATGACGAGATAGATCAATGGATGACGGCTGTCTCCTACGGATTGAAGGATCCCAACAAAAAAATTATACATTACAAATGCCAGTGATCCGGAAAAATAGATCCGGAAATATGTAATGGAGTTGGGCAGGACTTCAGCCGGTGTTCCCATGAGCACCAGAATCTGCGGAGCGGCAAAGATACCGACAATGGTCAAAAACAGTCCGCAGGCAATACCGAAAGCGGCGGTAGTATGGATAGACAGCCTAAGCCGTTCAATATCCCTGGCGCCGAAGTGCCTGGCAATGACAACACCGGCTCCGATCGCGATTCCGTTGAAGAAGCCGACCATCAGAAAGATCAGGCTGCCGGAGGAACTAACAGCGGCAAGAGCGGCATTTCCGATAAAATTACCGACGATCAGAGAATCAGCCGTATTATAAAGTTGTTGAAAAAGATTTCCCAAAAAAAGAGGAAACGCAAAAGTAACAATACGTTTCCCGATAGAACCCTCTGTCATAAGTGTAGCTGAAGAACCTGACATGACGAGAACCCTCCGATTCATAATTATTCAAGTAAGTATGATTATAGTACATTGGATATAGAAAATCAAGCGGTTAAAACGGCTTGGCTATTACAGAAGTGGACATTTTGTTTTGCCTCGGAATGAGAACGAAGCTATTATTGAGAAAATGCGAAAAAAGAGGTATATTGTAGGGAAGGACATGTCCTTGAATGAAAAATGGAGATAGATTATGAACAAAATATTAATCATAGATGATGATACTTCTTTGCTGGAACTGCTCAAGAAGTGCATGAATGGTTTGTTCGAGACGGATACTGCTTGGAATGGGAGACAAGGTCTGGATAAACTGGCAGAATTAAAATATGATGCTGTTTTGCTGGATGTCATGCTTCCGGGCGAAGATGGGTTTGCTGTTTTGAAGAAAATACGTGAATTGTATTCTGTTCCGGTTATTATGCTGACAGCTAAAAATTCCCAGACCGATAAAATCAGCGGCTTGGGAATCGGAGCAGATGATTATGTTACGAAACCATTTGACATTGCAGAATTACTTGCCAGATTAGCTTCGCAAATCAGAAGAAACACAGTCCTCAACGACGGCATTTTACAACAACGAAAGTTATGTTTTGGGGAGTTGACGATTGATCCGAACCTGAAAGCAGTGTTAAAGGGCAAAGAAGAGATTCTTTTAACAGGTAAAGAATTTGATGTATTATACTTTCTTGCTTCTGCTCCTGGCCATGTTTACACGAAAAAACAAATCTATAAAGCGGTCTGGAAAGAGGAATATGTTTATGATGACGACAATATTATGGCTGTTATAAGCAAAATTAGAAAGAAAATTGAAGATCATCCGGCGGCCCCGAAAATGATACAGACAATTCGGAGAGTAGGATATAGGTTTCGTGAGGATGGCTGAGAATGGAATGGAAAGGAATCATTCTTTTTGCAATTTGCTTATGCCTGCTGGCAATGGTGGCCGGCATGCTAAGACGCATCAAGAAAATAAACGAGACTTTAGAAGAAATTATGGATGGAAATTTAGACCGCCGGATTGTAATAGATCCACGTTCTCCTTTCTCTGATCTATGTTACAAAATAAATCAGATTATGATGGATAATAAAGAAAGACGAATACAGGCAGAACGATTGGAGCGTAGAAATAATGAACTCATGACCAGCCTTTCTCATGATATCCGGACACCTTTAACTTCAATTATTGGAAATCTGGATGCCATTCATTATCAGTATATGAATGAAGAAGCAAGTGTAGATTCAGTGGAATCAGCAAGGGAAAAAGCATATGTTTTGAAATGCTACCTTGATGATCTGTTTCAATGGTTTAAATTGAACTCCAGAGAAGAACGTGTGGAGCTGAAACCGGTTGATCTGGTAGAGGAAACCAGAATCATTTTTGCGAACTGGATTTCAGCATTTGAAGAAAAAGGAATTTTATATGATTTTGTGTCCGATCAAGAAGAAATCTATGCTGATATAGATAAAATCTTTTATGAACGGGCAATCCATAATCTTTTGAAAAATGTACTGGAACACAGCGAAGCAGCACAGGTCTGTATTGAATTAAAACAAATGGATGGGAAAGTAATCATTCAAGTTTGCGATAATGGACGGGGGATTCCGAAAGAGGAAATTCCATTTGTGTTTGATAGGTTATATAAAGGAGACTCTGCCCGCAACAGCAGAGGAAATGGTTTCGGTTTAGCGATCACGAAGGAACTGATTCAGTTGCAAAAGGGGGAAATTTTTGTAAAAACAATCCGAGGCCAGGGCACGAAGTTTTTCATTGTATTTGCTCAAAATTCTATAAGTCAGTAAGGGGGCTGCCGCGGGGGGCTTTGATTTGCAAGGTTTTTTTAAGGTTAGAGGTATTAGAATCTGGTAAAATAAAAAGCAGATCACAAGTAGAAGGGGATAGCAAAATGGAAAGTTACATCATAGAAACAAAAGGTTTGACAAAATATTATGGCGACAATCCTGCGGTAAAAAATATAGATCTGCATGTAAATAAAGGTGAAATCTATGGTCTGCTTGGAAGAAACGGGGCCGGTAAGACAACGATTATGAAGATGCTGGTCAGGCTTACTTCGGTAACACAAGGAACAATAAGCATGTTTGGTGAACCTTTTATCGGAAATGAAAAAAGGTTTTTGAACCGAATCGGCGTGATGATCGAAACACCAGGATTTTATCCGAACCTTACGGCAACAGAAAATCTGGAAATCCTGGCAAGCCTGCGTGGAATAATAAAACGTAATGCCGTTGCAGAAAGTCTGGAACGTGTCGGACTGCCATATAAAGACAAAAAATTGTTTTCAGAGTTTTCACTTGGAATGAAGCAGAGATTAGGAATTGCGGCCGCAATGATTCATGATCCGGAAATTCTTATACTTGACGAACCGATCAATGGTCTTGACCCGATTGGTGTTGCTGAAACCAGAGATTTTCTGAAGGAATTATCACAGGACTATGGGAAAACTATTTTGCTGTCAAGTCATATCCTTTCAGAAATGGAGCTGCTTGCTGACAGCATCGGGATCATACATGGCGGAGTGCTGCTGGAGGAATGTTTTTATAAAAAGCTCAAAGAGAAAAATGCACAATACATTTTGCTGAAAGCAGAACCAATACAGAGAGTGGTAAATATCATTGAGAAAATCTTAAAAATAAAAAATTACCGGGTTTCCGAAGAAAATACAATTCTGATTTATGATAAGGAGGCACAAACACAGAATATCGTTAAAGTTCTGGCCGGAGAGGGAATTTTTGTGGAGGCAATCGATAAGAAAGAGGATTCCCTGGAAGATTATTTTAGGCGTTTAACCGGAGGTGAGGGAATTGCTTAAAATATATTGGAATGAATTGAAAAAAATGAAGCGAAAAAAAGTGACAATGACACTGTTTGCGATTGGATTTTTGCTTCCTGCTTTCAGTGTTTTATTGTGTGTGCATAGTCATTATCGCTTTCGGAATTTGGTGGGCATGAATGAAATGTTTGGAAGTTTTCTGTTGGTTCCATTCCTTTTTTCTGTACAGCTATTATCGTTGTTTGAAATGGAAGAACAGAACCAAACACTAAAAAATATCCTGATTATTGGAATTCCGAAGGAAAAAATATTCTTATCTAAATTGTTGGCTTCTCTGACAATCGTTTTACTGTTTATAGCAGTTAATACGATCTATACAATGATAGGAGGGCTTTTCCTTAAAAATTATACTGCTGATTTTTTGCTGATATTTGAAAAATTGTTTATGACCTCAGCGGCGGCTGTCGGTGCAACATTTCCGGTGACAGTACTGATTGTCCTTCTTAGGAAGAAAAATCTGGTTGCAATGATTTCCGTAAATTGTTTTGTCCTCCTGGAGTTTTTGCTTGTATGGCAATTATCAATGTTTCATTGTTTAGGCCTGCACTTGCCGATATTGATCGCATATCGGATTACTTATCCGATTGGCATTTTTGATTACACAGAAAATCTGCAGCTTGGGTTAGATACTTTATATTATCCTGCTGACAAAGGGATTCTTATCTTAGTTTTCACTGTTATGATTTCCTTTGCAGTCAGCATGTGGATTTATAGGAGCCAGGAAATATGAAAATGATGAAGATTTTGATGAAAGCAGAGATGAAAAAGTTAAAACGGCAGCGAATGATATGGGTAGGTTATCTAAGCATTGTGTTTTCCTTTATCATTACATTAGCGCAGCAGCTTCAGTTTAATAGTAGTTCGGTTGTATGGAGGAACATGGTAGATATGTTCATATATAATAACGCTGTGCTGTTTCTTCCCTTTTCAGCAGCATTAATTGGGGGTTATATCATTGACAGGGAGTATTCACAGGACACTTTGAAAAATCAATTGGTGGTTCCGATACATTGGCGGAATATAATAAAAGCAAAAGTGATCGTACTATTCCTGTTAGTCATTCAACTAGGGATTCTTGAAATATTCGTTTCTTTATTGACCGGAATTATTTTAGGATTTGATGGTATAACGCCAATCATGGTTCTCAAAAATGTGATTCATATTTTGGTATCTAATGTGTGCGTTACGATTGGAATACTGCCTGTAATCTTATGGTTCGGAAAAACGCGTGGAAAATATGTCTGGGGAAGCATCCTGTCCATGCTTATAGGTGTGTCAGGAATATTTGTGATAAATGGCAGGCTTGCGAATTGGCATCCGGTGACTGCCGCTTTATCTTTTACAACAATATCCTATGAAGCAGCAAATATATCAGACGTAGTAAAATCGTGTATTGCATTGGCAATTTATGGTTTGCTGAGTATCGTTGTTTACATCGGAATTTTCCAAAAGGACAAAGTATAATAGCTTATACATTATCGGACGAAGCCCGCCCGTCCCGAAGGGGGATGCCCTATGGGTATACATTATCGGACAGCAAAGTATATATTCGTTTTATATCCTTCCTGCGGCTTGCTCTGTACTTCTATTGTCCCGTGATGTGCTTCAATAATCTGCCGTACTAAAAGAAGTCCTAAACCATGACGGAGGTCTAAGCGGTCATCAGTACTCTCCATGTAATGTGGTTTGTTTTTCAGTTCTTCTAACTTTTCAGCAGATATACCAACACCATTATCCTGAACGGTTAAACACAGTGTTTTTTCTGTTACCTGCAATGCTAAAATGATGGTACAGCCTTTTGGATTGCTGTGAATGCTATTCTGAACCAGATTATTGACAGCCCGTGTAATTAATTTTTTATCACATTCTATCATACTGTTTTCAGAATCGGGAGAAATAACAACCTCCAAAGAATAGATTTCCGGCAGGCCGCTGTTTATCAGGTCTATTGCATAGGAACGCAGCAGCCTGGAAATCCGGATATTATTTTTTTGTAAAGGCTGCATTTCATATTCGAGTTTTGACACCAGATTCAGATCCTGTACTAATTCCTTTATTTTGATACTTTGCCGGGAAATGATAACTGCTTGTTTTTTGATCTGGCTGCCGGCATCTCTGTCATTCACGATTCTTTCCGCATAGCCCATGATCATAGATAATGGAGTGCGGATATCATGTGATACGCCGCTGATCCAATTTGCCCGCGCGGTATTTTGCCGGTTGATGATGTTGGAGGCCCTATTGATACTGTCAGCTATTTCTGACAGTTCTCCATTCAAGTCAAGGCTGATACATTTCCCTTCCGATAAGGCTGCGATCGAAGAAATAATGGGTTCTGTATTGCTAAGGATCTGCGCTTTGGAATGAGAATAGGCAAGAAACAGAACCAGCAGGTCAAATACAAGGATGCCAAGAAAAAAGAGCGGAATTTTGCGCAGCACATCCATGGGATAGTAGTTGCTGGTAACTTTCATATAACTGTTTTTGGGATAACCTATCACTAATAGACCGCTTTCATCACCCCATACAAATACGGGATAATCTTTCAAATACCCTTTGGAAAATAATGCGATATCCTGAATGGTATATTCGGTGGGGATTTCCTCTGGTAAATTTACGGTCCAGTTACAGGAACCTTCTGCATTTAAATACATTGCCCATAGGGAGTTCGATATTAACATTCTTGCTGCTTCATCCGCTATGCCGCCAGCAGAGGAAGATTCTGCTACTTCCTTTAGCGTGTTTTGTGGAGAGGCAGTTCCAAAATTTCTTGATACTGCATTATAAAATGTAAGAGCAAATGCAGCAACGTCCAATACAACAAGAACGAAAATAAGAACAATAAAAGATAATAAATATTTTGAAATGTACTTGCTGAATAGCTTCATGGCTTTACTTCCTTACATTTAATTTATAACCAAGTCCTTTCATGGTGATCAGAGACACGGGCTTTGAAGGATTCGTTTCGATTTTCTCCCGTATGCGGCGGATATGGGCATTTAGGCTGTTTTCATAGCCAAAAGGATTATCGCCCCATAATGCCTCGCATAAGGCGTCAATGCTTACAATTCTTCCTTCATTGTGGGATAACGTTTCTAACAACATGTGCTCTTTTGCAGTAAGGGCAATTATTTTTCCGTTTTTATTGACTTCGGCACGGCTGAAATCGATCGTGCAGCCTTCCAGCTCTAATAATGGGGAATCTGCTTTATAACATCTGCGTAAAACGGCATGGACGCGCAATAACAGTTCCTGCGGCAAAAAAGGTTTTACCACATAATCGTCTGCCCCAAGTCCTAATCCTGCAAGCTTATCCGCGGCTTCGTCTTTTGCTGTCAGAAATATAATAGGAATATCTGTAAATGTCCGTAATTCTTTCATAAGGGAAAAACCATCCCCGTCCGGCAGCATGACATCAAGGATTGCAAGGTCGGGTTTCTCCTGCCTGGCAGAAGAAAATCCGGCCCGGACAGTACCGGCTTCGATGATATCTATAAATCCGTCGTCTGATAGAATGTCAGTCACCAGTTTGCGCAGTTCTGGTTCATCATCAACCAACAAAATTTTTTTTGAATATAAAAAAGAATCTTCCATTTTCCTGTCCCTTTCAACTTCAATCAATAACAACAGTGACATTATAGCATAGGAAAACGGTTTTCGGAATCCTGCGGTAAAAAAGTAAGGTAAAAGTAAGGACACGGAAAAGTGAATGTCAGGCTGGCAGTGTATCATAGAAGAAAAGAAAGGAGATGTTTCTATGGATTACATGATCACAACAAGGCACCTGACAAAAAAATATAAGGACTTCATTTCAGTCAACGATATTTCGATCCATATCAGGAAAGGTACGATTTATGGATTTCTCGGACCGAACGGTGCCGGGAAATCTACGACAATGAAGATGCTGCTTGGGCTGACGGCCCCTACGAGGGGCACATTTTCCATTGACGGAAAGCAGTTTCCAAAGGACAGGCTGGAGATTTTGAAAGAAATAGGTTCATTTATTGAATCGCCGTCGTTCTACGCGAATCTGACAGGACGCGAAAATCTGGATATCATCCGCCGAATCCTTGGACTGCCGGAAAGAGCAGTGGATGACGCACTGAAACTGGTGGGGCTGGAGGAATTCGGAAACCGGCTGGCAAAGAAGTATTCCCTTGGGATGAAGCAGCGTCTTGGGTTTGCCGGAGCTTTGCTCGGACGTCCGCCAATCCTGATTTTAGACGAACCCACCAACGGGCTGGACCCTGCGGGTATCCATGAGATCCGTAATCTGGTGAGATCGCTGCCGGAGCTCTATGACTGTACGATTTTGATTTCTTCCCATATGCTGTCGGAGATTGAATTGATGGCAGACGACGTCGGTATCCTCAATCATGGACGTCTGTTATTTGAGGGAAGTTTGGAGGCACTGCGAAGAAATGCGCAGCAGGCAGGCTTTGCGGCGTATCATCTGGAGGATGTATTCCTTTCTATGGTAGAAAAGGATAATGAGATAAGAAAACAAAGGGGCAGATTATGAATACACTGGGAATTGAACTACAGAAAGAGAAACGGACAGGAGTGATTCCTGTATTGCTGTCAGTGGGCATTCTGGGGGCTGTATATGCGTATGTGAATTTTATTGTGAGAAAGGAAACGCTTTTGAATCTGCCGCTGGCCCCGATGGATGTTCTTCTGACACAGCTTTATGGAATGATCCTGATCCTGAATATGTTTGGAATGATTGCTGCTGCCTGTATGATCTACCATATGGAATTTCAGGGAAACGCGATCAAGAAAATGTATATGCTGCCAGCCAGTGTGCTGGAGATGTATCTGTGTAAATTATTGATTCTGACGGCGTTGCTTTTTGCAGCAGTTGTGGTGCAGAATCTGGCGCTGCTGCAGATCGGCATGACGAATCTGCCGGAAGGGACATTTGAACTTTGGACGTTGGCCCGGTTTACCGGGTATTCGTTTGTCACTTCCATGCCGGTTCTGGCTTTTATGGTATGGATCGCCTCCCGGTCTGAAAATACGTGGATCCCGCTTGGAACAGGCGTGGCCGTTTTCCTGAGTGGGATGGCGTTGGTAAATACGGAGTGGAAACTGTTGCTGATACATCCGTTTGTGATCATGCTGAAACCGGCGGCTGCCATGAGCGCCGAACCGGACACTACAGTGGTCATAGCGGCGTTGATCGAGACAATTTTGTTTTCAGGTGCGGGACTTTGTATGGCGAAGTACCGGCGGTATGAATGAGGAAACGACACATATGGGAGGAAGGAAAATGAGTTTTTTGGAACTTTTGAAAATTGAGTTTATCAAGGTGAAACGTTCGAAGATCATCCCCTTGATCTTCATTGCGCCGCTTCTGGTGGTGGTATCGGGAATTGCGAATCTAAGTACTTATTTTACACCGGAATATACCAATGCGTGGCCGGCCATGTTTATCCAGAGTGCATTGGTCTACGCCTATTACCTGCTGCCGTTCAGTATGATCGTAGTCTGCGTGATGATCTCCGGCAGGGAAAAGGGGAATAACGGGATTCTGAAAATGCTGGCATTGCCGGTCAGCCGGTATGTGCTTTCGCTGGCAAAGTTTTGTGTGCTGATGTTCTATCTGTTGCTGGAACTGATCGTATTTGTTGTAGTATTTATGGCAGCAGGGATGGTTGCGGTCCGTACGATGGGGATTACGGAGGCGCTGCCCGTATTCTATCTGCTGAAATGGTGCGCCGGGCTGTTCTTCACGATGCTCCCGTGCCTCTCCGTCATGTGGATGATCGTGGTATTGGCTGACAAACCGTTGCTTTCAGTGGGACTGAACCTGCTGCTTGTCATTCCGGGTGTCCTGGCTGCGAATACTCCGGCGTGGATCCTGTATCCCTATTGCTACAGCGGTTATCTGGTATCCTGTTCATTGCATGATTTTACGGCTGAAGCTTCGGGAACGGCGTTTTCCATATTTCCGTTTATTCCCTGTGCGGCGGCAATCTGTATACTTGCGCTTTGGCTGTCGGTGACAGGATTTGGGAAGAAAGAGATTCTGTAAAAAATAACTGCCGGATCTCGAAAAGGTCCGGCAGTTTGTGGCGGAATGCGAACAGCTTTTTTGGCTGGGGCGGCAAGGTGGTTGATCCCTATTTTTGTTATTTAAGACTGTATACGTTTTGAAGTCATAATATACAAAAGAAACCATAGGAAACAATGGGCAATAAGGACGATTATTTCTGTGCCAAGAGCTCCATTCCCATTTAAGATTCCCATTAAGCCATAAAATGTAGCGCTGGACGGAAATGCATAGGAGATGGCATGAAGTATGCTTCCTACAGGAGCCGCTAAATAGAATAAAATAGGCGGGGCGATGAATAAAATCATGATTAGCTTTATATACATGATTCCTGCCATAAGCCCGTTTGCGTATCGTCCAATAAACAGCCCGGTCAATGAAGCAATAAAAGATGACAGGATAATGAAAAGCAGCACTGGCAGTATTTGTGTGGCTGAAAGCCGCATACAGATGAGGGCGGTAATTACCGTTGATAAAACTCCGCCTAAAAATCCAACTGCAATTTTCTGCTTCACATACTGCGTCCTTGTCATGGGAAGTATTTCATTTATAAAAACAATGCCGTCCTCTTTTTCACTGAGTATGTTCATAGCATTAAATGTGCAGCCCATAAACATAGCTGTAATCATCGTAATCACGATCAACAGTGGTTTCAAGATATCATTGCTGTTTTTTGGCGGCAGCAGCGTCTGCTCGTATTTGCCGGCATGATTTCGCCCGGCATAAAGCAGCGGAAGTGTATCGGCGATCACTGCATACATCTGCAATTCATCTCCGGACCGTAAAACCCGGATTTCATTACCTAGGCTCATTACGCCAAGAAGCTGTGTCGATGGATCTATGATGGCGGCATCTAAATCTTTCGTATTCTCATATACTGTTACGGAACCAGTCTCTTGCAGCCATGAGACCGCCTCTTTGGTTAAATCATTTTGCACAATGCCAAAGGATGGCACGGCTGTAGATGTAAGATTCATATCCCCCAGCAGATTGATTGCTATGCCAACAATCATCGGAAGAAGAAAAGTCAGGATACACAGCTTATCCCTCCGTATTGTTTTTAGCTGAAATTTCAAACCGATCCAATTCATGATTTCTCACCCCTCTCTCTTCATTTCCCGGTCAAGTCCATATCTGGCTAATAAGAACAGCAGGAATATAGACATCAGGCAGCCGGCGTAATAGAAGCCATTCTTAACAGGAGCCTGGAAATATGCGTTTTTCATAGCCGCAAACAGATGGTACATTGGATGGAATTTTATCCATGCCATTTCCACTCCAGTCTGACCGGCGAGAAATACAGGTGTCGTGATAAAGACGGCAAGAACCAGATATAGGAGTGAAAATTGCTTGAAATCCGGTAGTGTGATTGAAAAAAAGAACCCCGCCATAGCCATGATCATGGATAGAATCCCGGCTTGGACCAGCACTGCGGGCAGTACTTCTGCACCTGCTGTAACGCCAAGATTGCACAGGGTCAATAAAGCGGCAAACAATAAGTCTGCAAACAGGATCAGTGTAAGCTTTGACAGGATAAATGCGCCTTTTTGAACAGAAAGGACTGCATGTACCCGAATCACTCCCATCTGCTTTTCTTTGAACAGCATGGATGCCAATCCTAAAAAACCCACTGCCGCAAGTTCAAAAAAGAGAAATTCAGCAGTGATTTCCCTGCGGCTTTTCATATCCTTGTCGTTGGGGCCAATGATCTGCGCTTTTCTGGAATTTCCAGAAGATAGTTTTGAAACTGCGTAGGAATGGCGCAATTGATCAAGGCGATCAATCCCACAAGAAGCCATTATGATTCCCGGCGTTCCATCTGAAGCGTCGATCCCTATGGAATATCCATCCTCACAGGCGTTTTGTAACTCGTCTGGGCTATAGACGGATATCACGTCAGCCGAAATATTTTCCTGGATTTGTTCCGGATCATACAGGTAAACCGGGAATATCTCCTGATCGATCTTTACATAGACAAGGTTGATATAGCAGGAATACAGGATCAGTGACCCGATGGCTAAAAGAAAAAATCTGCTGGATACCATCAGTCGAAAATCTTTTTTAAGGAGTGCGGAAAAGCTGCTGCGCATCAGTCAAGCCCCCTTCCGGTGTATTGGATAAAAATATCCTCCAGCGTCGGCTCCTGAGAATGGATTCTGACGATTTCATCATATGGAAACGGGAGGCTGCCTGCCAATTCTGGTGCTTCGATGGAACGCATTTCCTGTTTCCCTTGAAATAAGTATTCTACCGTTATGTGACGGCTGCTGTTTCGTTCCTTTAGATTTTTTGGTGAGTCCAAGGCAACAATATTTCCGTTTGAGATAAACGCCACCCGATCACATAATAAGTCGGCATCTACCATGTTGTGGGTTGTCACAAAAACCGTTGTCCCCTTCTTACGCTCTTCTTCGATGATTTTCCGGAATAATACTGCGCCGGATGGATCTAATCCGCTGATCGGTTCGTCCAGAAACAAAAGTCTGGGACTGCTGATCAATGCCCGTGCCATACTGACGCGCTGGCGCATCCCTTTTGAATAGGAAGAAACCGGCTTTTTTAGGAAATCCTGTTTAAATTCCAATCTCTGAAGAAGTTCTTCTGGTTTCTGAACCTGTTCTTTGGGATAGAAGGATGAAAAATATTTCAGATTGTCGATTGCACTTAAATTTGCATACAGATAAGGAAATTCAAACAGAACGCCAATCTGCTGAAAAAAATCTTGTGTACGGACAGCGGTGATATCCTGCCCTAATAGCGACACTGTTCCGCCATGCCCTTTCAAGATTCCGGTCAGGATTTTCTGGGTTGTTGATTTGCCGGATCCGTTCGGCCCAAGGAAACCGAAGATCTCGCCGTCATTTACGGTGAAGTTCAGGCCATGCAGAGCCTGCTTATCTTTTCTATATGAAAAAGTCAGATTTTTTACGTCGATCATTCATCATCGCCCCACTTTCCACGCCTGTTCCTTTTCTGTTCGGTATTGCGGTTCTCCCACCACTTTATAAACTTTACTTTCAGCGGCAATGAGATCAGCAATACTGCCAGAATAACCAGCTGCCAATACCATTCTAAACCTAAAAACATATTTTTTTCCTCCTTATGATCTGATGGCGTCAGTTTAAGAAAATGAAGTGAAATTGAAGTGTGGCTGAAGTGAAATCGATGTGAAAAATAAAGAATGTGCCTTAGCACATTCTTTCGCCGGGCGCGGCTGCCTAAAATATAAAATCCTTTACTGCATAATTGGAAAATCAAAGTAAAATTCTACACCATTTTGTATATAGCGCGCACCATATGCCGCGTGGTACATGGATAACACCTGTGCAGCAATTGCAAGTCCCAGCCCGGAACCTTTGGAGGAATGATTCTGACGGCGGTAAAATTTCTCCCATACTTTCGTAAGTTCATCCTCGGGAATCGGGCCGCACTGATTAAATATCTTGAAACACAGATGTTCTTGCCCGCTCTTTAGGGACAATCGGATGTCTCCGCCCGGCTCTACATATTTTCTTGCGTTCCCGATCAGATTATTTAGCACCTGTTCTATACGCTGCCTGTCAGCCAATATGAAAACCTTGTCCTCAGGAAGCTCATAGTGGAAGGCATAATCTGTTTCCGGGGTGTTAAGGAGCAGCCGTCCGGCAACCGTTTCCACAAGCTCTACAAAGTCAAAACGTTCCTCGGATAATTTTACAGCGCCGGATTCTAATGCTGATAAGTCTAAAAGCGAGATAATTAAATCATCCATACGTTCTATAGCATCCAGGATTGCATTCATGTACCGCTGTCTTTTCTCCGGATTGGTTTCTTCATCTAATCCTTCTGTATAGGCGCGAATCAGTCCCAGGGGTGTTTTCATTTCGTGGGATAGACGGTCTGCCAATTCCTTTCTTTCATCCAGTAAGATCCGTTCCAGTTCAATGTCCTTTTCAAGCTGTGCGTTCGCCGCACCGAGTTTCTCCAGCGCCTCCTGCAGATTGGAGGACATGGTGTTCAAGCTCTGCGATAATTCACCAAACTCATCCTGCGTTTGAACATCACAGATGGCAGAAAAATCCAATTTCGCCATCTGCCTTGCAGTGTCGTTAATTTTACGGAGTGGATTAGAGATCAGCCTGCCTAAAAGGAAATCAACCCCAAGGATCACAATGACTAAAAGGGCAAGCCAAAGCCAGAAACTTACGTCTCGATTTACAGGAAGTTTCTCTGTTACAAGGTAAAACAACACCAGCATTCCGCCCGCAAGCTTGGAAAGGGCCATGGTTTTTTTACGCACAGAATAAAGGCTGTGGAATTGATTCTTTTTATCCATAACTACACCTCGAACTTGTAGCCGGAACGGATCAGCGTTACGATGTGCCTGCTTTCATCACCGAGTTTTTGCCGGAGAGTCTTGATATGAGTATCAACAGTACGGGTATTTCCTTCAAAATCATAGCCCCAGATACGGTTTAGCAGTTGTTCGCGGGAAAATACCTGGTTTTTATTTTGCATGAAAAAACGAAGTAACTCAAATTCTTTATATGTCAATTCTATCTCCTTTCCTCTTACCGAAGCAGTGTGAGAAGAGGGAAGAAGCGTAATATCTCCTGCCCGCATTATTTCCTGGGGTATCCCGCCGCAACGCCGGAGGAGCGCATTTACTTTTGCAGCCAGTACTTTGGGACTGAATGGTTTGGTTACATAGTCGTCTGCTCCATAATCATATCCTTTCAGTTTGTCTTCCTCCGTACCTTTTGCGGTAAGGAACAGAATAGGAAGATTGTACATTTCCCTTGCTATCCGGCAGACGGAAAAGCCGTCCAGATGCGGCATCATAATGTCTAAAATGGCAAGATCGACAGGATTATTTTTTAATATAGAAACCGCATCAATACCGTCGTCCGCCGTAATGCAGGTATGGCCGTCCCGCTTCATATAATCCACAATAATTTCCTGCATCCCTTTTTCATCTTCTGCAATTAAAATAGCTGCCACAGTGTCACCTCATTTCATGCGGCCTATTATATTTAGTATACTCATAGAAGAGAACAATATCAAGAACTTAAAAAAGTAATCGTACTTTTTATGGATAAAGGGATTACCCAGACATCAATGGATGATATTGTAAAAGCAGCAGGGTACACTAAAGCAAGGCTTTATGTGTACTTTGAGAGCGGCTGGAAAAGAGCAATATTTAGGCTCTTGCTACAGTCTGGTCGACAGGGTATAATGAAAATAAAAAAATTTTTTAAGTTTATACATTTAAGGATTATTTAATAATTTGCGTGCCATAATGGAATCACAAAATTAAGAGGAGCGGTAAAATGTTTTTACGAATATTAAAAAAAGACATTCAGCGCAAGAAAACGATGAATATCATCCTGCTGATTTTTGTGATCTTGGCAGTGGCATTCATGGCAAGCAGCGCAAATAACCTGGTTACAGTCAGCACGGCACTGGACAATTATTTTGAAAAGGCGGGAGTGCCGGATTACTGGTTTGCTACAACAAATGCTTTAGATATCGCAAGATTTGAGGAATTTGCGGAAGAAAACGGATATGACTATCATATCTCGCGGCTGATTCAGATTGAGCCGAAAAATGTCCTTGTTGAGGGAGAGAAGCTTGATTATTCCAGTACGCTGGCGCTCTCCGGGCTTGGCGGAATAGAAATCTTTGATAAAAACAATGAGGAGATCACTCATATCAACGATGGGGAGATCTACGTCCCTAACTTTATATTTGTATCGCCGGAAAATGATTTTCACGAGGGTGGAAAAATACTCGTAAGCCAGAATGGAATCAAAAAGGAATTTACCATAAAAGGTTACTCTAAGGATGCGCTTTTCGGCACGGAAATGGTGGGAATGACAAGATTTCTCATCAGTGAGAACGATGCGGCCATGTTTGGCGGTAAGGACGCTTCGGTTTGCAGCGCGGTTGGGGTTTACACAGATGACGCTGACTATCGCGGTCATTTTAATGAACTGGGCATAAACACCGTAATGTCTATAGAGCGTCCGATGTTTAAGATGATCTACATTATGGATATATTGATCGCGGCCATTCTGTTAGTTGTGAGCGTGTGCTTGATATTGATTTCCATGGTGGTTCTGCGGTTTATCATCAATTTTACGATTACCGAGGAATTTCGCGAGATCGGTGTGATGAAAGCGATTGGCATGAAAAACAATCGAATCCGTGGGCTGTATATTGTAAAATATCTGGCAATTTCCGTAATCGGTACATCTGTTGGCCTGGTAATCAGTTTTCCGTCCAGTAAAATAATGATCAGCGCAGTTTCTCAAAAAATCGTAGTTTCAAGCAAAGATCATTTTTTGATTAATATTGCGGCAGCAGTTTTGGCCGGCATGAGCGTGGTATTTTTCAGCTATCTCTGCACCAGGAGAATCCGCCGGTTTTCACCGATCGATGCGATACATAGCGGCGAGACGGGGGAGCGTTATTCCCGAAAGGGCGTGATACATTTAAGCAGATCAAGGATTTCGGCAACCTTGTTTTTAGCGGTAAATGATATTTTAAGCGGAATAAAAAATTATGCTTCTATGATCATCATCTTCGTGCTTGGGACTTTGCTGGTAATCATTCCTGTGAACACAATAAACACGCTGTGTTCCGATGATTTGATAACAACGTTTAATATGGTGAAGAGTGATCACATTATTTCACAGGAACTGCTGTTTAATCCGAACGAGGACAATGTAGAGAAGGTGGAGCGGCATTTTTCCGAGGTGCGGGAAATGTTTGCCGAAAACGGAATTGACGTGGATGTTTTTCAGGAAATCATGTTCCGAAGCAATGTCCGAAAAGGCGATAAACTTACAAATTCCTTGTCTTTTCAGGGGATGGGAGAGGTGACGGCGGATCGGTATGTTTATTTGGACGGAACACCACCGCAGAATATACATGAGGTTGCGTTAACCTATCTTACAGCGGAGCAGATCGGCGCAAAGATTGGAGATAAGGTGGAGATCAAGGTGGGCGAAGATACAAGGGAGTATCTTGTAACCGCGATAAACCAGAGCATGAATAATATGGGCGAGGGTGTGCGCTTTCATCAGGATGCCAGGCTTGATTACAGCTATGCGGCGGGCAGCTTCGGAATTCAAGTGAATTACAAGGACAACCCGGACAAGGCGGAGCTTGCAAGACGAAAAGAACTGTTGGAAATACTTTATCCCGATGCGAAAGTATACACCTCTGGCGAGTACATCGGTTATATGATCGGTGATGTTGCCGGGCAGCTTGACCGTTTGAAGATTCTGATCCTGATCATTGTCTTTGGGATCAATGCTCTTGTGGCTGTACTCATGGTGAAGAGCTTTATCATCAAGGAAAAGAGTGAAATCGCGCTTCTGAAGGCGATGGGGTTTCAAGATGATTCACTTATTTTGTGGCAGACCATGCGTATCGGAATCGTGCTTTTCACATCGGTGATCTTTGGGGCGCTGGTTTCTTCACCGCTGTCATCGCTGATCATCACGCCGATTTTTCACATGATGGGCGCATACAGTATTAAATATGAGATTAAAGCAGTTGAAGTTTATATGATTTTCCCACTCATAGTTCTTGCGGCAACGTCTTTCGCAGCGTTTTTATCGGCACAGGGCTTAAGGAGAATTGCATCATCAGAGATTTCAAATATCGAATAAAGGAGAATTTTTATGGCTAATATTCTTGAAGTGAAAGACCTTTGCAAAACGTATGTGGTAAACAAAAGGCAGAATAACGTCCTGAAGAATGTGAATTTTGTGGTAGATGAGGGCGAAATGGTTGCGGTTATGGGTCCTTCCGGTTCAGGGAAATCCACGCTTTTGTATGCAGTCTCGGGAATGGATCATATTACTGCCGGCGAGGTGGATTTCTGCGGTAAAAGCATCTCAAAATTGAACCAAAAGGAGCTTGCCGCTCTTCGGCTTGACGAAATGGGATTTATCTTTCAACAGATGTATATGCTAAAAAATCTATCGATCTTGGACAATATCATACTTCCCGCATGTCAGTCGGATAAGATCAAGGAAAGCCGCAAAATGACTGTGGAGCGGGGCTGTGGGTTAATGCACAAACTCGGGATTATCGAGGTTGCGGACAATGATATCAACGAAGTTTCCGGCGGACAGCTTCAGCGCGCATGCATTTGCCGGAGCATGATAAACCGGCCGAAGATGATCTTTGCTGACGAGCCCACAGGCGCGTTAAACCGTGCGTCCTCGGACGAGGTTATGGAAGAGCTTGCCAAGCTTAACAATGAGGGCACGACAATCATGCTGGTCACCCATGATGTCAAGGTCGCCGCAAAATGTACAAGGATCCTGTATATTGTTGACGGAAATATAAGAGGTGAGTATACACTGGAAAAATACGATAAGTCCAAGCTTCGTGAGCGTGAACGGGCGCTCAACGGCTGGCTGATAGAAATGGGTTGGTGATATTTTGACAGATATTTTAATCGTTGAGGATAATAAAGAATTGGCAATGGTGCTGTGTGATTTCCTGCGTGCGGAAGGCTACACGGTGTCTGTTGCCGAAAATGCAGGGAAAGCCTTGTCGCTGTACGGAAGGTACGGCGCAAGGCTTGTCGTGCTTGATATCATGCTGCCCGGCGAGGATGGATTTTCAATCTGTGAAAAGATCCGTGTGGAGAGCAACACACCGATTCTGATTGTAAGTGCGAAAACGGGCAAGGAGGATAAACTGTTGGGACTGAATCTTGGCGCAGATGATTATATAGAAAAGCCCTATGATATTGATATTATGCTTGCGAAGATTGGAGGTATATTCAAGCGCAGATATTCGGCGGACGGGCTGATCGACGGCGATATCCGGATCAATAAAATAAACCGCACGGTAATCAAAAATGATTTAACCATTGAAATGACGGCGAAGGAGTTTGATCTGCTTACACTGCTGATTGAAAACAAGGGACGCACGCTTTCTAAGGAATATATCTTCAACACAATTTGGGGCAGCGACAGCTTATCCGAGCAGCAGACGCTAACGGTCCACATAAAATGGCTGCGGCAAAAAATTGAGGAAAACCCGAAAAATCCACAGAAAATCCTGACTGTTTGGGGAGTGGGGTATAGGTATATATGAAAGCTTTCAAGAAAGTATTTGTGTCGGTATTCATTTGCATTTCTATCATTTTTATTGGCTCGAATCTGCTTTTGAAAAATAGGAACACTGTGGAAAGCGGCAGGACATACCGGGTTGAAATAAACAGGATCGCCCTTCAAATCGAGAAAGACGGTTTGAAAAGCGTTGATTTATCGGATTGTGAATATGTGACTCATATTGAGGAGTTGGGTGAAAACTTTTACAATTCTGACAGCGATTATGTGATCTGTGAAATGAATGGAACACTCTATCGCTTTGATTACGATGCGAAAAATGACATGGGAAATCCGAAAATGGTTCTTATGGTAAATGGGATATTGGCAGTTATGTCTGCTGTGGTTTTCGCTATTTTGTTTTATATCCGCGAAGCAATCCTGCGTCCGTTTGAACAGCTTACAGATGTTCCTTATGAGCTTTCAAAGGGCAATCTGACCATTCCTGTCAAGGAAAATAAGAATCGATTTTTTGGTAAATTTTTGTGGGGGATCGATATGCTGCGTGAAAGTATGGAACAGCAGAAACGGCGGGAGCTTGAGCTGCAAAAGGAAAAGAAGACGATTTTATTATCCCTTTCACACGATATCAAAACGCCCCTTTCCGCTATAAAATTATACGCAAAGGCGTTGTCAAAAAGTCTGTATTCCGATACGGAAAAGCAGCGTGAAACTGCCGAAAAAATAAACGATAAGGCGGATGAAATTGAACACTATGTTTCACAGATCATCACTGCCTCACGTGAAGAGTTTTTAAGTCTTGAAGCAGAAGAAGGGGAGTTCTATCTGGTAGATCTGGTACAGAAGATTGCTGCGTATTACAGCGAAAAATTAGCGTTTGTCAAGACAGAATTTGTGATAGGAGAATATCAGAACTGTCTGCTTTTTGGAGATTTTGACCGGAGTGTCGAGGTGCTGCAGAACTTAATGGAAAATGCAGTGAAATACGGCGACGGAAAAAGAATTGATCTGCTGTTTTCCTATGAGGAGGAGGGCGTTTTGATTTCTGTGAGAAACAGCGGCTGTACCCTTGATAAATCGGAGTTACCGCATATTTTCGAGAGCTTTTGGCGCGGCAGAAATTCTGAAAAAATGGAAGGAAGCGGGCTTGGGTTGTATATCTGCAGACAACTTATGCGCAAAATGGGAGGGGATGTTTTTGCTGAAATGAACGAAGGGATTATAGAGATTATAACTGTTTTTCGCCGGGTATGACCGGCAAAAGTCAAAAGTAACAATGGCTGCCGGGGCATTGCAGCTATGCCTAAGTTTTGTATGTATAAACAAGGAGGGAGTATAAATGGATATAGCCTTATACTATCAAGAAAAGGGAAATAAAGAGCCGTTTATCCTTTTGCACGGGAACGGAGAGAATAGCTCATATTTCAAGAACCAAATAGATTATTTCAGTGACAGATACAGAGTGATTGCTTTAGATACACGAGGCCACGGTAAATCACCAAGAGGCAATGAACCTTTTACTATTGAGCAGTTTTCCCGTGACTTATACGATTTTATGGAAGGCCTTGGAATTTCAGATGCAGTGATTTTGGGATTTTCAGACGGAGCAAATATAGCAATGAAATTTGCAATAAAATATCCAAATAAGGTAAGGGTATTGATATTAAACGGGGGAAATCTGAATCCGAAAGGAATAAAAAGAACGATACAAATTCCGATCGAAATAGGATACAAAATAGCAAAACGATTTGCTTCGAAATCGCCTGATGCCAAAAAGAATGCGGAAATGCTTGGTTTAATGGTTAATGACCCGAATATTGAACTAAGGGAATTATCAAAAATAACAGCTCCCACGCTCGTAATTTGTGGAAGTAGTGATATGATTAAGGAATCCCATACAAAAGAGATTGCAGAAAAAATACCTAATGCAAAATTATCTATTATGAAGGGTGATCACTTTATTGCAAATAAGAGATATGTTACATTCAATAAAGAGGTAGAAGACTTTTTAAAAATAATTCAATAAATTCAAGTACAAGATCGTTTGCTTTTCTCCATAGAAATGAAAGCTATTGCAAAGAAGCGATATAGATATATGCGTAATTTTTAAAAGAATTTAATCCTATACCAGAAAAGACACCTGAACTTTTGCAGACCTGGGACACTATTTTTCAGGATAAAAATCATCATGTGATTGTTGCTGAAGAAAATGGGGAGATAGTATCTTCTTGTGTCTGCGTTATTATTCCCAACCTGGCGCATAACCAGCGGCCGTACGCTTTTATTGAAAATATGGTAACTGATGAAAAATGCAGAAAAAGAGGATTGGCAACGCAATGCCTGAATTTCGCTAAAGAGGTTGCCCTGAAAGAAAATTGCTATAAAATAATGCTGCTTACAGGATCTAAGAAAGAAAGCACATTGATTTTTTATAGAAAGGCAGGTTACAACAGTGAAGACAAAACAGCATTTATTCAATGGATATAAACCAGGTTAGTGAGGTGAAAAGAATGAGCACTTTTTATGTGTCAGATTTAGATGGAACATTGTTGAGAAGTAATGAAAAAACATCTGAATATACAAATAATGTTATAAATAGTTTGACGGAAAGAGGAATGATTTTTTCTTATGCTACTGCCCGTTCGCTGATAACCGCTAAAAAAGTAACAAGCGGAATAAACGCTAAAATTCCCTTGATTGTATACAATGGCGCATTTGTAATAGATAATCTTACAGAGGATATTTTGATTGCAAACTATTTTGATGATCGGGTAGATTTTGTGTTGGATGATTTGTTTGCAAATAAAGTATATCCTATTGTTTATGCGTACATAGACGGTAAAGAGAAGTTTTCATTTGTTCCCGGATTTTGTTCAGACGGAACGAATCGGTTTCTTGACAGCAGGAAGGGAGATATTCGTACCAATGCAGTGGGATCGATCAATGATTTGAAGACAGGAAATATTTTCTATATCACTTGTATAGACGAGCCGCAAAAGCTGGAACCATTATACGAAAAATACAAGGACTCCTATCATTGTGTTTATCAGACGGATATTTATACAAATGAACAATGGCTCGAAATTATGCCTTTGAACGCTTCAAAGGCAAAGGCGATAAAGCAGCTGCAATCACTTTTGAAATGTGAGAAGTTAGTTGTGTTTGGCGATGGAAAAAATGACATTGATATGTTTGAACTGGCAGATGAAAGTTATGCCGTTCAAAATGCACATGAAGATTTAAAAAGAATTGCAACCTCAATTATTTCCTCAAATGATGAGGACGGCGTTGCAAAATGGCTTGATGAAAATTTTGTCATGGTATAATGCCAATCATTCCAAAAGAATGGAATGTCATTTAAAAACAAAGAAGAGCGTCTATGGGGAAATTGAGGAAACTAAAAAATGAAGAATGATGTTGTATTGAGTATTGTTATTTGAAATAAAAAGAATTGTGCCAAGACAACAGAGTACTTGGCACAATGAATCATCTACAGTGTTTCGTAGGAAAACAACTGACTTACAGGAATACGCGTCTGATCATGACGCGTTGGACTTGCCTGAAGCATCATATGATCCGTTAGAATGGAGGCGTCAATGTCTCCTGTTTGTTTTTTGTCAAAGGGACGAACCCATGCCTTGCCATGGTCTGCGCAGACGATGATTGCCAGAGGCGCACCGTAAATATTGCACGCCTTGCCAATTTTAGCAAGGCCTTCTTCACTTTGGATTACAATAAGGTGAATTGGCTGGAGATTTGCGGCTGTGGGCGCAACATGAGCCGCTTCAAGCATTTTCTCTAACTTTTCCGGTTCCACTTTCTTTTCCGTATAACTGAGGATGGAGCAACGCTGTTTTGCAATTGTAAGGAAATCCATCATATTCGATACTTACTAAAAAGTAAGTAATATATGATATGTTTAGGAGAAGCTGCCTAAAACGATTTATTCCCTTACAACTTTCAGACAAAGTATTATCCCTGTGATAAGTATTATAAATTTTGTTCGTAGCACTGGCTCAATTTATGGAGGAATACTATGGCTGGTCTTTTTAACAAGGGGAATGTTAAGATTAACGAGAGAACTTTTACATGCCAGAGAGACAATCTCACAATTTGGGGAACAGAGTACAGACCGGAGGGGGACTGTCTGCCAATCGCTATTGTAAGCCACGGTTTTATGGCTTTTCAAGATACAGTCCGTCAGTATGCGAAAGCTATGGCAGAAATGGGATATGTTTCATACTGTTTTGATTTTTGTGGCGGGTGTGTCATAAAAGGGAAAAGTGACGGCAGCATATCTAAATTGGTTTTGTTTTATCCAGCCCTTTGCATCCCTGACGATGCAAGGGCTGGAAAGATGATGTTCGCAAAATTTGATCCGGATCATATACCTGACATTATCCACTGCGGACCGATGAAGCTGGGAAAATGTTATGTAAAAGATGTAATAGGAATAGATCCCTATCAGGAAATACGGGATTTTTCAGGAGATGTTTTGATTGTTCATGGTACGAAGGATAAAATTGTGAATATGGAATATTCAAAGCGTGCATATGAACTATATTTAGAGAATAAAGGAAAGAAAGATGAACCAAGGGTTGTATCGTTCTTTCCTTTAGATGGTGGCAGGCATGGATTTTCTAAAAGACATGACAGGGTGGCGATAGAGCATCTGAAACAATTCCTTGCTGTGGGAACCACATAATTTCAGCAGACAGGGCGCATATGAATAGTCTCCAACCCCAAACATTGAGAAATCGGGTGCGTTTTTATAGATTGTACTTTTTCTCTTTAAAAAATATTCTTTATGCGATTCCAAATAATGCCATGTTTTCGGAGCATCGCTTGCTATATGAGAAGTATCTTCCCTGACTTTTTTTTGCGTAACAATTACATATTTATCAGAATCAGATATAATTGGTGATTTAAACATACTGCTCTTGATAAGAGGAAATACATAGCTATTTTCTATATCAACAGATTCTTTCAAGCCGTTTACGAAAGAAATTCCATTCAAAGACAATTCCATCACTTTTGAACAATCATGCTTAACTCCTTGCCGCCATTCAAAGCAACAACTTCCTGAAAAGTCTTCTCCGCCTGTGGATAAATTGCTGTAAAATTTTCCGCCAACATATCCAAAGGAGCTTCTAATTTTTTGTGGCTCATAAAAGGAATATACATTACATATGTCATCGGAGAAATTGTTCGTACTTAAATCTATTACTAGTAGGCAGGCACTGGCACTAATTCCAAATACTTTTTTTGCATCAAATTCTAAAATGTCACAAGAGACATATTCTGTATATGTGCGTTTCATTTCTACAAAAACATTTCTTGCAACTGAAGTTTTACACAACATAGCAATAGTAGTATTCGTTCCACGAAAAGATGCTATAAGCTGAAGAATGATATATTCGCATATATCAAAATTACTTGCTCCAGTAATTGCATCCATTCCCTTAAGGCCTTTAAAATTCCTTTTAACAGGTATGTTGGCAGAATCTAGACTAGATAATGTGCTATTATTTACCCACGGTGGGTTTCCTGCAACTAGTATTCGATCATTAACATTTACAATTGTTTTTAGTACAATAGTTGTCTTAAAAATTCATCAACAATCTGTACATCTGCATCAAAAAAATATTCTAGCGTTCCATTTTTTATTTCATACTGTCGTTTTAAGTTGAGTTCTCCTGTTACCCTCCCGCATGGAGCGTCATAAAATGCTTCCCCTTTCATAAAGCGATAAAAAATACTGGCAATTGGCGACCTCCAATCATAAACATACATCTCCTGATAACTGTTTTTCCGTAGAGAAGAACGCCCGATGTATATTTTTTCAAAATCTTCCTCATCATCAAATTTAAAATCAATCCGGGCAAAATACGGTGATCTTATCATGTTTTTCAGCAAAAATATCTTATGTTCTTCTTCTTCATAATCTACAATTTTATCTGTAACAGGGTTGATATATTGGCTTAACTCGACAAGTGCCTCAAAGTCATCCGAAGTGTATAGACTTGTAATACCATGTGCTGTGCTTTTACGTACTTCCCTTTTGGCTTCAACAATTTCTGATTTCTTTTTTTCGGCTGCTTCTTTTGCTTGTTTTAATTGTTCCACAGCCAAAGATATAGTTTGCTTTAATCTTTTTTCTTCATATTCTCTTTCATTCTGGTTATTTCCCATAATAACTACGGCCTCCTTAACAAAAAGTGAAAGATATTTTTTTCTAAAACATTGCCAGGATAGTTTAGCATACGTTAGCTTATACAAACAGTTTTGTATTTATAAAATTGGTATGATATCATTACAATGGAAAGAGAAATTCAAATAAAATATTTCCGTACATAAAATGGTATATACTATGGATACCATAGCGGCATTTTCTTCTCCTATCGGCTATTCCTGTCAACGGATTTCTTACCGCTTTATTTCTAAATTTTTATTTCCTCAATCCATGATAGCAGCTTTTGACTAAATGTGTGGTATCTATTGCGTTACCAGTACTTTTCATTAACAGTTTAACAGTATATACACTATTTTTGAATTGGGAATAGAAAAAAGGATATGGATGTGGTAAAATATCAGCGGTGTCCTGGAGTCGGGACATATGGAAAGAGAAAGCTGAGATTACGGACTTTACCAGGCCGGCAGAGAGCCTGATTAAAACCACAGAGGGAGGAAAACGATGCAATCAAAAAAACAGAAGAAGCAGAATACTTTTTTTGTCGTAGGGGGCGGGATCGTGCTGGCGGCGCTTCTTATTGTGGTAATATGGGCGGCAGAAGGTGTGGAAACTCCAGAGGCTCTGCACAGGTTTCTGGATCAGACTGTCGTCATAGCAGCTGTGATGTTTTTGGTATTTTTGATACTGATCCATCAGTCCAGAAAAAATGCGAGGATCCTTCTGGATCAGGAAATGGCGGACAAGGATCGGCTTAGTGCTGCCCTTGCCCAGATTGAGCGGGAGAGGATCGCGATGGAGAATATTCAGGCGGCTTTAGGTTCCGGCCCATGGAGTATGGAGTTTGACGAGCATGGGGAGATTACTTCCTGTATCTGGACCGATACGTTTCGGAACATGCTGGGATACGAGAGTGAAGCGGATTTTCCAAACAGACTGGATTCATGGTCGGATTTGCTGCATGAAGAGGATAAAGAGTATGTGATGAAAGAATACTGGGACACGGTAAGGGATTATACGGGCCAGAAGACCTATGATGTGAAATACCGTCTTTTTACTAGAAATGCGGGATGGAGATGGTTTCATGCAGCCGGCCGGCTGTCTAGGAGGGAGGATGGTTCTCCGGACACCTTTGTAGGTTTTTTTGTAGATATAGATGATGAGAAGAGGATGGAGGCTCAGCTTGAAGCGCAGAGGGTGGATCTCCAGGACGCGCTGGCTGCGGCGCAGCACGCCAACCGGGCGAAAACCACGTTCCTCAACAATATGTCCCATGATATTCGGACTCCCATGAACGCCATTATAGGCTTTACGTCTCTTGCTGCCTCGCACATTGACAATAAGCAGCAGGTACGGGACTATCTGACAAAGATTGCTACATCCAGTAATCATCTGCTGAGTTTGATCAATGATGTGTTGGATATGAGCCGTATTGAAAGCGGAAAAGTAAAAATTGAGGAAAAAGAGTGCTCTCTTCCAGAGATTCTGCATGACTTAAAGACCATTGTACAGGCAGATATCATGTCAAAGCAGCTGGATTTCTATATTGATACGGTGGACGTGGTAAATGAACATGTTTTGTGCGACAGGCTCAGGCTGAATCAGATTTTGCTGAATCTGTTGAGCAACGCTATGAAGTTCACAAAGCCGGGCGGCGTAGTAAGCGTCCGGATCCTACAGAAGAGAAATGCGCCGGAAGGCTATGCCGTTTATGAATTTCAGGTAAAAGATACTGGGATCGGGATGAGCACGGAATTTCTAAAGCATGTTTTTGAACCCTTTGAGCGCGAGAAAACAAGTACGGTCAGCGGAATACAGGGAACCGGGCTTGGCATGGCGATCACTAAGAACATTGTGGATATGATGGGAGGCACTGTCTCTGTGGACAGTGAGGTGGGAAAAGGAACCACGTTTACGGTATCCCTGCAGTTTAAGACCTGTTCTGGTCCGGTAAGGCAGGAAACGATCCCTGAGCTGCAGGGGCTTCGGGCGCTTGTTGCAGATGACGATTTTAATACCTGCTCCAGCGTGACTAAGATGCTGGCCGACATCGGAATGCGCCCGGATTGGACGACATCTGGCAAGGAGGCGGTGCTCCGGGTAAAGCTTGCCGGGGAACAGGATGACGAGTATGCCGTGTATATCATAGACTGGCTCATGCCGGATATGAATGGAGTCGAGGTGGTGAGACGGATCCGGGGGCTTATCGGGGAGGACACACCTATTATCATTCTGACTGCCTATGATTGGTCGGATATTGAAGATGAGGCACTAAAAGCGGGCGTCACAGCGTTTTGCTCCAAACCAATCTTCCTATCGGAGCTCAGAGAGATATTGGAGTCGCCGTTTGCGGACAGGAATTCGGAAGAAGTTTTGCAGGAGACATTTTCATTTCATGGAAAGAAGATTCTTTTGGTGGAGGATAATGAACTAAACCAGAAGATTGCTGTGGAAATCCTTCAGGAAGTCGGCTTTACTGTGGATGTTGCAGATGACGGCGCCGCTGCGGTGAAACGGATGAAAGAAGCAGAGCCTGGACAATATGATCTGATCTTGATGGATATCCAGATGCCGGTCATGGACGGTTATGAAGCGACAAGGCAGATCCGGGTTCTGGAAGATCCAGATATTGCAGGTATCCCGATCATTGCCATGACAGCCAATGCTTTTTATGAGGATAAAAAAGCGGCGATGGAAGCCGGGATGGACGGTCATCTTGCAAAACCCATTGACGTTTCCAGGCTGATGGAGCTTTTATGGGAGATTATAAAACCGACAGTAATCTGAAATTGAGACTTTCTTATTCTATGATATAATGTAAGGTAAAGACGGATAGTCCAGACAGGCTGCCATTTGCAGGAGTCCCGAAAAGGAGATAACAGAGGTTTGAAAGCGAGAAAGAATATCTATCTGTATTTCATTGCAGCCATCGTTTTGGTTTATATCGGTTTATTTCTGCTCTTGTCTGCAGGGATTATGGTAACATTGCTTGGGGCGGTAGTATCATTTATTACCAGTGAGGGGATGCCTTTTCTTATGCTTAGCCTGCAGCGGCATAAAAACTGGTACTATTTTGCAGACTGCGGAGTGGAATCGAATACACTTGCTGCCAATATCTATAAAGGGGATCCCAATGCGCTGATCATCTATGGGGAGAAGAGAATCAGTCAAATTGAAATCCCAAATCATCCTTGTATATATCTAAGCGCTTCGCCAGATAAGATCATGGCAAAAAAGAGGAATATTGGTACGAAGTGCAAGTTTTTTTTCATGAAAGAAAATGACATCGGCATTAACAGCCGTGCGGTCAATCTGCATGAATTGCCGGTAGAGGTTTATGCGAGGACTACAAACGGACAGGACAAACTCTCAGGAAATATTAACTTTTTTCACAGCTATGAATGCTGTGCCAGGCAATATTGGCGTTCCAAACCATTATGCAGCCATGAAAATACAATTGTGCTCATTGGATTTGGAAACTATGGGTGCAGTATCCTGGAGCGTGCCATATTAACCAATATCATTTCCATAGAACAGCATGTGGCATATCATATTTTTGGCGATGCAAGAGAATTCTTTGCAATACATGACCGCCTGGGTGAACTGTTTTCCCTGGATGAAGAATCAGGGACAAGAGATTCTTTGCTCTTCCATGGCGAAAACTGGGCAGAGCACCGTTCCATTCTGGAACAGGCTGACCGTATTATTATCTGTGAGGATGATGAGCAAAATGGCTGGAGCATTTTCTGGACATTGAATAAATACTTTAAAGTTCCCGGCCGCATTGACCTGCGCAGCAGCCGGAAAGCCCCGGGAATATCTTATTTTGGGACAAATGAGGATATTTATACATCGCAGCAGATCATCTTCTGATGAAAACCAGGGTCCTTCTGGATGATGAAACGATTACAGATCTTACGGCATCTGCAGTAAAGGAAGCATATGACAGATACTGCAAGGCAAAATCTTTGGAGGCAGTGAGAGAAATGTACCATAAGCTGGATCATATGCGCTGGCTTCGGTTCTATATCTTCTATAATTGGAGTTATGGCCCTGTCCGTGATGATGCGGCAAGACAACATCCGATGCTATGCCAATATGAGGAACTTACATCAGAGCAAAGGCAGGAGAGGGATGCTGCCTGGGAACTGATTGGAAATATTTCTGTTGAACTTGAGTAAATATCCATGTCGCTAAAGAGGCGTGAAACGAATTCGGGCGCTGTATATGGCACTATGCATAATCCGGAATTTGTGGTATGATAAAAAACAAGGTAAAAGATACTTTCGTATAGGAGGTGGAAGTTTTAAATATTTTGAATATGAAAGTGTGAAATCTTCTAGGAACAGAAATTTTCACATAGTGGATATCATAAAAAGAATCATGTTTTGGAAGCGAGGAACAAATTAATGGAAAATACTCATGAAGAACAGATCAGGATTGTGCAGGAGACTGTAGCCGGCAAGGAAATTACATTTGCACATGTGATGGGCGGACCGGCTCCGATCATTTACCAGAAACTAGGCTTAAACCCGCAAGTGGATTACCGGTCGTCGGCGATTGGGATTATGAATATGACTCCACCGGAGTCTGCGGTTATTGCATCCGACATCGCAGTGAAGAGCGGCAATATTTATCTTGGATTTGCAGACCGTTTTACCGGGACATTGATCATCACAGGAGATATCTCAGATGTTTTTTCGGCGATGACGGAGATTGTAGACTATTTCCGGGATACCATGGGGTATGTAGTCTGTGATATTACGAAGAGATAGGAAGTAAAAAATATGGCTCAGATTACAAAGGAAGAACTGTTGGAAAAGCTGTTTCATAATGATTATGAACGTCTGAAAGGAAAAAAGCTTCGTTTGACCCGTGTGAGGGTTCCTGGAAAGGAAGTGTGCATGGCCCATGTGATCAGCCCTTCCCAGGCCTGTATCTACCAGAATCTTGCGCTGCACATCGGTGTGCATGAGGGCGAGGACCATACCGGAGAGTCTATTGGGCTGATTCGTTTTACGCCGTGGGAAGCTGTTGTGCCTGCCGCTGATTTTGCGGTTAAAAGCGCGGATGTACAGATTGGATTTATGGATCGATTCTGCGGATCCCTGATCCTTACCGGAGGCTTGTCACAGGTGCAGACTGCGGTGGAAGCGGTGGTCAGGTTTTTTGGAGAAGAATTGGGCTTTCAAACCTGCGAAGTCCATAAAAGTTAAGATTATAGAACAGGATAATAAAAATGAAAAAAATGTTTTTGTTGGGCAGGAGTGAGGCCGGAAAAACTTCTCTGACACAAGCGCTGAGAGGCGAAGAGCTTCATTATGTAAAGACACAATATACCAATGCGGATGAGGATACCATCGATTCACCGGGCGAATATGCAGAGTCCAAGCGTTTTAGTGTGGGGCTTGCCTGTTTTTCTTTTGAGGCTGATGTGGTGGCAATGGTTCAGGCGGCAGATGAGCCGTTCAGCCTGTTCGGACCCGGCGGCCGTTCTTTTATCCTTCGTCCGCTCATCGGGATCATCACAAAGATTGATTCTCCCTATGCCAATGTACCTATGGTCAGGCAATGGCTGTTGAATGCGGGATGCGAACGGATCTTTCTGATCAATAATGTGACCCGGGAGGGGATTGAAGAACTTATGGAGTATCTGGCAGAGGATCTGCCGGGCCTTACGCTGGAACAGGCGAAATTCAGACAGGGGATTGGACTGAATGAATGGGATCCGGGCTATGAAAGCAATTGAAGTTTTTCTTGATGTAAATGGAATCCGAAATGACTTACGCAAAGAACTTCAAGATGCTGTAGTAAGAGAAAAGCTTTTGGAATGCCTGCCGGTGAATAAGAAAGAATGCAGTAAGCTTGAGCTGAATTATTATTATATTATGTTTAAAAAGAAAATGGAAGCCTGAGCCAGAGGGAGATGTGGGTCGTTTTTGATCGGCAGGCAGTAGTATCTGAATAATGGAAAAACAAAATGTGCGAGGCTCAATTATCATTTGATTTGGCCGCACATTTTATTTTTCCATATAAGAGATGGCTGCTCCTTTAAATCCATTTTTTTACTTTGTCGGCAATCCCTTCTGGCGTCCAGCCGTAATACTGGAATACCTCGGGGGATTCTCCGGCAATGACATGGCCGTCTGGCAGGCCGATGATCTTGACAGGGACAGGACAATATTGTGAAGTGACTTCACATACGGCGGAGCCGAGTCCTCCAAGTACACTGTGTTCCTCCACGGTTACAAGTCGATGCGTTTCTTCTGCTGCCTTTATGACAGCCTCCTGGTCAAAGGGCTTGATGGAAAACATATCTAAAACACGGGCCTGGATGCCTTCCCGGGCGAGAAGAGAAGCAGCTTCTTTACAGGGCCAGACCATTTCTCCCATGGCAAGCAGGGTCACATCTTTCCCTTCGCGGATGCATTTGGCCTTTCCGACGGTGAAGGTTTCTTCTTCGGAATAAATCTGCGGGACGGCGTTTCTGCCCATACGCATATACATGGGCCCTTTTGTTTCTGCCATATAACGGGTCAGGGCTTTGGTCTGTATGCCGTCGCAGGGAACCAGAAGGGTCAGATCCGGAAACGTGCGCAGTGCAGCGATATCCTGGGGGGAATGATGTGAGAATCCCAGCGCGCCATAACTCACACCTCCGCTGACGCCGATCAGCTTTACATTGCGGTTATTATAGATGACGTCAATTTTTACCTGTTCATAGCTGCGGCCGCTTAAAAAAGGAGACGGTGAGCAGACGAAAACTGTTTTTCCACATGCGGCAAGTCCTCCGCTGACTCCGACTGCATTTTGTTCCGCAATCCCGGCCTCAACGAATTGATCGGGGAGCTTCGCGGCGAAATCATTCAAGGTGACAGACCCTCTGGCGTCAGGGGTAACAGCCATGATATTTTTGTTTTTCATGGCAAGTTCCAGTAGTTCTTCCGTAAATGCTTTTCTGCAGGGTATTTTCATAGGGTTCCCTCTCTTTCTGCCAAATCTGCAAGCGCCTGTTCATATTGGTCCTGATCGATCAAGCCATGATGCCAGTACGCCTTATTTTCCATAAAGGAAACGCCTTTCCCCTTTATGGTATCTAACAGGATCATCTTTGGCTTTCCGGAAATATGCTCCAGTTTTTCTAAAACAGCAAGGATCTCGGCGATATTGTTTCCGTCAATCACCTCCGTGGCAAAGCCGAAGGATTCGAACTTCTGCCGCAGAGGTTCCAGCTGCATGACTTCTTCGGTTTTTCCGCTGATCTGCAGATGGTTCCGGTCCACCGCGGCATATAGGTTATCCAGTTGATAGTTGCCTGCGAACATTGCAGCCTCCCAGACAGATCCCTCTCCCAGTTCCCCGTCGCCTAGAAGCGTATAGATGCGGCAGGGAGCGTTGTCACGTTTGGATGCCAGGGCCATGCCGCAGGCTGCGGACAGGCCGTGCCCCAGAGAACCGGTGTTCATTTCTACGCCGGGTACGCGGCGGTCAGGATGCCCGATCAGCCTGGTTTTGAATTGGCAGAAAGTAGCGAGTTCTTCTTTTGGAAAGAATCCCAGGTCGGCCAGGATCGAAAGATATCCCTCCACACTGTGCCCTTTGCTGAGGATAAAACGATCCCGGCCGGGCCAGTCTGGATTGTTGTGGTCAAAACGCATTTTTTCATAGTATAAGACAGTGAGATAATCAATGGAGGAAAGCGTTCCTCCAATATGTCCCGTTTGTGCCTGATATACCATTTTCAGGGCCTGTCTGCGTATTTCAAATGTTTTTTTCTTTAATGCTGTCACTTCCATGTACAAACTCCTTTTTCGTTTAGCCCATCCGGGACTGCCGGATTGCTTTTTTCCATCCTTGATACAATTTTTCCCGTGTCTCTGGATCCATGCGGGGCTCATATTGCTGCTTTTTTTCTCCTAGTGTGCGTAATTGTTCTGCATTGTCAAACAAACCGACAGAAAGGCCGGCCATGTAGAAGACGCCAAGAGCGCTGCTTTCCTTTGCCTGGCTGCGGAGCACGGGGATTCCCAGGATATCTGACTGGAACTGCATCAGCAGGGCGTTTTTGGTTACGCCGCCATCAACAAGCAGATAAGGGACAGCCTCTTTTGTTTCACGCTGCATGGATTCTACCATATCCCGGATCTGATAAGCAATACTGTCCAAAGCGGCCCGGACAACATGGGCTTTTTTGGTTCCGGCAGACATGCCTGTGATACATGCCCGTGCGGCGCTGTCGCGGTAAGGCGTGCCAAGGCCTGTAAAGGCAGGTACAAGATAGACTCCCTGTGCGTCGGCGACCTGTCCGGCAATCTCCTCGGACTGCGAGGCGTTCGAAAGCATCTCCATGTCGGATACCAGCCAGGAGACGACGGCGCCGGTGCATACGGCAGTCCCTTCCCATACATAGATCGTTTCTCCATGATGCCATCGCCAGCCGATGGAGGTTGTCATTCCTTCTGCCGGAGGCTGCGGCACATTTCCTAAATTCATCAAGATGGAAGAACCGGTCCCATAAGTGATTTTTACATCTCCGGGGTGAAATCCACATTGCCCGAACAAGGCGGCGGCGCTGTCTCCGATCACGCCGGTGATCGGCAGGGGAGGCAGTCCGGGTACGTCAACCGTGCCAAACTCTGCATCCGCGTCATAGAGCTCCGGCAGTATGATACGGGGGATATGAAAGATCTGCAGCAGTTCGTCATCCCATTGTGTGCTTTCCTGGTCAAATAGCTGTGTGATGCTGGCATTGCAATAATCAGAGGCATGTGTTTTTCCGCCGGTCAGTTTCCAGATCAGCCAGGATTCGATCGTGCCGAATAGAATGCTGCCATTCCCGGCGGCTTCGGCCAGGCCGTCTATATGCTCCAGCATCCAGCAAAGCTTTGCGGCCGGGAGAAATGGAGATGCATTGGTTCCGCTTTTCCTTAGAATGATTTCTTTTTCTTTGTCGGATAAGCGGGCGCAGATTTCTTCTCCCCGGTTGCACTGCCATCCAATAATATGATGCACAGGCTTTCCGGTATTTTTGTCCCATACTACAAATGCTCCGGTCTGCACGGTGATTGCCAGGGCAAGAACATCTTCTGGAGAAACACCGCTGTTTTTTAACACATTCTGGATTACTTGTGTGGTCTGGTCAAAAATTTCTTCGGCATCCTGCTCTACCCATCCGGGAGCCGGATAATATTGCCTGTGCGTCAGGCTTTCGTCCGCAACAATCCCACCGTCCCTGTCAAACAGCACAGATTTGGTTCCGGTCGTGCTTTGGTCAATTGTCAGAATATATTTTGACATGGTCGTTCTTCACCTCCGTTATGTTTGAGTCCTATTATAAAAAGAAAGAAGAAAGAATACAATCGGCAATTTTAATAAATAAGTTACAAATAATTCGTACAATTTTACCATATCATTCATTTATCTTGTATGGTACAATGTCAAACATAGAAAGTACGTACTTAAGTCAACCTATAGATAAAGAAGCTATATATGAAAGAGAGGAGAATCCGTTTTGAAAATAAAAAAAGAACAGATCGTGGAACTCTACCATCCGCTGCTGGACGGCGCGGAGAATTTTCCATACGAAGCGCAGTTGGGAGAAGAGAGTCGTTTATGGCCGAAAAACTGGTATATTGAGTGTACGGCTACACTTGCGGCTCATGCGGGGACACACGTGGAAGTGCCCTATCATCATCTGGTAGACGGAGCGGACTGCGCCGCGTTCCCTGTAGAAAATTTGATCGGTGAGTGTACAGTGATCCCCTGTCTTGGAAAGAAACCGGGAGAAGAGATTACTTTGGAGGATGTAAAAAAGGTAGAGGGGACGATCGAGGATGGCGATATCGTATTTCTCTATACAGGTTATGACCAGTATTTCCGTAAGGAAAATTGGCAGCCCTATCCTCCGTTGTCTCAGGAAGCTCTGGACTGGCTGCTTACTTATCATCCAAAGATCATCGGCACGGATGCGTCCGGTGTTGAATTGACGGATGGATACGATGAAGAAGGACGGATGCACGAGCTTTTTGGCGAACCGATCCATGTAAAATGCTTTCAGAATGGAGTGGCGATCGTAGAATCACTGACAAATCTGGGCGCGATCGAAGGGATTCGGACGACCGTGTTTGTGCTTTCTCTGCCGATGCAGGGGATGGATGCTTCTCCGGCCCGTATTATTGCGATCAAAGACCTGTAAGGGAGCATTTCCTGACGGAACAGGAAAATGATGGAGGATGGACATGAAATTTAAAAAAGAACAAATTGTGGAATTGAGTCATACGTTGTACCGCCGCAAGGAGAATTTTCCATATGACGCAAACTGTACTCCCGACAGCCGCATGCGCCAGCCTGTGAAAACACCGGAGAACTGGTATATTGAAAGTACGGCTGTGTTGGCGGCCCATGCAGGGACCCATGTAGAGGTGCCTTACCACCATATGTTTGGCGGGCGCGACTGCATGACATATCCGACGGACAGGCTGGTTGGAGAATGCACGGTCATCCATTGTCTTGGAAAGGCGCCAGGCGAGGAGATTACGTTGGATGATGTGAAAAAAGCGGAAGGGACGATTGAGGACGGCGATATTGTGTTCCTGTATACGGGATATGACCAGTATTTCCGTCAGGAGAACTGGCAGCCCTATCCTCCCTTATCTATGGAGGCATTGGACTGGCTGCTTTCCTATCACCCGAAGCTGATCGGAACAGATGCATCGGGGGTGGAATTAACAGACGGTTATGATGAGGAGGGCAGGATGCATGAATTGTACGGGGAACCTGTTCATGTAAAATGCTTTGAGAATGAGGTTGCGATCGTGGAATCTCTGACCAATCTCGGTGAAATTGACGGGAAACGCACAACAGTGTTTGTACTTGGACTGCCGATGCAGCGTATGGACGCATCGCCTGCACGGGTGATCGCCATAAAAGACTGGAATGAATAAAATCGTGTATCAATAAGACAGCAGCCGCAGGAGATTGATAAAACTCCTGCGGCTGTTATTCTTCGTGGAAAGCCGGACATGGCAGTCAGCTTTCCGCGGAGGTCTGCGTTTTGTCATCTGCCGATGCGCGATGATGCAGAAAGAGCGTGGCTATGATCATCAAAAGGATCGCGCCGCCCAGAGAAAGGATCAGGCTGCCGCCGCTGATCCCGAGCAGCAGGTAGCCCGCCAGGCTGCATCCGGCGACAGTCAGGGCATAGATCATCTGGGTAGAGACATGGACCAGATGATCCACTCCCGCACCCGCGCTGGACAGGATGGTCGTATCAGAGATCGGAGAACAATGGTCTCCGAAAACGCTCCCAGCCAGTGTTGCGGCCAGAGAAGAAAGTAAAAGTTCCGGACAGATTGCTTCTGCAACCGGGATGATGATAGGGATCAATATGCCAAAGGTTCCCCAGGAGGTTCCGGTAGCAAAGCTTAAGAACGCAGCAGTCAGGAAAATAAGGGCCGGAAGTAGAAAACCGGGGATTCCCGTGGTTTCTACCAGCCTTTTTACAAAATCCTGGGTGCTGAGAAGATCCCGGCAGATTCCGCCGATGGTCCAGGCAAGAAGCAGGATACAGCCGGAGGTCATCATCTGCTGCATTCCCTTTACCATATTTTCCATAAATCCGGAAAATGTCATGATCTTTCGCGGAACATACATTAGCAGACATACGATGATGCCGATAAAGCCGCCCCACACCAGAGCCTGGGCAGCGACACAATTACCCAAAGCAGCCGTCAGGTTATGAAGCTTTGGATCGCCGCTCCAGTATCCGCCGTTGTAAAGCATACCGATGATGGAGACAAAAATCAACGCCAGGATGGGAAACAGCATATCCGCAACCGTTCCTTTTGTGTTATCATCCTGTTCCTTATTTGCAATTTCCGGTTCTTCGACCGCGCCCAAAATTCCCTGGGCGGCGAGATCTTCACATTTTTTCATAGGACCGAAATCCAGGGCGAAGACGGAAATAAGAACGACCATGAGTAAGCTGAGCACGGCATAAAAATTATATGGAATAGCAGATATAAATGCTGAAAATTCGGATTGAAATGCGCCGGTAGCTTTTAGATAGCTTCCGACTGCGGCGGCCCAGCTTGAGATCGGTGCAATAATGCAGATCGGCGCTGCAGTCGCATCAATGATAAACGCTAATTTCGCGCGGCTTACCTTGTGGCGGTCTGTGACGGGCTTCATAACCGTACCTACAGTCAGACAGTTGAAGTAATCGTCTAAAAAGATCAGACATCCCAATAAACTGGTGAAAAGCAGCGACATACGCTTGGAACGGATCAGCCTGGAGGTCCAGCGTCCGTAGGCCTCGGCGCCGCCGGAGGAGTTGACCAGGAACACGAGGGCGCCCAGCAGAAAACAAAAAATCATGATATTCATGTCCGCTTTTTGGATCATCATATCAAAGGTAGTCTGAATCGGTCCGAACAGGGGATTCAATCCTGCCGCAGCGCTGTAGATGATGGCGCCGGATAAAACACCGGCAATCAGTGAAAAAAGAACTTCCTTAGTAATTAAAGCTAACACAATGGCGATGACTGGAGGTAGGATAGACAGCCATCCAACATAAACTGATTCCATAATGATTTCTCCTTATCTTAAGTTTGTCTGGACACCCAGCGTAGAATATTCGGTTTTTGGGATCTGCACAGAGTTTTCGGTAAAATAGTTTTGATAATCTCTCACGGTTTTCACCTCCTTGCTTGCTGTAATATAGAATACATTCCGTTCATCCATGGATTGTGCTGCTATATATAGGGTTGAATCAACAATCATATATACAAAACAACAAAAATAGTACTAAAAAAACGTAAAATGTATATAAAATAGATAAAAATAGAATAACATGAGTTTTGCATATAAGCAAGAAAAATGTTGAAAAAATATAAAGTTATCTATATTTGAATTTAAAACAGGATAATAAAAATTGAAAAATGAGGAAATAATTGGGAAAAATGTTCAAAAATATGAAATAAAATCTATATAATAATTTTTAAAGATAATGGTATTGACATTAAATAGCTAAGTGGTATAATTATCAATATAAAAATGTCTTAAAAATATAAAAGTTATATAGGGCAAAGAAAAGGAGATAAAGCAATGTTGTGGACTGAAAAAATGTTTGGAGTGAAGAAGCCGATTATCGCGATGCTGCATCTGGATGCACTTCCGGGGGACCCGTTATTCCGCCATGGAGACGACATGGACGTCGTGGTCGAGCATGCAAGGGCAGATCTGCACGCACTTCAGGATGGCGGTGTGGACGGGATTATTTTTAGCAATGAATTCAGTTTGCCGTATCAAAGGAAAATGGATATGGTAACTCCTGCGGCGATGGCCTATGTGATCGGATGTCTTCGTTCGGAGATCAAGGTTCCTTATGGTGTAGATGCCATCAGTGACGGACAGGCATGCCTGGAACTGGCGGCGGCGGTAAAAGCGCAGTTTGTCAGAGGGACTTTCTGTGGAGTTTACGTTGGTGACGGCGGTCTCTATAATAATGATTTTAGCCGTTTGCTCCGCAGGAAAGCCGCGCTGCATCTGGATCACTTAAAAATGTTTTACTTTATCAATCCTGAATCAGACCGGAATCTGGATACAAGGCCGCTTGCGGATATTGCAAAATCTACGATTGCGAAAGCAGCGCCGGACGGCCTGTGTATTTCTGCAAATGCGGCGGGACAGGATGTGGACGACGCTCTGATCGCCAGCGTGAAAGAGGCGAATCCTGAGATTGTTGTGCTGTGCAATACCGGCTGCAGGGTGAATACGATCGAGCGCAAGCTGGCGACGGCAGATGCCGCGGTAGTAGGAACCACATTTAAAGTGGGCGGTATATTCGAAAACCGTGTAGATGTGAACCGCGTGAAGGAATTTATGGAGGTGGTCCGTCAATACCGCAGCAGTTTATAATATCGGACAGAAAGGGAGAGAGATGGGTCGAAAACTATTGGCGATGGATCTGGACGGCACGGCCGTTTGTGATGATTACAGTATGGGGAAACGAAGCAGGGAGGCGATCGAAAAGGCGAGAAAGCTTGGGCATGTGATTGTTTTCGTGTCAGGGCGCAGGGATGTGGATATGCTGACTATGGGCGGAGACCAGTGGTGCGTGGATTATCATATTCTGAATAATGGAGGAAAAATTCTGCGCTGCCGGGATAAAGAGGTCCTCTATAATGATCTGATAGAGCCCGAGGCATGCAGAAAACTGATCGAGCATTGCCTGAATGAGAAGCTGCAGTTACAGATCTGCAGTGGTATGACCTGGCAGGTGACTTGTATGACAGACCGGACCATGGAATACGCAAAAGAGGTGGGCGTGATGCCTGAGGTGTTTGATTCCCTGGACGCGACTTCCTGGAAGGAAGGGCTGGAGGGCTTTATGGCGACGAGAGACTGGAAACCTGTAGCAGAATACATAGATCAGAACCTTCCGGAACTGTATTATGTAAATTCGGAGCCGGAGTGTATCGACATTATGGCGGCGGGGGTCTCGAAATGGAAAGGGATCGAAATCCTGGCAAAACGTCTGGGGATTTCCTCAAAGGATATTATTGCGGCAGGTAACTATTATAATGATATCGACATGCTGCGGCATGCCGCCGTAGGGATCGCAGTAGCAAATTCTCTGGATCCTGTAAAGGAAAATGCGGACTATATTACAAAGAATGACAATAACCATGATGCGGTGGCAGAGATCATCAATAAAATGCTGAAGGAAGAGTTTGGCTGATCCGGACGCGTCTGAAAAAGACAGCGCATCAAAACGGAGGCCTGGCATTTCGGTGAGCGGCAACGGTTTAGTGAAAGGAGTGAGAGACGGATGGGGCAATATTTGATCGGCCTTGATAATGGAGGCAGCGATATAAAGTGTGCGGTTTTCGATTTGGATGGCAATGAGCTTGCTGTAGCAAGTATGCAGGTTCCGATGGATTTTCCGCAGCCTGGATTTACGGAAAGAGATGCAGAACAGGTCTGGACGGCGAATGTAGAAGTCATACGTGAAGCTTTGAAAAGAGCGGAAGTTTCGGGAGGCAATGTGGCGGCGGTGGGGCTGACTGGCTATGGAAACGGAATGGTGCTTGTGGATGAGGGATTCTGTGCGGTGTATCCGGCGATTGTTTCAACAGATGACAGAGCAGGTGATTACTGTCAAAGGTTTCGGGAGGACGGTACAGAGCGCAGGATTTTCCCTTATACACTCCAGACGACCTGGTCGGCGCAGCCGGCGGCAATGCTCCCGTGGTTCCGGGATCACCGTCCGGAAGTGCTGGAAAAAACACGGTGGATCCTTTCTATAAAAGATTTTATCCGGCTGCGCCTTACCGGTGTGGTGGCCGGAGAAATCACGGATGCGTCGTCAGGCTGCCTTGTGAATCTGGACATCAGGGACTATGACATGCGGCTGTTTGAGATTCTTGGTGTTGAGGATTGCTATGAGAAAATGCCTCCTGTTTTGGAAAGTACGGAAGTAAGCGGATACATTACAGAAGCAGCGGCAAAGGAAACCGGTCTGGCAGCAGGGATTCCGGTGGCGGCAGGATATTTTGACATTGACGCGAATGCGCTGGCCAGCGGGGTCTTGTCAGAAAATGAACTATGTCTGATCGCCGGAACATGGTCCATCAATGAGTATTTAAGTAAGACTGCGCCAAAGGATATTGACCAGAAACAGAATACGGTTACATTGAGCTATCTAAATGAGTACTATATCATGGAAGATTCGACGCCTACGTCGGCAAGTAATTTTAACTGGTTTATACGTAGCCTTATCCGGCCGGACCGGCCGGATGCTCCCATACATGAGATTTACGAGGAGTGTAATCAGGCGGTAGAGGCGGTCCGTCCCGAGGACAGCAAGGTTATTTTTGTTCCCTATCTGTTTGGGAGTGCAACGCATGCGGATGCGCATGGGGCGTTTCTGAATCTTACCGGAAGCGACGACAGGGACAGCATGCTCCGTGCCGTGTATGAGGGAGTTGTATTTTCCAGCATGCATCATGTATATAACCTGAAACGTCCGGTGGAATCTTACACAAAGGCAAGGTTGTCCGGAGGGGTATCGAACAGTGAGGTATGGTCTCAGATGATGTGTGATGCTCTTCAGATTCCGATTGAGACTTTGGAGGGCAGTGAGCCGGGAGCAAAGGGGGCGGCCATGGGAGCCGGGGTTGCCTGCGGCATTTTTGCGGATCTGGAGGATGCGGTGAAGCACATGGTCCATATAGGAAAGATTTATATGCCGCGGACGGAATATCAGGCGGTTTACGCAGAAAAATATAAACGTTATGAAGCAGCGCTGCGGGCAGTAGATCTGCTGGCAGAGCAGATATAAGGAGTTGGCTTATGTTTACAATTAGTCCTTCGGTTTACTCAGCGGATCTTTTGGATCTCCGTCAGGTTCTGAAAAGGCTGGACGGATTTGAACATCTGCATCTGGATATTGATGACGGCAATTTTGTGAGAGGCATCAGCTTTGGGATGGATGTGGTCCGCGGGATCGCCGCATGTACCGATGTCCCTCTGGATGTGCATTTGGAGGTGCAAAACCCTATGGCATATGTGGACGATCTGGCCGATGCGGGTGTGGAATTGATCTGCGCCCATGTGGAGGCGCTGGATTACCCCAGTTTGTTTTTGAGCAGTGTCCATAACCGGGGAAAGAAAGCGGGTCTGGCATTGAATATTAAGACGCCGGCAGTATTTTTGGAGCCTTATGTGGACCAACTAGACCAGGTGATCCTGGTATCTTGTGAAGCGGATGTGGACGGGCTGCCATTTCGCAGCGGCGTGCTCAAAAAAGTAGCACAGGTCCGTTCTATGCTGTCGGATCCTGCAAAAGTCTGGGTGGATGGCGGCGTGAATGAAACCAATCTGAAAAGTGTGATCAACGCTGGCGCAGGCGGCGTGGTGCTGGGCCGTGCGGTATTTGGGGCAAAAGATCCGGTGGGGGCATACCAACGGCTGCTGGATCTGGGAAGAACATATGAAAAGGAGCGTGACGGCAATGCGGTATGAAAAAGAACGGCAAGAATTAATTGACTGTGCGCGGGCAATGGAGCGCCATGGACTTGTTACGCTTTCGGGCGGAAATGTCAGCATGCGGATGGAAGGGGACGCCTTTTTAGTGACGCCGTCTGCCATGCCCTATGATACCATGCTGCCAGAGGATATCGTACTGATTGATAAAGAGGGGAATACGATAGAGGGCATACGCCGTCCTACCAGTGACTGGAAAGCGGTCCTGTATATTTTTGAACATATGCCTGAGGTAAATGTGGTGCTCCATACGCATCAGCCGCAGGCGGTAGCTGTCAGTCTTGTGGCGGACAAGCTGCCTGTAATTTCTACGACAATGGTAGATGAGCTGCATGCAGAAGTGGCAGTGGCTCCATTTACGATCAGCAGCGATATCGGGATGGGAGTTTCCACGGTGGAATATGCCGGAAAAGCGCTGGCGGTTATCTTGAAACAGCATGGGATCATGGCGTATGGAAAAAGTATAGAACAGGCTCTAAGCGCGGCGGTGTATCTGGAAGAAACCTGTCATGTGTATCTGCTGGCCCTGGCAGCAGGAAGGGAGATCCCGACATTATCCAAAGAGCAGATTGAGGCGGAGGATGCACCGCGGGGATACTATGGACAGGGTTAAAGATTCAGAAGAAAGAGAAAAGAAAGGAGGAGCGGTCATGAAAGTGGCAGAGATTGGTGACAACTGTATTGATGTGTATGAGCGTATCGGAAAGAAATATCCGACAGGCAATGTAGTTGATACAGGCGTCAATCTGCAAAAGCTGGGAATCCCAGTCTCTATTATCAGCACAACGGGGAATGACGGGAATGGGACATGGATGGTGGAAACTCTTAAAAAGGAAGGCCTGGATATCAGTCATTTGAAAATTGGAAACGGCATGACAGCGGTGACTTATATGGATGTGGATGGAAAGGACCGTGTGCATGGGGAGTATGTAGAGGGCGTATTAGAGAACATGGTATTTGATGAGGAGGACATTGCTTTCGCGGCGTCCCATGACCTGGTACATACCGCTCTTTGGGGGAAAGCGGAAAAGGCGCTTCCGGCGATTGCGGCAAAGGGAACCCCCATTGCGTTTGATTATGCAGACAGATTGGATCATCCTCTGGTAGAAGAGACATTGCCCTTCGTGACCTATGGATTTTTTTCGTACCATGGGGGAAGGGATGAAAAGATTGAAACGTTTTTGAAGGATAAGGTGGAGCGCGGCATGAAGCTTGCGGTTGCGACATTCGGTGAGGAAGGCAGCCTTGCGTGGGACGGCCTCCGGTTTTATTCCTGCGGGATCGTAGAGACGGAGGTAACAAACACCGTCGGAGCAGGAGACAGCTTTATCGCAGGTGTTTTGTATGGGATTTTAAATCAACTGCCCATTGAAGAGTGTCTCAAAAAAGGGGCAGAGACTGCCGCTTCTGTGGTAGCGGTTTTTGAACCCTGGGTACAATAGTGGGACGGGGCAGGCAGGCGATCTATTTGCCGGGCAGATCGGTTACAGATTGAAAGGAGAGATGAAGATGAAAATAGGGATGTTTACAAGTGGCTACCAGCGCAATCCGCTGGAGCATTGCTTTATTGATGCAAAAAGATTTGGGTATGATTATGTAGAGCTGTGGGGCGGACGTCCGCATGCTTATGCTTACGATCTGAAAGCTGGAGATATCAATGAAGTACGTCGGCTGATCGATAAATACGAGATGCCGGTGCGTGGATATACGCCGGAGCACAATGGATATCCGTACAATTATATGATCGGTACAGAGGCGATGCGCCAGGAGGCGGTGGAATATTTAAAGGTTTCTATGGACATGGCAAAGGAAATGGGTGCGGATTTCACTTTGATCAGTGCGGCGCATGCCGGTTATGCAGCGACCTATGAGGAGATCTGGACACGCCTTGAAAAGACGGTCCGTGAATTGACGGATCATGCGGAAAAGATCGGGCATAAGATCGTAATGGAAACTTTGACGGTCTATGAGTCTAATGTGATCAAGAATGCGAATGATCTTCGGGAATTGTTCCGGCGCGTGGATTCCCCTTGCCTTGTTGGGATGTGTGATATTATACCTCCGTTTACACAGGGGGAGAGTATTATGGATTATTTTGATAAGATTGGCGACAAAATGTATCACATGCACATCATTGACGGCGTTTCCGATTCGGATTCTCATGTGATGCCCGGCGAGGGACAGATTCCGCTGCAGGAACTTTTGATGGAACTGAAAGACATCAATTATCAGAGAACGGCTACGATCGAGCTGGTAACAGGCTACATCAATGAGCCGCGGATGTATGCAAGAAGAGCGGTAAATAATCTTCGGGCAATGATGGAAAACGCAGGCTTTTAGAAAGGGGAAGAAATGTTTATAGATATGCATGTTCATCCGGCGTTTTATGAACCGATCAACGGCGATGAAAAGCTGGAAGAATTACGGCATCAAACTTTGGATATCCATAAAAACGGCACGGCGCCCCTGGAACATATTTTTCATCAAATGCAATGTGCAGGGCTGGACTTTCTTTGCCTTTTGCCTGAAGATTACCGGACGCAGCAGGACGGCAGGGCGCTTGTGAGCAATGAAGAGATCCGGGATCTGGTAGCGCTTGCGCCGGATAAGTTTATTGGGTTTGCAAGTGTAGATCCTTATGATCCAAAAGCGCCGGAGAGGCTGCAGCAGGCTTTCGCGGAGTTGAATTTATGTGGTTTGAAGCTTCATCCCGGGCGGCAGCATTTTTATCCGTCAGACCAGATTGCCGAACCTTTGTATGAGATTTGTGAGAAATATGATAAACCAGTGATCTTTCACAGCGGGCTCTCCTGGGAGCCGGATTCTCTGACGAAATATTGCAGGCCGGATGTATTTGAAGAGCTGGCTGCGGCGCATCCGAAGCTTCGGATGTGTCTGGCTCATTTCGGCTGGCCGTGGTGCAGGGAGACGGCGATGCTGATGCTGCGGTATCCGAATGTTTATACAGATACGGGCGCGCTGTATTTTGACTGCGCGCGGGAATTTTATACCCAGATGCTGACAAAGGACGTTCCGGTGACATGGATAGACCGGAGTTTGCGGCATCAAGTGATGTTTGGAAGCAACAATCCCAGATTCGAACAGATCCGGATGGCACAGGCGTTGGATATGCTCGGATTTCGTGACAGTACGCTGGAATTGATCCGGGGACAGAATGCTGCGGACTTCCTTGGAGGGCTGCCGGAGGGAGGGAAGAAACCATGATGTATATGGAATCCATTTCTCTGCTGACAAAAAAATATAATGAGTGGATCGTGATTACGGAGCAGGTGCGGGAGATTCTTGCGGAAAGCGGAATTCAAAACGGCATGCTGACCGTGATTACGAAGCACACGACAACCGGAATTACGGTCAATGAAGCGTTGGAATGTCTGGAAAGCGACATGGAGTTGTTTTTGGGGCGTCTGGCTCCGGAGGATTATCCGTACAGCCACGCCAGAATGCTGCGGGACTATGGCAGTACGGCCGGCAATCCGACCGGGCATTTGAAAGCGCTGGTGACAGGGAATCATTGTCATTTTCCCGTGATAGATGGAGAAATGGTCATGGGCGGAGCACAAGAAATTTATTTTTGTGAATTTGACGGCCCTGCACACAGAACGGTCAATGTGGCGGTGCAGGGAGAATCGCTGATAGACGAAAGAAGCGGGAGTCTGTAGAGACCCTGAATAGGAGGGAAGTAAGATGAGGTTTGCGACGGTTGGAGATAATTGCGTGGATGCATATGAATCATTGGGCCAATTTTATCCTGGCGGCAACCCGGTGAATGTAGCAGTATATCTGAAGCGGCTTGGAGAAGACGCATCCTATACCGGCGTAGTCGGCGACGATAAGTATGGCCAGGTTATGAAGGACGCGCTTCAGGAAAAAAATGTGGATATCAGCCATGTCAGGACAATCCATGGGGACACGGCGGTGACTAAGGTGGAGATTGTAAACGGAGACCGGGTGTTTACAGACTATATCGAAGGCGTAATGAAGGAGTTTAAGCTCACATTGGGAGATATAGACTTTCTCTGCAGCCATGATCTGGTGATTTCCGGAATCTGGGGAATGATAGAAGATGATCTGCCGAAGATCAAGGCGAAAGGCGTTCCGATCGCATTTGATTTTTCGGATCAGCCGGAGCACCCGATTATTGAAAAAGCGATCGGTTCTGTCACGTACGCGTTCTTTTCGGATGACAGAGGGGACAGCCCGATGCTGCGCGAGTTTATGAAGAAGATGCAGGAAAAGGGGCCAAAGCTTGTGCTTGTGACATTGGGCGATAAAGGAAGTATCTGTTATGACGGAAATGAATTTTATGAATTTGGGATCCTTCCCTGTGAAGTTGTGGATACAATGGGCGCCGGGGATAGTTTTATCGCCGGGTTTCTGCGTGGGATTATGCAGGGAGAAAGCATCCCGGCCAGCATGAGGCTTGGAGCGGAAAATAGCTGTGTTACGCTGGGATACCAGGGCGCATGGTAAAGAACAGGGCTATAATTTGCGGCCGGTCAGGCTGTGGATCGTAACAAGGCAGGACGAAATATCTTAGAGTGGAACGGAGGAGAAGAGAGTGATTAAATTTGATGAGCAGAAGCAGATCGAAAGCGTGAATGGCGCGCTGGCATTACGCGGAGAGATTGAAAGGATTGTAGATGAGATTTATGACACCGGCTTTGACGGGATTTACTGGATCGGTATCGGGGGTACTTATGCAAGCGCCATGCAGGCGGAGGTTTACATGAGGGGAAAAACAAAACTTCCTGTTTATGTGGACAATGCTGCGCAGTTTATTACGACGGGGAATCCCAGGTTTACAGATAAATCGGTTATGATCATTTCCAGTGTGACGGGAAATACGGTGGAGATGGTAAAAGCAGTGGAAAAAGCGAACGCGATTGGAGCCCGTGTCTTTGGATTTATTGATAAAGCCGAAGCAAATCTGGCGAAGATGTGCAGCTATTGTATTTCCTATCCGGCAAATGAACAACTGAAATTCTTCATGACAGCCAATCGATTGATGTACCGCAATGGAGAGTTTCCGGAATATGACCGGTATAATAAAGAAATGGAGGCACATCTTGCCCAGGCGCTGGCTGACGTAGAAAAAGCGGCGGATGGTTTCGGGAAAGAATTTGCAATGAAACATTGTGAGGATCCGATTCATTATTTTGTAGGCGCGGGCGTGCAGTGGGGTTCTACTTATTCTTACGCCATGTGTTATTGGGAAGAACAGCACTGGATCCGCACAAAAAGCATTACGGCTGAGGAATTTTTCCATGGTATGCTTGAAATCGTAGATAAAAATACGGCGGTTACGGTATTTCTCGGAGAGGATGAGCAGCGCCCTCTGGCAGAAAGAGTTGCGGCGTTCCTTCCGAAAATCTGTGGGAACTATACGTTAATCGACACGAAAGACTATGCAAAACATCTGGAAGGGATCAGCCCGGAATTCCGAGGGAGTATCTCTCATCTTGTCACACATGCGGTTACGCAGAGAATCGATGCGCATATGGAATTGATTAACCGCCATCCGGTAGATATCCGCCGTTATTACCGGCGGTTGGACTATTAAGGGTCCGTATCCGGGCCGGATGCTGATCGTTCTAAAGTATACAGAAGAAGCTTGCCGTCGGCAAGCTTCTTCTGTATAAATAGGGGATCAATAAAAGTAAAATGTCAGGGTTATGATTTACAACCACACAAGAATTATCCTGCAAGGTGATTGACAACCTTTGTGATTTGTTCTGCGAAAGTTTCGCCGAATTTCTTTTCAAAAAAGGCTCCGCCGATCGTAAAACCATATAGATTCGGCAAGGTCTTGATCAAATCCAGTTTTTCAAAGCAATCGACACTTCCGGCAATGCTGAATGGCTTCGACAGGGCCGGCGCCAGACGCAGCAGGAGTTCTTTGGAGTCTCCTTCCGCATAGCGGAATGCGGACAGATTGATGCCGTAGATGTCCTTTTTTTCTGTATCCTGTGCCTTTTGGATAATGGAATCAATGGTGCCGCGCAGACGGGTATCCTCGGAAAGGCCGACGAATGGAGAGTAGGCGATACCTGCGTCAGAAAGCACTTCTGCAACACTGTCATAATAAACGGTCCCTAATACATGGTCTATACCGCATTCGGCACATTGCTTTGCTGCCTGCAGACATCCGGCTTCGTCAATGGCAAGGACTTCAATATAAACAACTTTTCCGTTTTCTTTCATGCAGGCCGCCAGGTCCTTCATACTTTCCGGCGTGGTTCCTTCAATTTTGAACCCCCAATGTTTGGCAGGGGCGTCTTTTGCGCCCAGAAAGATTTCTTTTGCGTTTTTTACGGTAACGTCATGCCAGGTCAACATCGTGATCAATTCTTTTTTCATAAGTAGTCTCCTTCATTCTGCAGTGATTTTTGAAAACTCTTCTGTATAGCCATGTGTTGCTTCAATAAATAAGTCATACTTTTTCAATAGCTGGTCATAGACGTCGCGATGGTCAGGATTGGGATCGTACACTTTGTCAATCCTGGCAAATTTCGAGGCGGCTTCTTGAATAGAGGGCCATTCTCCGGCGCCGTATCCTGCTATGATCGCGGCGCCAAGGCATGCGGCGTCCTGGGTATTTTTCATTGTTACTACCTGCCGGTTCAAGACATCTGCTTTGATCTGGCACCACAACGGGCTGAGTGAGCCGCCGCCCAGAGAGCGAACCTGTGTGACTTTGACTCCGGTGAGTTTTTCGGTATACTCTATGATCTTCGTGATATTACACGCGAGAGCCTCCATAAATGCCCGGATGATATGCCCTTTTGTGTGGCCAAGGCTTAATCCATACAAGACGCCCCTGCCATAGATATCGCGATGTGGGTTGCCGGCGCCGCCGAAGAAGGGCATTAAAAATAACCCTTCGGCTCCGGCCGGAGTAGCAGAAGCCAGTTCGTCCATTAGGTCATATGCGTTTTTGCCGCCCTGTTCTTCGAGAGCCATTTCTTCTTTACAGAGGGTGTCGCGCAGCCACCGCATCAGGATGCCGCCCTTTGCCCCTGCCTGGATCATATACACATCTTCCATGTCGCTGTAATTACATGGAACACATCCATTTTCATCAAATACAGGTTTATCTGTTGTTGTGCATACCATCAGTGCGCCTCCAGTGGATTCCGAGAAGATGCCGGGAGTGACATTTCCGACACCGATGGCGCCGCTGCTTTGATCCTGCCCTCCCATGATCAGACGCAGGCCGTGGGGAAGGCCAAGCTCGTCCGCGATATCGGGCAGGATGTTTGCTACGAAAGTTCCGCACTCATAAATCTGCGGAAGTTGATCGGGACTGATCTGTAGATAATCCAGCATTTCAGGCCACCAGTCCTTTGAGGTGATATTCCACAGATAAGAGGTGCACCAACTGGAACCGTGGCTTGCCTTTTTACCGCTCATATGCCATAAGATATAATCGTCGCACATGAACATCATGCGGATTTTTTTAAAAAGTTCAGGTTTGTTTTTGCGAAACCACAGTATTTTCGTAGCCGGATAGACAGGGTCAATGGGGGTCTGCCCGGTTGCCGTTACAATTTCCTTTGCCGAAAAATAGTTGTTGATCTCTACGGCTTCTTCTTCTGCCCGATTATCCATCCATACATAGAAGTTATCCAGCGGCTGCATCTGTTCATCTAAAAAGACAATGGTTTCCGCGGAAGAATCCATGGCAAATGCTTTGACGCATTCTTTGTCCACTCCGGATTCTGACATGACAGTTTTGACGCAGGCCTTAAAGGTGTCCCAATATACATGTGGAATTTGCTCTACACGCTGGGCGGAGGGCTTTAACAGGTCATATTCCTGCGCGTGATGCAGTATTTTATTTCCGCAGTTGTCAAAAAGCGCGACTTTAATTGCGGTTGTGCCGATATCGGCGCCTAAATAGTAATTCATGATTTTTGAATGTCCTTCCCTTTTCTGACGTAGTTTTAAAAGTGTTCCTGAATCCATTTGCCGTCTTCAAAACGATCTGTCGGACCCGTCAAAGTTTCCTTAGGATATCCCATAGACAGAATACCGATCATGCGAAGAGAGTCCGGAATCTGAAGAGCGGAACTTAATTTTGTGTAGTAAGTTTCCTTTTTGCTTGTGCCCAGATATACACCGCCGATTCCCAGGCTATGTGCGGCCAGCAGCATATTTTCTGCGGCGGCAGCGGCGCTGATCACCAGAAATTCTTCGTCCAGCCCGTCAGCGGCGGCAGGATCGATCATCACGCCGATTCCTAGAGAAGCCTCCTCCAGCATCTTCCACCAGTCTTTCAATGCGGCGATCTGAGATAATACAGCATGGTCGGTCATTGTCATAAAACGCCATGCATGTTGTCCAAGCGCGCTCGGGGCATTCATTCCGGCCCGTACAATATCCTGGATTTTTTCTGGTTCTATTGATCTGCTCTTGTCATATTCCCGTACAGACTGCCTGGACAGGATTCCATTTAAAAGTTCCATATCAACATCCTTCTTTCCTTTTTTATTTCGCTATGATTGTTTTAAAATATATTTATTTATATATATTTTGATGTAAAACTGAAAAATAACAGCGATGGAACGTTTTTGATATGGATATTATAGCAAAAACAGAGGGAATTCACAATAGAGGAAACAGAAAAATATAAATAAGTTAAAAAAATAGAATACAAAAATAATTATTTTATGAGAAAGTTATATTCTAAAAGACAATGAAAAATAGAATAAAAAGATATATATTCAAAATGATGGATAGGTTCCATATAATAAAATATACATTTGAGAAAAAAGAAAGACGTTTCTGTTTCCTCGATAGAAAAATCGATTTCGGAAACAGAAACGTCCTAAAAACGCTGCTGCGGTTATTTATGTAATTTGATGCTGAAAGAGCTTTTGTCGCTTCTGATAAAAGAGCGGCTGAATGCGATCAGGCGCCCGCCATTATCGCGGTAATTGCAGGACAGCATGATCAAGGCAACACCGTCGGGTACGTCCAAAGTCTTTCTTATTTTGGAGATTCCTCCGACAATTTCCATTGACTGGCTCATGCTGCATAACTCAATCCCATAGAAAGCAAAAATATCTTTCAGGGTAAAAACGGAGGAGTCGACGATTTCCAATTGGGGCAGGATTTCCTTTGGTACGAAAATCTCTTCCAGGGATACCGATTCATTATCCAGGGTTACAAAATGTCGGATGTAGAAAATGAGGTCGTCCAGTCCGATGTTAAAATGATTCGCGAATTTATTGCCTGCAGGCCGGAGCGTTTTTGCCAGTTCTTTGATAGAGGTACGCTTATGATTCGCAGACAAGGTGCTGATGAAGCCGCCCTGTTCTTCCAGTACGGTCTCGTATTTATTCCCAACAACGAATACGCCCTTTCCCTGTACTCTGCGAAGGATTCCTTCGTTTACCAGGGCGTCTACGGCATTGCGCACCGTAAGGCGGTTGATGCCGAAAGTTTCAGCCAGTTTGTTCTCTGACGGAATTGCGGTTCCCGGAAGATATACGCCCTCCTCGATCTTGCTCCGCACAATCTCCCGAAGCTGCAGGTAGATCGGCATCCGGTAGTCTAATTTTGCATCTGTATCTTGCTGCGTGTCTTTTTTTTCTTCTAATTCCATATTCATATCCATCTCATTTCCTGTCTGATTGCTATATTTGTTTACACATTGGCCAGCCGTTTACTTATAAATTTCACTTACAAACTTAAATTTGTCTGAACGGATCAATTGTTTATAATAGATGATCGGTACATCATTTTCATCCATGACTACGCCCGAGGTAAAGAATAAAGGAGTATCAGGTGCGGTCTCCATGATCTGTGCTTCATCTTCGCTGGCGTATGTAACGCTGATGTGTTCTTCGCCGGATGACTGATTTTTGTGATAAACATTTTTGAAGATATAGTTCATAGACGTGTTTTCTGTATAGTGTTGATCAAAATCTGGATATTTTTGGCAGTCAAGATAAGTGGTTTCCAAAAGGGACGGCACATAATCCACGTTTCGAATAAGGATGTATTCATAAACTTTATGACCCAGCGGAATCTTCAATTTTTTTGAAATCTGTTTTGTGGCTTCAATAACGTGGGCGCTGACAATTTTCTTTGACAAAAACATCCCCTGTTGACGCAGTTCTCCGGTCATAGAATCAACTCCTACCATGTTACGGGAAATCTTTGGCACCGAAACGAAAACGCCAGAGCCTTTCACGCGATATAAGACTCCCCATCCGACCAATGTATCGACTGCCTGTCTGAGTGTGGAACGGCTGACTTTCCACATTTCGCAAAGGTCTCTTTCGGAAGGAATCCTGGTATTTGCGGTCAAACGATTCACGACGATAAAATCTTCCAGTTTTTCAACAGTTTCTGTTCCTGGAGGTATATGATAATCCATCTTTTCTTATCCTTTCGGCAAATATTCAACAGCAAAAAGTTTATGTCTGTCGGTATCATAATTTTAACACATTTTTCACAAAAAAGATACGATTATTTCATTATTTACTTTTCTCGTCGTCCGTGCTGCTATAGTTCGTTCTGTGTCATTCCGAGCCTTTTTTTCCAACGTTTTAGACGATACCAGGCCAGTAAAAGGAAACAACGGCATATATTGTCTGCGACCATGCAGATCCAAACGGCGGTGAGGCCGGCGCCAAACCTGTGAATACAGATCCGGCTCAGGAAGATCCGGATTCCCCACATTGTGAATATGGCAAATAGAAAAGGCGCCCTGGTCTCGCCGATTCCGTGAAATACACCTTCGAAGATGATCAGGACGGCAAAAAGCGGCTCGCTGACGGCGACAATCTTGAGGATTTTTGCTCCAAGCAGGATAACGGCGGCATCGTTTGAAAAGATTTTCATAATGAGCGGGGAGGCAAAAAAGAGGAACGCGGACATAACGGTCATGACAGAGACCGCGATGATCGATCCTGCTTTCGCAACCTCGTTTAATTCCTTTTCGTTCTTTTTACCGGCCGCATTGCCGGACAGGGTGCTGACCGCAGTCTGCATCCCATAACCAGGCACATAAAATGCTTCTTCAATAGCGAGCGCAATGGAATGAGCGGCGGTGCTCAGCGTGCCAAGCCCTGCTACAAGAGTGGAGAAGATGACATATCCCCCGCCCAGCACCAGGCGTTCTCCCATCAGCGGGAGCGCTACCTGCAGACTGCATTTAAGAAGTTTCCAGTCCGGTACAAGCCGTTGTCCTGAAAGCGTTGTAAGAGGATTTTTCATTGCGGCGATAAAAATGATGATTCCGCCCAGGCTCTGGCTGAGCGCAGTGGCAGCGGCAGCGCCGGCGATCCCCAATCCGGCTCCGGGAATGGTGAAGGTGGCTGTGAAAAGGGAGACAGTCGTACCTGGACCGATCAACAGTTGATTCAATACGATGTTGAGAATGTTTACGAAAATATTTACAAGCATGGGTGTTTTTGAATCTTTATTCGCTCTTAATACATTTCCAAATACGACGGAGGAGCCCCTGAAAAGCATCGGGCAGGAGGTAATAAAGAAATATAGGCTTGCGTCATGCCATATTTCCGGGCTCGCGCCCATCCATTTGGGAAGAAAAGGACTGATTCCCAGAGCGGCGGCCGTCTCCACTGCTGACAGAGAGAGTACGACCCACAGCGCCTGGGCGGAAGTGCGGTGCGCGGTTTCCAGATCGCCTTCTCCTGTATAACGTGCGATAAAGGAAAGAAGGCTGACGCTCATAGAAAAGAAAATGCCGTTCAGCAGCCAGTTGACAGTCGTTGTCAGTCCGACCGCAGCGCTCGCACCGGCTCCAATATGTCCTACCATTGCGGTATCTACATACAAAACAGCGGTCTGCAGCGCCTGCTCTAATATAGTGGGAGCTCCCAGGATCCACAATTTCCGTATCATGTCCGGCTTTGCAAGGTTCGTTTTTTTTCGGAATAATGTATGCATATAAGGTCCTCCTTTCGGTTCTTGATTGCCGCAACACACCGTGAACTGTAATGAATCATAATCATTTGGTTCTTTTTTGATATATAATCACTTGGCTTTCACACATGAAATGTTATTATTGTTATATAATTGTTTGTAATTTCACATACTTATTTACTAAAAATTATATCATGGAGGTGTTTTTATGTCAATTATCACTATGGACCAGATTGCTGTTATGAGTGCGCAGTATGTGCATTATACATTTGATTACTATTTGGATTCTATGAAGCGCTGCGGTATAAAGAACATCGATCTCTGGGGCGCATGCCCGCACTTCTGCAGAATGGACCATCCTACCAATGCATCTGCGGTACGCCGGCTGCGTGAGATGAGAAAGCAGGCGGAATCTATGGGGATGCAGTTTGTGATTTATACGCCGGAAACGCTGAATTATCCTTATGATATCAGTTCGCCTTACCAAGTGGTACGCGACCGTACATTGGATTACTTTGACATGGCGATGGACGACGCGCTGGAGCTTGGGACCAATCGGCTGTTTATTAATACTGGTAGCGGTCTGCGCGATATTCCGCGTGAGGAAAGCTGGAAACTTGCGGTAGAAAGTATGAAGAAAATCTGCAATATGGCAGAAAAGCGTGGCATCATGATGCTGTTAGAACAACTGCAGCCTTATGAAAGCAATCTTTTATTCAATCTGCCGCAGATGAGCGCCATGCTGAAGGAAGTGGACAGTCCGGCACTGCGCGTATGTGTAGATCTGGTTGCGATGGAGGTTGCCGGCGAGAAGCTGGAAGATTATTATCAGGAATTGGGGGAGGAAAAGATTCAGTTCATCCACTATGCAGACGGTGATCCTTCGGGACATTATATTTTGGGAGACGGGAATCTTCCTTTGAAAGAATACATCAAAATCCTGGAGAAACATGATTATACGGGATTTGTGGATCTGGAGATCAATGATTCTATTTATTGGGAAGATCCTCATACTTCTGTCCGGCGGTCTGTAGATTATCTGAGAGAATTTTTGCCGGAGCATGCAGGGGGAGACGGTGTGCTGCTGTCAAGTGAGCAGAAGTAAAAGTACAGAAAAAGGCTTGAAATAAAGGGATTCCGAGAGACTGCCAATGAAAGGAGGCTGCCGGAATCCCTTGCTTGATGTCTGCGACAATAGTTCTGGCTGCTGGCGAAAACAGGGGGTGAAACAAGAGAACTGCGTTTTGCCCCAGTTGTAAAAGGCGGCCAAATGATTTACAATAGAATATGTCTGAAGCGGAGATGTACCATGTCTGCTTCAGATCTTGTGAAGAGACTTTGCCGGTAGAGGAGCTTAAAGCGATTGCTGATACTCTTGAAGCGGCATTTCCGAAGACAAAAGGGTTTTCCGCTCGCAACTTATGGTTCATGAAACAGTGGTACACTTTTTACTCGTCAGGGAATGAAGCTGCCCTGTTGATTTCAAATTTAGAAAATCAAATTGATACTGGCAGCCTAAAACTGAAGCAAGTTGCTTCAGAAATTCAGGAGCAAAAACTGAAGCAGTTTGATTCAGAAATGCCGTTCCCTTCTGTATTTGCTTTTGTTCCATGGATGCACCATGTTCTTATCATTCAAAAATGTAAAACGATCGAAGAGGCTCTGTTTTACGTCAAGCGGACGGTCAATGAAAGCTTAAGCAGGAATGCCCTTGATAATTGCATCCGTACAGATATGTACCATGCGTTGGGTGCAGTGGTCACGAATTTTGATAAACAGCTTCCTATTCCGCAAGGTAGGCTTGCTCAGGAACTTTTGAAGGGAAACTACGACCTTGGTTTTGTAACGCTTCCAGAGGAATATGATGAGGAAGCTTTGGAAACGGAAATTGAGCAGAGAATGACAAGATTTCTGCTTGAACTCGGTGAAGGTTGGGCATTTGTCGGAAGGCAGAAGGAAATCATCGTCTCCGGGAAGGCCAGGAAGATTGACCTGCTGTTCTACCATATCTACCTGCGGTGCTATGTTGTGCTGGAGTTAAAGGTAAAACCTTTTGATCCTGAATTTGCCGGCAAGTTGAATTTCTATGTGAATGCTGTAAATGAATTCATTCGTAGGGACAGCGATAACCCGACAATCGGATTGCTGATTTGTAAGGACATGGACCGTACAGAGGTACAGCTGGCTTTTCAAGGTATCATGACTCCGATGGGTGTTGCAACATACGCTAACGTGAAAATTCAAGAGATTCAGGAATACCTGCCTACGGCAGAACAGATACAGCAACAGATAGAGATTGCAGAAGAAGAGTACAAGCTTGCTTTACAGAAGAAAGACAGTCACGAAGATGCGTAATTCAGCTCCGTGGATATGCTTCCAAAGACTTCAATCGCGGATATATTCCCTCATACCATCGACATTCATAGTGGTGTCTCAATGCAGGATGAGCGGCATAGCTACAGTTCACGGCCTAACCGGCCGCGGACTGTAACGCATTTGGCGTAAAAATTAGTATAAAAGCTGGCCGGATATTGAAAACTGCGATAATATTATTATCGTAAAGGATAGTCAAGCCGAAACTCAACACTGCAATAAGTTCCAAAATATCTATGGCTCAGCCCTTGAAAACACTTCTTTTTTCTTCGCATCCACTTTTCAGTGGGGATCCTCAAATTTTACAATCGCCGCATTCCTTGCGAACGGGCGGATTAACTGGGCACTCAACGACTGCTATCTGGATACACGTTTAAATAGCATCCAGCTCATGCATCAGTTTTGCGGTGGCCGGATAGAGTGCGTCATAAACAGCCTGGTATTTCTTGTAAAGGTTATGATTCTCTTGGTTTGGTGTATATTTTTTGCCGGGTTTGATAAAGTTAGTAAGGCTTGCAAAGGTTTCAAATCCGGGATGCGAGATGCCCGAAGCTGCCATAAGTGCATCGCCGAAGCTTGCGCCCACCGTAATGGCAGGGGTGCTGATTTCTTTTCCGGTGATATCTGCAATGATCTGCATCCAGTGGGCGTTTTTTACGCCGCCGCCTACGGCAAAGATCTGTTCGATGGGAACATCATGGCTCATCATGATCTGTAATTGCTGGTTCACGGAATAACCGACGGATTCTAATGCGCTTCTGTACATATGCTGCCGCGTATGTGCCAGGGTCAGGCCGAACAGAATGCCCTTGGCTTTTGGATCGTTGATCGGAGTCCGTTCACCTGCAAAATAGGGCAGTGTGATCAGTCCGTCACTTCCGGGAGCGATCTTGTCAATCCCTTCCATCATAATTTCATATGCATCCGGGCCGCCGTTTCTTTCTGCGTTCAGAGCATCTTCGAAAATAGTATCCCGATACCATTTGGTAAGAGAACCTGCCGTATTGGTTCCGGCAGAGATGTCGCATAAGCCGGGAACGATAAATTCCTCCCTCCAGAGCCGGTCGTCGTCTACCAGGTCTTTGGTGCCGAGGATCATATAGATGGAGGAGCCGAACTGGATCATCATTTTTCCGGGTGCAACAACTCCGGTGCTGATTGCCTCTGCGCCGGAATCATCCGTGCCTACAATGACCGGGGTTCCTGGAGCTAATCCGGTTTCCTTTGCGGCAGCGTCGGTAACATATCCCGCAAGGTCGTTTGCTTCTTTTACTTCTGCAAGCTGGTCCGGCCGGCAGATAGGGCGGCAGGTTTCAGGATTTGGCGTGCCGTCGTTGAAATAAAGAGGATTAAAGCTGGCGAGACCCAAAAAGCGGTCTACAACATAGTTTCCGGTCAGCTTTGCTGCGATAAAGCTGGAACCGGTGAGAAATTTGTGGGTTTTTGCATGGATTTCCGGTTCTTTATTTTTGATCCAGAGGATTTTAGGCATAACATCACTGGAGCAAAGGGGGCGGCCGTACCACTTTTTGATCTGTTCCTCTCCGTACATCTCTGTCAGTTCTGCCATCTCGTCAGTGGCGCGTGCATCAATTCCGTATAAAATGGCTTTGCGTAAAGGCCTGCATTCTTCATCAACCGGGAGGCAATCTGCCCCAAGCGCGCTGGTACCGACTGCTTTGATGTCCTCTGGCGCGACGCCGGATTTTTCAATCAGGGCTTTGCTGATCGTACAGAGATCGCCCCACCAGTCTTTATCTGCGTCGTGTTCATAATGTCCGGGAGCCGGATTTGTCATTGCATGTTCGGTGGCGTGTTCAGCAATAATACTGCCGTATTCATCGATCAATACTCCTTTGCTGGAATTGGTTCCAGTGTCAATCCCCATAAAGTATGCTTTTTTCATTCTGTGTTTCTCCTTTCTTTTTAGTAAAAATATATACAAGTTATCAATTAATATAACATAACAAACATTTATAAACAATATGTTGTTGCTTAAAATTCTGGATTTTTAATTGTGTTTGTATAAAAATCATAGTTTTTATTCGAGAAATATGTAAATAATTAACAAAATAAATAAGTTTTACTTTTAATGTAATAAAAAGGTGAAAAAACACATATAATAGGTAGAAAAATGTCAGATAATAGTGAAAATATACAAAAAATAAAGACGAATATTGTGGAAATTGGAAAAAATATTAAAGTTTTGAAAAAAGGTATTGAAATAAACAAGTTAAACAAATATAATACATAATATCATTGATTTGTGAAAACTTATCAATTTCAAAAATTATCTAAAAGAAAGGAGAGTGTGTTATGTCAGCAAAAGATAACACGAATGTTTCCCCGGCTGCAGGTGGGGGAGAGAAGGAGTTGACCCGTAAGTTAGGGTTGATGTCAGCGCTTGTTTTAGGTGTAGGTACGACGGTTGGATCGGGTATTTTCACATCCGTGGGGGAGGTTGCAGGAACGGCAGGTACGCCGATTTTTACTATTTTGGCTTTCCTGATCGGCGGTCTCATCATGATTCCGCAGAATCTGTGCTACACGGAGCTGATGACGGCATATCCGGAGGACGGGCTTTTCGTCGTGTACTTCCGTGAAGCCGGATGGAATTTCCTGTCATTCTTCGGAAGCTGGTCTTGTTTCTGGGCTACAGACCCTGTAGGTATTGCGATCATGGCGATTGCGGTTGGTAATTACCTGGCTTACTTTACCGGGTGGACAACTATGACAGTCCGTATTGTGTCCGTAGTTTTAATTGTGATCTTTACGGCGCTGCACATGATCAAGATGGATGTGGGCGCGAAATTCCAGAACGTGATCACCAGTATTAAGATCGTTCCGTTTATCCTGCTCGTGATCGTTGGTCTGTTCTGTATATCCGGCTCGAACTTCTCGGCAGCTCCGGTAGAGGGCGCTTCAACAGGAATCACGGCGCTGATTCTTGGTATTGCGGCAACGACATGGTCCTATGATGGTATGCAGACCTGCGGTACGATGGCGGGCGAGATCAAGAATCCGCATCGGAATCTTCCGATTGCATTGATCGGTACGGTAATCCTTTGTACTTTGCTCTATACCGGACTGACAACCGCGGCAACAGGACTTTGCGATATTTCCATCCTGGCAGCATCCGACGCGCCGATTGCTACGGCATTCGAGTATGTTCCGTTTATCGGAAAATCTGCGGGCACGATTGCGGCTGTCCTGGCAATCATTGTGGTAACGGGTTCTTTATCCTCGCTGATCATGTTCCAGGCACGTGTGCAGTATAAGGCGGCAACAGAGGGTTACTGGTGGAAATCCTGGAGTGCGGTACATCCGACATGGGAGACACCTTATGTGTCCATGTTATGGCAGAGTGGTGTGGCGATCATTTTCGTTTTCTTCACATCCATCCAGACATTGCTGGGATATTTTACCTTGATCTGTCTGATCCGTAATATTCTTTGCTTCTGTACATGGTTCAAGGTAAGGCATAAGAGCAATTATCATCCGACTTGGAAAATGCCGGTTGGCCCGCTGATGGCGGTTCTGGCAATCGTTCCATCCAGCATCCTTGTCGTAACGACATTTATTGACAATCCGGTATTCAGCGTGATCGCGGCGATCGCGGCAATCGGTTCTGCAGTGCCGTTCTATTTCTACTTTAAGAAAGCAAATGCAAACATCATAGCAGAAAAGGCGGCAGAGCGTGCGGCAGCAGAGCAGTAATTGAATTTGTTACTACCCGATCCCATGGTAAAACGTGGTGATTGGGTAGTAATGGTTTAAAACCATATTAAAGGAGGATACAAATTGGAAACAAACAGACTTACAAAGGACGAAATTTTTAAATGGTGTTCTATCCCAAAGGAGGAGCTCCAAAATCATGACGGGCTTAAAGTGAAAATGGAAGTCCGCAAAGACAAGGCAACAGTAATGAGAGAACTTGGCAACATGATGGCAGACGAAGTGATTGAGCATAATAAGCTGGGAATCCCTACAAAATGGGTGTTGCCTGCAGGCCCTACAGATGAATACGATATTTTTGTTGAGCGTGTGAATGCGGAGAGGATCAGTCTGAAAAATCTGTGGATTTTCCATATGGACGAATTTTTGGACTGGGAGGGACGTCCGCTGCCGGTTGCAGACACGTATGAAAGCCTGGAAGGTACAATGAACGCATGCTTCTACGGGCGGATTGATGAAGAATTAAATGTGCCTGAGGAACAGCGGATCTGGCCAAGGATCAATGACGTTGATTATCCGGATGAGTTGTGTGAAAAGCTGGGCGGTGTGGATACGGTATGGGCCGGGATCGGGGCTACGGGACTTGTGGCGTTTAATGAGGCGCCCCGCAGCTATTGCTATCGTTTGACAGTAGAGGAATATGCGAAGGGGAAGACCAGGATCGTGGACTTGAATGACGATTCTCTGCTTGCAATGTCACAGCGTTCTTTCGGCTGCTGTCTGGACCGGATTCCGCCTAAAGCGATCACATTGGGATTCAAGGTCATGCTTTCTGCAAAACGCTGCGTTTATATGGTAGCCACTGGTTCGTGGAAACAGACTGTCTGCCGTATTTTATTGTTCAGCGAGCCGACCGTGGAATATCCGGTTACAATCATACCGAAGTATGTTCCGGACGTCACTTTATATACGACAGAGGATACCATTGATCATCCGATGTCTCATGAAACGAAAGGCTGGTAGAAATATGGATCAGAAAGATGTAATCGTACTGAACAGTCATGGCGTCGGGCAGTATGCCTACACAGATCATATGCCCAAGTGGGGAGAGACCCTGAGTGTAAAAAACTGGTATGTCGCAGAGGACGGCGGCAAAGGAACGAATGTGGCCGTCGCGTTGGGGCGTCTGGGGATCCGGACAGCGTATATCGGAAAAGTAGGTATGGACCCATGGGGCGATCTGGGAGAAAAGTGGCTGAAAGAAGCAGGCGTAGACGCGACCTATATGTACCGGACCGATGAAGTATCGACAGGAACCGGGCTGATCTTGATCGGACCGGATGGACAGAATACGATCATTGACGGAGACAGTTCCAGTGTTGCGTTGAAAAAAGAAGAGGTGATCGACGCTCTGGACGCGATGAAGGGCTCCCGCTATTTTGTGACCGGATTTGAAGTGCCGATGCAGATTGCCCTGGCCGGAGCGAAGCACGCAAAAGCTCTTGGAATGCTGACCGCGTTGAATCCAAGTCCGCTGCCGGAAGAACCTATGGATAAGCTGGACTACATTGATTATCTTTTTATCAATGAAATAGAAGGAAAATATATCTGCAATGAACCCGAGGATACAGAGTTGGACGCGCGCAGGCTGATGGAAAAGGTAAGAGAGATTTATGGTGTCGCGAATGTCATCATGACGATGGGAGGCGACGGCAGCGCTGCTTTATGCGGAGAAGAATATTGGACGGTTGCTCCGGTGCATGTGGAAAAAGTTGTAAATACGGCTGGCGCCGGAGACGGATTCATGGCGGCGGTAACCGCAAATCTTGTATGGGGAAAGAGCCTGTATGAAGCGATGGATTGGGCAAGTAAATATGCAGGATTGTCCGTGACGATCAACGGAACGATTCCGGCGTACCGCCCGTTGGAGGAAGTGAATGCATTTATCGAAAAATATAAAAGTTAAGGAGGAGGGCGTGTATGAGTCAGCGTTATGCGATGCTGGAGGAAATAAAGGAACAGAGCGCGTTACTTCGCTCCTTATACAATAACCGTAAGGCGCTGTGTGCGGACTTTGTATCTCTATATCAGAAGCATTTATTTAAAAAAGTGCTTTTTGTAGGAAATGGTTCTCCATACTATGCAGGATATACACTGAAGTTTGCTGCAGAAACACTTTTGAGGGCAGAAGCAGAAGCTGTGTATGCAGGTGTTTTTCATCATCATACAGATTTTGATGTTTCCGGTCAATTTCGACCGGAAGAAATTCTGTTGGTGTGCCCCGCGGAATCCGGACATTCGAAAGGACAGGTGGATGCGGCGCGCCGGGCAAAGAAAAAAGGGTGCTATGTGATGTCCACGACTCTGAATCCGCAGGGAATACTGGCGCAAAGTTCGGATATCGTGCTGGCTAAGCCGGGGAAACATGAGGTCGCAATGGCCTCGACCAAAGGACAGACGATGGCGATTTTTATGATATTTTTGAATTTTCTCGAAGCGGCGTATCATGCAGGCAGTCTTTCACAGACAGAATACGACCGGTATCTGCATGCATGTGAGCAGGCGCCGGAAAATATAGAAAGATCGATCGAAGACACCATTTCCTGGTTTGAAAAGAATGAACAGCGTGTGATGAACGCGTCAAAATATTTTTTGCTTGGATATGGCGCCAATTACGGTACGGCACAGGAAGCGGCGTTGAAATTTTTTGAATGCCATGGAAAACCTACGATTTCTCTGGAACTGGAGGAGTCGCTTCACGGGCCGTTCCGGGCGCTTGACAGGAGGGATATGGTGTTTTTCATCGCGGCGGAGGACGGTCCGGAGAAAGAGCGGATGCGGCGCTTGTCCCAGGCGGTTGAACCATACTGTGAGAACCGGATCCTTATGCAGAACATACATGAAAAAACGTCGGGAGATATCCTGCCTGTTTCTACGTCTGATGTAGAATTTGTGAATGCAATAGAGTATTTGGTCCCTCTGCAGGTATTGTCGTTTTTGATCGCAGATAAAAAGGGGATCGACCTGAGCGTTCCGCTGGTATCTTCTTTGGATGGTGTGATGTCCCCGGCGTACGAAGATTAACAAAAAAATGGAGATAGCTATGAAAGAAAAAATACAGAGTCAGGAGCGGATCCTGATGGTAGTGGATATCGGCGGTTCCAAATATATGCCGGGCTTTGTGGATCAGGCAGGAAATATTTTGTATCAGGAACGCAGGGAATGGGCGGCGGTAGAGCCGGAAATGATCGTAGCGCAGTTGAAAGAAGCGCTGCATCATATTTGTGCGCTGCATCCGGAGCTGGCCGAAAGAGCAGAAGCCGGAGGGCTGACGATCCCTGGATTTGCCGATCCGGTATCGGGTACATGGGTGGAGTCAGATTTTCTGATCGTAAAAAATCTGCCGATCTGTGAAATTTTAAGCCGGGAATTCAACATTCCTTTTTTTGCGGACAATGACTGCAACGCCTGCGCGCTGGCAGAAAAGTATTTTGGAGGCGCAAAGGAGCAGAAAGATTTTCTTTATCTCACAGTCAGTACGGGAATCGGCGGAGCTTTGTTTTTGAATAACGAGCTTTATTATGGCGGCTTCTGGCATGCAGGAGAGCTTGGCCTGTTTGTCGTAGAAGAAGGCGGCAGGACGTCGGATGACGGAAATGTCGACGGTGTGGTAGAGAGATATGCGTCAGGACGTGGACTGGCGGAAAATTACAGAGAAGCAGGCGGCCAGGCAGATGAAAACGGGAAAGCTCCGGGAGGTCCGGAAATTTCCCGGCTTGCCAAAGAGGGAGAACCGGCAGCAGTAAAGGCTCTGGAGCTGGAAGGCCTTTATCTTGGAAGGATCATTGCCAACGCCTGTGCGGCGGCTGATTTTCGAAAAGTGATTTTGGGCGGGGGAGTATCGTTGTTGTTTGAACAGTACAAGGAAACGCTTTGCAGGGAATTTTCAAGGATTCAGCCGGACAGGGCTGTGGAAATTGAAGCAACCCGGCTGGGATATTCAGGGGCGTTTTTGGGAGCTGCGGCTGTGGCAATCCGTGGATTAGAAGGATTTCATGGCGGAAAAGGAGCCGGAAAGCCGGAAGAATGTGTTCTTTATGTGAATATAGGAGATAGCATTGAAAGTGGATTAGAACTGGAAGGGGTACGCTATCCCTGCAAAGAAGCAGTGTTTGGAAGTTTTCTGGCTGCGGGAGAGATCACATCTCCTGGACAAAGCCTGAATCAGCTTGCAAAGAGCTTTTGTTTCCGGGAATTGGAACAGGCTTCCGGGCAGGGGGACGAGGATGCGGACCGATGCCTTTCACGGCTGGGCGTTTCGATCGGAAAAGGGATCGCATGTGCCTGTATCCTGCTGGATCCTGGAAAAGTGATGCTGCAGGGGCCGGGTACGACGTGTAAAGCATTTCAGGAAAGCTTATTGGAAACAGTAAAGCGGGAAACCTATTATCGGGGGAACCTGCCATTTTCGCTTATCTGGGCAGAATGACAGGCGGCGCTGCTGATGGAAGAAAGGAGAATAACATGAAATTTGAAAATAAAGTGGTAGTGATCACAGGAGCAGGCGGCGGAATCGGTACGGCAATTGCAAAAAAATTCACCGACGAAGGGGCAAAGGCTGCGCTGATCGACATCAAAGAAGAGTTTGCGCAGAAAACAGTGGAAAAACTGGGCCTGAACGCGGAAAATGCATTTTGCATCGGCGCGGATATTTCCACTGAGGATGCAGTAAAACAAACGGTAAAAGCGATCAAGGATCATTACGGCCGCATTGATGTATTGGTGAATGCAGCTGGGATTCCTGGACCAAGCGCCCGTACAGAAGATTATACCTTTGAAGATGTAAAGAAAGTATATGGAGTGAACGTATTTGGAACATTTCTGATGATGCAGAATGTGCTGCCGGTCATGCAGGAACAGAAGAGCGGATCCATTATTAATTTTGGCTCTGTTTCGGGAATGTTCGGTTATCCGTATGAGATCGGATATGGTTCCAGTAAGGCGGCTGTAATCTTTATGACGAAAAATGCGGCAAATGAAAACGGCGGCAATGGTGTGCGCGTCAATTCCGTATCACCAGGCTGGGTAGATACCAATATGATGAAAGCAGTCTGGGAAAGCTATGCGGATGTTGGAATTGAGAACAGTTTGGATAATGTGACGATGGGACCATTAAATCGTCCGGCAAAACCAGAGGAAATCGCGAATGCGGTCGCTTTCCTTGCCAGTGAAGAAGCTTCTTTTGTCAATGGATCCAACTTCCTGGTAGACGGTGGGATGACCCTGGGCTGATGGAATGGGCGGGCATGATCTGCACGCTGTAGAAAAGGGACGAGGAGGAGAATCAGGTGAATGTTTTATTACAGAATATATTTGAACAGCCGCTGGAATTAAAGAAAGTCCTAGATGACCTAAAGGGGCCGAAACTGGAAAGTGTCAGGCAGATCTGCAGTCTCATGCAGACCGCAGGAGAGATTGTCCTGACATCCATGGGAAGTGCGTTTTATTCTTTGATGCCCATGTATGAAGCGTTGAAAGCGGCAGGATATACCCAGGTGAGGCTCGTGGAGACGGCGGAGCTTCTTCAGCAGCCGGAACGGATGAATAAAAATGCGCTGTATATTTTGATGTCCAGATCCGGCGAGAGCAGGGAGGTTGCCGATTTTTCGGTATATTTGAAGAAACATCAATACTGTTCTGTTGCGATCACTATGACCCCTGACAGCACGATGGGAAAAAACTGTACATATATGCTGCATGATATTGCATCCTATGATGCGATCGTATGTATTAAAGCTTACAGCTCGATGGCGTTGTGCGGATTGTTTCTGGTATCCATGCTGGGACGCCAGGAACCACAGGAGGAGCTGCTTAAGCAGCTCTATGAAGCGTTTGACTGGATGGAGGGACAAAAAGAAGAAATATATACCCAGATCCAGCAGATTCCTTATTTTGAAAAGACGGACAGTTTTTATATGCTTTCCAGAGGATTTGGGATCAATATGCTCCGCAGCGGTTCGCTCTGGGTGGAAGAGACGGCAAAGACCATGAGCAATATGATGTCTATTGATAATTTTTATCATGGGCCGATGGAGATCATCCGTTCCCATGCGATCGTGCGTCCGGTTACGACTCCGGTATTTTTGGACGTGCTTTCTGACGAACGATCAAAAATGATATGGGAAAAAGTGAATGCGGCGGTTCCGGATTCTGTCTATATCGGAAAAAAAGGTGGGAATGCATTGGGAGGCGTGTGCCTTCTCTATCCGGATTTTGGACTTCCGAATGCGTATACGATGTTGATCATTGCACTTTATCTGCAGTTGTTTTCATATCAATGTGCCGTATGCAAAGGCATTGAGCCAGGGACATTTTTTGACGAAGGGTGGATCGTACAATGAGCCGTTATGCAGTGGGAGTTGATATCGGCGGAACCCGGACGAAAATGGGGCTTGTAGAGCTTCGCTTGGGAAAGGTATTTCCGGTAAAAGTGTTTGACACATGCCGGGAGTCGGAAGAAATATTTTTGGATTCTATGAGAAAGGCATTGAAACAGTGCCTTCAGGAAGAAAACGTTAAGGAGGACGAACTGGCTGGCGTGGGAGTTTCCATAGGCAGCTATGTGTTTTCGGACGGTACGATAGACGGAATGAGCTGCTTTGTGCCGTTTATGACGGAGGGCTATCCATTGCGGCAGCGTTTGGAGACGGCTTTTTCGCTCCCTGTCCGGGCGGATAATGACGTAAGGCTGATCGGGCTGGCAGAAAGTCTTTATGGAGCCGGACGGGGATACAGACGGACGCTTACAATGACTCTGGGAAGTGGAATCGGAATCGGCGTGTGCGTGGACGGAGCCCCTTTGGGAAATGAGGCATTCTGTCATTTGGCGGGACATGTCAAGGTGCGCGTCGGGGGAGAATTTCCGGCGCTTGATAAAGAACCTTGTTACTGCGGCATCAAAGGGTGTCTGGAATCTACCTGCTCCGGGACCTCTTTTGAGAAATATCTCCGGTTCTGCTATGGACCAGACATGGACAACGAAAAATTTTTTCAACTGGCGTTGAAAGGCGATCCGGAGGCTGCGGGGCATCTGGAATGGTATCTGGATATGCTGGCAGAGGCATTGAACCAATATATTTATACGTATTGTCCGGATGTGATCATTTTAGGCGGAGGGCTTGCAAAAGGGCTGGCCCCGTGGAAAACGAGCCTGGAGGGTCGGTTGAAGGCAAAGGTACATTTCAGGCAGAAGACAGATATTTGTATTTCATCTTTGATGGAGGACAGCGGGGTACTGGGAGCCGCGCTGCTTTATGGACAGACAGCATGACATAAAAAAGGAGAATATGCAATTTTTGAAAATTCTCTAAAACAGGAGGAAAGTATGGGACATTTTATAACAGGAGTAGTAGATGAAATTCTGACACCATTTAACAAGGATGGGTCTATTAATTATCAGCAAGTGGAGGAACTGATTGCCTGGCACATGGAAAAGGGAATCAAAAACTTCTTCATTAACGGCCTAGCGGCAGAAAGCCAGGCGCTTTCTAATGAAGAAAAAATCAAGCTTTTAAAAACAATTCATGGAGTGACGCAGGGAAAAGCGAAAATTATGGCCTGCTCCTTTGAAAATTCTATACAGCAGAATAAGGAACTTTTGGATCTTTATGAGGAAACGGGTCTTGCAGACTGCTATTGTATTACGGCGCCGCCGCTGTTCCGCCATACGCAGCAGGCATTATATGACTATGCGGCAGAACTGATCGATTATGTGAAGCGCCCAGTTTATATTTATAACTGTGCCCAGATGGGGACCTTTTTTGAACCGGATACTTTATGCAGGCTGGTAAAGGAACATCCGAATCTTAGAGGATTCAAGGATGCTTCTGTGGATATCCTGAACTTTATCCAGTGCACGCTGCGGATCAACCCGGAGGAGTTTGATTTTCTGGGAGGCTGCGATGGGCTGGACGGCGTCATGATGCTTCTGGGAGCAGTTGGATGTGTATCCTTTATGGCAGTTCCGTTCCCGAAAGAAATGATCGACATTGTAGAAGCCGGACTTGCGGGAGATGCGAAAAAATGTATGGAGGCACAGCATAAGGTGCTCCGTATCCGGAATCTGTGCAAGAAGGCTCCGTTTAACGCAGCGTGGATCTATGCTATGAAATATGGCGGAGGCCCGACTGGGATGCATTCCCGTATGCCGGCAGATCAGGACTATGTACCGGATGCGTTGAAAAAGGAACTGGATGATCTGGCAAGGGAAATGGGGTACGATGTGCCATAAGCCAGGCGAGTTAAAGGAGAAGAAAGTACGATGGAATTGACAAGAGTAAATTTTAAGCCTTCGTTTTTTGGAGACAGGCCGCTGGAACTGCTTCGTGACGGGGCGTTGTGCGCTACTGCGTTTCGTTATGAGACAGGGGTTTGCGGCCTCCGTATTCAGAATCAGCATTGCAGTATGGTGGTATTGCCTTATATGGGACAGCAGATCTGGTCTGCAAAATTCCATGGAAAGGACCTGACCCAGAGATCCATTTTTGACCAGCCCCAGGCGACGACGAAATTCGGAGATAATTACGGCGCTCTGCTGCTCCATTGCGGATTGACAAATATCAATGCCGCCGGGGACGGTGAGGATTATCCGCTCCACGGAGAACTGCCGTTTGCAAATTATCCGGAAACCTATACGGGGATCGGACATGATGAAAGAGGAAAATATCTGGTGGCCGGAGGTACCTTTGTATATCGGAACAGCCAGGAATATCATTATGCATACAGCCCCGAACTCCGGCTCTATGATCATGCTTCGGTTGTGGAAATGCATATCGATATCCATAACCGCCGGGGAAGGGAGCTGGATTATATGTTTATGTGCCATATGAACTGGCTTGCAGTGGACGGTTCCAGACTCGTATATAGCGCGAAGAAGGACAAGGAGCATATTCAGGTAGACCCGACAGAGCTAGGAGATGATTCACCGAGAGCAGTCCGTATACGGGAATATGGGAAGAAGCTTTTGGAGGATCCGACGGTTGCAGATGTGTTGGATTCCAATACCCAGTGTTATGATCCGGAAATGTGTATCAATATCCGGTATGAGCCGGATGAAAACGGATGGGCGCATGCAATGCAGGTCATGCCGGACGGGGATGCCTGTTATGTGGGCTTTCGTACCAGGGAGCTTCCTTATGCGCTGCGCTGGTTCTGCCGGACAGAGGACGAAGATGGCGTAGGGATCGCGCTGCCGACAACAGGAACAAACCGTTCTACGGCATATCAAAAGGAGCATGGGTATTATAACACTCTGGCTCCTGGGGCGCATGAAAGCCTTCGATTTAACTTCGGTTATCTGGATGCGGAAGAAGCAAAAGTGATGGAAGATCAAATAGAAAATATTTTGAAAATGTGAGATAGATGTTAAGATATAAGGAGAAAAAGATATGGCTATGAAAATTGCATTGTTTACAGCAGGTTTTTCTAATTATCCTATTGAAAGGGTCTTTGAGGCGGCAGCGAAAAACGGATATGACGCAATTGAAATCGGCGGGTTCCGTCCCCATGCCTATGCTCCTGACCTGGCACGGGGAGGAGCGGAAAAAATCATCCGGCTGTCAAAAGAATATGCCCTTCCGATCGTAAGCTACGCGCCGGAAAATACGGGCTCTCCGTATAGTCTTGTATTTGAAGATCCCGAATTAAATAAGGAAAGTTTGGAATACTTTAAATTGACTTTAGACATGGCGAAGGAAATTGGCTCAGAGTATTGTATGTTCGCATGTAACCATCCGGGATATGGACGAAATAAAGAAGAAGTGAAAAAGCTGTTTATTGAAAATATGCGGATCCTGGCGGAACATGCGGAAAAAATCGGGCAGACCATTATTTTGGAGCCTGTGACGCCTTACGAGGGAACGATCATCGTAACGTCTGATGATGTGCGCTGGGCTATGGATCAGGTGGATTCTCCTAATTTTAAATGTATGCTGGATCTGGCTGCGCCGTTTACATATGGCGAGCCAATCTGCGCATACTTTGAAAAGATGGGGAAAGATGTAAAGCACATTCATTTTGTGGACTGTGAGAAGAGCAGCGAGGATCATCTGATCCCTGGCGACGGCGAAATGGATTTTCCGCGCATTGTAAGCTATTTGAAGGAAGTAGGATATGACGGGTATCTTTCTCTGGAGTTGTTCAGCCGTTATGCAAATGAGCCGGACTTTTCGGCGGAGCGCGGCTATAAAGTAATCCGGGAGTTGTTGGATGAAAATTAAGGAGGAATGCAGCTATGGGTAAATTTGGTCCAATTGATGTGATCGTATTAAACAGCCACGGTGTGGGGCAGGTATGCCATATTAAAAGATTTCCGCGTCGTGGGGAAACTTTGGAGGCTACGAACTGGCATGTAGAAGAGGACGGCGGAAAAGGTGCGACTGTTTCCGTGGCATTGGGCCGCCTTGGTGTCAGCACAGGCTATATCGGTAAGGTCGGCTATGACCCATGGGGAGACATGGGTGATCAGTGGATGAGTGAATCCGGCGTAGATACGACTTATATGTACCGTGACCATTCGGTATCTACCGGAACCGGACTGATCATGATCGAAGAAGACAGCACGAATACCATTGTTGACGGGGACAGCGCCTGCCAGGCATTAACCTGGGAGGAGACGCATGACGCGATTACGGCAATGAAAGAAGCCAAGGTGTTGATCACCGGGTTTGGAATGCCGTTTAGAAAGGCTTTGGACGGGGCTAAAATTGCGAAAGAAGAGTTCGGAATGATGACCCTGTGCAATGTGAGCCCGCTGCCCAGTGAAGAAATGGGAGATTTAAGCTATCTGGACTTTATGGTTTTGAATGATGTGGAGGCAAAGACTTTGTGCGGTCTCCCGGAAGACACCAAAGAAACATCCCTGCAGATTGTAAAACAGATCCAGGAGAAGTACCATTGCCGTGGTGTGATCATGACCTGTAGTTCTGAGGGAAGTGTGATCCTGAATGGAGAGGATTACTGGGAAGTTGCTCCGACACCTGTGAAAGCCGTGGATACGATCGGCGCCGGAGACGGATATCTGGCGGCTGTGGCTGCAAATATTATATGGGGCAAGACTCCCCGGGAAGCCACGGAATGGGCGAGCAGATATGCCGCATTTAAAGTGACCAGACCGGGAAGTATGACGAAGAAACCGGGATGCGGATATCCGGAATTGAAAGAAGTAGAAGAATTTATGCAATCCCTTGGAGCGTAACAGAAGAAAGCTGCCGCGCCGAAGACAGAGAGGCTTCAGATGCGGCAGCTTTTGTTCCGGCAGGCAGGGTAATTCATAAATCATACCATATGTTGTATGGATGTTGTCATTCCCCTACAGCCCCACGCTTATTCATCCAGATTGATTTTGGCGAATGCCTCGGCAAAGGCATTATTGATGGGTTTGCTTGCTTCTTTTGCCTGTTTTTTCAGATAATTGTTCACATCCCGTTTATTGACGCCTCTTCCTTCTTTTTTTCTTCGTTCCTCAAAGGCGCTGAGTTTTTCACGGTATCCGCAGGCGCATACGAACCGCTGGCCGTCTCCTTTTCCGACAAGCTCCATTTTTTTATGGCAGACAGGGCAGCGGGCGTTGGTATGTCTGGAGATGGTTTCCCGGCAGCCGCATTCTCGGTCCTGGCAGACCAGCATTTTTCCGTGTTTCCCGTTGACTTCCAGCATGTATTTCCCACACTGGGGGCATTTTGTGCGGCTTAAGTTATCGTGGCGGAAAGTGCCGTTTCCGGTTTTGATCTCCTGAATTAAAGATTTTGTGTAATCCTCGATCTCGGACATGAATTTCCGGTCAGACTCTTTGCCTGCGGCAATGGCCTGGAGACGCTGTTCCCATGAGGCAGTCAGTTCGGGACTTTTCAAGTCCTGGGGAACCAGTTCTAAAAGCTGTTTTCCTTTTGAGGTGATATGGATTTCATTGCCGCGTTTTTCCATCAAGAAACTGTTGAAGAGTTTTTCGATGATATCCGCACGGGTGGCAACCGTGCCAAGTCCTCCGGTTTCTCCAAGAGTACGGATGATATTTTTATCTTTCTGGCGAAGATATTTCACCGGATTTTCCATGGCGGCGATTAAAGAGCCTTCTGTAAAATGAGCCGGAGGTTTGGTCTTTCCTTCTGTCACAGTCAGTTTAGAGACGGGGAGAGACGCACCCTTTTGCAATGTTCTGGCGGCTTCTTCCTGTAAGCTGCCGTTGGAAGATTCCGATGAACCCCGGCGGATAGAAAAGGAAGTAACCGTACCGAAGCCGGATTCTTCCATATCATCCTCTTCCAATTCTTTGTAGTCCTGGTCATAAGCCTCTCTCCAGCCGGGTACTTTCAAGATGGTCTCGCGTGCCAGAAAGAGTTCATTTCCGAGCTTTGCATGAATGGAAGTTTCTTCATATTCACAAGCGGTGCAGAGCGCTGCCAGGAAACGCCGCGCCACAAGGTCGTAGATTTTACGTTCCTCATTGCTCATATGGGCCAGGTCTACGAACTGCTCCGTGGGGATGATGGCATGGTGGTCGCTTACCTTACTGTTGTTCACAAAAGAAGGCTTGCTCTGGATTTTCTGCCTGGAAAGCTTCAATGCCAGCTTTTTATAAGGGCCGACGGCGCAGGCCTTTAACCGTTCTTCGATGGTGCCCAGCATATCTGAGGTCAGATACCGGGAGTCTGTCCGTGGATAGGTCAGAACCTTGTGATTTTCATACAGACGCTGCATGATATTTAACGTTTCTTTGGCGGAAAAGCCGTATTTCTGGTTTGCCTCTCGCTGCAGGGTAGTCAGGTCATAGAGAGCCGGGGCGCCCAAGTGCTTTGTCTTACGCTGTATGTCGGTGACTTTCAGCGTTTCGGATGCAGACTGGGCCCGGATTTTTTCCATCCTGTTTTTGTCAAAGGTGCGCCCGGAGCCGGATTTCTCATCGATCCATGTGTAGGTAATGCCGCCGGAAACTGCTTTCAATCCATAATAAGGTTTTGGCTGAAATTTTTTAATCTCTTTCTCGCGCGCGGCGATCATGGCAAGTGTGGGTGTCTGGACACGGCCGCAGGAGAGCTGGGCATTGTATTTACAAGTCAAGGCGCGGGTGGCATTGATCCCCACGACCCAGTCAGACTGCGCCCTTGCGACAGCGGCATGATACAGATTTTCGTATGTTTTTCCAGGCTTTAAATTGGAGAAGCCTTCCCGGATGGCTTTGTCTGTGACAGACGAGATCCAGAGACGGCGAAGGGGCTTTTTATTTCCGGCCTTATCCAATATCCATCGGGCGACCAGTTCCCCTTCCCGCCCGGCATCTGTCGCGATTATGACCTGTGCCACATCCTTGCGGTGCAGGAGCTCTTTCACAGCGGCATATTGCCGGGAAGTCTGTCTGATCACGACCAGTTTCCACTCTTTGGGAAGCATTGGCAGCGTATCCATGCTCCATGACTGATACTGCTTTCCGTATTCTTCCGGGTCTGCAAGTGTGACCAGATGGCCCAGAGCCCATGTGACGATATACTGGTTTCCTTCTAAATATGTATTTGTCTTTTTATTGCAATGCATGACACGGGCGATATCCCGCGCCACGGATGGCTTTTCTGCGATTACTAAAATTTTTTCTGGCATGGTTATTGATTATGATTTCTGATATTTGAAAGAAATATCAGAGTCCTCCTTTCTTTCAAAGAGCGCCCTAAAGCTGCTCATTCCATGGAAGATAAAATGTGGGAATATCTTTCCATGACCTGCGCCCTGTTTTTCACTCCTTTGGCAGCGCCAATCTGTTCGATACAGATTGAGGCTCCTGCATTCGCAAATGCCCCACATTCCGGCAGCGGCATCCCATGATCCAGCGCATCCAGAAAACAGGCGGTAAAAGTATCCCCTGCGCCTGTCGTATCCAGACAGCAGGCATGGAGATAGGCTGGAATCCAGTACCGCTCGGTCTTTGTCTTTATAAAACATCCTCTGGCTCCTGCTTTCAAAACCACACATCCGACTCCGCAGCCAAGAAACGCATCCGCAACCTCGTCCCAGTCTGTGAGGCCTGTAAGAAGGCTGGCTTCTTCATAATTGGGAAAAATATAATCCAGCAGTGACAGGCAGTTTTTTATGTCCTCCAGGGTTTCGCCGTGCTTGCATTTTGTCATATCTGCACAGAGGATCAGCCCCTTTGCTTTTGACTTGGAAAATAATTGGGTCAGGGCATTGTCATCAAAAGTGGGGAACACAAAAATGCTGGCAAAACAGAGATAACGTCCTCCAAGAAGCGCTTGATCCGAAATGTCTTTTGGGGAAAGCTTTCTCAGGCTACCGTTCTGCGAAGTGATAAAATGCCGTTCGCCGGAATCGTCAACCAGTACAAGATTCACACCTGTTTCAAGGGATTCCTCTTCTAACAAAAAAGTAGTGTCTATCTTTGACTGACGGCAATGCGTTTGTATGTATTTTCCGGCGTAATCGGTTCCTGTTTTGCTGACAAGCCGGACATTAGAGCCAAGCGCGGCAAGCACAGTGGCTTCATTTAAAGCGTCTCCGCCGGTATGTATGGCTACATGGCTGGCAGAAACGGAACCGGTCTGAAAAACATCTGTTGTAACAGGCTGCGCCAGAACATCCAGGATTGAGGCGCCTATGATAATGAAATCTGTGTTTTTTCTCTCTGTTATACTTGCCATAAATAACTCGTAAAAATCATCTTCCCCGGACAGCATTGGCGAATTTTCTCCACCGCCGTTAGTGCTTCGTTTCATTGCGGCATGAAATTCTTCACCGGCACAGATCAAATCCATTTCATAGAGTTCATATCCCAGTTCCTGACATACTTTACAAAATTCTGTAATTGGTTCCAGAGACTTTTTCGTATTCAAAAAACGATTGCGGACTTCCGCATCATGCAGTGCTTTTCCCTGCAGTTCATCTAACATTGTAACAACATCCATAAACATTCACTTCCCTTTAGATTTTTATGTTTTCTCTGTACTTTTTAGTTCTGCCCTGGAATCAGTTGTTCAGAGTCAGCAGGGCAGCCTCAAGCTGTTTTTTGGCATCGAAGAGGATAGCGTGGAAAGCCTCCGGATTCAAATCCGTCTGATAAACCGGAAAGGATACGGAAATAGCGGCAATTACATTTCCGGTCTGGTTATGTATGGGGACTGCGATGCAGCGGATATAAGGGGAGGACTCTTCGGATTCATAAGCTGTCTGGGTTTTGCGTACATCCTCTACCTGAAAAGCAAGTTCTTCAAGGGAAGTGATGGTATGCGGAGTCATTGGCTTTAATTCGTAGTCCTGATATAATTCCATCAATTCTTCTCTGGTAAAGCCGGATAAAAGCGCTTTTCCTATGGCTGTCGCATGCGCAGGGATGCGCTTGCCGGTATGCGAGGCAATCCTAAGGGGCTGGTTACTGTCAAATTTGTACAGGTAAATCGTGTCGTGTTCATTCAAAATAGCAAAATGTGAAGTCTGATTACATCTGGCGGAGACACTTTCAACAATATCTCTGGCAATGGAATAAAAAGGGTTGGTAGACAGATAGGCATTTCCTACCTCAAAGCATTTCAGACCGATCCGGTATTCGTTATAATTTTCTTTTTTCTGTAAAAAGCCCATATTGCACATGGTCTGCACAAGATTATGAGTGGAACTTTTGGGCAGATTGATCATTGTGCAGATTTCTTTAAAGGAGACTCCTTTCGGCTGTTCTGATATATACTTCAGGATTTCCAAAGCGCATTGTAAAAGTCGGTGATTCTTTTGTTCCATGGTGAAACTCCTTCCTGATTTAAAAGTGCTGTTTCTGGTTTAGCCCGGCAGCGATTCTTTTTTCACCCTTTATAAGTTCTCCTGCAGGAGGGTTTACATATATGAAAAAAATCCATATATACATCTTACAACATTTTTAAGAAAACACAAGTGTTATTTTAGCCGCCAAAGGATAAGTAACATGAAATAGAGACTTCAAGTAAATACTCTGTCATATAATGATTGACAGTTTAGACGCACTTTGGTATTATTATAAAAACAAATAACATATATATAGAATATGTTCATATATAAGAACAATGAAGGAGGGAGAAGTTGAATCAGGAACAAATAGAAAAAGGGACTTACGGGGTGCTGCTTACACCCTTTGACCGCAAAGGACATCTGGAAGAGCAGGCTCTGAGGATGGAACTTCGTCATTGCGCCGGCACTCAGACGACAGGGCTGCTTCTCTGTGGTTCGACAGGCGAGTTTGTATATATGGATACAGAACAGCAGAAAAAAGTTCTCCGTATCGGGATAGAAGAATGCGGAAAACATAAAGTTCTTATCGGAGGCGCCAGTGCGGCAACAGAGTGCAAAGTGTTGGATCTTCTTTTTTATATGAAAGAACTGGGTTATACATATGCGATCATCTGCCCGCCATACTATTATCCGCAGAGTCCTGAGAATATTGTAAGTTTTTACAAAACAGTATCAGAGAATGCACCGGCTGGAATGCGCCTTTTGATGTATAATATTCCGTTTTGTTCGCCTGAGGTTCCTTTGAGTCATATGGAAAGTCTTATCAGACTGCCGAATATCATCGGGATGAAGGACAGCAGCGGAAATCTGATGTATTTATCAAAGGTCATGGGAATAGTAAACGAGCTGAGATCAGACTTTGCAGTGTTTACAGGACAGGATTCGGCGTTTTTGCCTGGGCTGACGATTGGAGTTTCAGGCTGTATGTCTGCATTGTGCTGGATGCTGGATGAAGTGCTCGCGGGAATCTGGCAGGCATACAAAAAAAACGATATGCACAGGGCATCCCGGTTGCAGATGGAGGTTATACGGTTAGTGCGCCATTTGGATTCCATTGCATTTCCGGAAAATTACCGTATCTTATCAGGGATTGTTGGTGTGGATGTGGGAAAATCCCAGAGAAGCCTGCACAATTTAAATGTGGGATTTTGTTCTCCGTGGATCGCACAGGCCGTGGAGATGGTACAGAAGATCAAATTATTTGTCTGAAAAAGATGTGAATCAGGGGACGGACAAAAGGGAAAAACAAAATTATATAAAAACAAAGGAGGAACTTATCAATGAAGAAAAAGATGTTAAGCGTGTTTTTGTGTGCGGTAATGCTTGCCGGTATTTCCGGCTGTACATCACAGGAGGCGAAGACAGAGGATGGAAACACAGAAGCTGTGGGCACAGAGGAAACCGTGGAGCTGCAGTTTCTGCATACGGCATGGGTTCCGGCACAGCTGGAGATTCTTGAAAAGGCCATTGCAGATTTTCAGGACGAGAATCCTGATATCAAGATTGTAGAGACACGAAGCAGCTGGACAGACGCTCCGTCTCAGATCATGACATCAATCGTCAGCGGAGACGCGCCGGATCTGATCATGTGCAATACTTCTATGCTGGCAGAATACAGAGGGATCGGGGCGCTGGCAGATATAAGCGAGCTGGTTCCAGAGGAATTGATCGACAGTTTCCTTCCCAGCGCAAAAGCAATAATCACGACAGAAGACGGTAAGATTGACGGGCTTCCGCAGGAAGGGTGCAACTGGGCGCTGTTTTACCGTAAGGATCTGTTTGAAGAGGCAGGGCTGGATCCTGAAAAACCGCCGAAAACATGGGATGAGTTTCTGGAGTGCGCACAGGCGTTGACAAAAGATACTGACGGAGACGGCAAGACCGACCAATATGGATATGGATGGCCTGTTCAGGCAGAAAACGCGTCCGATTATTGGGTAAACTTTATGCAGATGTGCGGTGCGGATATTTCCGTATATGAAGATGGCGTATGGTCTTCAAAACTCTCCGATGACGCGGCGAAAGAAGGGACACAGCTTATGGTGGATCTGGTACAGAAATATAAGGTGACTCCGGAAAGCGCGGTAGATTATGACTGGGAAGCAGTGACCAATGCGTTTGTCGCGGGGGAAGTCGCTATGATGCATAATGGCGCGTGGGTAACCGGATCTGTCGCTGAAAAAGGTCCGGATCTGGAAGGAAAGTGGGGAACAGCAGTGCTTTTTGACGGGCCGGTCCAGACTGCGTACAGAGGATATCCTAATACGTTCAATATTCTTGAAGCATCGGAGAAAAAAGAAGCGGCATGGAAATTCCAGGAATATTTCTATAATACTCCGAGCGATGTAGAGGGCCTTACGATTGCGGGCGCTTTCTGTAATGCGGCAGGCGGAATGCTTTATTCCGAAGACTTTATTGAATATGCCAGAGCAAATTATAATGATATGCTGCAGCCATTCCTGGATGAGGTGGATGGATGTATGATCCCGCCGTTAGACCCACAGTGGCAGTCTCTGACCAGTATGTATGGAAATTCTACTGTTCAGCAGATGATCCAGGGAAGTGTATCTGTTGAAGAAGGGCTGGGCACGCTGGACGAAAAACTGAAAGAAATGCATGGTGAATAGATGTGGGCCTGGGCGCTGCCTTATAGACAGCGCCTAGACAACAAAACCTGCATGATGGTAGTGTCAAGTAATCTATGAAAATCGAGTTGAAAAAATAGGCTCAAACGAACCTTGAAAATCGTAAATATATCCATTCGGTAGGCCCTCCGGGGGCTTAGGGCGCTGCCCTAAGAACCTGCAAGGGACCTGTCCCTTGACCCTTTTTTGGGCTCTGCCCAAACCCGTCCTCGCCGGAAGCAGGGAAAAGGGCGCACTCCCCCCCTTTTCCCCTGGAACAGGATAATCCGTGAACCTTATGTCAAGGGACTTTCGCGGCATAACGGGGCCCCTGCCCCATTATTCCACGGTTCCCTTGACAACGGTTCCGCTCCTTTTAGGACGCTGTAGTTTTTTTGAGTTCCAGAATTGTCTGCTGGCCCAGATAGATCAAAAGCTGCCATTTACCCGGCATGTTATCTGCACCTTGCAGGATATCTACTTCGTTAAGCACACGGTAGTTGTTATGCTTGTGGGGGCGCAGAAAGTTGGTGTTAGTATATAAGTGTGGACAGAAAAAGTTGAACAACCTATACTATCAAGT
>CAJUTU010000012.1 GCA_910589385.1 uncultured Lachnospiraceae bacterium
CATAACCAGACAGGCGGTTGGATGGAATGATTCTTTGTATGCAGTTTTGAAGGTGCATGAATTAAATATTTGGTGATATAGTAAGAAGAACTTCGCGTAAGCGGAGTTTTTTTGTTTTGCAGTTTAAAGTGAAGCTTTATATGAAAAATAATAAATTTTTAAATTCTTTTGATTTTTTTATTATAAAAATAGTAATAGCAAAAAAAATATGGTATAAATATAGTATGTTTTAAAGGCAAGGGGAAAGGAAGAAAGATGAAATGAAAAAAATAGTAAAGAATGGAAGGATATTTACGGAGGCAGAAGATTATCAGGCGGATATTCTGATTGAGGATGAAAAAATCGTGTGCATTGGGAAAGAACTTTCGGGTGAAGATGCAGAGATCATTGATGCTTCTGGATGCTATGTGGTTCCGGGCGCTGTGGATGTACATACTCATATGGATCTGGATGTGGGCATTTCCAGGGCGGTGGATGATTTTTATGACGGAACTGTGGCGGCAGTCTGCGGCGGAACTACATCAATCGTTGATCACATGGCTTTTGGCCCGGCGGGAATCCCACTGCATTATCAGTTTGAAGTTTATAAGAAGCTGGCAGAGGGAAAAGCGGTGATTGATTATGGATTTCATGGGACAGCACAGCATGTTGACGCAGATATGCTGGCAGAGCTGGAAACTATGGCGGCAGACGGGATCCCCAGCGTGAAAGCTTACCTGACCTATGGATTCAGGCTCAATGACGCGGATGTATTGCAGATACTAAGAAAAATGAAAGAAATCAACGGAATTACAGCGTTTCACTGCGAGAATCATGATGTGGTTGAATTTCTGAAGCAGCAGCATAAAAACGAGGGAAAGACAGCGCCTATCTACCATGCGAAAAGCCGTCCGAATCTGGCAGAAGCAGAAGCAGTAGACCGTGTACTCAAGCTTGCCAGGCTGGCGGATGATGCTCCGGTATATATTGTACATTTATCCTGCAGGGAAAGTCTGGAAGCTGTCCGTGAGGCAAGGAGACAGGGGCAGAAAAACATTTTTGTAGAAACCTGTCCCCAGTATCTTCTGTTGACAGAGGAGTGCTATCAAAGGGAGGATGGCTTAAAGTATATTATGTCGCCGCCGCTTCGTACACAGGAGGATTGTGAAGCGCTATGGGACGGACTTGCAGACGGAACAATCCAGGTTGTTGCTACGGATCATTGTCCCTTTAATTATGGAAAAGAAAAACAGATGGGCAGGGATGATTTTACCGCATGCCCGAACGGAGCACCCGGCGTGGAGGAAAGGCTGATGCTCCTGTATTCTGAAGGTGTGGCAAAGGGGCGGATTACGATGAACCGTCTGGTGGAAACCCTTTGTACAAAACCATGTGAAATCTACGGATTATATCCTAAAAAGGGGGTCATCCAGCCGGGAGCGGATGCAGATCTTGTGATCATGGACCCGAATGCTTCGGGAGTGATCACACATAGCCGGATGCATGGAGCCGTTGATTATACATCTTACGAAGGAATGGAAATCCAGGGCGGAATCCGTCAGGTGATGCAGAGGGGGAATGTACTTGTAAAGGACAATCAGTTTATCGGAGAAAAGGGCGCCGGGCGTTTTATCCATAGAAAACCTTATACGGGGGAATAGGGTTATTTATAGAAAGTACGATCCAGGGAAATAGATTCATCCAAAAAAGCTGCCGGAGGCGGCTTTTTTATGTCGAAATCTTCTGACAGTTTTCTTCTTTTTTTACGGATACATTATGATAGACTTAAGGCCAGTTTATCAAACAATCATTATGAATGAAGAAAAGTATTTGATGAAAAAAGGAGGACAAGCTTCATGGTTAGAAAGAAAAAAAACTGGATACAGACACTTATTTTGCTGATTGGGTTATTGCTTCTGTTGAGCGGCTGTACAAAATTTGATGCGTGTGCATATATGCAGGCAATCCTGGACGTATCATACAAAAATGAGACAGAGAGTTATATGGAAATTACGGGGGTGACGCAGGAAGAGGCAGATGAGATTTTTAAAAAGAACCTGGACGCAACGATGCATGAGTTTAGTACCACGGAACTGCCGGAAGAATTGGAGGAAAATTATCGTTTATTATTTGAGGATACAGTCAAGCAGGTAAAGTATACAGTAGGTGAGGCTGTGGAAAGTGAGGATAAGAATTATACGGTAGAGGTAGCTGTGGAACCGATCCTGTTATTTGATGAGACATACGAAGAATTCCAGAATAAGACAGAGGAGTATGCATCAGAGATTTCAAATAATGTGATGAGCGGAGAAGAGCTGCCTTCTGATGATGAGATCCAGAACCAGGTGTATCAGACCTATTATGAGGTACTGAAAACTGCGTTGAATAATGGGCTGAGTTATGGAGAGGCAGAAAATATTACCGTACATATGAACCGGATGGAGGATGGCGCTTATGAAATTCCCGAGGAGGATCTTCGTGCATTAGACCAGGCTATGATATCACAGGAAAAACTGGAATAAATTATGCCATCAGGTAATCAGGCTCTTATAACCTTTAGGGTTAAAATTTCGTTGACAATGTTATGCATCAGTGTTATTCTTTAATAAATGTAAGAAATAGGAACGAGATAGAGGCTGCATCTTTCATCAGTACACTGCCGGATGGAGTGCTATCTGATTTACATAGTATGTGTATTTAGAGACGGCGCATCTTGCCGTTTCTTTTTTACTCTAAAAAGTGATACAGGTCAAGGAGGATAAAGACAGTGGCAATTTTTAAAGGCGCAGGTGTTGCGATCATTACACCAATGAAGGAAAATCTGGAAGTGAACTATGATAAGCTGGATGAGATTCTGGAAGAGCAGATTGCGGGCAGCACAGATGCGGTCATTATCTGTGGGACAACGGGAGAATCAGCTACCTTGAGCGAAGAGGAGCATATGGATGTCATCAGATTTACCATTGAGCGGGTGAACCACAGGATCCCAGTGATTGCAGGAACCGGTTCAAACAGTACCGCGACAGCGGTGCAATTGTCAAAAGAGGCTGCGGAGGCAGGCGCAGAAGGGCTGCTTCTCGTAACTCCGTATTATAATAAAGCGACCCAGAATGGGCTTATCGCCCATTACACAAAGATTGCAAATGAGGCAAAGCTTCCGGCAATCCTCTATAACGTCCCCAGCCGTACCGGATGTGCGATCCAGCCGGCTACAGCGGCACACCTGGTAAAAAATGTGGAATATATTGTAGGAATCAAGGAAGCATCCGGCAATATTGGCAATGTGGCAAAGATCATGCATCTGTGTGACGGAAAGATTGATCTGTATTCCGGCAATGACGATCAGATCATACCGCTTTTGTCATTGGGGGGGATCGGAGTGATCTCTGTGTTGTCCAATGTGGCGCCTGCATATGTGCATGATATGATCTATAAGTTCTTTGATGGAGATATCCAGGGAAGCTGCAAAATGCAGCTTGACGCGATTCCGCTCTGCGATGCATTGTTCTGTGAGGTGAATCCGATTCCGGTAAAAGCAGCCATGAATCTGATGGGAAAAGGATGTGGGCCGCTCAGAGGGCCATTGACAGAGATTGAGCCGGAACATAAAGAAATATTGAAAAAAGCAATGCAGGAATTTGGAATACTTTAAGAAGGGCTTGGTACAGGTTATGTTAGAAGGAGTAGAATCCATGTTTGACAACATGGACTCCATGCTGAAGAAATTAAAAAAAAATTCTTATGAGGCGAACATGAAAACGTTTAGACACACCTATGGGCATTATTTTCAGGAGATGACAGAATTTGTCGGGCAGTCTGAAGAGAAAGAGCAGGCTGCTGAGTTCATTGGAAACGAATTTGCCGGAAAGGTTAAGGAAAAATATAAGTCTGCGAAAAACGGAAAGATTAAATCATATGTTCAGGCAGATTTGAATTTTATGATGATATATTATGTATTTCCGGCGCTTCTCATGACAGAGCATAAATCCGCAAAAGCCATAGCAGACGGACTGTGTACGGCATGGGGACAGCAGTTTAAAGACGGCCAGATCCAGTATACGGATTATGATACCCTGTATAATGGATTTCGGGAAAAAATTTTTGGCATTTTTTAAAATTGCATGATCAGCAAGTTACATTTGTACGGCCATATGCATATATTAATGAAATGAGATGTGCATTTTGGGGAACAGGGTATGCGGCTGTGTGAATTTCGGGAAAAAGAAGTAATCAATTGTTGTGATTGTAAACGACTTGGGTGTGTGGTAGATATCGAATTTGACTGTAGCTGCGGAAAGATTGAAGCGATCATTGTCCCAGGGCCAGGAAAAATCTGTGGGTTTCTGGGATCGGACAGTGAATATGTGATTCCATTCTCCTGCATAAAAAAAATCGGGCCGGATATTATCCTTGTGGAGATCAAAGAAGATAAATTTCTGAAAAAAATATGATGCAAATTTTGAAAAGAGTGTGTATAATCAAGTTACGGGCAGCACAGGGGTTGTTCAGATTTTGTGGCGGAATACCGTCCGAAAGGGCTGGTCTGAATTTACTGTTAACAGAAGAAAGGCGGAATATAGTATGAAATGTCCATATTGCGGTAACTTGGATACACGCGTGATTGATTCCCGGCCGGCAGAGGATAATAGTTCCATTCGCCGCCGCCGTTGTTGTGATGAGTGCGGAAAACGCTTTACCACCTATGAAAAAGTAGAAACCATCCCGTTGATCGTAATCAAAAAAGATGATAACCGGGAGCAGTATGAGCGCTCTAAGATTGAGAGCGGAGTGCTAAGCGCCTGTTATAAACGTCCGGTTCCGGCAGATGCGATCAAGGCGGCAGTGGATGAAATTGAGCTGCAGATTGTGAACCGGGAGGAAAAGGAGATTCCAAGCAGCCTGATCGGGGAGATCGTGATGGAACGCCTCAAAACATTGGATCCGGTGGCATACGTCCGTTTTGCATCTGTTTACCGACAGTTCAAGGATGTGAATACATTCATGGAAGAATTGAAGATGTTTTTAGAATAAAGTAACAAAAAAAGCAGCTTATATTTTATGCATTGTCTACAAAAATTATAATTGCTTAAAAAAATCCCCTTACTTTTGGGCAAAAAAAGTGTTAAAATGATATAAAGATACTCAAAAAAGCCGTTACGGAATCTGTATCGGCTTATTTTAGTCGCAGTTATGTCAGGAACTGTCGTAAAATAATTGTACATTCGGCTTGTCTAAATTATTTTGAAACAGCTTCTGGCCGGTTGAAGGTGGTTTCGAAAGTGAGGAGATGCGTATGCATAGTCAGGGCGATGCGGTAGTTTATAAGTGTAAGGGTGTCTATAAGATTGAAGAGGTTGGAACATTAGATTTTACGTTTGCAGACAGGAAAAAGAAGTATTATACTCTACAGTCAGTAGTAAATGAAAAGGACCGGGCATATGTTCCGATTGATGATGAGACTAATATACGAAAACCCATAGAAAAGGACGCGATTTTGGGACTGATCCAAAAGATAGATGATATTGACATTCTATGGGTGCAGAATGAAAAGCTGAGAGAAAAGGAGTACAAGGATTGTATCTCCGGTTATATGCCGGAAGACTGGATACGGGTTTTGAAAACTCTTTACAGGCGTACCAGGCATCGGGGCTCTATTACAAGTATGGATAAAAAGTATCAGCAGTTGTTGGAACATGCGCTTTACAGTGAATTTTCATATGTACTGGGGATTCCGGAGAGTAAGGTAGAAGGCTTTATCTGGAATGAAGTAAAAAAAGAAGGATAAATATATTTAGGACAGGACTTGTGTGAAAATAATCTGAACAGGCTGTTTTATCAATTTCATCAGGAAGAAAAAACTCTGGAAAATGTCCGGATATGGACAGTATTCCAGAGTTTTTATGTTCCATTGTTATGGATAGAAAAGATTTTTTCATGAAACTGGAATTTTCTCTGGTTTTTAAGATTTATATTGAACTTGCAGGATATGACAGGTATAATGGACATATTGAGACGAAAAGGAGAGACGGCTTATGAACATGTTATCCATTGAACAGGAATTAAGGAACAATTCTTATCCAGGAAGAGGAATCATCCTCGGCAAGAGTGCAGACGGTACAAAGGCAGCAGCAGCGTATTTTATCATGGGGCGCAGCGAGAATAGCCGGAACCGTATTTTCGTGGAGGATGGGGCAGGAATCCGCACACAGGCGTTTGACCCGGATAAGCTGTCAGACCCCAGCCTGATCATCTATGCACCGGTGCGCGTGCTTGGCAATAAGACAATTGTTACAAACGGAGACCAGACAGATACCATTTATGAGTGTATGGACAGGCAGATGACATTTGAACAATCTTTACGCACCCGGGAATTTGAGCCGGACGGGCCTAATTTCACGCCTCGTATTTCCGGCATTATGCATGTAGAGGATGGGAAATATAATTATGCTATGTCTATTTTAAAGAGCAGGAATGGGAGTCCAAACGGATGTAACCGGTATACTTTTGCCTATGAGAACCCGGCGGCCGGCGAGGGACATTTTATCCATACATATATGCATGACGGAAATCCGCTCCCAAGTTTTGAGGGTGAGCCGAAGCTGATCTCCATTTCAAACGACATCGACGGCTTTACGGCTCTTTTGTGGGACAGCTTAAATGAAGAAAATAAAGTGTCCTTATTTGTACGCTATATTGATATCCAGAGCGGTAATTATGAGACACGGATCATGAACAAAAATAAGTAGGTCAATAAAAGGTTTATTTAGGCAGATTGAAAATAGGATTGAGGAGGAATGACAGATGAAAGAACTGGAATTGAAATATGGCTGCAACCCGAATCAGAAGCCGTCAAGAATCTATATGCAGGACGGCAGCGACCTTCCGATCGAAGTATTGTGCGGACGTCCGGGATATATTAATTTTCTGGATGCATTCAATGGCTGGCTGCTGGTCAGTGAATTGAAAAAGGCGACAGGGCTTCCGGCAGCGACATCCTTCAAGCATGTGTCTCCGGCTGGGGCGGCAGTGGGACTGGCGCTGACGGAGACGCTGGCAAAGATCTACTGGGTGGATGACTTAGGAGATCTTTCGCCGCTTGCATGTGCTTATGCAAGAGCAAGGGGCGCGGATCGGATGTCTTCTTTTGGGGACTTTATTGCTTTGTCAGATATTTGTGATGTGGATACGGCAAGGCTGATCAAAAGAGAAGTGTCAGACGGTGTCATTGCGCCGGGATATGAACCTGAGGCTTTGGAACTGTTAAAACAAAAGAAAAAAGGCAATTATAATATTATCCAGATTGACCCGGATTATCAGCCGGATCCTCTGGAGCACAAGGAAGTGTTCGGAATTACGTTTGAACAGGGAAGGAATGAATTAAAGATTGATGATGATTTCTTTTCAAATATCGTGACTGAGAATCAGGAGATTCCGGATTCTGCGAAGCGGGATCTGGCAATTTCTATGATCACACTGAAATATACACAGTCGAATTCTGTATGCTATGCCAAAGACGGGCAGGCAATCGGTATCGGCGCAGGGCAGCAGTCCAGAATCCATTGTACCCGTCTGGCAGGACAGAAAGCTGATAACTGGTGGCTCAGACAGTCTCCGAAAGTTTTGGGCCTGCAGTTTCAGGACGGCATCGGACGTGCGGACAGAGACAATGCAATCGACCTGTATATAGGGGAAGAGTACATGGATGTCCTGGCTGACGGTGTATGGGAGAAGACGTTTAAAGTAAAGCCAGAGGTATTTACAAGGGAAGAGAAGCGGGCATGGCTGGATCAAATGACAGAAGTGGCTCTTGGTTCCGATGCATTTTTCCCGTTCGGAGATAATATTGAGCGTGCCCATAAGAGCGGTGTAAAATATGTTGCACAGCCAGGTGGCTCTGTGCGGGATGATAATGTGATCCAGGCCTGCAATAAATATGGAATGGCAATGGCGTTTACAGGGATCCGTTTGTTCCATCATTGATGAGGCTTTTGAAAATTGCTGGATGGCATAAGAAAATTATGAGCGCGTGGGCATGTGGCAGAATGGCACGCTCATTGGAGGCAGATATGATAGTGGAGTCATGGAGTCCGAAAGAGACATTTGAAATCGGAGTCCGCCTGGGGCAACAGGCAGATGCAGGACAGGTATATACATTGACCGGCGACCTTGGGGTGGGAAAGACGGTCTTTACACAAGGATTCGCAAGAGGGCTGGGAATCGAGGAACCGGTGAACAGCCCCACATTTACGATTTTGCAGGTTTATGAGGGTGGAAGGCTTCCATTGTATCATTTTGACGTCTACCGTATCGGAGGTGTGGATGAGATGGAAGAGATTGGATTTGAAGAATATATCATGGGAGATGGAGTCTCCCTGATCGAATGGGCAGATCTGATCGAAGAGATTCTTCCAGAGAATTGCCAAAACATTTTGATTGAGAAAGATTTGGATAAGGGATTTGATTACCGGAAGATTACAGTGACATAATGGCGGCAGTATTTAGGTTTCGGTTTATCTGGGTTAGGAAAGGAAGTAAGATATGAAGGTGCTGGCTATCGACAGTTCCGGGCTGACAGCGTCCGTGGCCATTGTAGATGATACGCATACGGTTGCAGAGTATACGGTCAATTATGATCAGACCGCATTTCGCAATTCCGGTAAAACGGGAGAGGCGGATGGTGTATTGGGGGATCCTGCTAAAGTGCAGGCGGCGAAAAGTGCATGCGGCCATGGCGGCACAGGGGGGATCCACCCGGTTAAAGGGAAAAAGACGCATTCCCAGACGCTGCTGCCGATGATTGACGAGATGGTTAAGATGGCAGGCTTCCATCTGGCGGATGTGGATGCCATTGCAGTCGCTGGAGGGCCAGGCTCCTTTACGGGGCTTCGGATTGGCTCTTCAACGGCAAAAGGACTGGGGCTGGCGCTGGATAAACCTTTGATCCATGTGCCTACGGTGGATGGACTTGCGTATCAGGCCTATGGCTGTGAGGATATCATCTGCCCTCTCATGGATGCGCGGAGGGAACAGGTCTATACCGGAATTTATACATTTTCCAGAGAAATTGGGAAAGCAGGACGCGCAAAGGAAACGAAACCCGTATTTCAGGTACTGGAAGCGCAGACAGTGATTTCCGTGGAGGATTTGATCCAGAGGCTGAATCATTACGGGCAGCCTGTCGTGCTGCTTGGGGACGGAGTGCCGGTTTACCGCGAAATTCTATCTGCTGGGCTGGAAGTGCCTTATTCTTTTGCACCTGCTTACATGAACCGGCAGCGCGCCGCAGTGGTCGCAGAGTTGGGGATCCGGTATTATCAAGCCGGAAAGTATGAGACTGCAGGGGAGCACAAGCCGGAATATCTGCGGCTGTCCCAGGCAGAGCGCGAACGGATGCAGAAAGAAAATGCAGCAGAGCTTGTGGTGCGTAAGATGGAGGCCGGGGACGCGGCGGCTGTGGCAGAGATAGAATATCAAAGTTTTCCGGATCCGTGGAGCCAGAAAGGTGTGCTGGAAACCATTGACAATCCGCAGGCCATTTGTCTGGCGGCAGAAAAAGCCGGAAGAGTGATGGGGTATCTATTGGCCTATACGGCGGCAGATGAAGCTGAGATCGCGCGGATTGCAGTTATCAGGGAACAGCAGAAGCAAGGCATAGGCAGGAAAATTTTGGAAATACTGATAGATATCTGTAGAGAAAAAAAGATCCGAAAACTAATGCTGGACGTGCGCAAAAGCAATGAGGGAGCAAAAGCATTTTATACAAAAGCAGGTTTTGTGGAGGATGGCATCCGCAGAGGATTTTATGCAAAGCCCCAGGAGGATGCAGTGCTGATGAGCAGGGAAAACACTTAGCCCTATGGCCTTCGCTGAACCCGTGGAGGGTACAGGAAATATGCTGTAACTGAGGGAACACTTCCCAGTGGGAAACAAGAGAGAAAACCGTTATAATTTAGGCGTAACAGGTGTGTGCAAAAGCAGCCTTTTTACATGCACTAAGACAATACTCACAGGAGGAAATTGTATGCGCCAGTATCAGATAAAAAGAACAGAAGAAACCAGGAAAGAAGTTACCAAAATTATTTGCAATCAATGTGGAAAAGAGATTCCAGTTGTGAATGGACAGGCACAGGAAGGGGTATTCAGCGTGGATTTTGCCTGGGGATATTTTTCAGAAAAGGATGGCGAGAAGCATTCTTTTGAATTATGCGAGGAATGCTATGACGCGCTTCTGAAAGGATTCCGGATTCCGGCAGAGATAGAAGGATAATGTACTTCAGGTTTTTGCGGCAGAAAATGGAGATTATGTATTATGTTGGATGTATGTTTGCTTGGATGCGGCGGGATGATGCCTCTTCCTTATCGCTGGCTGACTGCGCTGATGACCAGATTTAATGGCAGCAGCCTTTTGATCGACTGTGGGGAAGGGACACAGATTGCGATTAAAGAGAAGGGGTGGAGCTTCAAGCCGATTGACGTTATTTGTTTTACCCATTATCATGGTGACCATATCAGCGGCCTTCCGGGGCTGCTTCTTACGATGGGGAATGCAGAACGCAGGGAGCCCCTGACGATGATCGGCCCAAAAGGGCTGGAATATGTCGTGAATGCTCTGCGTGTGATTGCGCCAGAACTCCCTTTTCCCATTAATTTTATAGAGATTGAGGGAGCGGAGCAGACCTTTGAGCTGGAAGGATACCGGCTAAAAGCATTCCGGGTCAATCATAACATACAGTGTTATGGTTATACTTTGGAGATTGACCGGGCAGGGAAATTTGACCCAGAGCGGGCCATGTGCCAGGAGATTCCGCAAAAGTACTGGGGGATTCTGCAGAAAGGCGAGAGCATTGAGGCAGACGGAAGAGTGCTGACCCCGGATATGGTGCTTGGTCCGGCACGAAAGGGTATCAAAATCACTTATACGACTGACACCAGGCCGACAAAATCTATCGTGGAAAATGCAAAGAAGTCCGACCTTTTCATTTGTGAAGGAATGTATGGGGAGAAGGAAAAAGCAGCGAAAGCCGTAGAATATAAGCATATGACATTCTATGAGGCGGCACAGCTTGCGAAGGACGCGCAGGTAAAAGAACTGTGGCTGACTCATTATAGTCCGTCTATGACCCGTGCGGAGATTTATATGGATGAAGTGCGGAAAATCTTTCCTGCGGCAAAGGCAGGAAAGGACAAAATGTCTGTGGAGATGAAATTTGAGTAGAAGATGTGCGGAGAATGGGCAGAGGATATGTAAGAAACAGGAGGTGCAATGAATGAAAAAAGATATCTGTATATTGGCGATCGAGACCTCTTGTGATGAGACGGCGGCAGCAGTGGTACGCAATGGGAGAGAAATCTGCTCCAATATTATTTTTTCGCAGATAGACCTGCATAAGCTGTACGGTGGTGTGGTTCCTGAGATTGCGTCACGGAAGCATATCGAGAAAATCAATCAGGTTATTGAAGAGGCGCTGAAACAGGCTGGGACGGCTCTGGATGAGCTGGATGCAATTGCAGTCACTTACGGGCCGGGGCTTGTGGGCGCGCTGCTGGTAGGCGTAGCGGAGGCCAAGGCCATTGCTTATGCGAAGGATCTGCCTCTGATCGGAGTGCATCATATAGAAGGACATATTTCGGCAAATTATATTGAGCATCCAGAGCTTGAACCACCATTTTTGTGTCTGGTCGTATCTGGCGGGCATACCCATCTTGTCTATGTCAGGGACTATGGAAAATATGATATCCTTGGACGGACAAGGGATGATGCGGCAGGAGAGGCCTATGATAAGGTGGCCCGGGCAATCGGCCTGGGATATCCCGGCGGCCCGAAGATTGACAGGATTGCAAAGGAAGGAAATCCAGAGGCGATTTCATTTCCCAGAGCACATATAGAAGACTCACCTTATGATTTCAGTTTCAGCGGTGTGAAATCAGCGGTGCTGAATTATATCAATGGCTGTCAGATGAAAGGAGAATCTTTTCTGCCGGCAGATATTGCGGCATCATTCCAGAAAGCTGTGGTGGATGTGCTGGTGGAACATTCCATGTGGGCTGTGGAAGAATATAAGACGTGCAAGTTTGCGATCGCCGGAGGCGTGGCTTCTAACAGCGCACTCCGGGAGAGCATGAAAAAGGCATGTGAAGAGCGGCAGACCACGTTCTATTATCCGTCGCCGGTTTTCTGTACAGACAACGCGGCTATGATAGGGGCGGCAGCTTATTATGAGTACCTTGCTGGAACCCGGCATGGATGGGATCTGAACGCAGTACCGAATCTGAAGTTGGGGGAACGTTAAGGATGGGAATGACAGAAAAGCCGCATTGCACCGCAATTGTACTGGCAGGGGGCCGTGGGAGACGGATGGGGACAGAGGTACACAAGCAATATCTTCTGCTGGCAGACAAGCCGGTGCTTTTCTATTCTCTGAATGTGTTTCAGGCTTCTGATTTGATCGATGAGATCATTCTTGTGGCTGGAGAAGGGGAAGAGGAATATTGCCGCGAAAATTTTGTCCGCAGATTTTATTTGTCTAAGGTGGGTAAAATTATTTCCGGCGGCAGGGAGCGATACCATTCGGTGTGGAATGGACTGAAAAATGTGGAAGAGGAAGGCTATGTTTTCATCCATGACGGCGCACGTCCCTTTGTGGATCAGGAGATGCTTGCCAGGCTTTATGAGGAGGTACAGATCCATAAAGCATGCGCAGCCGGAATGCCGGTAAAAGATACGATCAAGGTCGTGGATGAGAACTGTAATGTAAGAGACACACCGGACCGCAGCACCCTGTGGGCAGTGCAGACTCCCCAGGTTTTTGAGGCCGGATTGGTGAAAAGGGCATATGAAATGCTGATGCAGGAAGAAGAATGCCATCATGTTACGGATGATGCTAAAGTTGTGGAAGAGATGCTCCATTATCCAGTCAAGCTGGTGCAGGGCTCCTATGAAAATATAAAAATTACCACACCGGATGATCTGGTGATCGGCGAAGCGCTTGCGCGCCGATAGAGGGGATACTGTGCAGCATAGTCTATGGCTGTGCGTACTGGAATAGGATTTTTCAAATGCGCTCCAGGTTTTGAAAAATGAAACAACACGAAAATATTCCGGGGGCAGACGGATATGAATAAGATTGCTCAAAATATATTTAAGGCAGTCCATGAGGGGAAATGGCTGAGTATAGAATATAAAAATAAGAAAGACGAAATTACCAGTTATTGGATTGCAATCCATGGGATTGATGTGAAGAGGAAAGCCCTCCGTGTGGAAGGGTTTCATTTGACTATGCATACAATCCAGGAATATGACTGTATTTATCTGGATTCGATCCTGTCATCGTCAGTGGTGGAAGCATCGACTTATAAAATAGAGCAGCGTCTTGTGGAAGATATCGAGCAGCACCCGGAAAAATACGAGTCTTTATTTGGAAAGACCGTGAATCTGAAAATCTTAAATTATCTGATTGACTGTAACCGTCTGGACACACAGACTTATGAGTGTGACTATTCCTTGATCCAACATCTGGACGAGGAGTCTTTTAAAAATGGAGAATATCCTCTGAGCAGGGAACAGTTCTCCCAGTTCGTCCACCAGTTCCAAAGAGAGAGTACCCAGTCTGAAAAACAGAAAATATGGCAGTTCAGGCAGCTTGCTATGAATGAGCTGAGCATCCTTGTAAACGGAAGGAGCAGGCAGCGGGAAGCGTTGTATGTGCTTGCCTACCGGAAACTTTATCTGGATGTAAAACGCCGTGTCTTGAAACCGGATACGGACATTACCATCTGCAGAGAATTCACGGTCAACGGCGAACGGGAAAGCATCCGGAAATATATTGACCCGGCAGACTATGACCTGCTGGAAGAGTTCAATGGCAATAAAGAATTGCTCAAGGACAGGATCACCCGTTACAATTCTTTAAAACAAGGAGTGGATGACCGCCCATATATCATTGCCCTGGCAAGAAATATGAAAGTGGATCTGAATAAAGAGTATGACGCGGTCATAAAAAGCCTGGAGGAGGGGAAGGAGACGTACCCTGTAAAAGCGTTTTTCGGAAAGCTGACCGGAAAGCCGGTCCGACGTAAGGATTATCCTCTGGCGCTGCTGGAGCGCAGGGCGAATCTGGATCAGCTTCTTGCTATCCACAATGCCATAAAGTATCCGGTCACCTATGTCCAGGGGCCGCCAGGCACCGGAAAATCCCACACCATCATCAACACCATCATCACGGCATTTTTCAACGAAAAGACCGTACTTTTAGCATCCTACAACAACCATCCGATCGATACAGTGGTAGAGAAGCTGCAGTCCATTCCCTACACTCAGGGGGCAGCCCGTAATTCGTGCCCTCCCGGGGCCGGCGGGAAACAGAAACAAGAAGAAAGTATACCGTTTCCTGTACTGCGGCTAGGAAATCAAAATCTGGTCAAAAAAACGCTTCTGGAGATCAGGGAGCAATATGAGCGGGTGAAGGGCTGCAAGATTTTTGAAAACACATTGGAAAAAAATAAGGGAAATAAGATCAACCGGACCAAAGCGCTTACGGAACTGCTGAAAAAGTATGAACAGACATTGGCCCTGCAGGAAAAAAAGGATGCTATAGAGTGCCTGCTGGACAGAACCCGTCATTTGACATTCCAGACAGACCTGCAGGGGCGGCAGTTGGAGGAAATCCGCCGGGAACTTCAAGGAATCGGTGAGATTACCAATGAACAGGCATTGTCACTTCTGGATCATGATGAAAAGGAATTTAAAAAATATTTGTATTTTACGTCCATCAAGTATTTGAAGCGTCTGGGGGAACCGAAAAACGATGATCTGCGGAATATCCTGTATATTGAAGATGAGGATGAAAAAGTTAAAGCATTTCACCAATATATTGGCGGGCCGGAAAATGTCAAAAAGCTTCTCCGGATTTTTCCTGTGGTTGCGACATCCTGTATTTCTTCCCATAGGATCGGAACGCCAAAGCCCTATTTTGACATTACCATCATGGATGAGGCAAGCCAGTGCAGCACGGCGGTGTCGCTCCTTCCGGTCATCCGGGGGGAAAGCCTGCTGCTGGTAGGGGATCCTCAGCAGTTGAACCCGGTCATCCTTCTGGACAGGAAAGACAATGAAATTTTGAAACAGCGCTATCACATCTCTCCAGAGTATGATTATGTGGAAAATTCGATTTATAAAACATTTTTGGCAAACGACGCTGTGAGTGAGGAAATCCTTCTCCGCCATCATTACCGCTGCTGCAAGTCCATTATTGAGTTTAATAATGTAAAATATTATAACAGCCAGTTAAAGGTAGAAAGTATCCTAAAGCCGGAGCAGCCCCTGGTCTATGTGGATGTAAAAGGAAATGAGGCAGGGCTGAAAAATACGGCGCCGCGGGAGGCCCAGGAAATCTTGAAATATGTCTTGGAAAACCGGGAAAAAAAGATTGGGGTCATTACACCGTTTGCAAATCAAAAAGACTGCATACAACAGACGCTGGAAGAGCATGGGATCAAGGATGTGTCCTGTGGGACAGTCCATGCATTCCAGGGGGATGAGAAGGACATTATCTTATTTTCTACGGCGCTGACAGACCAGACATCGGAGAAAACCTATCACTGGCTGAAAAACAACCGGGAATTGATCAATGTGGCGACTTCACGTGCAAGAGAGAAACTGGTTCTGTTCTCCAGCACAAAAAATCTGGAGCGGCTCCACGATGAGACAGAGAGGGACGACATGTATGAACTGGCACGGTATGTCAGCCATAAAGGACGGTGCCAGGTGACGCCCGATGAAGTCCATTCACGTGCCCTGGGAATCAAGCCATACAGTACGCAGACGGAGGAAGATTTTCTGGTCAGCCTCAACCATGCCCTGGGAAATATTCTGAATAACAACCGGAGATGCGCGGTGCGCAGGGAGGTTGCGATTTCCCAGGTATTCCAGGATAATATCACAGGAGAAGGGCTGTTTTATAACGGAAGATTTGATTTTGTGATTTATGAGAGGGAGTATGGAGGGAGAGAACTGCCGATCCTCGCGATTGAACTGGACGGAAAAGAGCATCAGGAAGAGGAACTGGTGAAGCAGCGGGACAGGCAGAAGACAAATATATGCAGGCAGCATGGATTTGAGCTGATCCGGGTGGAAAATTCGTATGCCAGGCGTTATTATTATATCAAGGGGATATTGGAGGAGTATTTCCGGAAGGTGAGGTAAAGAGTAGGGATAAGAGATTGTGATGGAATATAAGAGAGGAAAGCGAAAGTGATGAGATTAAGAGAGGAAGCAGGGGGAGATGGCAATGAGGTTATTTAAGAAGAAGCAGCAAGAGGTAAAAAAGGAGTACGACAGGGAAAACCAGAAACCGGTTCTGCACTGCAGCATCTGTACCGGGGAACAGGTGGCTGGATTTAAAGATATTCATACGGGCAAATTTGAAGAGGTGATGTGCATCAGGGATGACAGAGATTTGGAGCGGTTCAAGAGCATGTATGGATTGGAAGAAGTGGGGAAAGAGTATTAAAATTTACCTAATTCTCCAAAAAATATTGACATTCAATTTTAGCCGTACTATAATATTACAGCGTGAAAAAGGGAGAAACAATATACACCAAAGCCCCGGAGTATATTGATTTCATATAAAAGCAGTAAATAAGTGATTGTGATTCACTTGTATGTCTCCGGTTTTTCATCCACGATCGGACATTGGAAGGACAGGGAGCATATTTAGGAAAAGATTTTAGAAAATAACAGGAGGAATCCCCATGAAAACTTATATGGCTAATCCAGACAAGGTTGAGAAGAAATGGTATGTAGTTGACGCACAAGGCCAGACCTTAGGACGTCTTGCATCCGAAGTAGCAAAAGTATTAAGAGGAAAGAATAAGCCGGAATTTACTCCGCATGTTGATACAGGAGATTATGTAGTCGTTGTGAATGCAGCGAAGGTAAAAGTAACAGGTAAGAAGTTACAGCAGAAGATTTACTACAACCATTCCGAGTATGTTGGCGGAATGAGGGAGACTACACTGGCAGAGATGATGCAGAAAAAGCCGGAAAGAGTAGTGGAACTGGCTGTAAAGGGAATGCTTCCAAAAGGACCTTTAGGCAGGGAAATGTATAAGAAACTCCATGTATATGCTGGCTCAGAGCATGCGCAGCAGGCTCAGAAACCAGAAGTATTGACATTTTAAGGAAAGGTTGAAAGGAGGACATTACAGTGGCTAACGCAAAATATTATGGAACAGGAAGAAGAAAAAAATCAATCGCAAGAGTATACCTTGTACCAGGTACAGGCAAGATTACAATAAATAAAAGAGACATTGACGATTATCTGAGCCTTGAGACATTGAAGGTGGTTGTCCGCCAGCCGCTCGTTGCAACAGATACAACAGATAAGTTTGACGTGCTGGTCAATGTAAAAGGCGGCGGTTATACCGGACAGGCCGGAGCAATCCGCCACGGGATTTCACGTGCATTGTTAGAGGCTGATCCGGAGTACAGGGCAATCCTCAAAAAGGCAGGATACCTGACCCGTGACCCGAGAATGAAGGAAAGAAAGAAGTACGGTCTCAAAGCCGCAAGACGTGCACCGCAGTTTTCAAAGAGATAATTTCATATCAATTTCAAAAAGTATGCAAAACTCCCGAAAGTCCAGTATTTTCGGGAGTTTTTATCTATTTAAAAAAGGGCTGCATAAATGATGATACAGGCAACGGAACATCAGAAGTAAGACAGATTAGTGGGAAAACAGCTTGCCAGATAAAGAGCATTGTGTTATATTGCTGACAGGGAAACCAAAGAGCCATAGGCGTCTTTACCCTTCTGATTTTCGGAGGGAAGAAAAGCCCTCCAGAACAAAAGAAAAGGAGGGTGATAGGATGAATGTTACATATACGGATTTGTTCCAGTTTTGTATACTTGTCGTTGCCCTTGTCGGTCTGTGTTATCAGATTTTCAAGGATAAAAAGAAATAGCCGCCACTACCGCAAATAGTGACGGCTTGCCTATGTTAAATACATAGGAAGAAAACGTTAATTGAGGTAGAGCCGCTTTCTTGGTTTCTCTCTCTGCCTATAATATAGCATATCTGGCAGCAGGATTCAAGCTGATTTTCTGTATCTGGCATGTATCGATAAGTAAATGCATAGCGACTAGCAAACTTAACATTTGAGGAGAGTGGGGGTATAATGTATTTTGTATGAAATTAAGAACCTATAAAATTACATAAACAGGGAAAGGAGACGATCATGGAACAAACATTTATGAAAGAAAAGAGAATACTGCCTCTTGTATTGTCAATGTCTATGCCGATGGTAATTTCTATGGCAGTCAATTCTCTTTATAATATAGTGGACAGTTATTTTGTGGCGAAATTAAGTGAAGACGCTATGACGGCGCTGGCGCTGGTCTATCCGATGCAGAATATGATCAATGCCATAGCCATTGGATTTGCCATTGGGATCAATGCAAGCGTGGCATTTTATCTGGGGGCAGGAGATCAGGAACAGGCAGATAAATCGGCGACGCAGGGGATGTTTCTGAATTTCATCCATGGGGCAGTGCTGATGATTTTGTGTATTGCGGCCATGCCTGCATTTTTGAGGATGTTTTCATCGGATGAGAATGTCATAAAAATGGCGCTGGAATATTCGAACAGGGCTTTTTTATTTTCAACGGTGATCGCGCTGACATTGGTATTTGAAAAAGTGTTTCAGGCAGTAGGAAAGATGAAAATATCAATGTTCAGTATGATGTGTGGATTCGTTGTAAATATCATCCTCGATCCGCTGATGATTTTTGGAATCGGATTTTTTCCGGCCATGGGGATTGCCGGAGCAGCCTATGCAACCGGGATCGGGCAGGTGCTTACGCTGGTTGTGTATCTGATTTTCTGCAAAGTGGATCCACTTCCTTTGAAGATTGAAAGAAAATATCTGCGTTTGGAGAAAAAAGTAGCGGCAAGGATGTATTCGGTAGGGATTTCTGCGACAGTAAGCCTGGCTCTTCCTTCTCTGTTGATCTCGGTATTGAATGGGATCCTTGCAGGATTTTCAGAAAAATATGTGCTTGTCCTGGGTGTTTATTACAAACTACAGACATTTATTTATCTGACGGCAAATGGGATTATCCAAGGGATCAGGCCTTTGATGGGATACAATTTTGGCGCGGGAGAAAAGGAACGTGTGAAAAAGATTTTCAAAACAACGCTGGTGCTTACTATGGGGGTTATGGTGATCGGAACGATTTTGTCATGGCTGATCCCAGAAAATCTGATCGGCTTATTTACCACGAATCCGCAGACCATCCAAAGCGGCGTCACAGCTCTTCATATCATCAGCTTTGGATTTGTACTGTCGGCGGTTTCTGTTACCTGCTGCGGTGCATTGGAAGGCTTGGGAAAAGGAAGGCCGTCCCTCTATATTTCGCTGTTCAGGTATACAGTCATTATCATACCGGCAGCATTCCTGTTCAGCAGGCTGATGGGGGCAAAAGGCGTTTGGTTTGCATTTTGTTTTACAGAACTTGTAACGGCAGGGCTGGCATTCTTTATTTATAAGAAGAATGAGTAAGGAACGGGCCGGTTAAAAAGGAAATATGGGGAGGAGACGGAAAATGGTTTATAAAGTAAAGGGCACGGAAAAAATCGCACGGTTATTTGAGGGCTGGCAGGAAACCTTGATATGGTCCTGTATTCAAAATGTGATGGGAAGCCTTTATGTGGATTCGACGGAAAAGCCAGGGTCTGCCATGGCCGTGTCGGGAGACTTCTGCTTTTTCGCGGGAAAACCGAATGAAGAGCTGATCCGGTATTGGTTCAAATGTTATCAAGGGGAGCATCCATGGGGTGTGATCATGGTTCCTCAGAACGAGGAATGGGGAAAACTGATTGAAACATGTTATGGAGAAAGAGCAAAGAAGGTTACACGGTATGCCATAAAGAAGGAACCGGACGTATTCGATCAAGAGAAGCTGCAGGATGCGGTCAATGCTCTGCCGGCCGGTTACATATTAAAAATGATAGATGAAAATTTATTCTGGAGCTGCAGGGAAATCCCATGGTGTAAGGACTGGGTGTCCCAGTATGATAATTATGAGATGTACCGGAAATACGGACTTGGGGTGGTGGTTTTAAAAGATGGAGAACCAGTATCCGGGGCTTCTTCCTATACCAGTTTCCTGGGAGGGATAGAGATTGAGATTGATACCCGTGAAGACCATCGCAGGAAAGGGCTTGCCTATGCATGTGCCGCAAAGCTGATCCTGGAATGCCTGGCAAGGGGCTGGTATCCGAGCTGGGACGCACAGAATCCATGGTCAGTGGCCCTGGCGGAAAAGCTGGGATACCATTTTGACCATGAATATACGGCATATGAGGTTTTTGTGATGTAAGGGCTGGGTGTAGATTATGGTTAGAATCAATGATCTTACAAAATATTTTGATGATGTTTGTGCGGTAAATCACGTTTCTCTGGAAATACCGGAGGGTATCATGTTCGGCCTGCTCGGTACAAACGGAGCAGGCAAGACAACGCTGCTTAGGATGCTGGCAGGTATCATTGATGGGGATTCAGGAGAAATTCTGTTTGATGGGGAGGAAGAAGCATTTTCTCCGTCATGCAAGGAAAATTTTTTTTATCTGCCCGATGATCCCTATTATTTTCCAAACGCATCTATGAAGGTGATGTTGGATTTTTTCAAAAAGCAGTATCCCAGAACCGATGCAGATTCGGCTGTATACATGGCGGAATCACTGAATCTGGATATCAATCGGCCGCTCCGGACATTTTCAAAAGGAATGAAGAGGCAGGCATTTCTCATATTGGCCTTGTGCTGCCGGACAAAATTCCTTTTTTGCGACGAGGTATTTGACGGATTAGATCCGATTGCGGCTGAGATCATGAAAAATTTGTTCCGGCAGGAAATGAAGGCGCGTAAATTTACAATTATCGTTGCATCCCATAAACTCAATGACCTGGAAGATATCTGCGGAAATATTGCCATTCTCCACAAAGGCGGTGTAGTCACTGCCGGGGATTTTAAGAGCAGAGCAAAAAATGTGAGCAAGTTCCAATGCGTATTTCAGCCGGAAATGAAGCTGGATGAGCTGAAAAAACATCCGTCGGTTTTACGGTGCCATGAAGACGCACGCTTCATTACTTTGATCACTAGAGGAAACCGTGAGGAAATCCGGAAAATGCTGGAGGCCAATGGACCGATTTTTATAAATGAGGTTCCGCTTAGTCTGGAGGAAACGTTTATTGTGGAAATGGAGGGTGCAGGATATGACATCAGAAAAGTACTTCACTAAATGGGTAAAGGAAGCCGGAAGAGGCCATCTTACAGCGTTTTTGACATGGGGAAGTATGGCTGTTTATGCAGCGGCTTCTGTAGTGCGGTTGGGCATGAGTACGGAATCATCATTTTTCGGCATTGGCAGCGTCGAATTTTTATGGCTCAGTGAAGGGCTGGGATTTGCGCTTTCGTTTTTGGAATTTAGTTATCTTCTGCAGCCGAAAAAACTGGATTTTTATTATAGCCTTCCAGTGAAGAAAAGCACCATTTTCTGGAGCAGATATATACACGGGCTCCTGCATTTTATGATTCCTTTGGTATTAACGATGACAGCATGCGGACTTTTTGAAAGCAGTATTGATACGGATTTCATGCCTTATTCGGGCAGCTATACGGGGCACAGTATTCTCACATTTGCGGCGGTATTTCTCATATTTTATCATATCGGGATCCTGTTCATTACCATCTGCGGAAATATTCTTTCTGCGGTTTTGGGGTGTGCTGTTGTTCTTCTTTATGGAAATATTCTGATTGGAAATGCATTTACGATATTCGCAAAAAATTATTTTCGGACTTATTACAGGATTCCATTATTTGAAAAACTGGATGTGATATTTGCGCCGCTCTCTTTGACAGGAAGCCTGGCCGGAGCCGGCATGTTTGATAAGAAGGCAGTTTTTGAGTATATACCGCCTCTTTCAGATATCGCTGCCGCGTTTGTATGGATTCTTTTTCTTCTTCTTCTTTTTGCGGCTGCACAGAAAAAAAGAAAAACGGAACGGATCGGAAAAATATTTGTGTTTTCCCCGGCGGAACGGGCGGCGGAGATTTTACTTTCCTTTGGCGTGGGGGTGTGGAGCGGAAGTTTTTTCATTGATTTGTCGGGGATTGCAGACGAGAAGCCTGCAGCCGCTTTTGCCGTCAGTATTCTTATCGGCGTGTCGGCGGCATCTGCGGTTCACTTTCTGCTGGAGTGGGGAGCGGGCGGCTTAGCCGGACGGAAAGGGATATTTCGCCGGAAATGGCAGCTCATTGTGGAATGTGCGGCTGTGATTTTTGCAGGAACCCTATTTTTTACAGGAGCATCGTCCTTTGACGGCTTTGTGCCGGAGGTGGGTGAGGTTGAGAAAATCGGAATCAGCATTGATGGACTTGATATGACAGGTCAGGACTATCGGCAGATCCTTGTGGGAGTGTCCCGGTACGAGACGGACAGGCAGCTTGAGAAGTACCTGTTTGCTGAGGAGGGAAAGGATGCGGCAGCAGCATGGCTTTCTACGCTGGCTGAAGCCAATCATAGCAACAGCAGGAGTTCCCGGCCGTCTGAATATACCCATGCAGCCGTCTGTTACCGTATGAAAAACGGGAAGGAGGTATACCGGATATATCCGGTATCAGAAGAGGGTTTGCAGGCATATGCTTCTGTATACGAGACGGAAGAGTATAAAAAAATTGCTTATCAGACGCCGGACAGCAGATATGTGATGGATGCCAGGTTCCTCTGGTCGGACGGAGTTACGGATACGGTATTAAAGCTGGAGGATAATGAAAAAGAAGCGCTTCTGGATGCATGGAAAAGTGATATTGGCAGCATGAAAATGGAGCAGCTTGAAGAAGCTCTGCCGCTGGGATTTATTGAGATTGATTCGGACATGAGGCTGGTTTCGGCAGAAATGGCGGTGTATCCGTTTTTTTCAAAGACCTGCGGCTTTTTAGAAAAACATGGAATGCAGATTTATAAAACCTTGTCGGGCTATCCGGTGTCTTCGGTGAGCGTGGGCAGTGCATCATCAAATGGCATTGGAAACCGGGGCGTAAAATATTATAAGGATCCGGGTGATATTGAGAGATGGAAAGCAAAAGCGGTTCCTGAAAGGCTGGATCTGCAGCCGCTTCTCTATCCATTGGACTATTCACAGGAGATTAAGGCGGAAGTGGAGGACGAAACAACAAATTCGGTGGTATATGTGTATTGTTATTTACTGATGGAGTAATGGGAATATTAGGAGGATGAACTGGATGAAGGACATTTTTTTGAATGCTGTTAAGGGAAAAAAGTGGAAGCGGCATTTTATGGCAGCTTTGCTGATATTGGCGTTAGCTATGACTGGCTGCGGCGCGTCACAGGGAGTTACAGATGAAAAGGCAGGAACAGCATCTGATGAAACTACAGGAGAAGCCGTCAATGAAACGGATGCGGCAGTTGAAGATGAAAATACCGGACCGGCGGAGGACGGCGTCTATAGCAGTAAAGATGATGTGGCGCAGTATATCCATATTTACGGGCATCTGCCTTCTAACTTCATTACAAAAAAAGAGGCGGAGGAACTGGGATGGCAGGGAGGTTCCCTGGAGCCTTATGCACCGGGCAAGTGCATCGGAGGAAATCGTTTTGGGAATTACGAAGGACTTTTGCCGGAGAAGGATGGACGGGTTTATACAGAGTGCGATATCGACACGCTGGGTGCCGATAAACGCGGCGCCAAACGGATCGTATTTTCAAATGACGGATTGATCTACTATACCGGGGATCATTATGAATCCTTTGAACGTTTATATGGAGAGGATTAAATATGCGTGTATGTATATTAGATGGAAAAGTGATTGAGAATAAAGAGATGCTCCATGATATTCTGGCTGACAGCCTGGGATTTCCCGGTTGGTATGGAAGAAATCTGGATGCTTTGCACGACTGCCTGACGGACGTGCAGGAAAAAACGGAGATCCGCCTTCAAAATGAAAGCGATCTGACTGCGCGCTTGGGAAATTATGCTGCTGCTCTGTCGAAAGTATTTGCTGTATCAGCAGAGGAGAATGACAGGTTAAAGTATATTATAGAAAGATAAACTTTGATTATTATGTACGGCAGCAAATTCCGAAAGACATGATATTGCCCTTGCTGATCCTGGCGGAAGGAAGTATAATAGTGGTACTGCAGCAGGCAATGGATCTGCTGCGCAGATTATTTACAGACCGGAGGCAGATGAATGGATTTAAATAAAGAGAATATGCGGAAAATAAGGGAACTGATCGTATTTACCATTGTAATTTTGATGGCCCTTTGGAAATATACGCTGGTAGTGGATGTATTGGGATTTGTTTTAAACATTATATTTCCGTTTCTGTTAGGCGGTGCGATTGCATTTATCCTGAATGTGCCTATGAGTTTTCTGGAGCGTCAGATTTTTGGAAATGGGAATACGCAAGCCAAGCCTGTACAGCGGATTGCCAGGCCCTGCAGCCTGACTCTGACGGTCTTATGTGTGATCGGCATCATTGCCCTGGTGATGTTTGTTGTGATCCCACAGCTTGGGTCTACATTTGTCAGTCTGGGCAAGTCAATCCAGGATTTCATGCCAAGCGCTATCTTGTGGATGGAGGAGCTGTTTCATAATAATGAAGAAATCATGGATCTGCTCGGCGATCTGAACATGGACTGGGATAAAATACTGGACAGCGTGGTCTCTTTCTTTAAGAGCGGCGCGGGAAATGTTTTGAATTCTACTATGTCTGCAGCGAAAAGCATCATCAGCAGTGTGACTACATTTTTTATTGCATTTGTATTTGCCTGCTATATCCTTTTGCAGAAAGAAAAGCTGCATGTGCAGATGAAGAAGATTTTGTATGCATACCTGCCAAAGAGGATCGTAGAGAAAATGCTGGACGTCTGTTCTCTAACTTACCGCACATTTTCCAGTTTCCTTACCGGACAGTGCGTGGAGGCGTTGATATTGGGATCCATGTTTTTTGTGGCCATGGGAATCTTACGTCTGCCTTATGCACTGCTGGTAGGGATCCTGATTGCATTCACCGCATTGATCCCAATTTTCGGGGCGTTTATCGGATGTGTTGTGGGGGCATTTTTAATCCTCATGGTCAATCCGGTGCAGGCGTTTACCTTTGTAGTCATGTTCCTTGTACTACAGCAGATTGAAGGAAACTTAATCTATCCAAAGGTGGTAGGAAATTCTGTGGGACTTCCTTCCATATGGGTACTTGCGGCTGTCAGTATCGGCGGCAGCCTGATGGGGGTCGTGGGGATGCTGGTATTTATCCCGCTGGTGTCTGTCGTATATATTTTGTTCCGGGGAGACGTGTATAAACGGCTGGATGAAAGAGGGATAGAGGTAGAATGAACACGGTCTGGAAAGCCATAGACCTTTGAAATAAAAATGCCTCCAGAGGATATCAAAAAACGGATGCCTTTGGGGGTAATTTTATAATTATTTTCAAAAAAATGAATAAAATAAGGAAAAATACTTGACTTTCCACCCTGTGGAAGCTGTATAAACTTATGCTATGAGGGAGGAGTGAGAAAAATGAAGATCAAACAGGTCGAGGAACTGGTCGGTATCACGAAAAAGAATATCCGCTTTTACGAGGAGCAAGGGCTTCTGGAAGTGAAACGGGCGGAAAACGGATACCGGGAATACAGTTTAAGTGATGTAAAACGTCTTCAGGAAATCAGGCTCCTGCGAAAGCTATCCATTTCCATTGAAGATATGAGGCAGATGTTCGGAGGTAAAAAAAGCCTGAGGAGCTGTCTGGAATATCAGGTGGAGGATATGGAACGCCAAAAAAAGAATCTTGTGCAGGTACAGAAATTTTGTGAAGGACTTTTGGCTGCAGATATCTCTTTGGATACGCTTGTCGCACCTCAGTGTCTGGAACAGATGGAACAATTAGAAAAGGAGGGAACCAATTTTATGGATGTTAGAAAAACGGATGTTCATAAGAAGAAAATCATGGGAGCGGCGCTTGGCGGCGGAATCATGGTTGTGTTAATGGCTCTTTTGATCGGGATCATAATCTGGGACTGTACGGTGGATCCGGTTCCGATAGGGGTATTATTATTTGCGATTGGAATACCGGCAGTGATAATTATCGGTGTGATTGTATCCCTGATTGGAAGAGTAAAAGAAATTGAAGGAGGAGAAGAAGATGAAGCTTCTAAGTATTGAATATATTCCGGGTATGGAGTTTGAGGCATTGGATATGGTGAAAGGAACGGTCGTGCATTCGAAAAATTTCGGGAAGGATTTTATGGCCGGGATGAAAACGCTGGTGGGCGGCGAAATCGTGAGCTATACGGAAATGCTCAACGAGGCGCGGCAGATTGCAGTGAAACGAATGGTGGATGAGGCGAAAGCGCTCGGCGCGGATGCTGTGATCGGAGTGAAATACGGCTCTTCACAGGTGATGCAGGGAGCCGCAGAAGTGATCGCCTATGGGACTGCGGTAAGATATCTTCCTAAATAGGCCGGAACAGGCAGATCCTTAGAGGGGATATCTGGCCGGATGTTTGATAAGTACAAAAAAGAGTGTATCCTTTTGATGATTCAACAGGAATTACACTCTTTTTCGTAGTATTATGTCTGGCTTAAAAATGCCGCCAGCTTCTTATCCTCTGTGCTGATATGTGTGATCAAAACACTGATATGCTGATTCAGAGCGCCCAATTCCGCAATGGTAGGGCCAGATACCGAGATTCTGGATGTAATCTCCTTAAGCTTCTGCCCATTTTAGAACCCGCCATTCCCCGTACAGTTATGGCTTCCACAGCCATGCGTATCCTCACCGCAGTTATGGCTTTCACCATGATGCCCGTGATGGCTGCAATGGACATTCGGATCAAACGACAGATTTCCGGCAAGAAGGGCTTCCACTGCCGCGTCTGCGCTGCCGGATACGCCGCCGTAAAGACGGATACCTGCTTCTGCCAGTGCGTTCTGCGCCCCTGCGCCGATTCCACCGCAGATCAGCGTGTCTACATTCAATGAGGAAAGCATCCCTGCCAGGGCGCCATGTCCGTTTCCATTTGTATCGACCACCTGTGCTTCCGCGATCTTTCCATCCTGGATCTCAAAAACCTTAAACTGCTCTGTATGTCCAAAATGTTGGAATACATTTCCGTTTTGATAAGTGACTGCAATCTTCATTTTTCTGTTTTCCTCCTCTTTTGGCCTGGCTCTGCCCTTCAAGTTAGGCTCCTGCCCGGCTCTGCTGCATTTTTTTCCACAGCATCTCCATGCCGAACCGTCACAGAGTGCATAATTACCGCCGGAAATGCAAAGTGTCTTTCCATTGATCAGGCAGTCCGCTATTTTTGACCTGGCCCGTTCGTACATTTCCGTGACCGTAGTGCGGGAAATCCCCATCTGTTTGGCGCACTGCTCATGGGTTCTCCTTTCATGATCCACCAGCCGGATTGTCTCAAATTCATCTACAGCCAGAAAAACCTGCTCGGGCCTTTCTGACCCACAGGGGGCAAAGCTGTCATATTTTGGTTCAAAACAAATTCTCCTGCATCGTGTCGGTCTTGCCATGTACCTACCTCCGTTTCCGATATATGACGGTAATATCATAACACAACGGTATATGAAATTCAAGATAAATAAGGTTTTTGATCATTACAGGTTATAGGTGCGGGTTACAGTACTTTATCGGCTCAGATGCCGTGCAGTATAGTACACGGCCTTGTGAACTGGTGTTTTTGTTTTATGATTATCTGTATTATGCCTTTTCATTATGGAAAATGTATTATATAATATAAGACAAAGCAGCGTAACAGGGCGGAAATAAAGAGTTGGTGGTCAGTTTGGACATTGTAAAGATATCAAAAAATAGTGGGATCAGCCAGAAAGTTTTAGGAGAGATTGTTTATCTGGCGGAAAAATATGAGATTAAAGAACTGATACTATTTGGTTCTAGAGCCAGAGGAGAGTATTATCGGACCAGTGATATCGATCTTGCTGTTTCGGGAGGAAACATCGATCGCTTTTCACTTAGCGTAGATGAAGAAACTTCTACGCTTTTAAAGTTTGATCATGTGAATCTGGACAGGGCGGTCCAACCCGGACTTAGAGAATCTATTATGCGTGAGGGGATAAAGATATATGAAAAAATATGACAATTTCTGTAATGCGCTTCATAAATCTGCTGGAAATATATGATTATGAGGAACCTTACAGCAATGTGATCCTTACCGGACTGGTAGGGCTGTATGAAATTTGTTTTGAGCAGTCATGGAAAGCGATGAAAGAGGTGCTGTATCTCAGTGGAATTGAAATAGCTGCTACAGGTTCACCAAAAGCAATCATAAAGGAAGCCTATAGCAATGCCATGATCCAGGATGAGCAGTTATGGCTGGAGGCGCTGGCAGACCGAAATAATGTTGCGCATGCGTATAATCATGTAATCGCGAAAGATATCGTAGAAAATACCAAAGAAAAGTATGTCACAATGTTCCAGCAATTAAAGTCATCCATGGAAGAAAACTGGATGTAAAGAACATTAGCTATAAATTGCGGCAGGAGGTAATTAGCAGTGCATCCAAAAAATCTTCTGCTTCTTAAATTTTACTTGACTCCTTAATCTTACAGATGTAATATAATAAAGATTGCAAGTGTAGGATTTTGGAGGGCGTGATGTGGAGGATGAATAATAAAAAGAAATATGTATCAAATAAGGTGCTTCCTTCGGAAGAAAACAAGGAACAGACATGGCACAGGCCGCGTTTGACAGAGGAACGATGGGAGGAGTTTTATGTGGATTAAAAGATGGAAGATTTTTATGATCCTATATGTTTCGGTGATCGTTATTTCGGGATGTGCTGTGTCAGGGCAGGAGAATACAGGCGTGAAGGATACTTCAGAGGAATCCGTATTGGATCAGCCTGATAGGAAGGATGGATCAGGAGAAACCGTGCAGCCTTTGGAAGCGGCAGACTCTGCTGAAACAGAAGAGGCGTGGGAAAAGGGATATGGTCTTCCTCTGGAGCCGTCTGTAAAAGAAGAGGCAGAGGCAGACTGCAAAAGGGCTATGGAAAAAATCCGTATTGTCTATATGGAAGCGGACAAAGGAGATGCATCGAATCCGATCGTGGGGAAAGAATCTATTTCCCAAATGTGTACTATTTTACAGGAAACACAATGCCCGGCTGCTGCAGCCGTCTTTCACTACAGGATGGAAAATTATGAGAAGATGGATGCATTTTTGAGGGACTGTCAGGAGGGAAAAGAAGGCAGCATTGTCCTTTATAAAATCAATACAGGCGGTGGGATCAACAGGAGCCAATTTATTTTTGACGGCGCAGGGATGCATGTGGTCGATACGGCATCTTCCTGGGATGTGGATAATATGCCCATTGTCACGGCAAGCACACACATCAGGATAAAAGACTGGAAGTATACGGAAAAAGGATGGTTTTCGTATGAGTATTGTGTTCCGGAATTCCCGGAAGTGACAGAGATTGTGAACGGAAATTATATGCTCAGGGTAAAGCCGATGCCGGAGGAATATATCAAAATAGCGGAAACATATCTGCTCCCGATCGGATACCAGGGAAACAATCTTTTTCGATTGGATTGGGATGAGGAACATTTAGAAGATTTGGATTATACAGGACTGTATGAGTATCTGTATTTGTTGAAAAACCAAAAAGCATTTGGGCCGCAGACAGATTGTGATGGGATTCCCAAAGCAGAGTTTGAGGATCTGATCACAGAATATCTTCCGGTCACAGTCGAAGAACTTGCCCGGTATGCTGCATTTGATGAGGAAACTCAGTGTTATCGGTGGAAACGGCTGGGGCCATTGACATATAAGGCAAATAATTTCAGCCTTTCGATACCGGAAGTAACAGATATCAAAGAGAAGCCGGACGGAATCATTTTGGTATATATTGATGCCGTATGCGAGCCGCGGGGAGATGATGCTTTGATCCGTCATGTATTGACCTTGCAGATCCAGGATAACGGGGCAGTCCGGTATCTTGGGAACCAAGTTTTGGAAGAGAGGGCGGAGAATATCATAGAATATCAATATCGTCTGCCGCGGTAAGTTGTTCTTGACAGCGATGAAAAATAGTGATATTCTAATAATGGAAGTTAGTTTATACTAACTTTTAACGGGGATGTGAAACGGAACTTCAAACATGTTACTGAAAACAATCACTTTTACGTGAATGTAAAAGTGATTATTTTAAAACGGAGAGTTAGTTAAGACTAATAATAGGGAGGTGCGGCTAAATGAGCGTTGTAATTATAGGCGGGCATGAGCGTATGGAGACACAATATAAAGAAATCTGCAAAAGATATCACTGTAAAGTAAAGGTTTTCACTAAAATGAAAACGGATCTAAACCATAAAATTGGAAATCCGGATCTGATGATTTTGTTTACGGCCACGGCATCTCATAAAATGGTACGATGTGCAGTCGCGGAATCGGAGCATAACAATACGATCCTTGAGCGTTCCCACAGCAGCAGTGCAAGTGCTTTGATCAATATATTAGAGGCATATGCATAAAAGAAAAATGCAGTTGAGAACAACGCTGAAAAATGTAATTGAATGCTCTGTAAAAAATGTTATAATAAGTTGCGGTAAGTTCAGGACGGCAGAAAGGAAAATAGTAAGATGAAAAAGATGATATATGGCGTGGATCTTGGCTGGGCCAGCCAGTTGGAAAAGATGGGATACCGATGGCTGGATGAAGCCGGCGGGGAGACAGATATTATTGCAGCATCCAGGGAACTTGGAGCAAATGCGGTCCGTCTGCGTGTGTTTGTTGATCCTCCCAAGGAAGCATTCTGGAAGAAACAGGAAAATGAGACGTGTATGCTTGGATTTTGTGATATGAAAAGTGTACTGGAGATGGCAGAACGTGTCAAAAGGGGCGGTATGAAGCTGATGATTGATTTTCACTACAGCGATCATTTTGCAGATCCAATGTTTCAAGACATGCCCCGGGAATGGCAGGATGACAGTAACGCGCAGTTGGAAAAGAGGGTTTACAGCCATACGAAGGAAGTCCTGCATCTTCTTGCAAAGCATGACATTTTTCCTGACTGGGTCCAGGTGGGAAATGAGATCAATCATGGACTGATGTGGCCGAAGGGAAATCTGAAAGAAGCGCCCAAACAGCTTGTACGTTTTTTGAATGCAGGCTATGACGCTGTCAAGGAAGTATGCCCGGACTGTCAGGTGATCACCCATCTGGCGGCAGTCATGGATAACGATTTATGTATGCCGTTCTGGGAAAACTTTTTTGCGGAAAATGGGAAGACGGATATTCTGGGATTTTCTTATTATCCTTACTGGGAGAAGTTTGAGAGCGATCAGGGCAGGCTGTCAGAGAAGCTGAAAGAATATGCGCAACTATATTACAAACCGGTCATGATCGTGGAAGTGGGTGGTTTGGATTACGATGAAGAGGGCTGTTACAAGATCATAGCGGACTGCATTGGGGCAATGCAGGAGCAGGACGGACAGGAAGAGTGCGGTATTTTTTACTGGGAGCCGGAGGTGACGGCGCAGATACTGCCGGACGCATATCCTCTGGGAGCCGCGAAACTGGCGGGGGAGAAGACGCTGCAATATAATAAAGCGCTGCAGGCATATAGGGATCATCAATAATTTTTTTTCATATAAGGAGATCACACAGGGAATGAAAATACAGAAAAGGTTAGAAGTCTGCGTGGACTCGGTGGAGTCCGCAGTGACCGCGCAGGAAAGTGGTGCGGACCGGCTGGAGGTCTGTGCCAATCTGGTAGTCGGCGGGACAACGCCTGGCGTGAGCCAGTTTAAACAGATACGCAGGGCATGTGGCATTGAACTGAATGTTCTGGTCCGTCCCCGGTCCGGCGATTTTCTATATACAGACGCGGAATTTCAGATGATTGTGGAAGATATACAGATGTTTCGGGAACTGGGAGCCGACGGCATTGTGGCAGGCTGCCTGAAAGCCGACGGCAATCTGGATCTGGAGAGGATGCGGAAACTGAGAAGATGCGCAGACAGTCTTCAAATGACGCTGCACAGGGCATTTGACGTGTGCCGGGATCCATATCAGGCGTTGGAGGAGGCAGTCTCGCTGGGGATCAATACAATCCTTACTTCCGGGCAGGCACCGGTGTGCGCGGAAGGGAAGCAGGTCTTAAAGAAGCTGATCGCACAGGCAGGCGGCAGGATAGAGATTCTTGTGGGGAGTGGGGTCAATGCGGAGGTGATCCGGCAGCTAATGGAAGAAATCCATGCATCCAGTTTCCATATGTCAGGAAAGAAGATAATCAGCAGCGGTATGATCTTCCGGAACCAACAGATCCATATGGGACTCCCGGGGTTCGGAGAATTTGATATTTTCCGTACAGATAAGGAGCAGATCCAAAGGGCAAGGCAGACGTTGGATAAAATACAGGTATAGGAAAATTGTTCTATAAAAGGATCCATTTTGACTGCTGACAGGCAGCCAGGCGAAAAGCCATATAAGGAGTTTGATTCGCTTTTGGGAATGGAGGGAACGGCAATGCAGACTGACGACAGGAAAAAACGGATATTAATTGTGGAGGACGACGCAGATATCAACCGTTTGTTAAAAACCATTTTGCAGAAAAACGGATATGTTCCGGAGCAGGCTTTTTCGGGAACAGAAGCAAGGCTCCTGCTGGGGGCGGGTATGTATGATCTGATCCTTTTGGATCTGATGCTTCCGGGAATGACGGGGGAGGACTTGCTGGAGTATATCCGAAATGAGAAAAAACTTTCCATACCCGTCATTGTCCTATCGGCAAAGGGGAGCCTGAAGGACCGGGTGGGATTACTTTTAGAGGGAGCTGATGATTATCTCACAAAACCATTTGAGCCTGAGGAGGTGGCGGCTCATGTCTGTGCCGTACTCCGCAGATGCGGGGCTGCAGATACAGAGGATGTACAAGAGAAAGCTGCCCAGGTTTATGCGCACAAAAGTCTGGCCGTTTATCCAGAGGCACGCAGGGTGATGCTGAAAGACAGGGAGATTTCCCTGACAGCCCATGAATTTGACATCTTGCTTTTGCTCATACAAAATCCAGACAAAGTATATTCACGGGAAAACTTATACGAGCAGGTATGGAAAGGCGGGTATTACGGCGAGGACAATACCGTAAATGTCCATGTCAGCAATATCCGTAAAAAGCTTGCGAAAGAAGAACCGGAAGAGGAATATATACAGACGGTATGGGGGATCGGGTTTAAGATGAAGTAGATGCGGACATTATTTAATTAGGTATCATATATGATTATTTCCTCTTTATGATTTCTTTAAACTTTCTTGAGGACTAATTAACAGGTATGCTGTTATGATCATCTATGCCTAAAGGGCATCCATCTTAAAATCAGAAAGAAAGGAATCAAAGGAAATGAAGGAAGCAGTCATTGAAGCCAGAGACATTTCAAAGCAGTATAAAGAACTGGCGGCTTTAGACCGTGTGGACATCACGGTCCATCAAGGAGATATCTATGGATTGATCGGGGATAACGGCGCCGGAAAATCGACGTTCTTAAAAATCGTGACAGGACAGATCTTCCCTACCTGTGGATATGTGCGCCTGTTTGGGTGCGAGGATGTGAAAACGGTGCAAAAAAACCGTTCCCGTATGGGAGCGCTTGTGGAAAACGCAGGATTTTTCCCGAAAATGAGTGTACAGAAAAATATGGAATATTTCCGCATCCAGCGTGGGATCCCGGGAAAGCAAAAGGCAGAGGAGGCCTTACGGACCGTAAATCTGTGGGAGAAAAGAAACGTAAAATGTGAAAAGCTGTCCATGGGGATGAAGCAGCGTTTTGGGCTTGCCCTCGCCCTTCTGGGGGAGCCGGAGCTCCTGGTGCTGGACGAACCTATCAATGGCCTGGATCCCAGCGGGATCATAGAGATGCGCACACTTTTGACGAAATTGAATCAGGAAAAGCGGATTACGATCCTGCTGTCCAGCCATATCCTGGCGGAGCTCGAACAGATCGCAACGGTGTACGGATTCCTGAGCTGTGGCAATGTGCTGCAAGAAATCTCTGCAAAGGAACTGCATGAAAAATGCTCCGATTTTATAGACATCAGGGTGGCAGAGCCGGATAAATATGCCGCCATCCTGGAAACCGAAATTCCGGGCACTGCATACCGGATCCTCCAGGATCAGACTGTCCGTATCCTCAATCCGACACTGGAAACGTCCGGATACGGCAATCTGGCATTTAGACATGGGATCGGGGTGCAGGGGCTGAATGAGCATCACATGTCACTGGAGGACTATTATGTGGATATCAGGAAGAGGGGGAAACTGTAATGGCAAATTATATGAAAAGTGAATTTTACAGGATACTGCACGAGAAAACAATCTATCTGCTGACATTTGTCATCATGGGGCTCGCAGTTTTTGTCAATGTGGTCTTATATCTGTTTTCAACGCTTACACCGCAATTTCGATATGGAACTGTCCGTTTTGTTTTTGGATTATTGATCACAGATATGCAGTTTTTTTACATTGGAGCCCTGTTAGTAGTCATGTTCTTATCTTCCGATGAGTATAAAAACGGAGTCTTGAAAAATGCGGTCGCAGGCGGTATAGGCCGGACGCAGATCTTCCTTGGAAAATGTATCGTATATGGACTTACAGCGGCAGGAAGCGCGGCAGTGATCCTTGCAGGATTTATCGTCAGCGCGCAGATCCTTCTGGGAGGGAATTCTGCAACGCCTCTGGATTCGGTCTATCCGCTCCAGATGATGCTTACGGGAACGGTGGCCAACCTGCCTTTTTCTCTGGCTTCCGTAGTTTTGACGGTAACATTGTGCCAGTTTTTCCAAAAAGAGAGCCAGGTATCGATCCTGTGGCTGACCGTCATCTCTTTGATTCCGATGACAGTCCGGATGCTGGGATACAAGATCCCGATCTGCGCACGGATCGCAGAGTGGATGCCCTGGAATTTTATGAGTACACAGGTAAAGGTGATGTTCAGTGATCCGCAGATGGAAGCATTATGGATGCATCCCCAGGGATTTTTAAAATGCATTATCGTGGGTGTGATAGGAATTGTTTTGTTTGGCGCGGCTGGGATTATTGGCTTTCGAAAAAAAGATATCCCTTGAGGAAGGTGAGGGATGGAAATGGCAGAGATGATTCTGATGATCACAACAGGCTGTGCAATTTTTTATGGCATACGTTATGGGATGTTGAAACGCAGCATCCGTGGATTGCGCAGAGAACTGGCTGAGATCATAGAAAATCTGGAGGATAACCGGATCGTGAAGCTGGATTCGCCCCATCGGGAGCTGGAAGAACTGGAAACAGTATTGAACCATACTTTGGAGCAGGTGAGGAAGGAACGGATCTCTTATGAAAAACGGGAACGTGAATTCCAGAAGCAGCTTGAAGATTTAAGCCATGACCTTAGGACTCCTTTGACTGCGATCCAGGGGTACCTAAAGCTGATGGACCAGGGCGTGCCGGGAAACGAAGAAAAGGAATATCTGGCAGTCATCCAGCGCAGGACCTCCAATCTCCGGCATTTGGTCGATCAGTTTTATGATTTTTCCACTCTGCTGTCAGGGGATTATAAAATGGATCTGCGCGAGGTGGATTTTGGCCGTATGTGCAGGGAACAGCTCTTAGGGAGCTTTTCCCAATTAGAAGACGCAGGCATCGAGGTCAAGGTGCAGATTCCTGAAAAGCCTGTGCTCATCCTGGCTGACGAAAATGCCCTGGCCCGGATCGTCGGCAATCTGCTGCAGAATGCCGTCCGGTATGCGAAAAAACATCTGGAAATCGAAATAAAGGAGCTGAAAGTCTCAGAGACAGAGAAGAATGTCATCCTGACTTTTGCAAATGATACGGAAAATCTGACAGCAGAGACGGCAGAGCTGCTTTTCCAGAGATTCTACACCGGAGAACAGGCCAGGAGCCAGGGCGGGACCGGGCTGGGGCTGGCGATTGCCAGACGGCTTGCGGAACAGATGGGCGGCGCCATGACGGTGGAAAGGAAAGAAACATGGCTGTTTTTCAAGGCCGTTTTTAAAATTTGAAAAGGCTGCGGATACAATAAGAAGCCGGAACTATCAACGGTTAAGATAAAGGGGCTATGCCCGCCTGGAGGACAAGAAGATTTCTTTCATCATTATGTGCGTCTCCACTTAAAACCGTCCGTTTATCAAATCATCCAGCGTGATATTATAGAAAAAATCATGGATCATAGCATCATATTTTTTCCACAATGGCAGGGTGATACAGTCGGCACTTTTATTACAGATTTCCGCATCAGGCATCAGGCAGGCGACCGGGGCAAGGGGGCCTTCTGTCAATTCAATGATTTCCCCTACAATATATTCCTCCGGCCGCCGGGTCAGCATATATCCGCCGCCTTTCCCTCGGAGGCCTTTTAGGATATGGCCCTTCACCAGTATCTTTAAAATGATCTCCAGATATTTTTCGGAAATTTCCTGCCGCTTTGCGATCTCTTTTAAGGGGATATAACCATCTTCAGGATGCTGTGCAAGGTCGATCATGACTCTGAGGGCATAGCGTGCTTTTGTTGAAATCATAGAGAATCACCTCCTGCCTGTATCCGATACGGATGAACGGCGAATTTTTCATATGATATGTTCCTATATTTTTCTCATTATAGCTCTGGAAGAGAAATTTTTCAATAAAAACATACACACCTATGCATTCCCGATCAATACGGTCACCGTAAACGTATCTTCCGTATAGGAAATATCCAGAGTGCCGTTATATTTCTCCACCGTTTCACGTACATTTGACAATCCAAGCCCATGCGGTCCTCCATCTGCCTTGTCAGATTTAAATCTGCCCTTTTGTTCTAATATGGCATTCTTTTTCGCATTGGAAATCTCATAAGTGAAATAACCATTTTCTGTAACCCTTGCTTTTACGGACAAATGGCGCTCTTTGATATCCGGAATTTTGACAGAGGCTTCAATGGCATTGTCCAGGGTATTGGAAAAAAGGCAGCAGAGACTGATTGCGTCGATACCGATCAATTTATCCAGGTCGATATGGAAAAAGCTGTCAATGTGATGCTCCAAAGCCAGATTATATTTGGCATTTAGTATTGCATTGATAATGCTGTTTTTGCAGAAGACACGGCTGCGTACTGCCAGCTCTCCTTCTATTTCCTGTAGATATTGCTCTGCTTCCTCCTGGCGGCCGGAACGGAACAGAGCCTGTATGGTACTTAGATGATTGTTCATATCGTGGCGGAGCTTACGGATCTGTGCCTGGTTTTGTTCCAGCTCTTCATAGTAGCTTTTCTGCAGGATCAGGTTTTTCCGTTCCATATCTTGCTGGATACTGATGATAAAATATTCTGCCAGGGCGATACACCCCAGATTCGTCGCAAAACAGGCAAAAGCAGCAGGCCACATCTTAATGCTTTGCTCAGGGGCGAAATAGATGCAGGTGGTAATGCTCACCAAAGATGCCAGGCAAATGATATTCAGCAGTATCCAAATCTTGTTGTCGAATAGCTTCCCTATCTGGGGAAGATGTTTTTGGAAGATTTTGTATATGCAGTACCAGATGAGCAGATGCAGGATTGGGTCGGCTATGGTGCAGAACATATCCCAAGGCTTCGGCCATCCCAGAGAATCCCCCAGATGTCCAAGGATATCCATTACCAGAAAGTTCTGGCTGATGATCAGAGGATAGAGGACAAAAACAGCGGCCAGCTTCTGCCAGATACTTCCCTGGAAAGCTAGAACCATCAAGAGCGCAAACCAGATCAGGACAATGGTTACATTAAAAAGGTCATTTGGGAAGATGATCATGCTGGAGATGACCGTACAGGATATATATACAATGGCAGTCCAAAATTTTCCCGGGCGTCTCCCTGCGAAATGAGAAAGAATCTGGTAAAGCAAGAACCCTTGTACCAGAAGAGGGATATTGTATAAGTAACTGGTGATCGTTAAGATTATGTTCATGGCGCTTCTCCTTCCGTTTTTTCGTGCATCCCATCAGAGCCTGTAATACAGCGAAATATGACCTGGCAGGCCTGTTCATTGCAGCAGCAGGCGTGCGAAAGCGATTTCCAGGGGCTGGCGGAAAGCACGGCTGACAGGAAATTGTAATGGCCCGCAGATACAGTGGTTCTTTTCCAGGGCAGTCACGTAGTTGAGGTTTACCAGATGCCGGTTATGGCAGCGGATAAAATAGTCTGGCAGATCCCTTTCCACTACATCCAGTTTCCCATAAAAATCAGTCTGTTTTCCATCTTTGAGAGAGAGGATGATTTTTCTCCTGTCACTGGAAAAAGCCAGGATCTTCTTCATGGAGATTTTAAAAATACCAGACTTTTGCTCCAGGGTAAAGAACTGTTCCTGGCTTTTGCCGAGTTCCTTCAACGCCTGCTCCAGTACATTTTGGATCTTGTGCTCATCATAAGGTTTTAAAATATAATGAAAAGCATGGACCTCGTATCCTTGAAATACATAATCAGGATATGCAGTTACGAAAATGAGGAGTGTCCGGGCATCCCGTTTTCTTAAACTCCTGGCAGTATCCATGCCGCTTAATTTTTTCATTTCAATATCCAGAAATAAGATATCCAGAGATTCCGCTTCCGGGCGTGTAGTTAATGCTTCGCCGGAATCGTATTCATAAATCTGATAGTCGGCTCCAAGCAGTTGTAGTTTCAGCTCCAGGGGTGTCCTGAGGGCTTTGCGCATGGATGCTTCGTCATCACAGATTCCAATATTGATCATATAGATTCCTCCAGTTTTGTAACTAATCTGCGCAGCAGATTTTAAATTCGGGCAATTCCCACATTTTTTTCTTACGATACTTTACATCAAAATTCTGATTTTGTAAATGCGGTTCTTTTATTCCCGTGAAGCAAACTTTACAAAATCAATGTCGAACATGACATTTTCCAAAATGCATCCGACAGAAAAATCTTTTAAAATTTAGTCAGATGAAAGAAAGATTTCAGGAGGTAACATATTATGCTGAGTGTAAAGCATTTATCAAAAAGTTATGCAGCAGGAGACCAGGTCTATCCCGTGCTGAAGGATGTATCATTGGAGGTGGAAAAAGGGGAATTTGTAGCGGTCATGGGGCCTTCCGGTTCTGGAAAAACGACACTGCTCAATTGCATCTCGTGTTTTATCCCTCATGACCAGGGGGAGATCCTTCTGGCTGACCAGGATATATCCAATCTGAAAGAAACACAGCTTGCCCAGGTCCGCAACCGGCAGATGGGATTTGTTTTTCAGGATTTTATGCTGCTGGACGGACTGAGTGTTTTTGAAAATATCTGTCTTCCGCAGATCATTGCCCGCCGTCCGGTGGTACAGATGGAAGAAAAGGCAAGAAACATCTGCCGTCTCTTCGGTATTGAGAAGATCATGGAAAAATATCCTGCCGAGGTCTCGGGAGGGGAGAAACAGCGTACGGCGGTGGCCAGGGCGCTGATGAACCAGCCCTATGTGATCCTGGCCGACGAACCCACCGGAAATCTGGACAGCAAGTCGTGTAAAGCAGTCATTGATGCATTTCTACAGGCAAAAAAAGAAATGGGGGCGACTATTTTTATGGTGACACACGACAGTTTTGCGGCTTCTTTCTGCGACCGGGTGATTGTCTTGAAGGACGGACAGGTGTATGGAGAATTGATGAGGAGCGGTACCAGACGGGAATTTATGGATGAGCTTTTAGATACGATCCGGACATTAGGAGGTGACAGTGATGACAATGAATAGAATTACGGGCAAGCTGCGTAGGAAAAACCAGGATCAGTACCGGCTGCTGGGAGTCTGCATTTTTCTGTCTGTGCTGTTGGTGTCCTCTTTTACGATGATGTTTTTTTCGCCTTCGATCCAGGGAACCCTGCCTCCAGGCGGAGATACGAGAAAATTGATGTGGCTGATGCTGGCTGTGGTGGCCATCGGCTGTGTGCTCTTTACCCTTTATGGGAGCAGCCTGTTTTTCAGGAAAAAAAGCAGGGAGTTCGGTGTGATGCTGGCTTTGGGGGCAGACAGGCAGGAGCTTGCCCGTCAGTTGATGGGAGAGCTGTCTGTATTTGCAGGAACATATATTTTTTCCGGTATCCTGGCGGCTGTTCCGGTATCCTTTCTGATCTGGAAATTGTTTCAGATGCTTGTGATCAATACAGAGCAGATACGGTACAGCTTCGGGATTGCCGGAATATTTGCAGGGATTCTCTTTGCGGCGGCATTGTCTTTTTGCATCCTGATCCTGGGAATCCGTTTTATCCGCCGTGCAGATATTATGGATATCCTAAATACCTGCCGGAAGACAGAGCTCGTCCGGGAAATAAAACCCTGGTGTGGGAAACTAGGGATTGTGCTGATTATTACAGGGCTCTTTCTGGCGATAGCGGTCCCCCCTTTGACTGTACAACTTTTCAGGCAGGGGATGCCGATAATCTGGAATGCCACCTACCTGCTTTGTGTGGCAGGCCTGTATCTGGTCGTTTTAAGCGCTGTAGGACATTCCCCAAAAGGGAGGCATCCGAAAAAATATTATAACAATATTATTTCTACCAATCTGATGCGCTTTACTGCCAGACAGACGACTAGAAATATGTGTGTCATTTCGCTGCTCGTATTCGTGATGGTGCTGGCCGCTTTCTGGGGAGTAATGTATTATTATACCGCTATGGAAGGGGCGAGCAGCGCGCCTTATGATTATTCCCTGCATTATCCGGCCGGGGAAGAACAGATTGGGCAGGAGGATATTTCACAGCTGGCCGAAGAGCATGGGGTCAATATGACTTCATATGAGACTCTGGACTCTTTGCAATTGATCGTCCGTTATATCGGACGGGATATGGATGACCAGAAACGGTATTTTGACGTGGAGTATGAGAAACTGGCTTCTTTTATATCGGCCTCTGATTTTACAAGGATTTCCGGGATAACGATTTCTTTGAAAGAAGGAGAGTACCAGACGGTTACTTCCACAGGATTTCAGGAAAATATCTGGGTAAGTGCTGACTGTCTGAATGAGATCCAAAGTCCGGTGTCAGGAGAACGTATGGAGCCAAAGTTCCGGGGGACTGTGGAGTTCGACAATCTGGCGAATGTTAGTGATTCGTTTACATTCCTGTTGTCTGATGAGGATTACAGTCGGTTTGCCGGCGGGCTGACAGACGAATGGAAAGAGAAGCATGTATTCTTCAATACAGAACATGTGATGGAAACCTATGGTTTTGCGGATGCTGTGAAACGGGAATATACTGGGCGGGCAACAGCGCTTTCCAACCATTATTCTTTATATGACGCCCATGAGGAAGAACTGGCATTGGCTGCCGGGGAAGAATATGGCTATACCGGGAAAATTGATCTGTCGCCGGATAATCCACTGCTGTTGGATGAATGGAAGTATGCGCCTTTTTCCAAGGTGCTGCTGCAGGCGGATGCGATGGAAATGGTGGCGGTCTTTGTCCTGCTCGGTATCTATCTTTCCGTGATCTCCCTGACTGCCGCAGGAATTATGAGTTATATCAGAAGCGTCACGATTGCCATGGACAACCGCCGGCTATTTGAAGATTTGAAAAAGCTTGGGGCGGATGATGCCTATGAAGAAAGAGTGATCAAGGTACAGCTTCGGAAAATTTTTGCCTATCCGGTGGCAGCAGGCTGTACGATTGTGGGGGTATTCTCCTTGTTTCTGACCTACTTTAATGATATGAGGCTGCAGGCTTTTGAAGTGAAAATGCTGTTCATAGAGGTGCTGCTGATGGCATTTATTTCCATCGTGCTGTATGGGGTGTACCGGCTGGCTTTTGGGAAGACGAAGAGCATTGTGGGGATTGGGTAGCAGGTTAGCTTGAGTTATAATCTCGCTGGTCAAGTTCCACCTTTCAAGCTATAATAACTCCTGAATATTTTTTAGGAGGTCGAGTAATGATTATACTAACGCTTGGGAGCCACCACTATATATTGTGGTCGGTCAAATATATTGCTTAAAATAAGATACCTCTTTTAAGATGTGTTTATGAAAAGTACCCATACTTTTCAAATACATTTTAAAGGAGGTTTTCTATGTTTAACACCACTTTACAACTTTTTAGCATTATATAAAAAAATATTGTACAAGATACTTTCTGTAGTATAATGAGTTTGCATAAAACATCAACAAAGGAAAGTGATCTCGTACGACAAACTTATTATATAACGAATTTTCTTGTTTTGTACATTTGTTGTCGCCCTTATCAGTCTGTTATATCAGATTTTTAGGGATAAAAGAAAGTAGCCGCCAACTATTCCCAATAGTGACGGCCTGCCGCATGTAGCGGTGTAACTTGTTATTGTCGAAGGGTAGCCGCTTCTTTGGCTTTCCCTTTTTCACATCATAGCACGTTAAAGGTGGTAATTCAAGAGACTTTGTGCTTTTTGTGAAGAAATATATAATCTGGTATACGAAACTCCGCTTTGGAATCTATAGATATAAGATTTTTGGAGGTTGAGGGGTTATTAAATGCAAAATATGTAACAGAGGGCGTTTTTTGCATGCTTATAACATGTAATGGGCGAAGTGGGAGCGCCTATGCTACATATTTAGTCCAAGGATATGGCGCAACAGCAGCACGTATACACGTTACCCCGTTACATGCTGGGAGCGGCGTATTTACGCATAAAATTTTAGATACAGAAACAGGAATTACAATTTATCTTACTCCCCAGTAATGAACAAAGTTTCCGTATTGCTTTTGATAAGCAGTTTTATTTTGTATGAGAATAGTAACAACACGTAAGGATTCGTCGTACCTAAACGCTGCTTTCTCTTCCTCTTGTTTGACCTCCAAATTGCAACCACGAGTATTGGCATCTATATAGCCAAAATCCGATTCTACATTAGCTGCATAAAATTGTATAAAAACACCTCTATATCCTTCTGGTAATGTAAACGTCCTTGTACTGGTATCCGTATTCTCTATTATGCGGATATTACCTAAATAAGCAAATAGAGGAGATTCTAAAGCGGAGTATAGTGTACGGCTCAGGGGGCGGCCTGAAAATTGTATTTACAGACCGCCTCGCGAACCGGTTCACATAACCGCTGCGGTTCACCAACGGCGGTGGGAAATAGAATCGAATAATCTTTTGCCGACCTTTACGATGCTCTTGAGAACATCATCAATCAAATCCACTCCGTCGGCTACATTTTCAAGCTGATCTTCAGAGAGCTCGTCACTATCTGTATTTTCCAAGTGGGATCTTAGGATCTCCACTTCCTTTACGGACAGGGTAACCCCGTTTTCTGCAAATAATGCAGATACCTGTTCAGGATCTTCTGCATTCAGAATATTGTTTATAAAACTTCGTCTTCTAATAAAGCGTTTAATTTATCTGACATTATATTCTTCCTTCCTTAAATAAAGTAACGTCCCAATTTGCCTGTGGGATCAAGGGCTTCCGTTTCTCTTCTACCACCTTCTGTGGGTCCAGCGGTTCATGGCGTCAATGCCGTCCAGGAAATAGTCTGTAAGTGTTTCGAATAATCCGCCGCCTGCAACCTCTTCCAGGGCATCCTCAGACAGTTCGCCTTCAGTCCCGGCACCTTCCAGTTTTTCTTCATTCATCAGTGAAATTCTCCTTTCCGTTTTTATCTGATATTTTCTGTAAATATTTACGCTATTTTATACACGGTGATTTGGAAATTGTTACACGATATAAAAGATTGCAGGATTTTCTGACCGTTTTCAACAAATGTTGCCGTTTTTATTCTGATGAAGCATTTTTTGTAACAATTCCGTTTCTTCCGTGTATATAATAAAAAATAGGCTATTGTCCAGAACAGGATGCTGCATTGACTGCACGATCCTATGAAAACAGGAGAGAAGACCATGACAAAAGTGGAAGAATACATAAAATATCTCCGAAAAAAACTGCGACTATTCCATCAAGATAGACTGCGAAGCAAATAAATATGTAAAAGAATACTGGCTGGAGCTGGACGAAACAGCATGCCGGTCACTGCCCATCACTCCCTGCTGGAACGGCTGTCACCCTATGCGTACAAAGGACAATTTATCATTGATTTTGATGCGGCTAAGATGGGCATTTCGGAAAACTGGGGATTAATTTCGGCCCCCGTACAAAAAACAGAAGGAAACAGAGAGACTCCTGAATTTCTTATGCAGGGAGGGGCTCTGCCGGGAGGACAAGAAGGAGAACCTGCCTTTGGACAAGGCAAAGTACTGGCTGGATGAAACCGCAAAGAACGGAGTCCGTTATATCAATCTGAGCGGCGGCGAGACGATTTGTTATCCACACATTTATAAAGTGACGGAATACGCGTCGGGACTGGGAATGGAAGTCAATATCGCGGTGTCGGGATATCATTTTGGAGAAAAGGAGATCCGGCGTTTCGCAGGTGCAGGAGCATACCCTTGGCTGGAAGAGGAATTGATACAAAGACTGCAAAAAAATATGGACATAGAGATCGTGCGTTAATGGGGGAATTCCGCCCGCGGATCACTAAAAAAATAAGAAAGGATGTAATATCATGAAGGTGACATTTGAACAGAAAGACGAGGAACTGGTACTGCACACGGAAGGCAGGATCGATACTTACACGGCGGAGGATTTTGAAAAGGAGCTTCTTGCGGGAATCGAAAAGGCGGACTGCGTCCGGCTGGATTTTGAAAATGTACAGTATGTATCAAGTGCGGGCCTCTGTGCGCTGCTGAACGGACAGAAGAAAGTCAACAGCGAAGACAAGGAAATGATCCTGTGCAATGTAAACAGTACGGTAGAGGAAGTATTTGAATCAACAGGATTTATTGACATCCTTACGTTAGAATAGGAGACGCTATGAAGACATTAGAAGTAGAAGCAACGAAGCAGTCATTGAGGGAATTGACCGAGTTGTTTGAAACGATACTGGAGGAGCATGGCTGCCCTGCCGGGATGCAGATGCAGTTTGACATTGCATTTGAGGAGCTTTTTGTAAATATTGTGAATTACGCTTATCAGGACGGCAAGGGAAGTGTGTGGGTAACGTATGACATTGGGAAAGAAGGAGAACAGCGCTCACTGAATATCAGCATGGAAGATTGTGGGACACCCTACAATCCGCTCAGCAAAGCCGATCCGGATATTACCTTGAGCGCAGAAGAGCGGAAGATCGGCGGTCTTGGAGTGTTTATGGCAAAAAAATTTCTGGACTCCATCCGGTATGAATGGAAGGAAGGATATAACTGTATTTCCTTTGAAAAAAAATGGAAGGTAGTATAATTCTGGTTACAGGCACACCTGGTAAAGGTGTGATCTGTAACGAATTCTAATCGGTCAGGAGAAGACAGAAGATGTCAGATAAAATGAAAAGACTGCCGGGAGAGCAGTTGACGCTTTTGACGGCAGAGAACCGTTTCAGTGTCTGCAAATTCCATTTATTGGCATCTACTGAGGATGCCTGGTCTCTGGCTGTTTCTTTTCTTTGCTTCAGTAGTTCAATGATGTTCTCTTTCTGCCGCCTGCTATATTTCACTTACTTTGCGTAAGAATCCAAACCAAAGGTTATGACTATTTTGTGACTAAATAATCGGGCTAACCGTCTATCGGTAGCTCTTGTTGGGGCATCTGTTAGCGCAGATGTCTTTCTTTATGTTCAACATACCACAATATCCAGAGTGCCGCAAGTACTTTTTAGCGGTTATCCGATTTGTTCTTTCTTAGAAAAAAATATTCCTTTAAGGAAAGAAAAGGCGAAAATGGGGAACACTAAAAGCATACACTATCGGACGAGCTCCGCCCGTCCCGGAGGGACATGTATTGCGGTATGCCCTTTGGGTATAATTTTAGGAACAGTCCGGTGTTGCCACATAACTGAACGAAAATTTTTTATATTAAGAAAGGAAAAGCTATGTTGAAAATATTATTTTATGATACGAAGAGCTATGACAAAGATTCTTTTGAGGAAAAACGCCTGCAATATCCAAAATTAAAAATTGATTATATGAAATCAGAACTGACCCCGGCTACCGCAAGGCTTGCTAAAGGCTATGACGCGGTCTGTGCTTTCGTGAACTGCGAGGTGGGTACGGCAACGGTCCGGCTTCTTCATGAAAACGGGGTGAAGCTGATCCTGCTCCGCTGCGCCGGTTTCAACCATGTAGATATTGATAAGGCCAATGCTCTTGGTATCAGGGTGATGCGTGTGCCGGGATATTCTCCGGAGGCGGTGGCGGAGCATGCCATGGGGCTGGCTTTGGCGGCAAACCGGCGGATCCACAAAGCATACGTCCGTGTCCGGGAAAATGATTTCAGCCTGGGCGGCATGCTGGGGTTCAATTTTTATGGGAAGACCGCCGGGATCGTAGGAACCGGAAAGATCGGGGCAGCTATGGCAAGGGTCTGCCGGGGATTTGGCATGGAGGTGCTTGGATTTGATAAATACCAGAATCCGGAGCTGGATTTTGTCGAGTATGTGTCGATGGAGGAAATTCTTTCTCAAAGCGATCTGATCTCCCTGCACTGTCCATTGACAGATGAGACTTACCATTTGATCTGCCGGGAAACAATCCAGAAAATGAAAGACGGCGTGATATTGGTCAATACATCCAGGGGCGGACTGGTGAAGACGGAGGATCTGATCGAGGGAATCCGGGCAAGAAAATTTTTTGCCGTGGGGCTGGATGTATATGAGGAGGAAAAGAGGAATGTGTATGAAGACCGTTCCGATGAGATTTTGGAAAGTTCAATCACGGCCCGGCTATTGTCGTTCCCGAATGTGGTGATCACTTCCCACCAAGGCTTCTTTACGGAGGAGGCGCTGAGCGCGATCAGCGAGACAACCCTGGAAAATGCGATGGCATTTTTAAATGGAGAAACTACGGAAAATGAAGTGAGATAGATTATCTGTTTAGGAATACAGTAAAACAGTTGGATATAAAAGAAGCAGCTTTGCAGATTGAGGATGTGGAATAGTTATAGTATAATAAATCAAGGGGCATCACCATGAAGTATACAATATTGATCGTTGGAGATGCCCAAAAGATTATTGACAGATACGAAAAAAATATTTTATGAATAAAGGAATAAACTATGCCAACCATACTTTTAATAGAGGATGATACTGCGTTGCGTAATGGTCTTGCGTTTGATCTGTCTGCAGAGGGCTATCATATCCTTTCAGCCGAAAACGGCAAAACTGCTATTACGCTTTTGGAACAGCCCATTGATCTTGTTTTACTGGACATTAATCTTCCCGATACACATGGTTTTCAGCTTTGTTGTGAAATCAAAACGCAAAAAAATATCCCTGTAGTGTTTCTTACTTGCCGTGACCTTGAATCAGATGAACTTCGGGGCTTTGACTGCGGTGCAGATGATTATGTGACAAAACCATTTTCTATGCCGCTTTTAAGGAAAAGGATTGCTGCGGTCCTTAAGCGGAACGGGACCAATAATGTTTATTCGGACGGATTTTTAAAAATTGATTTTGAGAAACATACGGCTTATGTAGGAGAAAAAGGTATTTCATTTACGCCTACGGAATATAAGCTGTTACAAATCTTTATATTAAATAGCGGCAGTGTACTCACAAGACGTATTTTACTTGAAAAACTGTGGGACAATGAAAATAACTTTGTAGATGAACATACTTTGACGGTAAATATCAACCGTATCCGTAGTAAAATTGAAGCGGATAACCGCAAATATATCAAGACAGTTTATGGAATAGGTTATATTTGGAACGGTGAAAAACCATGAAAATCTGTATCATTCTTTCAGCGGCAGTCATAATTCTGCTTATCATACTGATTTGCATTATTGTAATGTATAAGTGGGAAATATCCCTGTTTTCAAGAGAATTGGACAGTACCCTTGATGATATGCTTGCGGGCAGAAATCCGGATTTTGAATTTATAAATGATACTCTTTCCGGCAAAATCAATGTCAAGTTGAAACGCCTATATGAAATTCTGAATCAGAAAAGTGAACAGTCAAATCAGGAGAAAGAAAAACTGAATGCTTTTATTTCAGATATTTCACATCAGACAAAAACACCAGTTGCAAATCTGAAAATGTATATTCAGATTTTATCCGAAAGGAAGATTGACGAAAAGAAACGCTGCGAATTTTTAAAACTATCTCTTGCACAGACGGAAAAACTGGAATTTCTGGTCATATCACTTGCAAAAATTTCACGGCTGGAAAACGGAATGATTTCATTTTCTACTAATAAGCTTCCTGCCATTGAAGTGATTGCGGACTCTCTTGCACAGATTATGCCATCCGCGGAGCACAAAAATATCTCTGTAAATGTAGACTGCTGTGAAGAGATTGTTGTTTTCTGTGATAAAAAGTGGACTTCCGAAGCTATCTTTAATATTCTGGATAATGCTGTGAAATATACTCTGCCAAATGGGAGTATCCGTGTTTCTGTCTGTAAAAATAAATTTTATGCCTTGATAAAAATAAAAGACAGCGGCGTGGGGATTGCTGAAGCGGAACAGGCAAAGATTTTTGGACGATTTTACCGTTCGGAGAGGGCTGCTCATGTTGACGGATTGGGCATAGGGTTATTCCTTTCACGCCAGATCATTTCAGGTCAGGGTGGTTTTATCACAGTCAAATCAGAGCCGGGTCATGGCGCTGAATTCATACTTTCTATCCCTATGGAATAAATCCTCTCAAAATTTTCATGATTTTGAGAGGATTTTGTGACATTTGAGGCTTATAGTGTCCAGAAAAGGATGTTCGGAAAATATAGGAGGAATAAAAAGGTGAATGTGCTTAAAACAGAAAATCTGAAAAAATATTATGGTTCAGGAGAGAATCTTGTCAAAGCTTTAGACGGTGTTGATTTTTCTGTTGACAGAGGAGAGTTTGTCGCAGTTGTGGGAACATCGGGAAGCGGCAAAACCACTTTCCTTAACATGGTTGGCGGTCTTGACAATCCCACTGAGGGCAGTGTTACAGTTGACGGAAAAGAAATTGGGGGGATGACGGCAGATGAACTTACCGTTTTTCGACGCAGGCAGATTGGCTTTGTTTTTCAAAATTATAATCTTGTTCCCATGTTGAACGTATATGAAAATGTAACATTGCCGATTGAACTTGACGGCAGTAAAGTTGACAAAGAATTTATCGGCGGTGTTCTTAAAATGCTTCACCTCGATGATAAACTTGACCGATTTCCTAATCAACTTTCGGGAGGGCAGCAGCAGCGCGCAGCGATTGCAAGAGCCATAGCGTCAAAGCCTGCAATCGTTCTTGCCGACGAACCGACGGGAAATCTTGATAGTAAAACAGGGCAGGAGGTATTAGGGCTTTTGAAGCAGACTGCCGGAAGTTTTGGACAGACACTTGTGATGATTACTCACAATCTTGATATTGCACAGCTTGCAGACAGGATTGTGCGTATTGAGGATGGAAAGATCGTAAAGTGAGGTAAGCGGTAACTATGATAAAGAATAACAACAGCAAAATTGTGCGTAAAATAGCGTTCCGCAGCCTGAAAGCGGGGAAGATGCGGAATATATTTGTCATCATAACCATTGCCATGACTGCGACATTGATTTCAGGATTAGCGGGTTTTTCAGCAGGAAATGAAAAGGAAGAGGAACGGGAACTTTCCTCTATGCAGCACGTTATTTATGCGGATATAACGGATGGACAAATAGAAAGCCTGCAAAATGATGAACGTATTGAGGAGATGGTGATTTATAAACGCGGCAGCTCTTTTGAGGCAGACGGATATGTTTTAAATGCGGGATATTTCCAGAATAACACTGGCAGGATAAAAACTTCTGTGACAGAGATTTCTGAAGGGCATTATCCTGAAAAAATGGACGAGATCGTGGTTGACAAGGCATATATGGAATTCATTGGGAAAAAAGCTGAAACAGGGACTGATATAGCAGTAACATGGCTTGATGGAACTACCGAAAATTATATTGTTTCAGGATACACTGATTACAAAACCACAACAAAGAATTTTATGGTGCTGTTTTCGGAGGAATATGCCCAAAATGGCTCTCAGCTAAAAAATATTCCCTGCTCTGCTGCTGTCAGAATCTGTAACGCAGAAGATATGGGCAGAGAAGAATTTTTAACTGAAATAAGAAATATTGGGGAGCAGTATGGTATAGATCGTTTCAATATCAATGAGAACAACCAGTTTGTCAACAGCAAGAGCCGCACGTCTGTAGAAATATTTACGATCGCTGGGATAAGTGCAGTAATTCTATTGGCAAGCATACTTGTTATCTACAGTATTTTTTATATTTCAATAACAGGCAGGATACGTGGGTTTGGGCAGCTTCGCACAATTGGAATGACCTCAAAACAGATTAGGAAAGCCGTAAATATGGAAGGGATGATTCTTACTTTTGTGGGACTTATTGTTGGTCTTTCGATTGGTACAGCATTTGCATATGTTTTAAAACCTGCGGGCTTTTATTTCCCGAATACGCTTGCAATATGGTTGATTACCGCTGTTGCAGATTTAATCATGGTTCAGTTCTCCATAAGAACGCCCGCGAAAATTGCAGCTTCTGCACCTCCTGTTGAAGTGGCAAAATTAAGCGGGTATGAATCGGGCAGCAAAATAGGAAAACATAGGAAGATGACTCCTCTTGGGCTTGCAAAAATAAGCGTGGGGCGGAACAGAAAAAAATTTCGTATGACAGTACTTTCCCTTGGGATAGCCGGGGTACTTTTTCTTTGTGGGACAACATTGCTCAGTTCTTATAATCGAGAAGAATATTCCCGTCAGCTTGAATTTTATTTCGGGGAATACATAATCAGGATTTCGTCGAATGCAACGCAGCTTGCAGAGCATGGCATGGCTGACATACAAATGAATAATCCACTAAATGAAGAACTGCGAAGTCAAATTGTTTCTCTCGCCGGGGTAAAAAATATTACGGCTGCAGAGCGTATGGAAGTGGCATATGAATACAGTAATTATAGATCGGACGATAGCGTAACACCCTTTGACAGAGAAGAAGCTGAACTGCTTAACAGATATAGTGAAAACGGGGCTGTATTTGACTATGACCAAATGGTCAGGGATAAAGAAATCATTATAACTGATAATGATACGGCAGAAGAAATTTTCGGCTGGCGGTTCCAGACGGGCGAGAGGGTTCTGCTTCGTTGGTTTGACGGTACGGATTACCGGGAGGATTATTTTAAAATAGCGGGCTGTATAGACAACATTCTTGACCTTTACAATGATAAAAACGACAATGGTAAACGTCTGGGCATGGGAGGCGGATGGTTTCTGATTCCAAGAGAACTTATTGAAACTATGGTTTCCGACAGCTATAATCTGAACAGCAAATTTATTATTTCAGTCGAAGATTGGGAAAATGAAACGCAAGTAAAGGAATTTATCGAAACGATTGCCGATGAAAACTCTACATTGGTTTTTGGAACGCTTTCTGAAGAAATGGAGAGGAATGAAGGTTCATATCTCTCACTGCAATATATGATTTACGGATTGTCTGCGTTTCTCATGGGTTTTGCACTCATCAATCTAATTAATACTCTTGTATCTAATGTCATGTCCCGAAAGCGGGAATTTGCCATGCTCCGTTCCATAGGAATGAGTACACGGCAGTTATCTCAAATGATTATTGGAGAAGGGATTATGCTGGTAGTAAGGAATATTTTCGTAACTTTTGTATTTGGAACAGCGGCAGGATATGCCCTGATTTGTGCCATAAAAAATTTGGGTGCGAATTATCTGCACTGGCATTTTCCAATCTGGTATCTGCTAGGGTATGTGGTACTTGTTTTAGCTGCACCGGTAATTATTTCTGAAACAGTTATAAAGATTCTTGATAAGAAAACGCTGGTAGAACGGCTAAGGGAAGTTGAATAACAAATATTGTAAGAAGGCGGACTAGAAATCATTTCCACCTGTGCGGCCGACGAGCGGTCAGTACAGGTGGATTATTTTTGTATAACACGGTATTACACGAGAAAGCGTATTTTCCAAAATCGGTTGCGTACCAGGGAAGGTGCATGATATAATTTGTCCTGTAAATAGATAGGTCTTAGAGATATCAGTAAAAAATATCCGAACCTGGCACCAATGGTACTGAATCTGGTACTAATCGCAGTGAATTTGGCACCAATGGCACCGATTTAGGCAAGGTTATGGAAGACGAGGAAAAAATAATTTTGGCAATCCGTGGAGGTGACAGATGTGATACTTGAAACCGAAAGACTATATTTACGTGAGATGAACCAGTCTGACCTTGGCTCCTTATGTAAAATATTACAGGATGAGGATGCTATGTATGCGTATGAAGGGGCGTTTAGCGATACGGAGGTACAGGAGTGGCTTGACAGGCAGATCTCCCGTTACCAAAAGTGGGGCTTTGGACTGTGGGCAGTCGTTTTGAAAGAGACGGATGAAATGATTGGGCAATGTGGGCTTACGATGCAGCCGTGGAAGGAGAAAGAGGTACTTGAGATCGGCTATCTTTTTCAGCGGTCACACTGGCATAGGGGCTATGCTGTGGAGGCAGCCAGGGCGTGTAAAGGATATGCTTTTGAAGTACTGCATGCCGATGAAGTCTGCTCGATCATCCGGGATACGAATATAGCTTCTCAAAATGTGGCTTTGAGAAATGGGATGCATGTAGTAGACAGCTGGACAAAGCATTACCGGGGCGTGGATATGCCTCATGACCGTTATGTGGTTATGTCCGGGCCGGCTGGATATGAGGACGAGAATCAATGAAAACGATGACTGAAAGAGGCAAAGAACAGAGGACACCTGTAAAATGAAAAAGTATAATATCAGTAATGAATATGGAATATATGCAAAGATCACACCACCATTTAGCAGGATTTTATTTCCCATATCGTCTTTGGTATTGGAGCTTGTTCCCAAAATGTTGAAAAGCAGCGGGGAAGTAAAAATAACAAAAAAGCGAATGGAAACCATCGACGGCAATTCTATCAATTTATACATTTTTGCCCCTGTTAAGACCAAAACGGATAAAGTACTTCTGTATATTCATGGAGGCGGATTTGCCTTTAAGGGATATTTCTGCCACTATAATCTGTGCCAGAGATTTGCCGGAGAAGTGAACTGCAAGGTGGTATATGTAGACTACAGGCTTTCTCCTAAATATCAGTATCCTGTTCCGTTAAATGACTGCTTCGACGCATACAAATGGATCCTGAAAAATGCCGGTAAATTAAAAATTAATGCAGACAAAATTATTGTAGCCGGGGATTCGGCAGGCGGATGCTTAGCAGTGGATGTGGCCTTAAAAGCCATACAAAAAAATCTGGCCAGGCCTTGTTACCAAATGCTTGTTTATCCGGTATTGGATAAAAGAATGGCTACGCGGTCTATGAAAATGTATTCCGATACTCCTATGTGGAATTCAAGATTAAACAGAAAAATGTGGAAATATTATCTGGGAAATTCTTATTATATTTCTCCAAATGAAAGATTAAATTTAAGCAATATGCCGCCTGCTTATTTGGAAACGGCAGAATACGACTGCTTACATGATGAAGGGATAGAGTTTGCAAAGAAATTAATGGACCAAGGAATTCCTGTAGAGCTGTATGAAACAAAGCAGACTATGCATGGATATAACATAAAGAACTGTTCCATAACTGAAAAAGCGATTCAAAAGAGAATACAAGTATTGAAAGATATTCAATAAAAGAAGCCGGAACAAGATAAACGGACGATGCCTGCCGTTGGCAGTTCCGGCTTCTTGTAATCTTTGGTGTTTGCAGAAATAATGAAAAACAGTACCAGAAAGATAGAAATTTGAGGCGGCAGAATGGAGAGAGAAGCTTACAGGGGCAAAAAGACCAGAAAAACATTTTTCTTTAAACATGACATACAGTTGTCTTGTTTCCTATGTTATACTGTCTTTTGAAGGAGCGTATCATGAAGATTGACAGACTGATCGGAATTTTATCAATTTTACTACAGCAGGAGACAACCACGGCCCTTTGCCTTGCCGAACGGTTCGAGGTGTCCAGGAGGACCATCAATCGGGACATCGAAGACCTGTGCAAGGCAGGAATCCCTATAGTGACCAGGCAGGGAAACGGCGGCGGGATTTCTATTATGGAAGATTATAAGGTGGACAGGACCGTTTTCACCACCAGGGAGATGCAGGATATTCTTGCCGGGCTTCGGAGCCTGGACAGTATCAGCGGCACGAACCAATACAACCTCCTGATGGAAAAGCTTTCTGCAGGCTGTTCGGATTTTATGACAGGAAACCAGTCCGTCTTGATCGACCTGTCTTCCTGGTACAAAGATTCTCTCTCCCCTAAGATAGAAACCATACGAAATGCGATCAATATGGGCAGAGAACTGGAATTTTTTTATTTTTCACCAAGGAGTGATGGCAAAAGAAGGATTGAACCCTATTATCTGATTTTCCGGTGGTCAAGCTGGTATGTCTGGGGATGGTGTCTTCTCCGCAGGGATTTCCGCCTGTTCAAGCTGAACCGCATGACAGGGCTGCAGCTTACCGGGGAATGCTTTGAGAAACGGGAAGTCTCGCTTCCGGATCTGAAAAATGAAAAGATTTTTCCGGGCGGCATCCGGGTTAAAGCCGTTTTTGAGGCAGAGTGTAAATGGCGGCTGGTAGAGGAGTTCGGCGTGGACTGCTTTGAAGAGCAGGAGGACGGAAAACTCTTGTTCCACGCGGATTACACGGATAAAGAAAATCTGATCAGCTGGCTTTTGACCTTTGGCGACCTTGCATATCTGCTGGAACCGGAAGAAATCCGGGAAGAGCTGAAGGGAATCATTGAAAGGATGCGGAAAAAATATCTTTGAATCCTATTGTATACTGGAAAGTGTATACGGGAAAGCTGCCAGCGGCAGGTTTTCTGTAAGAAAACGTTTTTTTGAAAGAGGTGATCTGTTATGGCAAGCAGCGTGGAATTTGTAGAATTTGTAGCAGACCAGATTTCCGGCGCAGGAACCATCAGCTATCGGAAGATGTTTGGAGAATATGGATTATACTGTGACGGAAAATTTTTTGGATGTATCTGTGACGACCAGTTTTTTGTGAAGATCACAGATGCCGGAAAACTCCTGGCTCCGGAAATGGGCACAGGCTCCCCTTATGAAGGGGCAAAACCACATTTTCTGGTAGAAGAGGTGGAGGACAGGGAGTTTCTGGCAAAGTTTGTTGCAGATACCTGTAAAGAACTTCCGATGCCAAAACCCAGAAAGAAAAAGAAAGCATAGAAGAAAAGGAGGGCATATCCATGCCGTTTGATTACAAAAAAGAATACAAGGAATTTTACCTGCCTCCCAAGCACCCGGGGATCATTGAAATCCCGGAGATGCACTATGTGGCTGTCCGGGGAAAGGGCAATCCCAATGAACCCGACGGAGAGTATAAAAAAGCTATGAATCTCCTTTATGGGATTGCGTTTACAATTAAAATGAGCTATAAAGGCACGCATCAGATCGACGGATATTTTTCTTATGTGGTCCCACCCCTGGAGGGGCTCTGGTGGCAGGAGGGAACGGAGGGGATTGATTATTCCCACAAGGAAAATTTTCAATGGATCTCTATGATCCGGCTGCCGGATTTTGTGAAGAAAGAGGACTTTGACTGGGCCGTGGAAGAAGCAGCGGCGAAAAAGAAAATGGATTTTTCAAAAGCAGAATTTTTTACCTATGGGGACGGAACCTGTGTCCAGTGTATGCATATCGGAAGTTATGACCATGAGCCGGAGACCATAAAAAGGATGGATGGATTTGCGGCGGAACAGGGATACAGGATTGACTTTTCGGATAAAAGATTTCACCATGAAATCTATCTCAGCGATCCGCGCAGGGCGGCGGAAGAAAAGCTGCGGACAGTGATCCGGCATCCGGTGTCCATGTGACCAGTTTTTTCATTTTCTGGGCATCCAAAAAAGGCGGTAAGGCTATGACAGCTTTACCGCGCGGATGTTGAAACAAAAGCAAATTCTTTTTTTCTCCAAATTATTGACTTCTTTTTTTACTCCCCCTCAAATATCTTCAGCCTTCTGTGAAAGAGAAGTAAATCAATATATAAATCCCGGCTGCCAACAGTCAGATGGTATTGATTGCCGACAAATGTAAAATCCCCTCCCATCTCTATCAAGAATGCCGGATGTTGTTTACTAACTGTATTTCCAGCTCATGCTCAGAGTATTCCGGCAACAGTTCCGCAAAGTCAAAGGAATATTCATCTTTTATAGCTAACTTCGCCTGCACTCTGCGTTCTTCCGGCAGTGTTAAATCAAAATTCGTCTGATTTAATAAATACTTCTCATAAGTCTGTGCCTCAATGAAATTGGCTAAAATGCGTTTCGTCCAACCATACCGTTTTGTCATTTGAATGTAAAATTCTCTCTGCAAATCGTCTTTGCATTTCTCCATAATGACGATATTATTGCTCCAGCTAATTTCTCGCACCAGTGGTGCGAGTTTTATAAATCCAATCATCTCACAAATATTTTCAACAATAATCTGACTATTCCTCTTCCGGCGGATGGAGCACAGCAAGCGGAAAGAGGATTTAATCCATACCGCAGTCGTTTAATGTAAACAGACTGGCTTACTCCATTGCTTTGTAGGAATAAAAAGCCCCCGGATTTGAAGGATCCCGAGGACGAACTGGCAATGTCTTATACGAGATTATAGCATAGAGAGACTAAATGTCAAGAATAACCCGGGGCTGCAACTGCTCTAATCCAGTTCTTTCCTATTGTCACTATCCAGATGATGCCAAATCTCTTTTTCTATTTGTTGAAATCACCCATACGTCAAGTTTATAATAGTCACAGAACAAAGAGTACAGTGATTGGCCAATCACACTTTTCAAACAAAAAGTTAAAAGAGGTGTGAAATCAATGAAAGAGAAAGTACAATTATTTGGAAGGTCTTTAAGCGGTATGGTAATGCCGAATATCGGCGCCTTTATCGCATGGGGGATCATCACCGCATTGTTTATCGAGTCAGGGTGGATTCCCAATGAGCGTATCGCGCAGTTAGTAAGCCCCATGTCTTCTGTGCTGCTTCCCCTTCTGATCGCATATACGGGCGGAAATGTAGTCGGAGGCCAGCGAGGCGGCGTGATCGGCGCGCTGGCAACCATGGGCGTGATCGTCGGTTCCGACATCCCGATGTTCATCGGTGCTATGATCGTAGGCCCCCTTTCCGCATGGGTTTTGAAGAAATTTGACAAAATGATGGAAAACCATGTGAAAGCTGGATTTGAAATGCTGGTCAACAACTTTTCACTGGGGATCATCGGGGCGATACTGGCAGTCCTTGCTATGTACGGCGTAACCCCATTGGTGACTGCATTAAACAGCGTCATGAGCGCCGGAGTCGGTTTCTTCGTAGACCACGGATTATTGCCTTTGACCAGTGTATTTATTGAGCCTGCCAAAGTGCTGTTTTTGAATAATGCCATTAACCACGGAATCCTGTCTCCGATGGGAATCCAACAGGTAGAAGAAGCCGGGAAATCCATCTTTTTCCTGCTGGAATCGAATCCGGGCCCTGGGCTTGGCGTCCTTCTGGCCTACTGTATCGCAGGAAAAGGGAGTGCAAAAAGCTCTGCTCCCGGCGCAGTGATCATTCATTTCCTGGGCGGCATTCATGAGATTTATTTCCCGTATATCCTGATGAACCCCCTGCTGCTGCTTGCAACGATCGCAGGCGGGGCCAGCGGTGTGTTCACGTTCAATCTGTTCAATGTAGGTTTAAGCGCCCCAGCTTCGCCAGGAAGTATCCTGGCATTACTGATGATGGCAGAACGTCATTCTTATGTGGGGCTGCTTTTGGGAGTTCTGGTATCCACAGCCGTTTCCTTTGTGATCGCAATGCCGCTTTTGAAGTTCATGGGGAAAGACACATCTCTGGAAGAGGCGCAGCAGAAGAAAGATTCCATGAAAAAACAGGCAAAAGGAATCAAGGATGAAAGTACAGCCTCTGACGGCGCGGCTTCTGAACCTGCGGCGACTGTACAGGTACAGGGAAAGATCCGCAAGATCGCATTTGCATGTGACGCCGGAATGGGCTCCAGTGCAATGGGCGCGACCGTTTTGAAGAAAAAGATCGCAGCAGCCGGATTGGAAGGAATTGAAGTCATCCATACACCGGTATCCAGCATCCCGTCAGATGTACAGATCGTCGTCACGCATCAGGAACTGGGAGAACGGGCCGCACGCAGCAACCCCAATGCGGAACGGGTGTTGATCACCAATTTCCTTGCAGCGCCGGAATATGAAGTACTTGTGGAAGATTTGAAGAAGAGAAATCAGCCTTGAGAAAAAAGGATGGAGAACGATGGATATAACACCCCGTATGAGACAGATTTTACTGGTATTGCTCCGTGAAAACGGTCCGATCTCTGTGCAGTCTCTGGCAGAACAGATTGGAGTCAGCAAGCGGACGGCCCAACGAGAACTGGAATACATGGAGAGCACCTTGAAAACCTATGAGATCCATTTCTTTTCCAGGACAGGCGTGGGAATCTGGCTGGAGGGCAGCGAGGGAGAAAAGGAGCGTCTTTTCGACCAGGTCAGCCAGGGAGATCCGTATGACGTGAGCAACCGGGAAGAGCGGCGGAAACGGCTGATCCTGGAAATTTTGAAGGAAAAAGGGCTGAGAAAGCTGTTCTATTACAGCAGTCAGTTCGGGGTCAGTGAGGCGACGGTCAGCGCGGATCTGGAATCGGTGGAAAGCTGGCTGGATCAATATGGGATACGGATCAGCCGGAAACCGGGAAGTGGGATTTCGGCAACTGGGAGTGAAGAAGATTACCGACGTGCAATCCGCGCCTTTATCAGTGAAAATATGGATACCAAGGTCTTACGGGACGCCTATGAGATGGAGCAGCAGGAGCCGGACCGATATCAGCTTCTGCACAAAAGCGAGATCGGGCAGGTGCTGGACGACGAGACTTTGAGACGGGTCGTGGATTGTATCGAAGGCACGGACCATCTTCGGGTGAAGAACCTGACGGAAAATGCCTATGTAGGACTTGTACTCCATATTTCGATCGCCATAAACCGTATTTTGAAAAATGAGATCATCGAGCCGGGAAACGGCTGGATGGAGAAAATAGAAAAGGACGAGGATTACCGTCTTTCTGAGGAAATTGTGTCGGAGCTGGAAAAGGAGTTTTTGATCCGGATCCCTGAAATGGAGATTTCTTATATCTGTCTCCATATCAAAGGCGCCAAGCATGAGAAGATCCAGTGGAATACGCCTTCGGGCCTGCAAATAGAAAATAAGGAGCTGCATCAGCTTGTCAATGAGATGATCGATGCCTATGATCCGATACAGTCCTGCCTGCTCAAACAGGACGACGAATTTATACAGGGGCTTCTGGCACATCTGCAGCCGACCCTGATCCGGCTGATGCACGGGATGCGTATCCAGAATCCCATGCTTCAGGAAATCCGGGAAGGTTATACGGAGATTTACCGGAAATGCCAAAATGTTTCGGCAGTCCTGGAGAAAAAGACAGGACGCATGGTGCCGGAAGAAGAAACGGGATTTCTGACCGTGCATTTTGGGGCGGCGGTATTCCGCCTGGAAGGACGCAAGGAAACGATCAGAAAAGTGCATGTAGGCGTGGTCTGTTCCAGCGGCATCGGCATTTCCCGGCTGATGGTCTCCAAGCTGGAGAAGACATTTAAGGAGCAGATGGTCCTGTGCGCATATGGAAAAAACGACATCACACCGTATATCCTTGGAAAGACGGATTTTCTGATCTCCAGCATTCCCATGGAGCAGCAGGAAATCCCGGTCATCCCGGTGAACCCTCTGCTCAATGAGGAGAATATGGAAGAAATCCGAAAGCTGGTCTTCCAGTATGGACGGCTGCCGGAAAAACACAAGGAGAACGATAAATTTTCCAATCAGTTAGATGAGATCAATCTGGTCGCGCTGCAGATCAAAACCATTTTAAAATATTTTGAATTTTTCAAGGTGGATAATGATATTTCTTTTGAAGAACTGCTCATTGCCATTGGGGAAAAAATGTCGCCTTATTCGGATCGGAGCGGGATGATACAGGAGGATCTGATGCGGCGGGAAAAAATTTCTTCCCAGATTTTCGCGGAATTCGGGTTTGCGCTCTTACATACCCGTACCAAAGGAGTCATCCGGCCGGAGTTCGCGGTCTGCATGACAAAGAATCTGGGGGCTTTCCAGGACCCGTATTTTAAAGGGATACGGACAGTCATCATCATGCTGGTGCCTGTGGATGACAATGGAAAAATCAACAGTGAGATCATGGGCTACCTCAGCGGAATGCTGATCGAAGAATATGAATTTCTAGAAGTGTTGTCGCGAGGAGATAAAGAAGAAATACAAGGGCTTTTGTCCCGGTATTTAAAAGAATATTTTAACCGGTATCTGTCGGGAATGTAAAAGAATCAAATGGCTGGATATTGAGGGATTTCCTATGGGTATGCAATAAAAAAATGGCGCTATCGGATGATGCCAAATCCCATTTTCTTTCGGTTGAAAACCATAGATTCCCGGTCATATAATAGAATTATAAAAGAACAGAAAGGGCAGAGGTGGACAATATGTTTTTTAAGAAAAATAAAAAAGAAGAGAAGAAAGAATTGCTGTACCGTGAGAATGTGATCGTCGGCTGCGAGCCGGACGCAAAAGAAAACATTATCCGTAAGGTGGGACAGATGTTAGTAGATTCAGGCTATGTAAATCAGCCTTATGTGGATGGAATGGTAGAAAGAGAAAAAACATTTTCTACATTTATGGGAAACGCTCTGGCTCTCCCTCATGGCGTAGAAGCTGTGAAAAGTGAGATCAAGGCGTCGGGGATCGCGGTCATGACATTTAAGGACAACGTGGACTGGGACGGAGAGGAAGTACGGGTCGTTATCGGGATTGCAGGAGTCGGCGAGGAGCACATGGATATCCTGTCTTCCATCGCGGAGAAGATGCTGGATGACGATACCGCGGAGCAGGTCAAGACTTGCGATGCAGATACCTTGTATCAGATACTTTCGGGAAAGGAGTAATCAGGGATGATTATTACAGTGACGATGAATCCGGCCATTGACAAGACAGTGGAAATTGACGCGTTGAAACCCGGCGGGCTGAACCGGATCCAGAAAGTGGAATATGATGCCGGCGGAAAAGGGATCAATGTATCCAAGACAATCTACGAACTGGGCGGAGAGAGTATCGCAACCGGATTCTTAGGGGGAAATGCCGGAAAGACGATCGAAAATGTGCTGGATGAGAGGAATATCAAGCATGATTTTACCTGGGTGGACGGAGAGACCCGGACGAATACAAAGGTTTTTGAAGAGAACGGGGCAGTCACGGAACTCAATGAACCAGGCCCCGTGATCTCAGAGGCACAGATCGAGGAACTGATGAAAAAGCTGGAAGGCTATGCAGGGGAAGGAACCTTGATCGTCCTTTCCGGGAGTATACCGGGCGGAGTGAGCAAGGATATTTACGCAAGGATCATCCGGATGGCCCATGAAAAAGGCGCGCAGGTGCTGATGGATGCGGACGGAGAAGTTTTTCGCTTATCGCTGGAGGCCGGGCCGGACATCATCAAGCCAAACCGTGTGGAGCTGGAAGAATATGCAGGGATCGACTACCGTGCGTCCGGGAAAGAACTTTTGAAAATGGCAAGGAAGTTGATGGAAAAGGGAATCCACACGGCAGCGGTTTCCATGGGAAAAAGCGGGGCTTTGTTTGTGAAAGGCGGATATGAGGCAGTCTGTCCGGCATTGTCTGTAAAGGCACATTCCACAGTGGGAGCCGGGGACGCTATGGTGGCGGCGCTTGCCTATGCATGGGATCAGAAGCTGGGGGACGAAGAGACAGTGAAACTCTGCATGGCAGCATCAGCCGGAGCCGTGACCACAGTAGGCACCAAGCCGCCGGCAAAAGATCTGGTAGAAACCTTGAAAGAACAGGTGAAGATTGAGTCAGTAGAGTGAGCCGCGCAAACGGAAATCGAAACATTAGAACGAAAAAGAGCTTTAGAATGCGAAAGAACTTTAGAATGAGAAAAAGCTTTAGAATGAGAAAGGGCCTTAGAAATGAGAAAAGGCTTTCAGACAGGCAGTCAATTTGCCGAACAGGCCAGCCATAAAAAAGGAGATTTGGAATATGAAGACAAGAGCAGTCAGAATGTACGGAACAAGAGATCTGAGATTAGAAGAATTTGAACTTCCGGCGATCAAGGATGATGAAATATTGGTAAAGGTCATGAGCGACAGTATCTGCATGTCCACCTACAAACTGGTGGAACAGGGCAAGAAGCACAAACGCGCGCCGCAGAACATTGATACGAACCCGGTCATTATCGGCCATGAGTTTGCAGGAGTTATCGTGGAAGTGGGAGAAAAGTGGAAAGACCAGTTCCGCCCGGGCATGAAATTTGCACAGCAGCCCGCCCTGAACTACAAAGGCAGTCTGGCTTCTCCCGGATATTCTTATGAATTTTTCGGAGGGGCATGCACCTACTGCATCATCCCTCATGAGGTGATGGAGCTTGGATGTCTGATGCCTTATGAAGGAGAAAGCTTCTTCGAGGCGTCCCTGGGAGAGCCTATGAGCTGTATCATCGGCGGATATCATGGGAATTATCACACCAACAAAAGAAATCACGACCTGTCAGTAGGCACCAAGGCCGGCGGCGATATCATTATCCTGGGCGGCTGCGGCCCGATGGGGCTGGGAGCGGTAAGCTATGGCATCCAGATGGAAAATAAGCCGAAACGAATCGTAGTGACAGACATTGACGACGCGAAGATCGAGCGGGCAAGAGAAGTAATCCCGGAAGCAAAGGCACAGGAAAACGGTGTGGAACTCCTGTATGTAAATACCGCAAAGATGGAGGATCCGGTGGAAGGATTAAAAGCCATCACAGGCGGAAAAGGATATGACGATGTATTTGTATATATCCCGAACCGTAAGGTGGCAGAGATGGGCGACCAGCTCCTTGCGTTTGACGGATGCATGAATTTCTTCGCAGGCCCCACAGACAACCAGTTTAAGGGTGAGATCAATCTTTATAACGTACATTATACCAGCGCACATATCATGGGGACGACCGGAGGAAATAACGACGACCTGATCGAGGCAAATACACTTGCAGCCCAGGGACGTATTGAGCCTGCAGTCATGGTGACACATGTAGGCGGAATTGACAGTATTGCAGATGCAACTCTGGACCTGCCCAATATCCCGGGCGGAAAGAAGCTGACTTATACTCAGTTTGATATGCCTTTGACTGCCATTGAGGATTTTGAGAAAATGGGCCATGTGAACCCGTTGTTCCGGAAACTGGACGAAGCCTGCAAACGCAACCGCGGACTCTGGAGCGCAGAAGCAGAAAAGATTTTGTTTGAACATTTTGGGGTGGAAATTTAGGCAGTGTAAAGGATTATGTGAAAAAGATATGGGCAGGCAATTCATTTGCCGCACACACTGGTTACAAATAGGAGGATAAGAAGAATGAAGACATTTAATTATACAGTCAAAGATGAAATCGGAATCCATGCAAGGCCTGCCGGGATGCTGGCAAAGGAGGCAAAGAAGTATGAGAGTAAGATTGTGATCAAAAAAGGTGAAAAATCAGCAGAGGCAACAAAGCTGATGGCGATCATGGGCATGGGTGTAAAGCACGGGGAAGAAGTGATCGTGGAAGTCGAAGGCGCGGATGAGGAAACCGCATGCAAAGAGATCCAGGCATTTTTTGAGCAAAACATGTAAGAAGCTGTGCGTAAACCGTGATTTCTTTATCGTGTTTGGGGGCTCCCGTGATTTCTTTGCGGCAGGAACTGCAAGGGGCGGTTTTGGGAGTATCTGAATAGAAACAGGAGAAAGCTATGATAAAATTTTCAGGAAAATCTGTATATAAAGGGATTGCCGTCGGTCCCGTCGCAGTATTGAAAAACAATGATTTCCAGGTGAAGCGTGCAAAGGCGGAAGACGTGGAGGCTGAGATCGCCAGGGTAGAGGAGGCGGTCGAAAAATCCCAGGAGCAGCTTGGCCAGCTTTATGATAAAGCAGTGAAGGAAGTGGGAGAGGCCAGCGCCGCTATTTTCGAGGTGCATCAGATGATGCTGGAGGATGACGACTACCGGGATTCCATCTGCAATATGATCCGGACAGAGCAGGTCAATGCGGAATATGCCGTGGCAGTGACCGGGGATAATTTTTCCGAAATATTTGCCGGTATGGATGATGACTATATGAAAGCAAGGGCAGCAGATATCAAGGATATTTCCAACCGTCTGGTACGCTGCCTGAGCGGACAGGAGAATATGGATTTTGAAACGATGGAACCATCCGTGATCATTGCGGAAGATTTAAGCCCAAGCGAGACGGTGCAGATGGACAAAAAGAAGATTCTTGCATTTGTCACGGTGCATGGCTCCACAAATTCCCATACTGCGATCCTTGCGCGTATGATGAATATTCCGGCGCTGATCGGGGTGCCTATGGATCTGGATGAGATACATAACGGACAGACCGTGATCGTAGACGGGCTGAAATCCGAAGTGATATTTGACCCTACAGAGGAAGAACGCTGTGAGGCAGAGGTGAAGATCCAGAATGAGAAGGAAAAACTGGAGCTTCTCCAGACTTTGAAAGGCAAGGAAAATGTGACCCTTTCCGGCAGGAAGATCCATATCTATGCCAACATCGGCAGCGTCAGTGACGTCGGATATGTGCTGGAAAATGATGCCGGAGGGATTGGGCTGTTCCGGAGTGAATTCCTGTATCTGGGCAAAGACGATTTCCCGACAGAGGAAGAACAGTTCCAGGCATATAAGCAGGTCGCCCAGATGATAGCAGGAAAAAAGGTGATCATCCGTACATTGGATATTGGGGCGGATAAGCAGGCGGACTATTTCAACCTGGGGAAGGAAGAGAATCCGGCCATGGGCTACCGCGCCATCCGCATCTGCCTGAAACAGACCGATATATTCAAGGCGCAGCTCCGTGCGCTGATGCGTGCGGCGGCTTTTGGAAATATTTCTGTCATGTACCCGATGATCACTTCCACGGAAGAGGTTTTACAGATCTTTGAGATCGTGAAGGAAGCGCAGAAAGAACTGGATGCCATGCAGGTTCCGTACAAAGTCCCGGAGCAGGGGATCATGATCGAGACACCGGCTGCGGTGATGATCAGTGATGAACTGGCAGAACTGGTGGATTTCTTCAGTATCGGCACCAATGACCTGACCCAGTACACACTGGCCATCGACAGGCAGAATGAGCGGCTGGATGATTTCTACAATCCCCATCATAAGGCCATCCTGAAAATGATCCGAATGGTGACGGAGAATGCCCACAAATGTGGGAAATGGGCCGGCATCTGTGGGGAATTGGGCGCTGATCTGGAACTGACGGAGGAGTTTTTGAAAATGGGGCTGGATGAGCTGTCCGTATCCCCGTCCATGGTGCTGAAAGTAAGGAAAGCAGTCCGGGAATCTCGGGTTGGAGTGAACTAAAAAAATCCGATAAACCTTATAAATACAGGGTTTATCGGATTTTTTCAAGATTCTGCGGTGCCACATGAGTACGTTTCACCACCTATCTACTATATAAAACTTCCACTCTGCAGGAATACTTTTTCTCTGCCTTTCCATAACTGATTCCAACAGCCAGAATCCTGCCAGAATATTTGATATTCTCACCAATCTTCCCTCGGAAACGAAGCGCATAGTTCTTCTCTTTGATCTGCTGAATTGCCTCGTCCGGAGTATGGTCTACTTTTAATTCCAAAATCAGACAGTCTGCACTTTTATCCGTTTTTGGGTAAAAGATAAAATCTACATATCCTTTCCCTGCCTTATCTTCCCTCTCTACCCGATAGGTATCACGTGCAGCCAGATAAATCAGATTTACGACTGCTGCTAATTCTGTCTCATGGTTATAACTGAGAATCGGAACTTCTGTATCATGGACCAGTTCCAGAACCGTTTCCATAGTCTTTGTATCTCCAGCAAGCGTTGCCTGAAGCATGCGCTCTGATTCCCTTGCCAATCGATAAACATATCCCAATGAAGGTTCTTTTTGGAGCATCTCTGCAAACTTATCTCCCAGTTCCTTATTCGGAATGGATACCTTTCCGTTTTCGTAACTTAAAAAACCATATACTACCATTGCGGAAAAGATTTCTTCCCTTGTTTTCAACTCCTGTGCAGTTGCCGCATATTCCCTGACCTTTGCCGGAACTGGAATACCGGATACCATCCGTGCCAGATCATCCCGTACTGCATCCACATTACGCTCGATGTAATAATATAATTCATCATATGGCCCGGAACTGGTCCAGTAATTTCCCAGGTTATTGTTTGACAGAGACATTACTACCGAACGTGGATTATACAGCCGTTCTCCGGCTTTCGTATGATACCCGTCATACCATTCTTTCAACCCCTCACGCGTAATCTGCTTCTGTTTTTCACTCCGCTCCTGATAACGCGAAAACAGCAGATCTACGTCCTTTTCGGTAAATCCGAAATATTTTGAAAACCTCTCCTCAGATGCCATCGTAAATTCGCTGAACATATTCAGTTCTGAGCCGCTTGAATATTTTGCAATCGGAAGAATTCCCGTCATATAAGCAAGACGCACATACGGCTTGTCTTTTAACAAATTACGCAGGAATGACAGGTAATCCCTTTTGTCATTCTCTGTTATAAAGTTCTGATGAAAGATAAAATCCCATTCATCCAAGACAAAAATAAACTGGGCTGTGTCATCTTCCGTATACAACTCCAAAAGTGTCTCTGCTGCATCTTTTTCCTCGCTTATGTCAGATTCCGGATACTCCTTCTTTAAATCCTTGACCAGCCTCTTTTCAATCCAATCGATGTATTGTTCATATGAGTTACAACGCCTGCCAAATTCATTAAACGAAATATGAATGACCGGAAACTGATTTCTATATTTATCATACTTCTCTGACTGTGCAATCTGGAGCGGCTGAAAAATATCCTGTGCATCACATGCTTTTGAAAAAAAGGATGAAATCATATTTGCCATGACTGTTTTTCCAAATCGTCTCGGCCGTGTAATACAGATATGATTGTTCCCCGTCTGCACCAGCGGAAACAATTCTTCCAACATTTTGGTTTTATCCACAAAGTATGGTTTTTCCGTTTCACTTTTATATAAGGTATATGCCGATCTGCTGTTCAAATAGATCCCCATCTGTTGCTCCTTTCAACTCCGAAGAATCTCGGAAATGGATTCATTTCCTAATCCTCCGTTCAAAACCATTCTGACCTTATTATATCAGAACTCTTTTTAAAATCCTACCAGGCCAAACACAAAAAAATAAAATATTTGAAACTTTTCCCCTTATTTTTTTATCTAATAAGTATCAATCGATTGAAGAGAAACATGAAAATAAATACAAGAAATACAGAAAGTAAAAGTAGAAAATGCCAACCATTTTCAAATTCTGTGATATGTATGAAAGGACGTGTGGAAATGGCAGATATGACAGGTCTTGTGAAAAGGGCACAGGCAGGGGATAAGGAAGCCTTTGTGGATTTGATTGAAAGCTGCAAACAGGGATTATATAAAACGGCAATTGCGATGCTGCGCAACGACGCGGATGCAGCAGATGCGATCCAGGATACCGTACTGAAGAGCTATGAAAATTTACAGGGCTTAAAGAAACCGAATTTTTTCAAAACATGGCTTACAAGAATATTGATCAATCAGTGCAACCGTATATTACGGGGGCGCGAAAAACTAGTTCCGATCCATGAGCATCCGGAACTGGAATATACAGGCCAGGATACGTCAGGAAAGGCGTTTATAGAATTGCTGAACAAATTGGAAGAGCAATACCGCATCGTATTATACCTGTTCTATGTAGAAGAATTCAGCATCAAGGAGATCAGCGCCATACTGGATATGAATGAAAATACAGTAAAAACAAGGTTATCCAGAGGGCGTGGCAATTTCCGGAAACTTTACATGAAAGAAAATCAGATTTCCTTCTGTTAAATGGGATGCAGGCCCAGTGGGATATGGGAATAAAACAGTGCTCCTATTCCGTGGGAATAGGATGAGCAACACAGGTAAACAGAAATCAGCGATAATAAAGAAAACCAACATAGAGACAGGAATCGGCTTGGAAAGAAGAGGTGCAAAAATGGGCAATTATGAAAGAGATTTTATCGAGAAAATGCGGGCAGAAATTCAGATCCCGGATCTGGTAGATGATAAACTAAATGAAATTTATGGGAAGATCCGTCAGGATGAGGTGCAGATGAAGCAGAGAGGCTTTTACGGAAACCGAAACAAAGTTTATAGAAGTATTGCAGCAGCGGCAGCGGCGTGTATGGTGGTTGGAATATTCGGAATATTCTATGCGAATCCGTCACTGGCACGGGACATCCCGATCCTGGGAGACGTGTTCGGGCACCTGCAGGAAATGAGGGATAACAGTGCATATCCGGATAAGGACAAAACAGCGTATGAAAATATCAGCGAACACTCTACGCCGGTTCAAGAGGCCGGAAATTCCGCAGAAAATGAATTCGGTACGATGACAGTTTCCGATGCATACTGTGATGGATATGATATGTATTTTACACTTTCCCTTCGGATAGAAGACGAAGAACTGAAAGCAGCAGATTATTTTCTGCCCATGCATCAGGAGGGTGAGGAAGAGGCTCTTTATGACGGAGGGAAATTTACAATTGATCAGAAACAGGTGTGGCCGTCGGAAGGATCAACGCTTAGAAAGGCAGAAGACGGAGTGTATGTAGGGCTATGCCGGATTGAATCTACGCAGCAGGAAGACGGAGTCTTTGGGGAAGAGATGACAGTCTGTGTAGACATTAACGGCTTAAGCGCACATAAGGGAACCATTGGCGATATGGGGGAACTCCAGCAGATAAAGGAAGACTGGAAACTACAGTTTGACGTTCAAACAGATACATCCGCTAACCGGGAGGCTGAGCCCAATGCGCAGAGTAATGGAATCATCGTGCAGAAGGCTGTCCAGACTCCCAGCAATATGCATGTGACCTGTTATGTTCCGGCGGAGCTGGCAGAGAAAAATCCGGCGTTTGTCCTGCTGGATGGAGAGGGAAACCGTGTACAAAATGAAAGTGCAATGCACAATATGAAAGAAGACGGCAGCATGGTTCTGGAAATGGTATTCGATACATCCCAGGCAGATCAATTTGTGATGCAGGTATTTGACAAGAACGCGGGGACAGATGAAAATGGTGAAGTTCCATTGATTGCAGAGATTCCATTTGCGATGGGAGAATAAAAGATTGATTTTTTGTCTGAAATGAAGCATGATAGATAGGGAAAGCGTTCAAAAAGCAAATAAACTTTACTCTTTCTTAAACTTTTCTGAGTACTTTTTGAAAACTCTTGTATTAGACTGTTTTTCGTAAGGAACAGTAGGAAAATAACCGAAACGGACTGCACAGGATATTTTCCAGCTGTTCCTAAACAGGAAATACAAAGAACCATGGCGCTGTCCGGCAGACGACCGGCATGACAGCGCATCGGCATAAGAAAGGAGAGAAAGAAAACTGTGAGAACAGGAAAAGAGAATACATTTGCCATAGAGACAACGGCTCTTACGAAAATGTATGGAGATAAGGCAGCGGTGAAGCATCTGGATCTGAAAATCCGGGTGGGAGAGATTTACGGATTTATCGGCAGAAACGGCGCCGGGAAATCCACCACATTGAAAATGCTGTGCGGGATCGCAAGCCCGACAGAGGGAGAGATCCTGTTATTTGGCAGGCCGGTCAGCGATCCGGCAGCGCGCAGGCGGCTGGGAGTCCTGATCGAAGCGGCAGGATTGTATCCGAACATGACAGCAAGGCAGAATGTAGTAATGAAAGCAAAATGCATGGGCCTTGCGGATGAAAAAAGCGTAGACGAAGTATTGCAGATTACAGGTCTTTCGGATGTGGGAAAGAAAAAAGTAAAGCATTTTTCCATGGGAATGAAGCAAAGGCTGGGTGTCGCCCTGGCGCTGCTTGGAAATCCGGATCTGCTGATTCTGGACGAACCGATCAACGGACTTGACCCGGAGGGAATCCGGGAACTGCGGAATCTGGTCATGGCGCTCCATGAAGAGGGCAAGACCATTCTGGTCAGCTCCCATATTTTAGGCGAATTAAGCAAGATCGCTACCAATTATGGGATCATCAAAGACGGAGAACTGATCGAGCAGATCACCAAAGAAGAACTGGAAGAAAAATGCCAGGATTATTTCCTGATCGAGGTACAGGATGTGCGGCGCGCGCTGCCTATGATCCAGGAGGCGTTTCCGGATGTACAGCCAGAGGTTTTGGATACCCGGTCCATCCGGATCTATGGGGCGGAAGACGGCGCAAAGATCAACCAGATCCTGATAGAGAACCAGGTGCCCGTATATGCGTCGGGATTTCATCATATGGATCTGGAAGAGTATTTCTTAGACCGCATGGAAGGGGGACGGTAGTATGTTTAATCTGCTGCGTATGGATTTATATCGGGTAAAAAGAAGCAAGTCGGTGTATGTGTGCTTTGGGATTTTGTTGATCGCGACAGTGATGACTTTTGGGCTGCTTTGGCTCATGGCAACGCCGCAGGGGCAGGAAACAGCGGTGCGGATCGGGATGCTCGCGGCGGAAGATCTGGGAGAAACGTCCGGGATTCTGGACGGTGTAGATTCTCTGGTCATGTTCCGGCAGATCGGCCTGGATGGAGGAATGTATAATCTGGTTTTCGGCATTTGGGTGATGATGTTTGTATGTATGGATTTTCAGAGCGGTTTTATAAAAAATGTGATGGCGCTTTATCAGAACCGTTGGAATTATATCGGAAGCAAGCTGGCTTCAGCCGGGATCGTGAATGCCTGTTACCTGATATTGCATCTGTTGTTTGTATTGCTTATGAATCATTTGTTCGGAAATATGGTGCCGGACGCGAAGTGGGGGGACATTGCGTTTTATCTGAGCTGGGCATGGCTTTTGACGACGGCCTTTGCTGCTTTGCTCATACTGATCTGCGTCCTGACCAGAAGTGTGGCGGCAGGGGCGCTGGCAGCCGTGCTTTTCGGCGGAGGCGCGGTCGTAATGCCGTTGTATAGTATACTGAATATTTTCCATATGGGAGAATGGCTGAAACATACAATCTATCTCACCCTTGCCATGGGGCCGGGACACTATGCTTCTATCCAGGATCTGTATGTGTATGCGACAGGGGCAGGGTTTCTGATCCTTTATACTGTGATCGCAGGGATTATTTTAAAAAGGCAGGATATATAGAGTCTGCTTTAGAATGCAAAATGCAAAAAGAGATTTTTAGAGCTGCTGCATGCAGCGAATAGAGGAGGACGTAATATGGCGGCGGCATTTGTGACATTGGTTTGTATCTGCGTACTGCTGATAATTCAGCACATCCGCGGCATCCTGGCAATACGCTTTCTGAATAAGCAGCTTGAAGAAATCGAGAGGGGTAGCCATATGGAACTGGGGGCAGTAAGCCGCCAAAAGGATGTGCTGGCTCTCTGCAGCAAATTAAACGAGCTGCTGCGGCATTGGTTCCAGATGCAGAGACAGTATGAAAAAGCGGAAAAACAGTTAAAACAGAATATCACCAGCCTTGCCCACGACATCCGTACCCCTCTTACCGGGGCGGCAGGCTATATCCAGCTTGCACAGGAATGTGAAGATCCAGCAAGGCAGGAGCATTATCTGCAGACAGCAGGCGACCGGCTGAAAGAACTGGGGGACATGCTGGAAGAACTGTTTTTATATACGAAGCTTACCAGTGCGGAATTTGAGCCGGATCTGTGTGAAATCCAGGTACTGCCGCTGTTAAGTGAATGCCTGGTTGGATTCTACCGCCAGTTTGAAGAAAAAGGGATTTCACCGGAGGTGGAATTTGAATCAGAAAGCTTCAGGATCCAGGCAGATGAAGAATGTCTCCGGCGGATATTCCATAACCTGATCCAGAACGCATTGCTCCATGGAAGATCCGGGATCGCAATTCGGCAGTGCGGCCATTGCTTGTTTTTTGAAAATCTTGTTTCCAAGACCAGCAGGCCGGATCCGGAACAGATTTTTGAACGATTCTATAAGGCAGATTCAGCCCGGCGGAAAGGTTCCTCCGGGCTGGGGCTGTTTATCGTAAAAGAACTGGCAGAGAGGATGAATGGGAGCGTGAAGGCAGAGTTGGAAGGGGAAACGCTCCGGATCATCCTGCTGCTTGGCAGCCGGCACGTTTAAAGCTGCCTGGCTGCTTGTTTTGTGGATGGATTCATGGTAAAAGATAATAAAAGGATCATCTGTAAGATGGCTGACAAAGGTGATTCGGTCCATTACATTTCAGAACCGAAAATATTCTTACCGGCAACATATTTTCCGGCCAGCCGTCCGCCTTCCCCGGCCAGATATAGATACTGTTCCAGCCGTTCTTTTGTATCAAGTTCTTTCGCGCTGCGGATCCCGCTGTCATCCAGTACCAGCGCGTCCAGTTCATAGCCTTCCTCAAAACTTCCTGCCTTTCCAAAGAAGGAGCCGCCTCCTTTGGTTGCCAGATAAAATGCTTCCTCCATTGTCAGTGGTTTCCGTTCCTGATCGGCCAGGCGCCAGTAAAGCTTGGAAACTCCGATTGCGTCGGCGATACAGCGGAACATGGACATATTTGCCCCACCGGCCATATCGGTCCCTAAGCCCATCGGGATTCCTTCCTCCAGATATCTGCGGACAGGCGCAATCCCTGAAGAGAGATTGATATTTGACTGCGGACAATGGGCAATATAGACTTTGTTCTTTTTCATCAGCGCCACCTCTTCTTCCGAAGAATATACACAGTGGGCCATGACGGTTTTTGCATCTCCTCCGAACAGTCCGTAATGGTCATAGACACCGCCATAACAGGTCGACCATGGGAACAATTCCTTTACCCAGTCGATCTCCGACAGATTTTCCGACAGATGGGACTGGACCGGGAGCCGGTATTCCTTCTGAAGCCTGCCTAACCCTTCCAGCAAAGGACCGGTGCAGGTGGGGGCGAACCGTGGTGTGATGATGGGCTGGGTATTGGGATATCTGTCTTTCATTTCCGAGAGCCATGCGGCCGTACTTTCAAGGGCGGATTCTGCATCCTTCTCTGTCAGATGATCCGGGCTGTTCTGGTCCATATTGACCTTGCCTGCATAGGTCTTCAGGCCTGTGGAATCCAGCAGTTCCATCAAGAGGTTTGTGGCAGGAATGTGGATGGTTCCGAAAACAACTGCCCGTGTAGTGGCGCTGTTTTGAAGGTCTTCGGTAAAAATCCGGTAAGCTTTCCGGGCATATTCCAGATCTGCATACCTGCTTTCTTCCGGGAAGGTATGGGTATCCAGCCATTCCAGCAGTTCCAGATCCATTCCAAGCCCTCGGAAGGAGTACTGGGGGGCATGGATGTGCAGGTCGGTCATCCCAGGAATGATCAGCATGTCATGGTAGTCGATCACCGGCAGGTTTTGGTATTTTTCCGGCAGACACGGATAGACACCCCGGGAAATTCCCTGGCAGCATACCAGATATCCATTGTCTATAACAGACAGATAATCCTTGTTTTCAGCATAACAAATGTTCCCTTTCAGAATAAATGAATGATGTTCCATATGCAATTCCTTTCTTTTTTTGTGGGAAACTTATCCCAGTGTCATAAAGGCATATCGGATGACAAATATAAATGCGATGATAAAAGTCAAAACCTGGATATCCTTCACTTTACCAAGCAGCAGTTTAACGAGACAGTATGTGATCAGTCCAAGGGCAACTCCGTTGGCAATAGAATATGTAAAAGGCATAAAAATGATAGTACAGAATGCCGGAAGTGCTTCGCTCATATCGCTGAAATCCACGTCTTTGATATTGGAAAGCATTAAAATACCGACAAAAATAAGGGCAGGAGCGGTTGCGGCAGATGGAACGATGCCGACGGCCGGCGCAAAAATGATCGCTCCTAAAAACAGCAGCGCAGTCGTCAGGCTGGTCAGTCCGGTCCTTCCTCCTTCGGCAATCCCGGAACTGGATTCTACAACGGTCGTGACCGTGGAAGTGCCGACCATAGCTCCGGCAGCAGTAGAGACCGCGTCAGACATCAGTGCCTGCTTCATTCGGATGACCTCGCCGTTTTCATCGATCATTCCAGACTGCTTGGCTGCGCCGAGCAGAGTCCCGATCGAATCAAACATATTTACCAGAGAAAAGCTGATCACCAGCATGATCACGGTAAACAAGCTCTCGATAAAGTTCGTTCCGGCAAAAAGCCCGGAAAAATCCATTTTCAGGAAAGAAACCTCTGCGAAATCGCGGAACTTCGTCGCGAGGTTCATATCGAAATTGGATATCTGGGTAACTCCCAGTGGAATGCCGATCAAAGTGGCGGCCACGATTCCTAAAAAAATGGAGCCTTTTATATTTTTGGCATATAGTACGCCCATGATGATCAGGCCGATCAGCGCCTTCGTTCCTCCACTGGGAAAAATCTACCATACCTACTAAAGTTGCGGAATTGGAAATGACGATCCCCGCATTTTTCAGTCCAATGATGGTAATGAACAGTCCGACTCCCGGCGTGATCGCCGTCTTTACTGCACTTGGGATTGAACGTATGATGGCCTCCCTCAGCCCAACTGCGGTAATGACAATAAAAAAGATACCGGAAAGGAATACGATGACCAGAGCCTGGCCGTAGGTATATCCCATTCCAAGGACGACCGTGTACGCAAAAAAGGCGTTCAGCCCCATCCCCGGCGCCTGTGCAAAGGGAACCCTTGCGTATAGGGCGCAAAGCGCGGTTCCGATAAAGGCGCCGATACAGGTTCCGATAAATACGCCGTTTGCAATCCGCCCTGCCATGGCGGCATCTCCCATGATCACATACGGATCTGATATAACCTGTGGGTTTAATATCAGGATGTATGCAATTGTAATAAATGTAGTGATTCCTGCCAGGATTTCAGTTCTTACGGTTGTTCCATTGTCTTTCAACTGAAAGATGCGTTCTAACTTTTCGCTCATATGCTTTTCCTCCTTAAAATAAGATTGTTTTTGGACCACCCCTTGGTGGAACTGGATTTATCTTAAGTTAAGTGTTTACCTATACCGTTCAAATACCAAACAGTTTCTACCGTTCCTCCTTCCAGGTAACACCTTTATATTAAGAACAAAAAAAGAATTAACCACAATAACAAAACTATGTAGTCAACTCTTACGGCAGTCGGTAGAAACTCTGGGCCAATTCCCAGTATATACATATCAGCGATTCAATTATTTAATTCCCCTTAAGTATATCTTATGAAATAATTGTTATCAATTCACTTTTTTTACAAAATATGAACTGATATTTTGTAAAAAATGCACAAAATTATTCTTGCAATAAGAAATTATTAATCTTGTTTACGAAAAGTGGATTGCAGAAATTCCGTTTTTATAGTAGATGCGAATCTTACTTTCATAAAAAATGTCAAAATCGAACAATTGAAAAAGCCATATATGAACATTGGATCTAGGAGCATTTCTGTTAAAATAAAGAAAATTAAGACAAACCGAGGTGCTTTATTATGAAGATCATTCAGCTTGAAACAAATCATATGGTGAATCCGGTTGGTTATCGGATGGATTCTGTAGTCCTGTCCTACAAAACAGCGGAAAGCAAGGGAAAAAAGAGTATTGAACAAAAAATTGAGATTGCAGAAGATGCGGAGTTTGAAAAAACGGTTCTGAATACTGGCTGGAAAGAGGATATCGACAGCAAATGTTTCATCCCGGAGTTGGCGGTAAAGCCGGAAGGCCGCTATTATTGGAGGGCGTCTGTACGCGACGATGCAGGAGAGGAAGCGGTCAGTGAGACAGCCTTTTTTGAGGCGCCGCCCGAAAAGATCCAGGGAACATGGATCTGCGCTCCGTTTGAAAAAGAGAAGCACAGCATCTTCATGCGGAAGTTTGGGCTGGGCGGAAAAAAAGTAAAGAAAGCGAGACTCTACATTTCCGGACTTGGCTTATATGAGGCATATCTGAACGGGGAGAAAATCTCAGATGAATACCTGGCGCCTTATTATAATGATTATAACCACCGGATCCAGTATCAGACATATGATGTGACAGAAATGCTTGTACCGGACGCGAATGCCTTAGGTATTATGCTGGGAAATGGCTGGTACAAGGGCCGGTTTGGTTATATTGACCGGATGGACCGGCTTTATGGAGATACACAGACGCTGATCTGCGAACTAAAAATAGAAACATCGGACGGAGAAATGATATCCATTGCCTCCGATACCGATTTCCTGTGCCAGGAATCCCCGGTTCTTGCCAGCGGTATCTATGACGGCGAGATTTATGACAGTCGGAAGGAAATCACGGATTTTGCCAAAGAAGAATGTGATACCGCACAGTGGGATCATGCGGTGGTGGGAAAGGATCTGTCGGAACGGCTGCAGCCCCGGCTGAGTATCCCGGTAAGGATCCAGGAAACATTTACTCCGGCTGAGGTGATCCATACGCCTGCCGGTGAAACGGTTCTTGATTTCGGTCAGGAGATTTCCGGCATACTGATGTTTACCAATCATACACCCGAGGATACTAAAGTGGTGCTCCAGTTTGGAGAAATCCTCCAGAACGGCAACTTTTATACAGATAATCTTCGGACTGCACAGCAGAAATTTGTGTATTATTCTAACGGAAAAGAGACAAGGGTGCGCCCTCATTTTACGTTCTATGGATTTCGCTATGTAAAAGTAGAAGGGATTGAAAACCCGGAGAAGGCAGATTTTACTGCCTGTGTGCTTCATTCGGATCTGAAACGGATCGGGTATCTTACGACGGATCATCAGAAGGTGAATCGTCTCATTGAAAATGCAGTGTGGGGACAGAAAGGGAATTTTGTGGATATCCCGACAGACTGCCCGCAGCGTGACGAGCGTCTTGGCTGGACCGGCGACGCACAGGCATTCTGTGCGACAGCGAGCTTCAATATGCAGTGCGCGCCGTTTTACCATAATTATATGACGGAAATGCTTTCAGAGCAGAAGCAGCCGGAAATGAAAGGCTCGGTTCCCTTTGTCGTTCCGGATATACTGAATCAGATTGACCGGATTCTGGGCAAGGATACAGACAGCCCGGAATCCAATGCAGGTTCCTGTGCATGGGGAGATGTTGCGACGATCGTTCCGTGGACATCCTATGTATTTACCGGAGATATCGCTTTGCTGGAAATGCAGTATGAGAATATGAAGCTGTGGACGGATTACATCCGAAGTGTGGACAAGGAATATTGCGGGAACCGCCATCTTTGGGATTATGGTTTTCATTTTGCAGACTGGCTGGCGCTGGATAATCATCACAAAGATTCTCCGTTCGGCGGGACAGACCCCTATTTTGTAGCAAGCGCCTATTATCTCTACTCTGCGGAACTGACGGCGAAAGCGGCAGAAACTTTGGGAAAAACAGATGAGGCACAGGAGTATGCACAAGTAGCCGCCCAGGTGCGTAAGGCAATGCAGGAGGAATATGTGACTTCCACAGGGCGTCTTGCGGTGGATACGCAGACCGCGCTTGTGCTGGCGCTTCATTTCCATATCGTACCGGACTGGGCGAAAGAGCGCACAGTCCAGACGTTGAAACGAAAACTGGACGAGGAAGAAATTCATCTGACGACCGGATTTGTAGGGACTGCTTACCTCTGTAAGACGCTGTCCGAGAACGGGCTTTCGGACTATGCCTATACCTTGCTTTTGAATGAGGATTACCCAAGCTGGTTATATGAGGTCAATATGGGAGCGACTACAGTATGGGAACGCTGGAATTCTGTCCTTCCAGACGGCAGCATCAGCGATACGGGAATGAACAGCCTGAATCATTACGCATATGGCGCTGTTCTGGAATGGATGTACCGCTATATGGGAGGGCTGAATCCGGATGAGGCCCAGGCAGGATTTAAAAAATTCTCTGTCACCCCTGAGCCGGATAAGCGGTTTTCCCACGTATCACTGCGTTTTGACAGCCCATATGGAATGATTGAAAGTAAATGGGAAAGAACATCCCAGGGAATCCAATTTGATGTGACGGTTCCATTTGATACACAGGCAGAGTTTGTTGTTCCGGCTGCGCTGCGTGAGAAAGAAATCTGTATTTTACAGGCGCCGTCCATGTGCGAGGCCGCAGATGGAAAACAGCAGCCGGGATTGGCAAATGAAATGACATCCGGGAAACTACAGTTGGAGCCAGGCGCTTACCGTATCCTTGTAAAGGCGTAATAACTTCGGATAAACGGATGCTGCAGCAGACTTGGTTGTGCAAGACGGCATTTACCGGATATATTTTTACCGATTTTCCTGTGCAAGACGGCATTTACCGGATATATTTTTACCGATTTTCCTGTGCGAGGCGGTATTTTCCGGGAGACATTCCATATTCTTTCTTGAAAAGCCGGATAAATGTTCCAGGCTCTTCATAACCGATCATATGGCTGATAGCTTCTATGCTGTATGAAGTAGCCAGAAGAAAGGTCTCCCCGCGGCTTAAACGGATCCTGCGCAGGATGTCGGTAAAAGAGACTCCTGCGGCCGCTTTGATCAGCCGGGAGCAGTACTCCTGGGTATAATGAAAATGCTCTGCAAGGCTTTGGAGCGTAACGTCCTGATAGTGGTCATTGATATAAGTGATCATATCCAGGGCGCGGGTATTGACCGGAGATTTCTGCGACGAGACAATTTCTCCGGTCTTATACCGTCTCGTAAGCTTGGCAAAGAAGATCGTCATCAGGCTGGTGAGGATTCCGCAGGAATAGGAATCCTCTTCCAGCTGTTCTAAAAGCATGGATAAGATCAGCTCTTCGATTTCTTCATCCTTGATATCGTAATACAGGCCCTCCCAGTGATTCTGCGTGTACATGCTGTTCAGGAAAAAGCTGGTAAGGGTCCCCTGCACTCTGAGCGTGTTAAAAAAAATATCTGAAAAGGTTTTCCTTTTGATCAAAAGATTGATGACAATGCTCTTATCATAGACTTCCAGGTTATGGCGGACGCCGGGAGCCAGAAAGAACAGCCGCCCCTGAGGCAGCCGTTCCGTTTTACCCTGGATCGTGTGCAGGCAGGAGCCTTCCAGTACATAAAATATTTCAAAAAATCCATGGGTATGCTCCACGTTCGGAGAATACCGGGGATGCAGAAGCAGCAAGACATCTCTGTCCGTGTAAGCTTCCATATCATCCGGATGAAAAGCGGAACGCTGTGCAAAATCGGCAAAAAACTCGGGGCACAGCCAGCCTTTTTCTATAATAAAATCTTTGGGATATTTTTCACAGAAGCGTTCCCATTTCTCCTGATTTCCCAAAGCTTCATAGCGGTCTTTGAAAAAAAGTTCCGTTTCTGAGAATTTTCTTAAGCTGTCTTTCAGGCCTTCGTAATCATACATACTATTCCCTCATTTGTGTTTCGGGCATTGGTTTAGAATATTGGCGATGTTTTCTGCACAGCTGCCTATGGATATACATCCGGCTCATCTCCGGATCTCCATCCCCCTGGACCATACATAAAAACTTCCAGCCATAGCGTTCATAAAAGGAAGTATGGTCTGTAAGCAGATAAAGGGTGTCAATCCCGTGTTCCTTCATATCCTTGCAGGCAAGATCCAACATCCTTCCGGCGATTCCCTGGCAGCGGTGGCCTTCTTCAACATATACGGCGCATACATTCGGCGCCAGGTCCTTGCGGTCATGGAAATCGTTCTCGATCACGCCCAGGCCGCCGACGACCACATCATCCTCCATTGCGAGATACCATTGCGGCACTGCGCTTTGGCGGCCGATACACTCTTCTATACTTTCTGTATAGGCTTCTAAAGGGATTCCCCATTTTTGATGGAACCATTTTGCAGCGGTTTCGGCCAGTTCACGATGTTCCCTCAATTTTATCAGTTCTGTCATTGCACTTCTCCCTGCCTTTTTTCGGGCTTTTCTGCATATTGACTGCCGATAATCTCGGCCGTTTCATTTTGTAGAATAGTATATCAGGCCGATTTCGGTTTTTCAATGATAGTTTTGATGTACAGAATAGAAATTGTGCGATTTGGTACAACAGGGCATGTTTGTGCCTGGGAAAAGCGTGAGGGAGTCCACGGAAATAAAATACGGATTAAGCTGGCTGGTACAATGATTTTAAAAGTACTATACTTTTTGTGGTGCCTATGTGTAAACAATACATTGTTTTTTGAGAAAAGTGTGTTATGCTGTTCTGATTAAGATCATCTCCCAGTGCCTGCCGTTCATCGGTTATCCGAGGAGTTTAAATGCACTTCGATGTGTGAATGAAGATCTTTTGTTTTTACACTTAGGACAATATAATGGAAAATTTCAGTTCTGTATCTTTTCTCATTTTTAATCTTGTTTTATTATGGCAGATAGGACAATGCAACCAATTCGCCTTTTCCATAAATACCTCTCATTTCCTTAAAAAGTAATCCCGCATTCCAAAGCTATTGCCATATACTTATCACTAAAACTCAAACCATAATCTGTTAAATCCCTTATTTCCCATTTATCAGAATCTAGGTTGTCCGCCCCATAAAAGAACTGGATAATCGGTATATTTCTAAATTTTGCAACAGCTAAAGATGCTGAACATTCCATTTCAACCGCAATACACCCCTGTTTCTTGCGTTCCTCAATAACTTCTGGTGTTTCTCTGTAAATCGCATCCGTTGTCCAGACTTTTCCCGCCACATACGGAATCCCATGCTGCCTCAAACACTGTACTGCTATATTGGTCGAAGAATCCTCTGCACTTATTTCTTCACTTCTCGAACAGTAATGATAACTTGTTCCCTCGTCCCGAACGGCTGACGATGGGACAATTATTTTGCCATCTGCAACGGATTGATTTAATATACCACAACACCCGAACAGTATAACTTTCTTTGCTCCTAAAGCTATAATTTCCTCTAAACCAGCTGCACAAGCGGGGGCTCCTACTCTAGAAAGAAATAGCCCCATCTTTTTATCCGCATATTTTATTTCATATACAGGTATTGTTCCATTGGCAGAATACAAATTTGCAATTACTTTCGTTGTATTGTTTTCTACATAATCTTTTATAATGCTTTCTGAAAATGTAGTGATGCATACCTCTGGAAAATCAGAAATCTCTTCTATGACGTCACAAGGATTTAGAAATGCGTTTTTATTCTCATAAAAATGATTAAAAATTGTTGCCATTGCAATCACTCCTTACTAAAATTTTTTTGATTTCTTTTATGATTCTGGATGGAATTTCTTTATCAACAGGCATCAGCTTACTATACATCCTTACTCCCTATTAAGTCAAGTCTTTTTCCCTTGAAAATCAAAGATTTTTCAATATAC